>NZ_JBVJVO010000005.1:349147-409611 GCF_055603625.1 Streptomyces sp. NPDC037273
CCTCCTCCTCACCCCCCCCCCCCCACCCCCCCCCCCCCCTCCCCCCCTCCCCCCCCCCCCCCCCCCCCCCCCCCCCCCCCCCCCCCCCCCCCCCCCCCCCCCCCCCCGCCACGTTCACCGTGCGGGGGGCAGCAGGTGACCGAGAGGTCCGAGATCGAGGTTGAGGTCTTCGAGGCGGTATCCGTGCTCGGCGCACAGGTCGCTAATGCGCTCGTGCAGGGCGAGGAGGGTGGCTCCGAGTTCCTCTTCCTGTGCGTCGGTGAGATCGCCCGAGTCGACGCGGCGCAGGGCCTGGCGTTCGATCAGCTGGCGCAGGAGCTCCACGACGGTGAGGACGAGCTTGAGCAGGTCCTCACCGACCGTCTCGGGATCGGTGCGCATGCGGTGGGCCGGGAGGCTGGGCCCGCCGGGAGTCTCCGGCGGGGCCTGTACCAGCCGGAAGGCCTGGGCGAGGTCAGCGCCGACGTCTCCCAGGTCGCGTCGCCGCGCTTGGGGGGTGCGAGGAGTGCGATCGTCGTTCATGGCCGGTCACCCGAGGCGAAGGGGTCGTCGGTGGCGGTGACAGAGGTGATGAGTGCGCGCAGGGAGATGCGTACGAGATCGATGTCCGCGATGGTCAGCACGATGTCTCCGGTGATGACCACCCCACCGGCCAGGAGCCGGTCGAGAAGGTCCACGAGGGCGATCTGCCGACCTGGCAGGGGTTCGTCGCGTTCCGCGCGCGTCATGATCGTGCGCCGGGGAAGTCCGTCTCGGTGGGCTGGTCCGTGGGCGCGGCCCTGGGCGGGGCGGGCTGGTCCGTGGGCTGTTCCCTGGCCGGGAGCGGTGGCTGGGCCGCGAGCGTGGCGAAGGAGTACGGCGCCCACGGACCGGTGACTTCGATGCGGATGCCTGGCAGGTCCTGGCCGGCCTCCTGGAGAGCGATGCGGAAGTCCTCGGTCTGATCGTCGGGGACGAGATAGGAGTCGTTGAGGACGTTCTCACCGTCCTCGCGGCGGGTGAGCGGTCCGGTCTGCGGGGGGTGACGGACGGTCTGGGTGGCGTGCCGCGCCGCCGCGGCGGCGATACGGTCCGCCGCCTGCCTCGTTTGCAGATAGCGGTCCTCCCTGGCACGGCGTTGGGCCCGGCGGGCTTGCAGATAGGCCTTCCCGGGGCTCGGCTCTGCAGCAGCGGGGGAGCCGGCGGGCTGAGCGCAGCTACCCGCGGGCGCGTCGGACGACTCTGCCTCGGGGACCACGTAGATCTTGACTCCGTACTCGGTGTGGCGGTTCAGGAGTGCCAGCCGGGCCGCGAAGGCGTCTTGCTGCTCGCGCAGGGCCTCCAGGGCGCGGTCGTCGTTCTGGTAGAGGGTCGCCAGCCGCAGGGGCAGGACGACCGTGTCCTCCATCAGGACCTGAACGACATGGTGATGGGCCCTGGCGGTCTCCTCGAGCCAGGCGAGGTCTTCGAAGCGGGACCTGATGGCCTCCTCCCCCCACTCGTCAGCGGGGACCCGACTGATGACGAAGGTCGGGCCGGACGGAAAGGTACTTGGGGAGAGCAAGGTGACCGGCGCGTCGCCTACGCCGCGCAGGTCGGCCGGCAGTCCGTCGAGCCACGGGCCGGCGGCGGCCACGGCATAGACGTAGGTGAGGCTCGGCCCGCCGGTCATGGTGCGGGCCTTTGCCGCCTGGCGGCGCGGGGTCGCGTCGCCTCGTCGCGCTCGGGGCTCTCGCGGGGTCGCGTCGTCTCGTCGCGCTCGGGGCTCTCCTCCGTGAGCGGCCGGCCTTCGAGGCGGTCGCGGCGCAGGGCATCCAGCTCGGCGCGCAGGCGGCGGTTCTCTTCCGCCAGGGGGCCGCCGCTGTGGCGGGAGGACAACGAGGGGTCGTGCTCCCACCAATCGATGCCCATCTCCTTGGCCTTGTCCACGGACGCGATCAGAATCCGCAGCTTGATCGTCAGCAGCTCGATGTCGAGGAGGTTGATGCGGATGTCTCCGGCGATCACGATGCCCTTGTCCAGGACGCGTTCGAGGATGTCCGCCAGGCTCGCCGATGAGGACGGCGGGTACGAAGCCGATGCCGCCCGGGACGGCAAGGGGGCGATCCGGTGGGCAAGCGGGTCAGTCACGGTTCGCGGCCTCCTCGGTCACGTACGGCCTTGTCGGAAGCTCGCGATCTCGTCGAGCCGGTCGAGGAGTTCGTCCTCCTGGCGGTCGAATTCGGCCTGGTCGATCTCCCCGTCCCGTAGTTCGCGTTCGAGCTCGGCCAGGGCCGAGTAGACGGGCGAGGGGTCGTAGTACTCCTGCTCGGCCTGGTCCAGAGCCTGCTGCGCCGCCCACGTCACCAGTCGCATGGGGAGCAGTGGCGCGCCCAGCAGTTTGGTCAGCATCCCCATCTCTCCTCCTCGTCGCGCCCTTCGTGCCGAGCCCGGTCGCCCGGCCAGTGCCCGGCTTCCCGCCCGGCCGGCCCTCCCCCGTTGCTCGTCCAGCTCTCCCCCGCTCCCCGTCCGGCCTTCCGGCCCGCCCGGCCAGGCATCGGTCCGGCTACACGAAGCTGTAGGGCGGCATCGGTCCGTTGAAGCGGAACTCGACGCCCTCGACCCGCTCGGTGAGCCGGGCCTCTGCCTGGAGGAAGTCGTGTTGGGCGTCGTCTCGGACCAGGAGCGAGAGGTTGAGGAGGTCGCCGTCGGCCGGAGCGTGGGCACGGTGATCCTCCGCGAGGGAGACCAGCGGCTGGGCCAGTTCGGCGGCCAGGGATTCCTGCCTCGCCTGCACTTCGGCGGCGACGATCTCCCCCAGCTCCAGCGGTAGCCGCGGGTCGGCGTCGCCGCCCCGGATCCGGTCGTTGAGCGATCGCGCCCGGTCCGAGTCCTGGAGGATCTCCCGCAGGAGGGTGTCCTGGTCCCGAGAGGCCCTCACGTGGAATTCGGCGCAGCCCCGCAGCCGCACCAGTGCGTCCAGGTAGGCATCCGCACGCTCCTGGAGCACCTGCGCGACCGCCTGATCATCGGGGGCTGTGTATCCGAACTGCAGCGGCAGCACCGATCCGTCGGCCATGAGCCGTTCCTGCACCTCCTGGTGGGCGGCCAGGTCTCGGCGCTTGGGCCGTATCTCCTCCTCGACGTCCGAGACGACCGCGCGCAGCTGCCCGGCCGTGATGGCACGCACCGGAGCGGGTTCGGCCCCGACGCCGGTCAGCCCGTCCAGGCGGCACGGATGCGTGGCATGGGTGATGGAGTACACGTAGAGAGGCATCGTCTACTCCCTCTCTCGGCGCGCGGGGCGCCGCGCAGGCCGTCGGCGGCGGGGAGCCTCTTCCTCTTCCGGTTCCTCTTCCGACTCTTCCTCCTCGTCGGACGTGCCGCCGGTGAGCGACTGGGTCACAGCGTCCACGACGCCGCTGATGGCTCCCTTGGACTTGCCGGCAGCCCCGCTCTCCACCGCGTTTCCGACGACGTCGGTCAACTGAGCGGGGGCCTTCCGGCCAGATTCCAGGTCGAGACGGTTGCAGGCTTCGGCGAAGCGCAGATAGGTGTCGACACTGGCCACGACGATCCGTGCGTCGATCTTCAGGATCTCGATGCCGACGAGAGAGACCCGGACGAACACATCGATCACGAGACCGCGGTCAAGGATCAGCTCCAGGACGTCATAGAGGCTCGTGCCTCCACCGGCACTTCTGCTGACGTTGCTTCCGCCCTGCGGCACCACGGTCATGGCCGCTTCCCTCCCTGGGGCCGACCCGGTCAGGTCGGCCGGTCGATCATGCCCCTGCTGTAGCGCCGGGTCCGCTCGTACGAGATCAGCTCGCCTTCCTCGCCGAGGACGACCTTGTAGCTGGCCAGGATGCTGGTGGTGTCCGGGATCCGCTCCACCTCGACCACCTCGACCTGAGCCTCCCAGCCGTCCTCGCTCGGCCGCAGGGAAGAAACCGACTCCGGGACGCGCCCCAGCAGCGCCGACAGCTGCTCCACCGCCGCGCGGATCGCCGCTGCCGCGCCCGTCGCCCCACGCCGCGCAGCTGCCCTGGGCGCGGGTGTCTTACGGGCGGGAGCCTTGCGCGCGGCGGGCTTCCGAGGTTGCCCGTCAGCGCGTACGTCGCTGTCCTGAGCCTCCTCCTGGTCTGCCGGAGCGCGCCGGCTGCGGGCCGGTTTCTCTGCGGCCATGGACCTGCTCCCCTCGCGAACTGATCCGTACGCCTGCCCCGCGAGATCGCCAGCAAACGCATCAATTCGTATGACATTTCTATTTTCGGCACCTTCCGCGCATATCTGGCACCAGGACGAGCAGTCCAGTGGTGAGGTGAAAGCGGTGTATGGCCGCCGGGCCATTGGCGAGCCGCCAGGAGAAGGGAAGGGCCCATGGAGGACACGACCAAGATCGCCCTGGCGGCCGCGGTCGCCGGAGGCTAGGTACTGGGCCGGGCGAAGAAGGGACGCCTCGCCTTCAGCCTGATCACCTACGCCGCGGGGCGCCGTCTCGGCCTGGATCCGAAGGAGATCGCGACGCAGGGCCTGAAGAAGCTGAGCGAGATGCCGCAGGTGGCAGAGCTCGGAGAGCAGATCAAGGGAGAGGCGCTCGACGCCGGACGCAAGGCCCTGGTAGCGACCGCGAACCGCCGGATGGCCGATCTCGCCGACTCGCTCCGCGAACACACCCTCGCCCTGGGCAGGGGCGACGAGGAGTCCGAGGAGGAAGAGGAGTACGAGGACGAGGAAGGCGGCTACGAGGAGGAGCCCGAAGACGGCGAGGAGCCGTATGAGGACGAGGAGGGACCTGAGGAGGACGAGGATCTCGGCCCCGAAGAATCCTCCGCCGAGGAAGAAGAGGAGAAGGAAGACGAAGAGGAGGGCGAGGGGGACGAGGAGGAGGAAGAGGAAGCACCACCACCTCGGCGCCGACCCGCCCGCCGCCCCGCTTCCACAGCTTCGTCCAAGGCGGCCCAGGGCCGTGCCCCGGCCCGCAAGGCGACCCCCGCGAAGAAGACGGCCGCCACGAAGAGGACGGCCGCCGCGAAGAGGACCTCAAGCACCGCATCGAGTACTTCCGCCCGCAAGGCAGGCGCCGGGGCGACAGAGAAGCGCACATCGAGCGCGGCAAAGCGCAGCTCCTCAGCCAAACCGGCCCCCGCCGCGAAGAAGACGGCCGCCAAGAAGACGGCTTCGAAGCCGGCCGCGAAGAAGACACCGGCCAAGAAGACGGCCGCGAAGAAGACCACGGCCAAGCGGACGACGGCGGCAGGCGCCGGGCGCGCTCCCGCGTCGAAACGGGCGGCGAAGAAGACCACCACGGCCAAGACGGCCCGCCGCAAGTCGACCACGGGGAGGTAGGCCATGGCCACCCAACATGCGGCCGGCGGTACCCGCTCCGGGTTCGACCGGCTCATGGACGAAGCGTCCGCGTATCTGGCGACGCAGGCGGACCGCGTCGCCGACAAGGCAGTGGACAAGCTGGGCGAAGTGACCGACGGGCTCTACGACGTCGCGGAGAACGGCGGCGGTCTCGGCGATCTCGGCGGCCGCCTGCTCAAGGGGGGACTCCCCTGTGAAGGCCGTGCTCGGGCATACGTTCGGCGAACTGAAGGACAAGGTCAAGGACTCGGGACTGCTCGGCGGCAAGAAGAAGGGCCGCAAGGCCGGTGCCAAGGCCATGAACATCATCGAGGCCATCGACGTGGGTGTGCCGCTGCGCACCGCCTACGACCACTGGACTCAGTACGAGAACTTCAGCAGCTTCGCCAAGGGCGTCCGGCAAGTCTCACAAGGTGATGAGACGACCAGCGACTGGAAGGTCAAGGTCGGCCCGTCCACCCGCAACTGGAAAGCCACCGTCCAGGAACAGATACCTGACGAGCGAATCGTCTGGACGTCCGACGGGCCCAAGGGGTCGACGCGCGGCTGCGTCAGCTTCCACGAACTCGCCCCCTCCCTCACGCGCATCCTCCTGGTCGTCGAGTACTACCCGGCCGGGCTCTTCGAGAAGACCGGCAACCTGTGGCGCGCCCAGGGCCGGCGCATGCGCCTGGACCTGAAGAACTTCGGCCGCTTCGTCACCCTCACCACGGAGGAGCCGGAGGGCTGGCGCGGGGAGATCGCGGACGGCGAGGTCGTCGTCACCCACGAGGAGGCCGTCGAGGAGGAGGGGTCCGAAGGCGACGAGGAGTCGACGGAGGAAGGCTGGGAGGAAGAGGGTGAAGAGCCTGAGGAGGAGTACTCCGGCGAGGAGGACGAAGGGGCTGGGGAGTACGAAGAGGACGGAGAGGACGCAGAGGACGGAGAGTACGAGGAAGACGCCTACGACGAAGAGGAGCCCGCCCCGACAGGGCGTCGACGCTGAGTCAGCGGATCGATCCTCACGCGTGTGGCCGCGCCGGCGCTGCGCGGCCACAGCCGTTCCCGCCCGCCGAGGGGCACGGGGGCACCGAGGGGCACGGGGAGGGTCATGGAGAGGCCGACGGCCAGAGCCGTCGGCCTTCTCAGTGCCGCCCTCGGTCAGTGCTTGAGGGTGTCCTTCCCCTTCTGCACGGTCTGCTTGGCATCTGCTGCGACCTGCTCGGCGCGGCCCTTCGCCTCAAGGCTCTCGTTGCCGACGGCCTTGCCGGTGACCTCCTTGGTCTTGCCCTTGACGGTCTTGCCCATGTTCTTGACCTTCTTGCCTGTGGCCATCCCAGTCGCCTCCAAAGGAACTACCGGTCCGCTACCCGCAGATCCCGGAAAAACACACTGAAACCGCGCGGCGATCACGCTGATGGCAGTCGATGACCTGAGCGCCGGGTCAGGCGTGCCCCGGACGCACGTACCGTCCAGGGCAAGGCCGTCAACGGAGCCCTGACCCCCGAACCGCCCGCGCCCGCGAGGAGCTCGCCGAACGGCCGGTCTCCCGCCGGGTGAACAGCAGCGTGCCGCGGCCACACGCGGGCACACCCGGTGACGGGTGGGACCGGTCGGCTCGTGCGCTCGAGCACCGGCCGCGCCGGGGCTGGAGCGGCTGGCTCGTCCTCCTCGCCGCCGGAGCGGCTTTGGAGCCGCCGCTCGCCCCGACCGGCGTCCCTCTCCACCAGGCCCTGCCGGCCGCCCCCGGCACCGCCAGCCCACCCGCGCCCGGCACACGGTGGCCCGGCTGCGCGGCTCGTCGGCCGGGGGCCGGGTCCGCTGAGGGCTGGTTACCACTGGCCGCGCCGACGCCTCCACGCCCGCGCTGTGGGGCAACACCGGCAAGGGAGTTCACTCTTTCGAGGGTTGGACCCATCCGCCGGGCGAGGGCTGCCGAATGCAGCAACGTGAGCAGCCTCCGCAGCAAACTCGTCCGCGCCGCACTCGGCGCGCTGGCTGGACTCCTGGCCGCGTTCACGGCGTTGGCAGTGGCCGAGCTGGTGGCCGGACTGGTCCGGCCCGCGGCCGGGCCGGTGACTGTGGTGGGCGAAGCGGTGATCGACCGGACGCCTGCCGCGGTGAAGGACTTCGCGATCCGCACGTTCGGAGAGGACGACAAGATCGTTCTCCAGCTGGGCATCCTCGCGGTTCTCGCGCTCATCGCCATCGGTCTCGGCGTCCTCGCCCTGTCGTACCGTCGCGCCGGTGCCGCGGGGGTGTTGCTGTTCGGGATCGTCGGCGCCGCCGCGGCTCTCAGCCGTCCGGACTCCACCGGCGCCGGAGACGTACTGCCCTCGATCGCCGGAGCGGTCGCGGGAGCTGTCGCCCTGTACGTGCTGGCGACCGCAGCCGCCCCCGTTCCCACCCCTGACGGTCCGGAGGGTCAGACGGCCCCCGGGGCGTGGAACCGTCGCGGGTTCCTCACCGCGGCCGGTGTGACCGCCGTCGCCGCTACCTCGGCCGGCGCACTGGGCCGCTACTTCACCGGCCGGCAAGGCCAAGGCGCCGTCGCCTCCCGCGAGGACCTGGTCCTGCCCGAGCCCTCCTCCCCGGCCCCCGCCGTCCCGGCCGGTGTCCAGCTGAAGGTGCCGGGCATCACGGCCTTCACCACCCCCAACTCCGACTTCTACCGCGTCGACACCGCCCTGACCGTGCCCAAGGTCGACGCCGGCACCTGGCGGTTGCGGATCCACGGGAAGGGCGTCGCCCGCCCCCGCACCTACACCCTCGACCAGCTCCTCGCCCGCCCGCTCATCGAGCGCGACATCACCTTGACCTGCGTCTCCAACGAGGTCGGCGGCCCCTACATCGGCAACGCCCGCTGGCTCGGCGTACCCCTCGCCGGCCTCCTCGAGGAAGCCGGCGTCCGGCCGCCGTCGAAGGGCGGCCCGGCGGATCAGCTGGTGGCCCGCTCCGTGGACGGCATGACGCTCGGATCGCCCGTCGAGGATCTGATGGACGGCCGGGACGCCATCCTGGCGGTCGGTATGAACGGCGAGCCGCTCCCCTTCGACCACGGCTTCCCCGTCCGCATGCTCGTCCCCGGCCTCTACGGCTACGTCTCGGCCTGCAAGTGGATCGAGGACATCGAACTCACCACCTTCGACGCCTACGACCCCTACTGGGTCAAGCGCACATGGGCACGCCGCGCGCCCATCAAGACCCAGGCCCGTATCGACACTCCCAAGCCCTTCGCCCGCCCCGCCGCCGGCACCGTCACCATCGCCGGTGTCGCCTGGGCCCAGCGCCGCGGCATCACCCGCGTCCAGATCCGCGTCGACGACAGCCCCTGGCAGGACGCGGACCTCGCCGCCCAGGTCGGCGTCGACACCTGGCGCCAGTGGTCCTACCGCTGGAACGCCACCCCCGGCGGACACACCATCACCGTCCGCGCCACCGACGGCACCGGCCAGGTCCAGACCGAACAGCGCACCCGGACCATCCCCGACGGAGCGAGCGGCTGGCACAGCGTCTTCGTCACCGTCCCCTAGACCACCCGGACGGCCGCAAGGCACTCACCGGGCAGCACAACCAACCACCTCCATCCCCAGAGAAATTCCCAAGGAGCAACTGGTCATGAACAGCATGAAGATCCGCCGCACCGCGATCGCCGTCGTCGCCGCAGCCACGCTGCCCTTCTCCCTGGCCGCGTGCTCCGACTCCGGCAGCGACACCAAGGCCGCCCCGAGCGCGGGCGCCGAGAACGGTGCGAAGACCAGCGAGAGCACCCCCGCAGGCGACAACATGACCGACGACCAGCCTTTCGGCCCGGCCTGCGCCGGGGTGCCGAAGGAGGGCGCGGGCTCCTTCGACGGCATGGCCAAGGACCCGGTCGCCACCGCCGCGTCGAACAACCCGGCCCTGTCCACCCTCGTGACCGCCGTCAAGCAGGCCGGACTCGTCGACACCCTCAACAACGCCGAGAACATCACCGTCTTCGCCCCGACCAACGACGCCTTCGCCAAGATCCCGAAGGCCGACCTCGACAAGGTCCTCGCCGACAAGGCCACCCTCACCAAGATCCTCACCTACCACGTCGTCGGCCAGAAGCTCGCCCCCGAGCAGCTGGAGAACGGCAGCTTCGAGACCCTCCAGAAGGGCATGATCACGACCACCGGCTCCGGCGAGAACTACACCGTCAACGACGTCTCCAAGGTCGTCTGCGGCAACGTGAAGACCGCCAACGCCAACGTCTACATCGTCGACACCGTCCTCATGCCCAAGTAGCCCATCGCACACGGTCCGCACACCACGGTGGCCCTGCACTCTCCCTCCGCGGGAGGGTGCAGGGCCACTGGCATGGCATGGCATGACGGCGGCATGGTCGATGTGGTGACTTCACCCGTCCGTGTAACGTGCGGTACATTCGGGCACCGGGTAGGCCGTTTCTGTAGCGATGGGCGGCCGGACGGCCCGAGACCACGGACGCTCGCCGGAGCCGGCGCTGCGGGTAGGAGGGACCGACATGGGCGGCACACTGGCCGACGAGATCCGCAGTCGACTCGGGGAGCTCAGCCCTGCCGAGCGCAAGGTCGCGCGGGTCCTGCTGGCCGGATATCCCGCGGCGATCTTCGAGACGGTCGCCACGATCGCGGAGCGCGCCTCCGTGTCCGCCCCCACCGTGCTCCGCTGTGCTTCCCGGCTCGGCTACCGCGGCTTCCCCGACCTGCAGGCGGCCCTGCGTGCCGAGCTCGAGGCGCGGCACGCCTCACCGATCACCCTGTACGAGAGCGCGGGTTCGGCGAAGGCGCAGGAGCCGTCCGCCGGGCAAGGAGGCGACGACGGCGAGCCGGTCGCGGGGCAGTCGCTCACTCTCGTACAGCAGGCCCTGTCCCAGACCTTCCGTGAGGTCTCCCCCCATGAGTTCGGCCTCGCGGTCAAGCTCCTGAGCGACCCGCGCCGTCGGATCCACCTCACCGGCGGGCGCTTCACCCACCTGCTCGCGGAGTATCTGGGGCTCCACCTGATGCAGTTCCGCGATCAGGTCGCCTTCGTCCCGGAGCGGGACGTCGAGCGGGCGGCGTTCCTGACACAGCTGGCGCGCCGCGACGTGACGGTCATCTTCGACTACCGGCGCTACGAGGCCGACAAGGCGGTCATCGCGGAGCTGGCGCGGGAACGCGGCGGGAAGGTGATCGTCTTCACCGATCCGTGGCTGTCCCCGAGCGCCAGCCACGCCGACGTCGTTCTCACCAGCCAGGTGAACTCCGCCTCCCCCTACGACAGTCTCACGCCCACCCTCGCGCTCATCGAGTCCCTCGTCGCCTCCACCCTGGGCGAGCTGGGCTCCGAGGCGCACCAGCGGATGAAGGACGCCGAGGCCGTCGCGCGGCGCACCGGGCTGCTGTGAGGGAGGCGGTCCGGCATCAGTCGAGAGCTCCGTTGACCGTGGCCCTCGGGATCGCGATGTTC
Organism: Streptomyces sp. NPDC037273; assembly: GCF_055603625.1. NCBI lineage: Bacteria > Bacillati > Actinomycetota > Actinomycetes > Kitasatosporales > Streptomycetaceae > Streptomyces > Streptomyces sp. NPDC037273. The sequence continues at coordinate 359,912 of NZ_JBVJVO010000005.1, forward strand.
GGGACCTCGTACTTGTCGAGGATCTTCCGGTAGGAGCCGTCGTCCATCAGCGACTGCAGCGCGGCCCGCACCGCTTCCTTGAGGCCGGCCTGGTCCTTGGATATCCCGATCCCCATGGGTGACGCGCTGTACTCGCCGACGGCGGCTCGGCCCGTCACCGTGGAGAAGGCGTTGCCGCCGTCCGCTGTGGAGGCGACGTACGCGGCGGTGACCTCGTCCAGGTAGTCGGCGACGACCTTGCCGCTGCGCAGGGCGAGTTGGGCCTCGGAGTCCTTCGAGAAGGTGAGGATACGGATGGGCGGGAGGCCCTTCGCCTCGCAGAGCCGCTGACGCTGCTGCAGGAGCTTCTGGTGGTTGGTGCCCGTCTGCACGCCGACCGGCTTCCCGCACACGTCGGTGACGACGGTGATCCCGGCCGGATTGCCCTTGGCGACCAGCCAGCCGGGCCCCGCGTTGAGGTAGTCGACGAAGTCGACGGACTTCTGCCGCGCCTTCTTGTCGGTCATCGCGGACATCACGGCGTCGAACTTGCCGGCCTGGACGGCGGGGAGGATGCCGTCGAACTTCTGCGCCTTGAAGTCGAACCGCACGCCGAGCCGGGCGCCGATGGCCTGCCCGAGGTCGTAGTCGATGCCGGTGATCTGCTTGCTGCCCTCGTTCGCGTACATCTCGAAGGGCGGGTAGGGGATGTCCGTGGCCACGCGTACCGTGTTCGTGGTCCGGATGCTCTCGGGGAGCATCGCGTGGAGCCTCGGGTCGGGCTCGACCGTGAGGTCCGGCAGTACGGCGACGGGGCCGGCCGTCGGCCGGGAGTCGGCGGTGGTGGTGCCGGTGGTGCAGGCGGACACGGCCAGGGCGGCGACCGCGGTGAGGACGACGGCTTGAGTGACGTGCGAGCGCATGACGGTTCTTCCTTCGGTGGGCGTGGGGTTACCTGGGCGTGATGCTGATCCTCATCCCGATCAGCGTCTGCGCGGTGGCGCCGTCACCGGTCCAGGCGGAGAAGCCTCCGACCTTGCCGAAGGTGACGTCGAAGCGCGGGCCGGACTCGAAGGTGGTGGCGGTCGCGGTGTTCTGCGCGCGGGTCGAGGCGAGCGCGCGGGCGGTGGTGCGGAAGGAGTAGGGGGTGCCGTCCGGGTTGGCGGAGGAGTAGAAGACGTCGGTGTTGGCGGGCACCGGGGTCGTGCTCACGGGGTGCAGGGGCCGCTTGCCCGGTGCGGGCCGGGGGGCCCAGGTACGGGCGTCGTACTGGTCGTGGTCGGTGAGGTAGGTGTAGCGGGCGCCGCGCAGGGTCCAGCCGGCGGCGGACGTGTGCGCGCGGGCGCCGCGCAGGTCGAGGACGGCGACGCCGTTGGGCCCGAGCACGGTGAGGTGCTCGCGCGGGGTGCCGGGATCGTCGACGACCAGGGCGGTGTTCTCCTCAAGAGCGTAGACGCGGTCGTGCCCGGTGTCCGCGGCGAGGCGCAGCGCCCGTCCTTCGCGGCCGTAGGCTCCGGTGTGGGTGTCGATGAGTCCGGAGCGCAGAAAGCCGAAGCCTCCCTCGGGGATGTAGGCGAGCCGGGCCGGGTCCTCGTAGTAGCCGGGGGCGCTGCCGTCGCGGAGGCCCTCGTAGGATTCGCCGCCACTGACCATGTCGGCGCCGGAGGCGATCTGCGCGCCGGCGGAGGAGCCGGAGACGACGGCGCCGTGGGCGAGCTTGGCGCGGATGGCGGCGAGGACCTTGGAGTCGGTGTGCCGGTCGCCGTGCAGGAGGGTGGTGAGGTAGCGGTACTGGTCGCCACCGCCGAAGAAGAAGCCGCTCATGGAGTTGATCCGGGCGACGACGGCGTCGGAGTCGGCGTTCGCGACGTGGTCGATGTCGAGGGGGATCCACTGGGCGTCCGCGGCGCCGTGGCGCTTGAAGAGGTCGGCGTAGTAGGCGCCGTTGCAGGCTGAGTTGCTGCACCGTTCGGGGTCGCCCGCGTGGGGGTCCTGGCTTTCGGGGACGGACGCGGCGGTGATGACGCCGATGCGGGCGGCAGGGCCGCCGGCCCGCTTGATGATCTCCCCGTACACCTGCTTGTTGTCGTCCTTCAGACCGCCGCCGACGAGGACCAGGGAGCCGTGCGGCTGCCGCGGGCGCTCGCTCAGGGCGTGCGCCGTGGGAGCGGTGGCGAGGAGGGCGAGGGCGATGCTGCCCGCGAGGACGGTGCGGCGTGGCGTGCCGGAATGTGCGCGCATGGGGCTCTCCATGGGTGAGGTGGTGGGGTGACGGGGCCCGTCGGCCGGCTTCGGGCCCGGTCGCCTCCGGCATCGCGCGGGGAGGCGGCGCCGGAGGGACTGCGGGGTCAGGCGGAGTTGCGCGCGTCGCCGAGCGAGGCGACCAGATCGGCGAGCAGCGCGATGCGGTGCGGGACGCTGGAGACGTCGAGCCATTCCTGCGGGCTGTGGTCGGCGCCCCCGATGGGGCCCAGGCCGTCCAGGATGGGTACGCCCATGCCGGCGATCAGGTTGGCGTCGCCCACTCCCCCGGTGGCCGCGGCGCCGAGCGAGACGCCGACGGCGGAGGCGGCCCGGCAGGCGTGGTCGAGCATGCGGCGCGAGACGGGGGTGTCCTCCATCGGAGGGCACAGGTCGAGCTGCTCGACCTCGACCGTGGTGCCGGGCACCACGGGGTGGTCGGCGATTTCCTGGATGGCCCGGGTGACGCGCCGTACGTCGGCTGTCGTGGCGGCCCTGACCTCGATGCGCAGTTCGGCCTCGGGGCAGACGATGTTCGCCCTGGTCCCGGCGCGTACCACGCCGACGTTGACGGTGACGTCGTCCCAGTGCCCGTTGAGGGCCTGGATCCGCACGACGAGGTGGGCCGCGGTCAGTGCGGCGTTCGCTCCGCGCTCCGGTTCGATCCCGGCGTGGGCGGCGCGCCCCGAGACCGTGAGGCGGAAGTCGGCCACGCCCTTGCGGGCGATGACGAGGTCACCGTTCTCCCGGGCGCATTCGAGGCCGAGCCCGTAGTGCATGCCGCGGGCTGTCTCCTCGATGAGCTCCCGGCTGGCGGGCGAGCCTATCTCCTCGTCTGGTGTGGCGAGGAGGACGAGTTCGTCGTAGGTGTCCACTCCGTGCTGGTGGAGGAGTTCCAGGGCCGTGAGGCCTGCGAGCAGGCCTCCCTTGTCGTCGCTGACCCCGGGGCCGTTGGCGATGCTTCCGGTCAGACCGAAGGGACGCGCGGCCGCGGTCCCCTCCTCGAAGACGGTGTCCATGTGGCCGGCGAGGAGGATCCGCTGGCCGCCGTCGGACCCCGCGAGGGCGCCCTTCTTACGGGCGACGAGGGCGTCACCCGCCTGGAAGCCCTGGCGCCCCGGCGGAAAGGTCACGCGCTCGACGGCGAATCCGATGCCGATGAGCCGGCTCTGGACCCAGTCGGCGACCCGGTTGACTCCGTGGGGCGTGTACGAGCCGGAGTCTATGGAGACGAGCTCTTCGAGGTCGTGCAGGTAGCGGGCCTGGAGGGAGCGGGCGCCGTCGAGGAGTTCCGCGGCGAGCCGCCGGCGCGGAGGCGCGCTCACAGGACCTTGGACAGGAAGGCGCGAGTGCGTTCCTGCTCCGGTTCGACGAGGACCTGGCGCGGATCGCCGGCCTCGACGACGACTCCTTCGTCCATGAAGACGGCTGTGTCGCCGACCTCCCGGGCGAAGCCGATCTCGTGGGTGACGACGACCATGGTCATGCCGCCGGCCGCCAGCTGCCGCATGACGTCCAGGACGTCTCCGACGAGCTCGGGGTCGAGAGCGGAGGTCGGCTCGTCGAAGAGCATCAGCTTGGGCTTCATGGCCAGCGCCCGGGCGATGGCGACCCGCTGCTGCTGGCCGCCGGAGAGCTGGGCGGGGTAGTGGTGGGCACGGTCGCCGAGTCCGACCTGCTCCAGGAGGGCGTGGGCCTGCTCGCGGGAGTCGGCCTTGGACACGCCGCCGACCTTCACGGGTGCCTCGGTGACGTTCTCCAGGGCGGTCATGTGGGGGAAGAGGTTGAACCGCTGGAAGACCATGCCGATGTCGCGGCGGCGTTCGGCGACCTCGCGTTCCCGGAGTTCGTGGAGCTGGTCGCCGTGCTGGCGGTAGCCGACGAGTTGCCCGTCGACGGTGAGCTTGCCGCCGTCGACCTTCTCCAGGTGGTTGATGCAGCGCAGGAAGGTGGACTTGCCCGAGCCGGAGGGCCCCAGGAGGCAGCAGACCTGCCCCCGTTCGACGGTGAGGTCGATGCCCTTGAGGACTTCGAGCTTCCCGAAGTGCTTGCGGACACCTTCGGCGCGCACCATGGGGGTGCTCATCGGTTGTGCTCCTTGTTCTTCTTGCCGAGCCGCTCCACGGTTCCGCCGAGCAGGCGGCGGAACGGCGAGACGTGTCCGGCGCGGGTGGTGCCGCGTCCGTAGCGTCGTTCCAGCCATGCCTGGGGCACGCTGAGGAGGGTGACGAGGGCCAGGTACCAGATGCTGGCCACGATCAGCATGGGGATGACCTGGTAGTTCTGGGCGTAGACGTCCTGGATGTTGGACATCAGGTCGTGGGCGGAGATGACCGAGACCAGTGCGGTCATCTTGAGCATGTTGATGGTCTCGTTGCCCATCGGCGGGATGATCACGCGCATCGCCTGGGGCAGCACGATCCGGCGCATGGTGAGCGCGGGGCGCATGCCGAGCGAGTGCGCGGCCTCGGCCTGGCCGGGGTCGACGGACTGGATGCCGGCGCGGACGATCTCGGAGGCGTAGGCGGCTTCGTTCAGCCCGAGGGCGAGGAGGGCCGCGATCGCCGGGGTCAGCAGGGTGTTGGTCTCGGCCTGGAAGAAGGTGACGTCGGTGAAGGGGATGCCGATCTTCACGTACTTGTAGAGTGCCGCCGCGTATCCCCAGAAGATGATCTGCACGAGCAGGGGGGTGCCGCGGAAGACCCAGACGAAGGCGTTCGCCAGGCCGTACAGCACGGGGCTGGCCGACAGGCGCATGACGGCGATCAGCGTGCCCAGGCCCAGGCCCAGGAGCATGGCGGCGGCGGTCAGCCAGAGCGTGGTGGTCAGACCGTCGAAGATGAGGTCGGCGAAGAGGTAGTCGCCGACGACGTCCCAGTGCAGGTTGTCGTTCTTCGCCAGCGAGCCGATCAGGCCCACCAGCGCCATGAGCGAGGCGACGGCAGCGATCCACCTGCCGTAGTCACGGACGGGAACGATCTCCAGATCACGCGTGTTCGTCGCGCCGGTGGTCGTGCGGTCGGTGGGAGACTCGGTGTCGATCATGCTCAGTCCACCGACGCGTTCTTGGTGGCTTCCCCCACGAGAATGGAGCCGACGCCGTACTTGTTGTAGATCCGCAGGAGGGTGCCCTCGTCGATGAGGGACTGCAGCGCCTTCTGGATCGCGTCCGTCAGCTCGGGCAGCTGCTTGCTGATCGCGATGCCGTTGGGAGTGGCGTCGTAGCCGCCGGGCGCGGCCGGGTCCTCCACCAGGTCGAAGGCCTTGCCGGCGTCGGCGGTCTTGGCGACCCAGCCGGCGGCGGGCTTCGTCAGGACCTGGGCGACGACCTTTCCTGAGCGCAGGGCGAGCTGGGCGTCGGAGTCCTTGGGGAAGGTCTGGATGTCGATCTTCCCCCTACCCGCCTTTCCGCAGGCGTCCTGATGGGCCTTCAGCAGGTCGAGCTGATGGGTCGCGGCCTGGACGGCGACCTTCTTGCCGCACAGGTCGTCGAGCGTGCCGATCTTGCCGGGGTTGCCATCGGCGACCAGAAGGCCGGAACCGGACTGCGAGTAGTCGACGAAGTCGACGACCTTCTGGCGGTCCTTGTTGTCGGTGATGGCGGACATCGCCACGTCGAACTTGCCGGCCTGGATGGCCGGGACGATCCCGTCGAACTTCTGCGGCGTGAAGGCGAAGGTGACGCCGAGCTTCGCGCCGAGCGCTTGGCCCAGGTCGTAGTCCAGGCCGGTGAGGGCGCTCTCGCCCTCCTTCACGAACATCTCGAACGGCGGGTAGGGCACATCGGTCGCCACCCGGACGGTACCGGCTTTCTTGACCTTGGCCGGAAGCAGGTCGTGGAGCGCCTGATCCTTCTTGATCTCCACGCCGGCGACGACGACCTTTCCGCCGACTGCCGCGGCGGTGTCGTCACCACCTCCGCAGGCGGAGAGCGTGGCGAGGGTCGTGGCCGCCAGGGCGGTGGCTACGACGCGGTGGGCAAGGCGAGCGTTCATCGCGGTGGAACCTCTCAACGGGGAACTCTGCCGACGGATTCCAGCCGTCAGCCGCACGCCAGTGACGTTACAGATCAATCCGTTGATTGCCTAGATGTACTTCACATTACGTTCACGTAACGCGGCCGCTTCCTCGCCTTTACATGGCTCCTTACTGCGGATTCGTCGCTCACGAACGGCCATGACTGAGCAAAGTCGCCATACATCTTCCCGTCAGACGCGATGACTTGTAAGTTCCGCTACCAATCTCATCGACTCTCGGCCAAGCGACATCCAGCCGACCGACGAGACACCCTTTCCCCTGCCCCAGGAGCCCCCATGTCGTCACGCCTGTCCCTCGGCACCACCGCCGCGACGGTCGCGCTGCTGTCGGTCGCCATCACGCTCACCGCCCAGGAGCCCGTCCACGCCAGCGCGAACAGAATCCGTCTCGGCAGCACCTCGGACACCAGCCGGACGTCCTGGAACGGGCCGGCCTTCACCATGAACGGCGCCGGAGCCGTCATCCCCGCCTCCATGAGCCGGGCCGTCAGCGACATCACCGGCGGCACGGGAACGATGGACGTGGTCGTACTCGCGGGCTCGGCGCCGACTTCGGGAAGCGCGACGCCCGAGTGCGACACGGTCATGACCCTGACGGGCGTGAACTCCTGTACGACCTGGACGCTCACCGCCGCCAACGACGGCAACAACAGCCAGGTCAACGCCGACGTGCGCAACGCCGAGTTCGTCTACTTCGCCGGCGGCGACCAGTGCAAGTACTCCGCGTGGAAGGGCACCGCGCTGGAGGCCTCCGTCGAGTCGGTCGTCGCCAAGGGCGGCGGTTCCGGCGGCGGGAGCGCCGGCCACCACATCAACAGCCCCATCGTCTACGACGCCTGCAACGGCAGCGTCACCAGCGCCGAGGCGCTCGCCAACCCCTACGACCGGTACATCAGCTTCACCACCGGCATGTTCCAGTGGCCGAACTACGCAGGCGTCGTCAACGACTCCCACTTCGTGACCCGTGACCGGATGGGCCGCACCATGTCCTTCCTCGCCCGTGCGGTGAAGGACGGTCTCGCCCCCGGCGGCGCGGCCTGGGGCGTCGGCGTCGAGGAGGGCGGTGGCTCGCTGTACCTCGACCGCAACGGCATGGCCACGCAGTACGGCAAGGACGCCTACGTCGTCCTCGCCGACCACCAGCCCGAGCAGGCCGTCGACCGCAAGCCCCTCACGTACTCCGGCTTCAAGATCTGGCGCCTGACGCCGGGTTCGACCTTCGACTTCAAGAACCGGCCCACCTGCGGCTACTACCTCCGCAGCGTGAACAACGGCGTCGCCGACGCCAACCTCTACACCGGCACCCCCCAGACGAACTGCGGCAGCCAGGGCGGCGGCGGCACGCTGACGGAGACCGAGCCGAACGACACCCGGGACTCCGCCAACGACGCCACGACGCTCGCGTCGCCCGGCACCGTCACGGGATCCATGAAGTCCACGACCGACCGCGACTACTTCAAGGTCAGCCTGAACTCCGGCCAGACCGCCTCGGTGAACTGCGCCGTACCCAGCGCCTACGACGCCGACCTGTACTGGCTCGACTCGACCGGCAGCACCCTCGAACGCTCCGTCAACAACGGCGCGGGCTCTGACGAGTCGATCTCGTTCACCCGCACCTCCGCGGGCGCCGGCACGTACTACCTCGAACTGGAGGCATACGCCGGCTCGGGAACCGCCTCCTACAGCTGCGGCGTGACCAAGGGCTGACCCCTCCGCACTCCACGAGGACGCACGGTGGCACTGACCGGCAGTCGACTGCCGGTCAGTGCCACCGTTCCGCGCGGCGCGGGGCGGCGGGTCGCCGTGGACCTCCTTCCGCGTCGCCGGTCAGCAGGGATGGGCCAGGGTCCACGGGTCGAGGCGCGCTTCGAGCTCCTCCTCGGGGAGCAGTCCCCGCTGCCTGGCGAGTTCCCTCACGGACAGGCCGGTGTCGAGGCTCTCCCGCGCCAGCTCGGTCGCACGCTGGTAACCGATGACGGGATTGAGGGCCGTGGCGAGACTCGCGGAGCCTTCGACCAGCTCGCGGAGGTGCTGCTCGTTCGCCTCGATGCCCTGGACACACCGCTCGGCCAGCAGGCGGCTCGCCGCGTCGAGACGGTTCGCGGAGTTGAGCAGCAGGTGCGCGATCAGCGGCTCGAAGGCATTGAGCTGGAGCTGGCCGGCCTGGGCTGCCGCGCAGACGGAGGCGTCGACGCCGATCACCTCGAAGCACACCTGGTTCACGGCTTCCGGGATGACGGGATTGACCTTGCCGGGCATGATGCTGGAACCGGCCTGGAGGGCCGGCAGCCTGATCTCGCCCAGGCCCGCTCTGGGGCCGGAGCACAGCAGCCGCAGGTCGTTGCAGATCTTCGCCAGCCGGACCGCGTACTGCTTCAGCGCGCTGGAGAGCTGGAGGAAACCGCCCATGCCCTGCGTGGCCTCGACCAGGTCGCGGGCCGGGCGCACGGGGAGGCCGGTGATCGCGGCCAGGTGCGGTATCACCGCCTGGGCGAACCCCGCCTCCGCGTTGAGACCGGTCCCGATGGCCGTCCCGCCCAGATTGACCTCGAGCAGGACGCCCGAGGCCCGGGTGATCACTTCGGCGTCGTCCCGGACCGTGAGAGCGAATGTGTCGAACTCCTGCCCCAGGGTCATCGGCACCGCGTCCTGGAGCTGCGTCCTGCCGAGCTTCACCGTCTTCGCGAACGTGCCGCCGCGCTCCGTGAAGGCGCCGGCCAGCTCGCTCATGCCGTCGAGGAGCCGGCCCGCGGCCGCGTACAGGGCGAGCTTGACCGCGGTCGGGAAGGCGTCATTGGTGCTCTGCGAACGGTTGACGTCGTCGTTGGGGTGCAGGTGGCCGTAGGCTCCGCGCTCGCGGCCGAGCAGCTCCAGCGCGCGGTTCGCGATGACCTCGTTGGCGTTCATGTTCGCCGACGTGCCCGCCCCTCCCTGGAACACGTCGACCACGAACTGGTCATGGAGCCGCCCCTCGCGAATCTCCTGGCACGCCCGGATGACGGCGTCCGCTTGTTCCGAGGTGAGCACGCCGAGATCCCGGTGTGCCGCGGCGGCGGCCGCCTTGACCGCCGCGAGTGCCACCACCAGCTCGGGATGCGCCGACAGGGCGATGCCGGTGAGCGGGAAGTTGTCGCGGGCGCGCAGTGTGTGAATGCCGTAGTAGACGTCTTCCGGCACTAGGCGGTCACCGATCAGGTCGTGCTCTGTGCGCGGCGAACTCACTGTCGCGGCCTCCGGTCTCTCTGGGGCAGCCACCCTGCCCACCAGTACCAATCATTACACTCAAGCACTTCTCGGCGCCATATGGAATGCCCGTTACACGCACAGAGCGCCCGTCAGCCGCGAGCGGCCTGTTCCCGAAACGGGTGCTCTCCATCGAACTCGGGCCCCTCTACAGCGGAAAGCCGCCCTCCGACCGAGATGTCGCAACGGTCAAGAGGGCGGCAGCGCGTTGGCAATCGCGCGTCAGCTCACGTGGAGCGTGAGTGCACCCGGTGTCGGGTCAGGAGGGGTCGCCGTACTGGAGGCCACGGCCGTTGGTGCCGACGTAGACGCGGCCGTAGATGTCCGGGTCGCCGGTGATGACGCCGACGCCACCGATGCTGCCCCACTGGTGGGCGTCGTCGTTGACGCGGAGCCAGGTGGCGCCCTTGTCCGTGGAGCGGAAGACGCCGGTGACGTCCTTGACGGTGCCGATCAGGTAGAGGGCCTGGTAGGAGGCTCCGGGTGCGGCCTTGCCGAAGCCGAGCGCGGAGGCGGACTTCACGGTGGTGAGCGTGGTGAAGGTGCGGCCGCCGTCGGTGGAGTGCAGCAGCCCCTGGCCGCCGCCGGCGATCCACAGGTCGCCGGCGACACCGGGGACGGCCGTGAGCTTGCCGGAGGGCAGGCCGGAGGCGCGGGCGGTGAAGGTCGCGCCGCCGTCCGTGCTGGCGTGGAGCGTGCCGCCGCTCAGCGAGTAGAAGGTCCTGGCCGAGGAACGGTCGGCGACGACGACCGCGTCGGTGCCCAGGCCACTGACCCTCGACCAGCTCGCCCCCTTGTCGGTCGAGCGGTACGGGGCCTGGCCGGCCTCGGTCCAGACGATGGTCGAGCCGTCGGCCGCGAGCGCGACGCGGCCGTCCTGGGCCCCGGCCACCGGCTCGGCCTTGAAGCCGTTCCAGCTGCTGCCGCCGTCGGTGGAGTAGGCGCCGTCCTGCGCGCCACCCCGACCGACGCGAACCATCAGCGAGGGGTTGGCCTGGGCGAAGTCCATGTCCGTGCTGTTGGTCATCATCGGATTGCTCAGTCGCCCAACCGGGACCTTGTTCAGGTCGTCGTGGCGGAAACCTCCTTGGTCGCCCATGGCGGTGACGACGGTGGCGCCGCCGGGCGGGGCGATCGCGTCCATCAGCGCGGTCTCCTCAAGGCCGCGCGCGCCGGCGGTCCAGTGGCTGGTGCCGCCGCTGTCGGTGGCGTCGGCGTCCTTGCTGCGCCAGATGCCGTTGCCGGTGCCGTACAGCACGTGTCCGGAGTCGAAGGGGTCGATGGCCAGGGCGGTCATCCAGTGCCCGGTGTGGGTGGTGATGTACGGAGCGGCGGAGGCGTTCCGTACCGACTTGTCCACCAGTGCCTTCCAGGTCGTGCCGCCGTCGGTGGTGCGGTAGATCTCGTCCTCGGGCCACCAGCGGTCGAGGGTGGTGACCATGACCGTGGACGGCCGGCGCGGGTCGACGGCCAGGCCGGAGAACCCGTAGCCGCCCTGGGACGGAGAGACGTTCTTCCACGTCCCGCCGGACGGCGTGTACTTCCAGACCGAGCCGTCCGTCACGCCGTTGGGTCCGAGGGCGTTGGTGTACGTCAGGTACAGCGAGCCGTCGCCGGAGAGCACGCCGTGCTGCGGCAACTGGCCGGTCGGCTGGCCGGGGACGGCCTGCCAGGTGCTGCCGCCGTCCGTGGAGCGGTACAAGGAGGTGGATTTGTCGGCGACGCCGACGTAGACCGTGTTACTGCCGGCCGGACCGTACGTCACGAAGGAGATGCCGCCGCCGCTGCTCGCCCCGTCCTTGACGGGGAACGAGGAGACCTGACGCCATGTCATACCGCTGTCCGTGCTGCGCCACAGGCCGTTCTTGCGGGTGCCGAGCAGCAGGGTGCGGTTGTCCGAGGGGTCGATCACCAGCCGTTCGCCCGCGCCGCGGCCGTCCTCGTTGCCGCCCAGTTTGAAGGGGAGTTCGGTGCGCTGGAAGGTGCGGCCGCGGTCGGTGGAGCGCAGGATGGCGCCGTTGCCGGCCCAGTCGTTGGTGTAGGTGCCGGTCGCGAGGTAGAGCCGGTCGGGGGCGACGGGGTCGGTGGCCAGCGCGTCGATGCCCAGCAGGTTCCAGTCCTTCTCGCCGAGCCAGTCGGTCAGCGGGATCCACTGCTCGGCCGCGGCGTCCCAGCGGTAGGCGCCGCCCATGTCGGTACGCGCGTACAGCAGGCCTTTCTCCCGTGGGTTGAACACCAGACCGGTGACGTAACCGCCGCCCACCACCTGGGCGTTCTTCCACGCGTACGGCCCGGTCCCGGTGGCCGGGGCCTCGGCCGTCTTCACCAGCTTCCACTGCTGGTTGGTGCTGCCATGGCCGCCGTACTGGATGACCGCCGCGCCGTCGGCCGTGGAGCCTCCGGAGACGTCCAGGACCTGGCCGCTACCGCGGGAGGTGAAAGTGACGGCGTCGGAACCGCCGACCTCGTCGATCCGCCACTCCTGGGAGGCGGAGGAGCTGTCGGTCTGCTGTTCGGCGGCAGCCGCCTGCGCGGTCGAATCGCCGGCTATGCCGAGCACTTTGCCGCTGTTGCGGTTCACCAGCTCGTAGTAGCCGTCGCCGGTGGAGCGCAACCTCCACTGCTGGTTGGCGGTGTTCTGGTCGGTCCACTGCTGGATACGGGTGCCGTCGGCGGTGGAGAAGGCGTTGACGTCCAGCACCTTTCCGCTGCGCACGGAGACCAGCTTGTAGTAGGCACTGCCGTCGACCGTCGCGGCCTGCGAGTCGTCCTGCACGAACAGGAGGTACGGCACGACGGTGGCGGGCACGCCGAGCAGCAGGGCGGTGGCGGTCCCGCGACGGCGGTGACGTCCGCGGCGTCCGGCGTTGGTGGGGTTGTTCATGGGGGGTGTTACTCCTTGTGCAACCGTGGATCGGGCAGGTCAGCGCTGCAGGGTGAGGACGCCCGGCCGGTAGGGCAGCTGGTCGTAGGGTCCGCTCGCGGTGGGGGACTTGCCCTGGTACAGGAACTGCAGGTTGCAGGGGTCGATGGTCATGGTCTGGTCGGGGTTGGTGCGGATCAGGTCACCGTGGCTGATGTCGTCGGTCCAGGTGGCGCCGCTGTTGGCCTTGCCCGCGAAGGGGTTGCTCTCGCTGCCGGCCTGCGGGGTCCACGCACCGCTCAGGCTGGAGGCCGTGAACGAGCGGTAGTAGCGCCGCTCGTTCGCACCCCGAGCCTCGACGATCATGAGGTACCGGTTCTGGCCCTGGACCTTGTAGACCTGCGGCGCCTCGAAGAGGTTCTTCACCGTGTCGCTCATGACCGTCGTGTACGACGAGCCGAAGCTGCCCGGGAAGTTCCCGATCGGCATGCTCGCCCGGTAGATCTTGCCGTTGTCACCGGCGAAGAACAGGTACATGTTCTTCTCGTCGGCGATCAGGGTCTGGTCGATCGGTCCGGTGCCGGATTCGGTGCGGGGGATGTTGCCGGTGAACAGCGGCTGCGGCGCGGACCAGCCGTTGGGGTTGGTGGGGTCGCTCGACGTGCGGTAGCTGAAGGGCGCGGCACCCCACTGGTACGCGAGCACCCAGATCTTTTTGGGTGCGAAGTAGAACAGGGTGGGCGCCACCGCGTTCTGGTTCATCTTCGTCTGGCCGGCCGACGCCATGTCGGACCAGTTCGTGAAGGGGCGGAACGCCATCGAGCCGTACGAGGTTCCCGACGCGCTCGACGCGTAGACGAGGTGCTTGCCGTCGTGCGTCACGTGGGTGAAGTCCTTCACCGCGGCCCATCCGTTGGACGGCTGGGCGAGGGCACCCGTCGAACGCCACTTGTACGTCGTCGGGAGATCACACGTGCCGCTGCCCGTCCCGGCCGGGGCGGTCCGGGTCCACTTCTGGTTGTCGACGGACGCGCAGGCGTACAGCTGGATCGTGGTGCCGTTCGCGGTGGCGGCGCCGACGGCGTCGAGGCACAGCCCCGACTGGACGCCGGCGATCGAGCCGTCGCTGTTGACGTTCCACTGCTGGTTGGCGCCGCCGTTGCAGTCCCAGACGATCACCGGGGTGCCGTTGGTGGTGCCCTTGCCCTGGGCGTCCAGGCACTTGTCGCCGTGCACCTTCAGCTGCTTGGCGGCGGTGTAGGTCCAGCGCTGGCCCGCCTGTCCCCCGCAGTCCCACAGGTGCGCGCGGGTGCCGTTGGCGGCGGTGGAGCCGGGGATGTCGACACAGCGGCCGGAGGCCACGCCCTTGATCTCCCCCGTACCGTCGGTCGGCTTGCCAGGGGTGGTACCGGAGCCGGAGTGGAGAGCGTTCATGACGGCGGTGTACGCGGGCTTGGGCTTGCCGCCGCCGTCGAACAGCAGCGGGCTCTCGCCGCCGCGCCAGGAGTCGCTGTCACGGACGCCCCACACCGTGATGCCGGTGCACCGGGCCACGGACAGGCAGGTGCTGACCGCGTTCGCGTAGTGGGCGGGTGATGCCTGGGCGATGTCCAGCTCGGTGATCTGCACGTCGACGCCCAGGGCGGCGAAGGCGGCCAGGGTGGTCTTGAAGCTCGCCGGCGGGCCGCTCGTCCCGAAGTGGCTCTGGAACCCGACGCAGTCGATGGGAACGCCGCGGGACGTGAAGTCCTTGACCATGCGGTAGACGCCCTGGGTCTTGGCGTCCGACCAGTTCTCGATGTTGTAGTCGTTGTAGCAGAGCTTGGCCGCGGAATCGGCCGCGCGGGCGGTGCGGAACGCCTCCTCGATGAAGCCGTTGCCCAGCACCTTCTGGAAGACGGAGTCGCGGAGCCCGCCGCTGCCGCCGTCGGCGAACGCCTCGTTGACGACGTCCCAGGCGTAGATCTTGCCCTTGTAGTGGGTCATCTCCGTGGTGATGTGGTGGTTCATCACGCCGCGCAGGGTGCTCGCGTCGCGGATGGAGCCGACCCAGGCGGGGAGCTGCGAGTGCCAGACCGTGGTGTGTCCGCGCAGGCGCTGGCCGCGCGCCAGGGCGCGATCGACGATCCGGTCCGCGGGGCCGAAGGTGAAATTGCCGCGGGACGGTTCGATGGCGTCCCACTTCATCTCGTTCTCCGGGGTGATCATGTTGAACTCCCGGTCCGCGATCGCGGTGTACGCGGAGTCGCCGAGCCTGCCGGCGGCCACGGCCGTGCCGAAGTACCTGCCCGAGGGAGCGGCCTGGGTGCCCAGGCCCGCGGCTCCGGCGGAGCTGGGGAGGAGCGTCACGACCCCGGCCACCAGCGCCGTGGCCGACAGTCCTATCGCCCATGTCCGGCGTCGGCGGCGGAGCCGGTGCAGGCCCTTCATGCCTCGGTGGCTCCGCGTTCCGGTCGCCCTGGGTTCGTGGGTGTGGTGCGTCATGTGAGGGGCTTTCTTCAGGGGATACGTCAGTGGGGGAAGTCGGGACCCTGCCGCGCCGGCACGTCGTGACGGGCGGCGGGAAGGACACCCCTGAAGTGGAGGCTTCCGAGCTCGCGGTCGCGTAACAGAAAAGTCGCGCCGTCCGCAGGATTGCCCCGTGATGCATCTCGCAGGCACAAAGCGTTATGCGGGACGCCGTTGCCTGGTCGCGCCCGTGGAAAAGGGGCGCCGCACTGATCCGCGGGGAACGTCGGCCGTGGCGTGGGACAGGAACCGTCGGGGACCAGGCCGGAGGAGGATCAGGCTGGAGGAGGATCAGGCTGGAGAAGCGCCGGGCTGTGACTGTGCGACTCGGTCGGGATCGCCCGAGGAGCGGTGCTCAGGCCCCGGGGCTGCGCACGATGAAGGAAGCCTGGCCGGCGAAGGCCCGCGTGCCGTCGGAGCCGTCGAGCCAGATGCCGCCGTCGCGGTGGCGGAGGACCGTTCCCGGATAGTTGTGCGCGTGCAGGGTCACGGACCCGGCGACCGCCCCGGGACGGGGACAGAAGGTGGCGTCCTCACGGAACAGTGCGCTGCCGTCGTCGCCGCTCAGCCGCAGCCGCAGGTAGTAGTGGCGAAGGTACCGGCCGTCCGCGGCGCGGAAGGTGACGCACCGTGTGTCGGCCAGTCCCCCGACGACCGTGAAGGTGACCCGCTGACGTTCCTGCGCGCCGCTGGACGCGGCGATGCTGCCGAGCGCCGCGAAATCGCCCGTGTACGTGACGAACAGGCCGGGACTGTCCGCGGCCTCCAGCGACCGCGCCCCCAGCGGAACGGTGCCCGCGACGGCGGACGGGCCGAGCGAGGGCGGGATGACCGGGGACGGACTCGCCGAGGCCGGACTCACCGGAGACGGACTCGCCGGGGACGGTACGGCCGAGGTGGTGGTGCGCGAGGGAAAGGGCGTGGGAGTGCCGACCGTGGGAGCGGCGATGACGCCCGGCACTCGAGGTGCCGCTTCGGGCCAGGTCGCATACGTGGCGGTTCCGGCGATGAGCACCGCGCCGGTCGCGAGGCTCACCAGCGGATGAGCGG
This sequence comes from Streptomyces sp. NPDC037273, assembly GCF_055603625.1. NCBI lineage: Bacteria > Bacillati > Actinomycetota > Actinomycetes > Kitasatosporales > Streptomycetaceae > Streptomyces > Streptomyces sp. NPDC037273. The sequence continues at coordinate 375,833 of NZ_JBVJVO010000005.1, forward strand.
TCACCGCCTGGAATTTGCCGATCAGAGCGCCGTGCAGACCGCCTCCCCCCGTCGCCATGCCGACGGCGACAGGGGCCGCGGCGAGCCCGGCGGCGCTCGCTGCCGTACCCGACAGCAAGCCCTTGGCGGCCAGCGCGGCGATCAGTGCGGCCGGCACGGCCAGCGTCGTGAGGCTGAGGGGCAGCAGTTCGGCCGGAACCCGTTCTGCCGACGTCACCCCGCAGACCGGACAGTCACGCGTGTGCCGCGCGATCCGCTTGCGCCACACCGACGCATGGTCACCGTTCCAGCCGACGACCGTCCCGTTCAGCTCCGGACAGCGCGGATCGGCCTCCAGCGCGGCGACGATCGTCCGGCACAGTTCCAACTGCTCGCGCATGCGTTGCAGGCGCACTCCGACGTGCGCGACCGTGAGCCCCGTCGCGGCCGCCATGTCCTCCCGGCTGAGCAGACCGGCGCACTCCTGCCACCACAGCGACAGCAGCACCCGGTGCTCCTGGTCGAGCCACCGGCCGGCTTCGACGACCCGGCGCCGCTCGTCCGACACATGCAGCCGCAGGATCGTCACGTCCACGGGCTCGGCGCCCGCGTCCGGTATCTGGCGTGCCTCGTCGATGACCGTGGTCCGGTCGGCGAAGACGCGTTGCCGGTGCCAATGGGTATTGATCTGGCGGAGCGTGATCGACACCAGCCAGGACCGGAAGCTCTCGGGGGCACGCAGGGCGGGCAGGTCGCGCACCAAGCGGAACAGCGTTTCCTGGACGACGTCGTCGACATCGGCATGTCCGTCCAGCGCTCGCCCGACGATGTTGTAGACCAACGGCAGGTACGCGGCGATCAGCTCCTCGCGCGCCCGATCGTCACCGGCCTGCGCCGCGACGACCAGCCCCACGTGGTCTGCGTCAATGAGCCCCATTCCCACCTTCTCCAGGGAGCGTTCCGCCGAGTACGGCGGCACACCCTAGCCCCGACGAAGGCATACGGCCAAAGCCTGCGCCTCGGGCGGCCGGTCTGGCCCGTGCCGACATGGAAGGCGGCACTCGTGGCATGCGCGTCCCACTGACGGGGATCGCAGGGCTCCCGCGCGCACGGCGAGCAGGGACGGCGGCCGCCGGACGGGACGGCAGGGCTGACGAGGCCAAGCAGCGCCCCCGCGTCGCATCCGCAGGGCGCCCGAGCACGAGCACCGGCAGCGGGTCTACTGCCTTCGGGCGGCGTGGCCTTCTCGCCCGACGGCTCCGTCCGCACCTCGGTCGGGTCGTACGGCACCGTGCGGCTGTGGGACGTGGCCCCCAGCAGCCGCCGGGCACCACCCTGCCCGGTGCGGGGGGGGGCGCCGTCCTGTCGCTCGCGTTCGGCACGGACGGCCGCACTCTGGACGCGACGGGGGCGCGCGTCCCCGTCCAGACGTACGACATCGACCCGGTTGCGGGTGGTCACCGAGGAGGCACGCAGCCGCACCGGCTGCAACGAGGACCGGCGCAGAACTCTTCGCGCCGGGGGACGAGGGTGCGGTTCGTGCGAGTGCCTGGCGTCCTCGGGCCGCCGAGTTCTCCGCCGATGAGATGCGGACCCTGTCCCCTCCAGGCAGAGTGGGAAGGACCTGTTCGTACCGAGGTGGTCCCCTGGGGTCCCGCGTGCTGGAGACCGGGACGAAGGGATGCGTGGATTGTCGTGACGCCGGAGTGATCGATGTTCCGCAGACGGCCGGCCGACAACAGCGAGGACCTTCTGGTCCGGCTCGGATCGCTGACCGCCAGGGCGCGGGAGTTGGCCGAGACGCAGCGCTCCCGTGTCGAGCTCGCCGTGGCCCTGCAGCGCGGCATGCTGCCCTCGGACCTGCCCAGTTTTCCGGGCGCCCGGCTGGCCGTCCGCTACGAGCCCGCCAACCTCGGTCTCAACGTCGGCGGTGACTGGTACGACGCCTTCTCCCTGCCCGGCGGGCGGATCGGCATGTCCATCGGCGACGTACAGGGACACAACATCGAGGCCGCCGCCTTCATGGGACAGGTCCGCGTGGCCCTGCGCGCGCTGGCCTCCGTCACCGGAGACCCTGGAGAGCTGCTCGGTCGCACCAACGACCTGTTGATCTCTCTGGGCGCCGACCTCTTCGCCACCTGCACCTTCCTGCGGCTCGACCCCGCTGCCGGCACCCTGGAGTGCGCCCGGGCCGGTCACATCCCCCACATCTGGGCCACCACCGACGGCCGCTCCGGCATCGACGACAGCGAGGGCGGGCCTCCTCTCGGTGTGCTCCGCGGCGTCGACTACCCGACCACGCGCCACCGGCTCACCACCGACGGTGTCTTCGTCCTCCTGACCGACGGAGTGGTGGAGGGGCCCTCGCTCCACGTCGACGAGGGTCTGGACCGGGTGACGAGGCTCGCCGGGATCACCGCCGTCGCCGGGCTGGACGTCGACGCGCTCGCCACCGCCGTCATGAAGCTGGCGGCCACGGTGGGGCACGAGGACGACGCGGCCGTCCTGGTCGTCGGCCATGACGGCGCTCCGGCCCGGCCGGCGGCCGAGGATTGAGGGGAGGGGGCTCGCCTCGGGCCGAGCCGGCTCTCGGGCCGGGCCTGTCCTCGGGCCGAGCCAGGCCGCGGGCCGAGCCGGTCTGCGGGCCGCACCGGTCCGCGGGCCGGGCCAGTCCTCGGGCCTAGCCAGTCCTCGGGCCGGACCGGTCCTCGGACCCGCCCGGGACCATGCCGGGCGACGCCGCCCGACACGCAGGGGCCTTGCCCGGTCGTGGCGGCCCGGCCGGTGTCTGATGGCTGACGTGTTGGATATTCGGCAGTTCCGGTCCTCTGCGGGGGCGGCTCTGATGTCGCTGGCCGTGGCGGTTTGCTATTACGCGGCCGGACGAATCGGCCTGCTGGGCCGCCTCGTCGTCGAAAGCGTGGTGGTCACCCCCATCTGGCCGCCCACCGGCGTCGCCGTCGCCGCCCTGCTGCTGCTCGGCGCGCGGGTCTGGCCTGGGATCGCTCTCGGCTCGTTCCTCGTCATCGCCTCGCTCACCACACCCGGGCCCACCACAGTGGTCATCGTGGCCAGCAACACCGTCGCGCCGCTCTGCGCGTTCCTGCTGTTGAGACGGGCCGGCTTCCGGCTCGACATGGCGGGTCTGCGGGACGGACTCTTCCTGGTCTTCCTCGGCGGGTTCGGCGCCATGCTGATCAGCGCGACCGCGGGGGTCGGACTGCAGGTGGCGAGGGGCTCCCTGGACAAGAGCGAGTTCTGGCCGGTCTGGCTGGCCTGGTGGGTGGGCGACACGATGGGAGTGCTGCTCGTCGCCCCGCTCCTGCTCGTCCTCGCGGGGCCGGCGGGACGGTTTCGGGTACGGCGCTGGAAGGAGGCGGCCTTTCTGGGGCTGACGACCCTGGTCCTCATGCCCATGGCCGTGCTCAGCCCGATGAGCATGCTCTTCCTCGTCTTCCCCCTGCTGATCTGGGCAGCGCTCCGCTTCCAGCTCGCCGGAAGCATGCTGTGTGCGCTCTTCGCCTCCGTGCTCACCACGTTCGAGGCGACCGCGGGGCGGGGCGCGTTCCTCCACCTCACGGACGTCGAGATCATGGTCAAGCTCCAGGCGTTCAACGGTTCCGCCGCCCTGACCGCCCTGCTTCTCGCCTCCGTCATCACCGAGCAGCGTGCGACCCGCCGGTCGGTACGCCGCGCCTGCCAGGAACTGGCGGAGGTCCTGGAGCACCTCGCGGCGGGCGAGTCCTCACCGGGTTCCCCCGGCACCGCCGAGAGCCGGGCAGCCCCACCCGGCGGGCACGGGAATCCGTGATCCGTGCGCGGGAGCCGGCGCAGGAGCCAGGGGACTCCCTGGGCCTGCGAGTGTCGCCGCAAGCCGACCCCGCATGCCCGCCAGGCATGTTGGTCATGGACGCGGCGACATCGCGGTGCGTCAGTGCCGGCAGGACGGCCGGACGTGGAGCAGCTCGGTCCGCAGGGTGGGTGTGCCGTCGACTGGTGCCGGGTTCTCCGCGGTCGGCTCGATGCCTCCTGCGGCTACCTTGTCGAGTGTCGCCAGACCGGCGGGGCCGACCGTGCCGAACACCGTGTAGTTCGGTCGCAGTGCGGAGTCGCCGTAGACGACGAAGAACTGTGAGCCGTTCGTGTTCGGGCCGGCGTTGGCCATCGCCAGCAAGCCGCGTCCGTAGAGCCGGCGCGCGCCCGTGGGATCGGTGGCAGCGGGCGGCAGGTCCACCGGCAGTTCGTCCTTGTACTTGTACCCGGGCCCGCCTTCACCGGTGCCGGTCGGGTCGCCGCACTGCAGGACCTTCAGCGTCGGGTACGCCGTCAGGCGGTGGCACACCGTACGGTCGTAGAAACCGTGCCGTGCCAGGTGCAGGAAACTCTGCACCGTGCACGGCGCCTTGGCCCGGTCCAAGCGCAGCGGAAGCGGGCCCTGACTGGTCGGTACGGCCAAGTCGACCGTGCCATGACCAGGGGTGCGCCGTGGGTCGGGCGGCAGCGGAACACGGCGCGCCGGCGGCTCGTCCGGGGTCTCGCTGTACTGGCAAGGACCGTGCGTGGTGCGCGGCGGAGCACTGTCGGAAGCGGTGGCGACACTCCCCCCGGACACCACTAACGCCGCGGCCGCGAACGCACTGATCAGTGCTCGTCTCATCTTGCACGCCCTCCCGATGATCTCCAGGTCTTGGAGCGGTCGCAGTCTAGGGCGTGGTGTGGCCTGCGGTAGTGGGATTTCCGGCCGATCAGCGTGGCCGGCGCCCCATCATTCAGGCGACTCGCCGAAGAAGCTCAGCTTCTTCTGAGCCTCTTCGGCGAGGCGCCCCGGAAGGGTCTGCCAACAGGGGGACAGGGGAGCCCCGATCGGCCAGGTCCGTTCCAGATCGACGACGTCAGGGTGACAGAAGCCCTGAGTGCCTGGAGTCCTCCGAGTGCGGCGGGCGAGTCAGCAGCGCTCCTGGCTGCGCGGCCGTTGTCGTGGCCTGATCTCTGAGACCGGAAAGGGACTTTTCCGGCTCTCGGCCGCACCGTAAAAACGAGCTGTTGTTTCCCGTTGATCGCTTTCCGACCCAAGGAGCCCACCATGGCCCGTTTCCGGACCACCACCATGGCCCTCGCCGCCGCCGCGATGCTCGCTCTCGCCGCCGCGCCGGCCCAGGCGGCTCCCGGTGACGTGACGACGACCTGCGCGAACACCGTCACCCCGGCGGGTTACGTCGACGTCAGCTGGGGTTACAGCGCCAGCTGCGGCACCCAGAACTTCAACCCGAACATCAAGCAGATCAAGCAGCTCACCGGCCTGCCCATAGGCACCGTCGTCCAGGCATGCGGGTCCACGTACTACCCCGCCGGCTGGACCGCGACCAGCTCTTACTACTCCAGCTCCTGCGTCGCCTTCCCGAACTCCGGCTTCAACAACAACGCCTGGACCCTCAAGCGCGTCTCCTGATCGCGCCTTTCGGCTTCAGCCCCGCCTCACGAGCGGATCAAGCGAAGCGGGCGAGGGGTCTCGTAAGCGCCCGCAAAATGGCTGGTCACCGGTGCGGTCCGTGCAGGACCCTGAGCGTATGCCTCGACGTCTCATGTTCGTGCAGTTGAAGACCGGTTACAACACCGACCGCGGACCCTCGTGGATCGGCTGGGTGGACTTCTCGAAGACCTGGAGCACTGCGTACTTTCGCGGGAGGACACTGCGCCGGGCAGGCGGGATGTTCGATGCGAACTTCTACGACGTCCAGACCGACGAGGAGTTCTGGGTCTCCGGGCCGAAGCGGGACCGCACCGACACCCGCTACGGCCCCTCCCACCCTGAAATCGAGCCGGAAGCCGTCGAGGCCTATCGCTCCTTCCTGGAGGGCGCGTCTTTGCCGGGCCGGGAGAACGGCTGACCTCGCGCCCTTTGTCACCCACGCGGGGCGGGTTCCGGGTGCGGCCGGCCCGCGAGACGGGCCGGATCTTCGGTGCCGACGGTCCTCGGCACGCGGTCTTCCCCGCCGGCTTCCCGACTGTGTGCGCCGAGGAGTTCGAGGCCGTACGCCCGGTCGCCGTGGAGGCTGAAGGCACGGTGAGCGTGGCCGCGGTTTGTCGGGGCGTGGACCGCGACGTGGAGCAGGCCGTCGCCTCGGTACGCGGCGGCCGGCACGCGCGGGTGAGGGTCGTGGTGCCCGCCTCGGGCGCGATGGCACAGGTCAGGGTCCACCGCACCCTGGCGGACACCGTCGGATGCCAACTCTCCTACGCCTGCCGCGACATGTTCACCCACGTCCGGGCCGCATGCGGTCCGGACGTGGTACTCGCCTCCCACCGGCACGACGACCCCGGTCTCGGCCTGGCGCCCTTCGTCCGCCCCGAGCTGTTCCAGCCGCACGATCCACGCGAGGTGCTGGGGAACGATCCGCGCGTCGTCCTCACCCAGCTCGCCGGCACTCGCGTCGTCACCGCCGTCGCTGCCCGCCGGCCAGCCCGTCGCCCTGTGGGCCCGGCCCATCAGCCGCCGCACACCCTGCTGGACGACCACCGGGTGCCGTACGTCAGCAGCGCCAACCGCACGGGCCGGCCTCCTGCCGCCGACGCCGGCGGGGCGATGAGGGGTCGCAGGCGGCTGCCCCGGCGTTCAGGGGCGTCGGGCCGTGAGGAGTACGGCGCTGTCGTCGACGGCCTGGTGTCCGGCAGCGTAGTGGGCCAGTAGGTCCTGCTCCAGGGACTTCCGCATGGACTGGTTGTCCGGGTGGTGGGCGTGCCAGAAGTCGGCGAGGATTCGTGCCGTCTCGGCGGCCAGGTGGAGCAGGTGGCCCTGGTGGTCGATCTGCTCCTGAACCGTGGTGACGCAGTGCCGGTTGAGGAGTTCGACCATGTGGTTGTCAGGAGCTCCCTGGATGAGGACGATCCGCGCGTGCGGGTCGTCGCGGTCGAGTACGCGCAGCATCTCGCCGATCGCCGCCCCCGGATCGGCGGTGTAGTGGAGGACCCAGCTGGCGGTGACCGCGTCGTACCCCCATAGGGGAGATGGCGCGGACGCCGGCGCCGGTGCCGCCGCCGACGTCGAGGATGCGGCGGCAGCCGGTGAGGGCGTCGACGACCGCGTCGACGTCGTGGCGTCGGAAGTGGGGTTCGAAGGCGGCCCACGCGGCGGTGCTGAGGGCGTGCGGGCCGCGGTAGCGGTCGGGATGGGGGTACGGGCCGAGGAGCGCGTGGGCGGGCGGGGTGACCGGTCCGGCGCGGCGGGCGTGGAGGAACAGGTGCTCCTCCGGGCCGGCGATGCGGCTGGCGGGCTGGAACGCGGCGACGTGCCGGTGGAGCACGGTCCGCCCGAGCTTCTCCAGGCGGGCGGGGAACTCGTCGGCGGGCAGGCTGCTGACGTTCACGCGGTGGCCCATCCACGTCAGTGTGGTGTCGTCCAGGTCGCCGGGGACGGTGGCGAACAGCAGGTAGCCGCCGGGGGCCACCCAGGACGCGATGCGTTCCAGCGAGGCCACCACGTCCCGCTGCGACATGAGCAGCAGCGGGAAGAACGCGCAGACGGCGTCGAAGTGCTCCGCCAGCTCGTACGTGCGAGCGTCCGCGAGCCGGAACTCGGCGCCGGGCACCTGGGAGCGGGCCAGCTCGACCATGGTGGCGGAGACATCGATGCCGGTCACCCGGAAGCCCGCCTCGGCGAGCACCTGGGCGACCGGTCGCCCGGTGCCGGAGCCGACGTCCAGGACGCGGGCCCCGGCCGGCAGCCGCTCCGTGAGCCACCGCAGCGCCTCGTCCTGGCCAGGCAGGCCGGCGAAGGACCAGCAGATACCACCGGACGGCTCGACGCCCCGGGCGACGCACCGGGCCCGCGCCTGAACGCACCCTCATGCGGGACCACACCGTCACGCCGTGCATCGCAGTCACGACGTGACCGGAGGCGGCCCCGCCGAACCAAGATCCGGACCGTCTCCGGACCAGGGCTCCCCAGGGCGCGCCGTCTCCGTTTCCGTACCGGCTCGGATGTGTGTCGGTGACCGCGCGGTGGTGTATCAGGCGGGTATCAGCGCAGGTCGGGGGCGTGACGACAGCCGTCCGGGGGCGTCGGGGGTGGGTGCGGGTGAGGCATGATGAAGGACCTGTCCCGTCCCGTGCCCGAGAGATGTACATGTCTGATTCCGTGTCGGCGTCCGCGCCCGCGCCCGCGCCCGTGACGGTCCTGCTCGTCGAGGACGACGAGGTGATCCGGCGGTCCGTCGCGATGGCGCTGGAGCGTTACGGCTACCGCGTGCTCGTCGCGGCCGACGGGCTGACCGGGCTCGAACTCTTCCGGGAGGGGCGGCATGATGTGGTGCTGCTCGACGTGATGCTGCCGGGCCTGGACGGCATCGGGCTGTGCCGGCGGATCCGGGAGACGGCGACGGACCCGATCCTGATGATGTCGGCGCGCGGCGACGCCCTCGACGTGGTGTCCGGCTTGGAGGCCGGGGCCGACGACTACGTGGTGAAGCCCGTCGACACCGCGGTTCTGGTGGCGCGGATCCGGTCGCTGCTGCGCCGGGCGTCCTTCGTGGTCCCGGTGGCCGAACCGGCCGGACCCGCGGAGCCGGCCGGCCCGCTGGTCTTCGGCGACCTCTCCCTCGACCCGGCGGCCCTGGAGGTTCGCAAGGGCGGCGAGCGGATCGCGCTCGCCCCCACCGAGCTGCGCCTGCTGCTCGAGTTCGCCGCGCACCCCGGGATCGTGCTGGACCGTCAGACCCTGCTGCGGGAAGTGTGGGACTACGGCTGGGACGGCGACACCCGGGTCGTCGACCTGTGCGTGCAGCGACTGCGTAAGAAGATCGGTGCCGAGCGCGTCGAGACGGTCCGGGGCTTCGGCTACAAGTGGAAGCGGTGAGCCGGGGTCCTTGGGGGGCGGTCACGGGCCTGGTGCCGCACTTCCGCTCGCTGCGCTGGAAGGTCGTCCTCCTGGCGGCGCTGGCCTGCGCGTCGATGGCGCTGACGGTCGGGGTGCTGGTGCACGACTCGGTGCTGCGCCGGTCCATGAACGAGGGCGCGGGCAGGGCCCACGTGGCGCTGGCCACGGCTTTGGAGGACGCCACGGCCGCGGGTGGGGACGGGCCCCGGGTGACCCCCGGGGAGCTGCCCGAGGCGCTGCTGCGGCAGGTCGAGCACGGCGGCGAGGCCACACTCTACGAGGACGGGCCCCCGGCCCCCGTCTTCTGGGCGGCCCGGCGGGAGGGGGGAAAGCTGTACGCGGTCGAGGTCGACATGACCGCCGACCTGCTGACCCGGCAGGCCCTGGACCGCCACATGTGGAAGTACTCGCTGCTCACGCTCGCCGTCGTCATCCCCGCAACGGCCTTGGCGACGGAACTTCCCGCCCGGCGGCTGCGCCGGGTGGCCCGCACGGCCCGCCGCATCACGGCGGGCGACCTCGGCGCCCGGACGGGGACGGTCCGCGGGGGCGACGAGGTCGCCGAGATCTCGGCCGTTGTCGACTCGATGGCCGACAGCCTCCAGCAGCGGATCGACACCGAGCAGCGCTTCACCGCCGACGTCGCACACGAGCTGCGCACCCCGTTGATGGGTCTGGTCACCTCTGCGGAACTGCTACCCGAGGGCGAAGTGACGGACATGGTCCAGAGCCGGGTGCGGGTACTGCGCGACCTGGTCGAGGACCTCCTGGAGATCTCCCGGCTCGACGCGGGCGCCGAGACGTCCCAGCCGGGACCGCTCGACCTGGCCGCCCTCGTCCGGAACTCGGTGGCGCGGACGGGCCTCGCGGCGCGGGTGACCGAACGGGATACGGCAGTGGTCGAGTCGGACCCCCGACGCCTCGACCGCATCGTCTCCAACCTCGTCGTCAACGCCCACCGGCACGGCGCCGGCCCGGTGGACATCGCCGTCACCGGCCGGACAGTGACCGTCAGGGACCACGGCCCCGGCTTCCCGGCCGACCTGCTGTCCCACGGCCCCCAGCGGTTCCGTACGGGCACGGTCGAGCGGGGGCACGGGCACGGCCTGGGCCTGACGATCGCGTCCGGCCAGGCGAGGGTGATCGGGGCGACCCTGGACTTCGCCAACGCCCCGGACGGCGGGGCGGTCGCGACCCTGACCCTGCCCCAGGACGGGCCGCCGGCGCCCGAGGCGTGACCCCGTCCTTGGGACGGCCTGCCCCGGCAACGGGGGTGGCCCACCGGGGACCCAGCCGCACCGGGGCGGGTCGCCCGGCCGCACCGGGACTGCCTGCCTGCCGGCGCACGACCCTCGCCGTCCCGGGACGGTCACCCGTCGGTACGTCCCCGCTCCTCGGAGACTCCTTCCGCGTCCCCGGCCGGGCCCCCCGCCCCGCCCGCCGATGCGTCGAACTCGCCGCCCACCAATGCGTCGAACTCGCCGGCCGACGCGCGTCCGCTCGCCGCCGCCCCCGCTGATACACGACCGATGGGTTCCCGAGCACGGGCCGCGCTCTGCCGACCGTGGGGCGGAGACCTCGTCCCCGGAGTCTTGCTGCCGTACCGATCCCGTACCGCAGCCCCTGGAGGCGGCCCGTGTCCCTTCCCCGTACCCCCCGGCATCGCCTCGTCGGCGGTGCCCTGGCCCTGGCCCTGCTGACGGCCCTGGGCATCGCCGTCGCCTCCCCCTCGGGCGCGCCTCCGGTGCAGGGCGACGAGCGCCTGTCGGGTGACGCGCGCCTGCCGGTTTCCGGCATCGGCGCGCTCCCGTGGCCGCAGGACGGCCAGAGCGCCGTCGAGCTCGAAGGGACCGGTTCGCTGGGCGAGCGGGGCGGGCGGCGGCCCGTACCGATCGCGAGCCTGACGAAGGTGATGACCGCCTATGTCATCCTCAAGGAGCACCCGCTGCGGCCCGGCGAGGAAGGCCCGCTGATCGAAGTGGATCGGACGGCCGCGCAGGAGGTGGGGGTCGGCGGCGAGTCGACCGTCCCTGTACGGCATGGCGAGCGCTATTCCCAACGCCGGCTCCTGCAACTGCTCCTGATCCCCTCCGGAAACAACGTCGCCCGGCTGCTGGCCCGCTGGGACTCCGGCAGCCAGGCGGCGTTCGTGGCGAAGATGCGGCGCGCCGCCGGACGGCTCGGCATGAAGGACACGGTCTACACGGGGGCGAGCGGCATCGAGCCGACGACCATTAGCACCGCGGTCGACCAGGTGCGGCTGACGCGGGCCGCGATGGAGGACCCGGTCTTCCGGGCGGTCGTGGCCACCCGCGAGACCACCGTCCCCGGCCTCGGGACGATCACCAACACCAATCCCCTGCTGGACACCCCGGGCGTCCTCGGTGTGAAGACCGGCTCCAGCACTCCGGCGGGCGGGAACCTCCTGTGGGCCTGCGAGGTGCGCGTCGGCGGAACGCCCCGGCTGCTGGTGGGAGCCGTCCTGCACCAGCGGGCGAACACGACGCCCGCCGAGGGACTCCGGGCCGCCGTCGACTCCAGCCGCGGGCTGCTCACCGCCGTCCGCGACCGGCTCGCCACCGCCGGAACGGCGGGCCGGGCACGATGACAGCGACGACACGCCCGGACCCCGCCGTCACGGCGCCGGACGGCACGGCGACACGCCCAGACGCTGCCGCCGCGCCGCCGGACCGCACGGCGACAGCGACGGCGACGGCGACCAGTCCCTCCGCCAAGCCCGACGGCACGGCGACACAGACCGGTCCCTCCCCCAGGCCGGACGGCACGGCAGTCGGCCCGGACCGCGCCCCCGGGGCCACGGACCGCCCGACGGACGCCGGGGCGCGTCGGCGGTGGTGGCGGCGCCGCGGGGCGGCGGTCATGGGCTGCTCCGTCCTCCTCGCGGTGAGCGTCGCGGGCCATGGGCTGCTGCCCACACTGCCCGGTCGGCTGAGCAGTCTGGCCGAGACCCTGCTGCCCTGGAGCGCACTGGCCGTGCCGGTGTTGGTGGCCGCGGCCCTGCTGCGGCGGGCGCCGGTGGCGGCGGCGGTGGCCTTGGTGGTGCCGGCGGCGGCGTGGCTGGCGGTCTTCGGTGGAGCCCTCGCCGACAAGACGTCCCCCGGCGGGGACCTCACGTTGGTCAGCCACAACGTCAACGAGGCCAACCCCGACCCCGAGGGAACCGTGCGGAGCCTGCTCGCCGCCGGGGCGGACGTACTGGCCCTGGAGGAGCTGAGCCCGGCCAGGGCGCCCGCCTACGAGCGGGCACTGGCGGAGGCCTACCCGTACCACTTCTACCAGGGCACAGTGGGCCTGTGGAGCGTCCATCCGCTCAGGGACGCGCGGGCCGTGCCGATCATGCCGTGGACGCGGGCGATGCGGGCCACGGTGGACGCGCCCGGCGGGCGGCTGGCCGTGTACGTCGCCCACTTGCCGTCCGTCCGCGTGGGTCCGGCCGGATTCACCGCCGGGGCGCGGGACGAGGCGCTGGGCCTGCTGGCGGCGGAGGTACGGGCCGAGCCCGTGCGGCGCGTCGTCGTCATGGGCGACCTCAACGGCGCCACCGACGATCGCGCGCTGCGGCCCCTCACTGACCGTCTCGTCTCGGCGCAGGCCGCGGCGGGCGCGGGCTTCGGCTTCACCTGGCCGGCGCGCCTGCCGGCCGTACGGATTGACCAGATCCTTCTCGGGGGCGTCGGGGCCGCATCGGCTTGGACCCTCCCCGCGACGGCCAGCGACCACCTTCCGGTGGCGGCCCGGATCCACCTGTCCGCGGACCCCGCTCCCTGACCCCCGAAGAACTCGTAGCCCATGAGGCAGCGACTCAGCGGACCCGAAGCGCCGTTCCCGTGGCGACGAGCCGCAGCTCTGGTGCCGAGCGCCTGCACATGGGTAACCTAATGCAAGATGTCTTTCATTAAGGCTGTCGGTCGTCGCCAGGCCGGTGGTCGCCGTGCGGCGTACACGAGGGAACGCATGACTGAGAAGCCCGGCCGGCAGCGCCCCGGCGGACGCACTGCCAGGAATCGTGAGAACGTCCTGCGCGCGACCGCCGACCTGCTCCTGAACGAGGGGTACGAGCAGCTCACGATCGCCCGGGTCGCCGCCGCGGCGGAAGTGGCGGAGACGACTGTCTACCGCCGGTGGCCGAGCAAGGTGCACCTGGTGGCCGACGCGCTGTCGGAGCTGGCGAGGGACGAGAATCCGATTCCGGACACCGGGACGCTCGAAGGTGATCTGCGCGCACTGCTCAGCCAGGTCATCGCGCTGGTCGAACGCCCCGAGGTGCACAGGGTGATCCTGACCGTCGTGTCTCTCGCGGCGCGCGACGACGAGGTGGTGCGGGCCAAGGACGCTTTTTGGGAGGCGCGGTTCGCCGGTGCTGCCGACATCGTGAGCAGGGCTGTGGAGCGAGGTGAACTCCGGCCTGACGTCGACCCCTACGAGCTGATCGAGGATCTCGCGGCTCCCGCGTACTTCCGGGTTCTCGTCACGGGCCGTCCGCTCGACAGCCGTCTCGTCGATCGCTCCGTCGAGCTCGCGTTGAACCGGCAGGGCATCCGGAGCACGGCGGGCTCCGGGCCTCGCGCATCACCGTCGACCGACCGCCGAGCCGAGGCCGCGGACGACCACCGCTGACCGCCCTTCACAGGAACGGAGCACCACCCATGAGCAGTGCACCACCCACCGTCTACGCGATCATCGACGGCCGCCGGTTCACCCGCGACCGGGTGCTCGGCTGGGAGGCCGAGCGGCTGCCCGTCGCGGCCTCGAAGATCGGCCTTCCGGTACCGGCTGGGGAACTCGCCTACCAGCGGCGGGCGTTCGCCGAGAGCAAGCTCTCCCTGGGCGCCGAGGAGATCAAGCGTCGCCTGGCACGCGACCTCCGCACCAGCGCAATCGTGGCGGACGCCAGCATCTGGCTGTCCCGCGGCCGGCGCGCCACGTCCGTCTGCGAGCTCCACGTGGCCGGCGGCAGCGCGAACGACTTCGTCCAGTGGTTCGACGACACCTCGCGCGACGACTACGCCCGCTCCATGACCGCGGCCCACCCCGAGCACTTCCTCATCCAGGCTCTCCCGGACGGGAGGCAGGAAGTCATCGAGACCACCGGCGGCAGCCCTCTGGCGACCCGGTTCCTCGTCGACTACAGCGACCTCTCCACGCTCAGCACCCCGCGCGACCCGGGTGCGGACACCGAGGCCGCCGGCGTCGCCATCAGCGGCAAGGGCATCCATATCGGAGGCGTACGCCACGAGTTCCGCGACGTCCCGGGAGGTTTCCACGCGCGGCTGTGCGTCGAGTTCCCCCGGGCGACGTTCCCTCACATGCTCTCCGCGCACCGTCGGCACCTGGCCATCGAGTTCTCGAACTGGGTGGAGTTCGCCTTCGGCGACCCTCGCTGAAGCCTGGGGCAGGAGGTCCGACACCGCCCTGTCGCACAAGTCACTTGGGGAGAAGGCCTGTTCACCTTGGCACGTCCGGGAAACGACTCGACACTACAGGCGTAGTGCCTCCCTCCCGGGGGCTCTACATCTGTCGCGGGCGTGTGCCGCCTCGCCCGCAGGACACGTGCACCGGACATGGAGGAGAGCGCCATGATGATCGACTTCGTTCCCGATCCGGAGCTTTACCCGTTCGCGTCACGGTGGTTCGACTCGTCCGCGGGCCGGGTCCACTACGTCGATGTCCGAGCGCCCGGACGGCTTCGGCTACACGGTCGCGGAGCACACGGCGGTCCTGGGAGAGCTGATGGACCATCTGGGCCTTGACGACTTCGTGGTGATGGGGCAGGACTGGGGTGGTCCCATCGGGCTGGGTGCGGCGATCACGCGGACGGACCGCGTCAGGGGGATCGTGCTGGGCAACACGGCGTTCTGGCCGATCGAGCAGCGGGCGAACCGGGCGTTCAGCGCGATCATGAGCAGCCGCCCCATGCAACGGCGCATCCTCGAACGGAACTTTCTCGTGGAACAGTTCCTGCTCGGCAGAACCGGTCCCGCTCTGACCGCGGCCGAAGCCGACCACTACCGCATGGTGCAGCCCACGAAGGAGGCCCGGCGCGGCCTCGCGGTCATGCCCGGGGAGATCCGCGCCGCGCGGCCCCTGCTGGAGGAACTCGCCCGCGAGGTGCCCGCGCGGCTCGGTGACAAAGCGACTCCGGCCGTCTGGGGCGTGCGGGACCCGGCGTTCCGGCCCCAGGCCTGCATCCCCTGATCGCGGTCGCGGGCGCGGTCGCGGTCGACGCGTTGCTCGACGCCGGGCCGGTGGACAGGGAGGCGGCGGCCGGTGGCGTGGCCACCGCCTCCTACGCGTCCGGCGGTTCACCGCCGGGTGGGTCAGGCCTTGACGTTCACCGCGGCCCAGGCGGCGTCGACGGCGCGGGCCTCGGGGCTGCCGGCGCCGTAGAGGTCGGCGGCGGCCTTGAGGGTGCCTTCGCGGGCGCCGTGGTAGTCGGTGGTGGAGGTGAAGTAGGCGGTCAGCGCCTTGTACCAGATCTGTACGGCCTTGTCGCGGCCGATGCCGGTGACGGTGGAGCCGTCGATGGTGGGGCTGTCGTAGTGGACGCCGTTGATGTCCTTGGCGCCGCTGCCTTCGGAGAGGAGGTAGAAGAAGTGGTTGGCGACGCCGGAGGAGTAGTGCACGTTGAGGTTGCCGACGCCGGAGGTCCAGTAGTCGGCGGAGCCGCGGCCGTCCTTGCTGGGCTGGTCCTGGTAGCGCAGGGGCTTGCCGTTGCCGAAGATGTCGATCTTCTCGCCGAGGAGGTAGTCGCCGGGGTCCTGGGGGTTGTTCGCGTTCCACTCCACGGCGGTGCCGAAGATGTCGGAGGTGGCCTCGTTGAGTCCGCCGGACTCGCCGGAGTAGGTCAGGTTGGCGGTGGCGGAGGTGACGCCGTGGCTGAACTCGTGGCCGGCCACGTCGAGCTGGGTGAGGGGGTGCTGGTTGTTCGCGCCGTCGCCGTAGGTGATGGTGAAGGACCGGTCGTCCCAGAAGGCGTTCTGGTAGGCGTTGCCGTAGTGGACCCGGGAGACCGGGGCGCGGCCGTCGTTCTTGATGCCGTTGCGGTGCAGGACGTCCTTGTAGAAGTCCCAGGTCTTGGCGGCTCCGTAGGCGGCGTCGACGGCGGCGGTCTGGTTGTTGCCGGGGGTGCCGTCGCCCCACGCGTTGTCCGCGTCGGTGAAGAGGACGCCCTTGCCGCCCGTACGGTGCTGGAAGTCGAGGACGCTGGAGCCGCCGCGCACGGCGTCGACGAGGCTGAAGCCCTTGGACGACGTGGTGGTGTCGAGTGCGACGGTGCCGCTGTACTGGCTGGCGCCGGTGCCGGTCGCGCCGGCCTGGGGGGTGCCCGGCTTGGCGGCCGTGGAGCCGCTGTTGGTGGTGATGCCGTCGGCTATGTCGTCGATGAGCTGCTGCTCGTACAGCTTCCTGCCGGTGTTCGCGTCGGTGACGACGCGCAGCAGGCTCGGGGTGACGCCGTCGTCCTGGGTGCCGCTGACGACGGTCTCGTAGGCGAGGACGGGCTTGCCGTCGGCGGCCCAGATGACCTTGCGGGGGGCGTCGCCGGTGGCGGAGTCCGTGGCGCGTGCGGCCTTGGCGGCCTTGACCGCGGCGGACTTGGCGGCGGTCGGAGTGAGCTTCGGGGTGAGCGAGGCGACCTTGATGGCGGCCTTGACGGCCTTGGTGACGTCCTTGACGGCGCCGTCGGCGGCGCGGTGGACGATGAGGTCGCCGCCGAGGACGGGAAGGCCGGCGTAGGTGCGCTCGTAGCGGGTGTGGACCGTGCCGTCGGCGTCCGTGACGACGTCCTTGACGACCAGCTGCTCCTTGGCTCCGAGTCCGAGCGGCGAGGGGGTGGCCGTGACGGAGGTGCCGTCGTGCGGCTGCGGCGCGGCACCCGCCGACGCGGTGGCGGCACCGGCGGCGATCAGGGCGCCGGTGAGGACGACGGCGCCGGAGGTGAGGGCGAGACGCCGCGCGGTGCCGCTGGCGGGGGAAAGCGAGGACATGTGTTTCTCCAGGGATTCGTGGGGAGTTGGACGGGATCGCCGCCCACCCGTTCGAGGCGGATTGCCTTGCTGGGCAGGGACATTCGCAGCCCGTCGCGCACATGTCACGGGTGACATAAGGAGATTCGACCCGGTCGCGCCTGTTTTGCCGCCGCTCGCTTCACGAGATGGACGAGCTCGCGACACACGCGGACACGCTGGCACGGAATTCGGAAACGCCGGCGAAAGGATTGCGGAGGGGCGCACGCCGCGCCCGGTGCGCGGGCGGACCCCGGGCAGGGATGCGGACTGTGATGCCCGTCTCTCACGTTGGGGCGATTCGCGCTGATTGGAGGGGATTTCCATTGCGGCGACATGAACAGAGAAACACTCTGGACATCCAAGGCAATATCGCTTGCCAGCCTTCGAATCTGGCGCTTTGCGACCGCATCGATCTTTCGATCTAATGCTCGATGTCCGGAGCGGTCACCCCGTCTCCGAGGTGATCCAGGGCGTTCCCCCACAGTCGGCGCGCCCCGAACGAGCGGGAGTACGGCAGCGTGGCAGCGGTATCGGTGGTGGACGCGTTCCGGCGTGATCGGGTCGGGATCGTCTCGTTCCACGTCGTCGGGTTCTTCGTGCTCCTCGCCCTCGCGGCGCCCCTGATCACCACCCTCTACGGCAAGAACCCGACCGAGCACTACGGCCAGAACGGGGTCGGCCTGCTGAGTCCGGAGGGCCTGCCCCTGCTGCCCAACGGCGGCATCTCGGCCGAGCACTGGTTCGGCATCGAGCCCGGCCTCGGACGGGACGTCCTCGCCCAACTCCTGTACGGCATCCGCACCTCGCTGCTGATCGCCGTCACCTCGGCCGCCATTGTCGCCGTCATCGGCGTGGTCGTCGGAGTGGCCGTGGGTTATCTCAGCGGACTCGCCGACCGGGCGTTCACCTTCGTCTGCAACGTCCTGCTCGCCTTTCCCAGCCTGCTGTTCCTGCTCACGCTGGGACCGGTCATCCAGACCCGCTTCGTCGCACCCGACGAGAACGAGCCCTCCTGGATGCAGTTCACCGTCCTCATCCTGGTCTTCTCCGCCTTCGGCTGGGTGCCGCTCGCGATGGTGCTGCGCACGGTCGTACGGTCCCTGCGGGAGCGGGAGTTCGTCGAGGCGGCCCGCGCCCTCGGCGCGAGCAGGCGGCACATCGTGTTCCGCGAGCTGCTGCCGAACGTCTGGGCGCCGGTCCTCGTGCACATCACCCTCACCGTGCCCGCGATGGTCACCACCGAGGCCGCGCTGTCCTTCCTCGGGGTCGGCATCAACGAGCCCATCCCCGACTGGGGCCGCATGATCTCCCGGGGCGCAGACGTCTTCTACGACGACCCCACCTACATGGTCTTCCCCGGCGCCGCGCTCCTCGTGTTCGTCCTCGCCTTCAACCTCCTCGGCGACGCCGTGCGGGACGCGCTCGACCCGCACACCGTCCGCTGAGCCCCGTACCTTCTCTCACCCTCATCGGCAACACCCGCACCACATAACGGAGTTCGTCATGCCCGCAATCACCCTGCGCGCCGCAGCCGTACCGGTTCTCGCCACCACCACCGCCCTACTGCTGTGCTCCTGCTCCGCGGGTGCGGGCGCGGGCACAGGCGCCGGGCAGGGAAAGAGCAACACCGCCGCCAAGAGCGGCCAGCGGCTGACCACCACCCTCGGCACCGCGAAGGACAGCCAGGGCCCCGCCCCCGAGGTCCCCGGCGCCCGCAAGGGCGGCACCGTCACCGTCGCCAACCAGGCGGACTTCCCGCACCTCGACCCGCAGAAGATCTACGCCGGCGAGCGGTACAGCACCTCCCTGCTATGGGGCCGGCAGCTGACGCAGTACCAGATCGTCGACGGCAGGCCCCGGTTGGTGGGCGACCTCGCGACCGACACCGGCACCTCCTCCGACGGCGGCCGGACCTGGACATACCACCTCAAGGACGGCATCGCCTGGGAGGACGGCAAGCCCGTCACCGCACAGCAGGTCAAGTACGGCATCGAGCGCACCTTCGCGCCCGGCTTCGAGGTCGGCCCCGCCTACTGGCAGCCCTGGCTCACCGGCACCAAGGACCTCACCGCGGCGGTGAAGAAGTACGGCGGCCCCAAGAAGGACGGCGATCTCAAGGCGATCGAGACGCCCGACGACAAGACCATCGTCTTCCACTTCCCCCAGCCGCAGTCCGACGTGCCGTACATGGCCGCGCAGTCCTCCTCCTCCCCGGTCCGCGAGGACAAGGACACGGGCACCGGCTACGACGTGAAGCCCTTCGCCACCGGGCCGTACAAGATCGTCGAGCACAAGCAGAACCAGAGCCTCACCCTGGAGCGCAACCCGTACTGGAAGCCGGAGACGGACTCCATCCGGCACGCCTACCCGGACCGCTTCGAGTTCACCTTCGGTAAGGAGGCCCTCAACACCGCGCAGGAGGTGTTGGCCGGCCAGGGCACCGGTCCGACCACGCTCACCACCAAGGACCTGCTGCCGCCGGAGCTGATCTCGACGGTCGAACGAGACCCCGCCAAGCGCGAGTTGGTCGTCTCCGGCAGCAAGGGCGCCTACACCCAGGACCTGTACATCAGGAACGACCGCGTCACCGACCCCGAAGTCCGCAAGGCCATCCACTACCTCTTCCCGCGCGAGCAGGCCCGCCAGGTCCTCGGCGGCCGCTACGCCGGCGACATCGCCACCACCCTCTCCTCGCCGGCCGTCGTCGGCTGGAAGAAGTACGACCTCTACCCCGTCGCCCCCACCGGCGACATCGCCAAGGCCAAGGAACACCTGGCCAAGGCGAAGACGAAGGTCACCAAGCTGACGTACGCCTACCCCACCGACAGCCCCGCGGACGACCAGGTCGCCCAGGTCCTCGCCGACGCCTTCGCCAAGGCCGGGATCAAGCTCGTGCTGAAGGGCCTCCAGCCCGGCGCCTTCAACGACCAGGTCTTCGGCGGCGAGGACAGCCCGTACGACCTCTTCCTCTCCACCAACTCCGTTGACTGGCCCACCCCGTCGACCCTGCTCCCCCTCGGCTACGAGAGCCACCTGGACGCGGTGTCCAACACCATCCGCTACGGCAACCCGCAGGTGGACAAGGAGCTGGCCCGCATCGCGGAGATCGGCGACGCACAGAAGAAGGCCGAGGAGCTGATCGCCCTGGAGCAGACGGTCATGAAGGACGTCCCGCTGGTGCCCTTCCTCTACAAGAGCGTCTCCCAGTTCCGCGGCGAGCGGATCGGCGGCGCCGCCATCCACCCGATCTACGGCGTCACGGCCCTGGCCAACGTGTACGTCAAGAACTCCTGACCTCCGCGACCATGATCCGATACCTCCTCAAGAGGGTCGCGCAGGCCGTGGCGGTGCTCTTCGCGATCACCGCCACGGCCTTCGGGCTCTTCCACGCCGCCCCCTCCGACCCGGCTCTGATCGCCTGCGGCCCCAGGTGCACCTCCGCACAGCTCGCGGCCGTCCGCACGAGCATGGGGCTCGACCAGCCGATCGTCTCCCAGTTCACCGACTACGTCGGCGGCATCGTCGCCGGCCGCACCATCGCGGACGTCGACGGCACCCCGATCCCCTGCCCGGCCCCGTGCCTCGGCTACTCCTACACCCTCCACCAGCCCGTGCTCACCGCCATCGAGGACCGCCTCCCGGTGACCGTCTCCATCGCGGTCGGCGCGCTCACGGTGATCCTGCTCCTCGGGGTCGGCTCGGGCCTGGCGGCGGCCCTGCGCCGGGGCAGGGCGACCGACCGTCTGCTGTCCGGCTTCAACCTGCTGGGCGCCAGCGTCCAGATCTACTTCCTCGGCTACGTGGTCCTGTTCCTGCTCGTCTACTCCACGGGCCTGTTCCCGCCCCCGCGCTACGTCCCCTTCGCGGACGGGCCCGGCCAGTGGGCCCTCGGCCTGATCCTGCCGTGGCTGGTCCTCGGCTTCGTCAACGCCGCCGTGTACGCCCGACTGACCCGCGCGCAGATGCTGGAGACCATGCACCACGGGTACGTCCGCACGGCTCGCGCCAAGGGCCTGGGCACCCTGCGCACCCACCTCAGGTACACGGCGCGCGGAGCGGCCGGCCCGCTCGTGCAGCTGCTCGGCCTTGAGGTCGGGGCGTTGCTCGGAGGCGCGTTCATCACGGAGACCGTGTTCGGTCTCGGCGGCGTCGGAAAGCTGGCCGTGGACGCGGTGACCGGCAACGACCTGCCCACGGTCGTCGGCACCGTCCTCGTCGCCGCGTTCTTCGTCGTCGTGTTCGTGGCCGTGGCCGACCTGGTGGTGGCCTGGCTTGATCCCCGAGTGAGGCTCGCATGAGCGATAGACCCGCAGTGAGCGTCCGCGACCTGGCGGTCGCCTTCCGCACGGCGCGGGGCCCCGTCTCCGCCGTCCGTGACATCTCGTTCGACGTGGCACCGGGCGAAGTCCTGGGCCTCGTCGGGGAGTCGGGCTCGGGCAAGTCGACGATCGGCCTGGCCGCCCTGGCCCTGCACGATCCGGTACGCACCCACGTCGACGGCAGCATCCGGCTCGGCGGTGACGGCCTCGACCTCGTGAGCGCGCCCGAATCGGTCCTGAAGACGGTCAGGGGCTCCCGTGTCGCGATGGTCTTCCAGGACGCCCTGGACGCGCTGTCGCCGTTCCACACCATCGGCGCCCAGGTGGCGGAGGCGTACCGCATCCATCACCCACGGGCCGGCCGCGGGGCGGCGAGGGAACGGGCCGCGGCGATGCTGGAGCGGGTGGGCATCCCGGCCGCCCGAGCCTCGGACCACCCCCACCAGCTCTCCGGCGGCATGCGCCAACGTGTCGTCATCGCCATGGCACTGGTCAACGATCCGGCCGTCCTGATCGCCGACGAACCCACCACGGCACTGGACGCCCGGGTCCAGCACCAGGTCCTCGACCTGATCCGCGAACTCCAGTCGGAGACCGGGACGGCCATGCTCCTCATCACGCACGACGTGGGCGTGGTGGCGAGGACGTGCGACCGCATGCTGGTGATGCGCGACGGCGAGGCGCTCGAAGAAGGCCCCACCGCGCGCCTCCTGACCTCCCCCGCCCACCCCTACACCAAGGCCCTCATCGGAGCGGCCCCCACCCTGGCGACCGTCCCCGGCACCCGCCTTCCCACGGTCGACGCCCCGGAACCGAAGCCACGCGCCAAGGCCCGTCTCCGCGCCGCCCCCGACCCCGGAGTCCTGGCCGAAGTACGCGACCTGCGCGTGGACTACCCCGGCCGCCGCCGCTCCCGCCCCCACACAGCGGTGAAGGGCGTGAGCCTCCACGTGGCACACGGGGAGACCCTCGGCCTGGTGGGCGAGTCCGGCTCGGGCAAATCCACCATCGCGCGAGCCCTGACCGGCCTGCGCCGTCCCACGAGCGGGGAGATCCGCTTCGACGGCCGGGACGTCTCCGGCGCCGCGACGGACACACGGCTGCGCCGGGAGCTGAGCCGGGACGTCCAGCTGGTCTTCCAGGACCCGTACGCGTCCCTCAACCCGCGCCACACGGTGGAGCAGATCGTCACCACGCCCCTGCGCATCCACACGGACCTGGACCGGACGGAACGCCGGAAGCGGGCGGCGGAACTGCTTGAGCAGGTGGGCCTGTCCCCTTCCCACCTCTCGCGCCATCCGCACGAGTTCTCCGGCGGTCAGCGTCAACGCATCGGCATCGCCCGGGCGCTGGCCGTCCGGCCACGTCTGGTCATCGCCGACGAGCCGGTGTCCGCACTGGACGTGTCGGTCCAGGCGCAGGTCCTCAACCTCCTGATGGACCTGCGGGAAGACCTCGGCCTGTCGCTGCTCTTCATCTCCCACGACCTGGCGGTGGTACGGCACTTCTGCGACCGCATCGCCGTCCTGAACCAGGGCGAGCTGGTGGAGGTGGGTCCTCGGGACACCGTCTTCGACTCACCGGCCGCCCCCTACACGAGGGAACTACTGGCCGCGTTCCCGCACGCTCTCCCGGCCGATGCGGGCCGGCCCGCGCAGCACGTCTGATCCGACCGCGCCCCGTCACGGACGGGATCACGTCTGATCCGACCACGGCCCCGTCACCGACGGAATCACGCCCGATCCCACCACGGCCCCGTCACGGACGGGACGCACACCTCTCACCCGGCACAAGTAGCCCAAGGAGCCCCCATGACGAACACCCCGACCGAGCCCGACTCCGACTCCGTCCCCGACCTTCCCGACAACCCGGCGGCGAGAAGGAACGGTCTGATCACCTGGCTCTCCATCGCCGCCGTGGCCGTGATCGCGGCGGTGGCCGTACTGATCTCCCACCTCACAGGTGGCTCCTCACGGGCCGACGCGTCCGGGCGGGTCACCGTGAAGATCGGTACGACCGACCAGAGTTCGGACTTCTGGCCCGTCCTCACCCGGCGCGCCGCCGAGGAGGGCATCGACATCGAGCTGGTCAACTTCAGCGACTACACGCAGGCCAACCCGGCGCTGTCGCAGAAGCAGATCGACCTGAACCTCTTCCAGCACCTGCTGTTCCTCGCCAACCACAACGTCGCCGACAAGGACACCCTGACGCCGATCGGTTCGACCGTCGTCGTACCCCTGAGCCTCTACTCGAAGAAGCACACCGCGCTGCAGGACATCCCGGCGCACGGCCGGATCGCGATCCCCAACGACCCGACCAACCAGGCCCGGGCGCTCCTCGTGCTCCAGCAGGCCGGCCTGCTGAAGCTGAAGGGCGGCGGGTCCGTGCTCGCGACGCCCGCGGACGTGGACACCGCCGCGTCGAAGGTCGCGGTCACCCCCGTGGACGCCGCCCAGACCGTCGCCTCGCTGCCGTCCGTCGACGCGGCCGTGATCAACAACAACTTCGCCCTGGACGCCAAGCTGGACCCGTCGAAGGCCCTGTACGGCGACAACCCGTCGAAGCCCGAGGCCGAGCCGTACATCAACGTCTTCGTCTCCCGGGCGGCCGACAAGAACAACCCCACCTATCTGAAGATCGCCAAGCTCTACCACGAAGCGGCGGTGAAGAAGGCGGCGATCGACGCCTCCAAGGGCACGGCGGTGGCCGTGGACCGTCCGCAGGCCGACCTCGCACGCATCCTCGCCTCTCTGGAGGAGACGGTGCGCGCGGCGCACTGACATCAGCGCGGAGGAGGGGCGTCCGACGCGGACGCCCCTCCTCCCCCTTCTCCCCCGTCGCCCCGTCTCCCCCGGCTCCGACTCGAAACAGGGACTCATGGCACCACCACTGATAGAACTGCGCGACGTCAGCAAGACCTTCTCCTCACGGTCGACGACCGTCACCGCGCTCGACTCGATCGACCTGGAGATCGAAGCGGGGGAGATCTTCGCGATCATCGGACACTCCGGCGCGGGGAAGAGCACGCTGGTGCGGCTGATCAACGCGCTCGAACACCCCACCTCGGGCACGGTCAGCGTCGACGGCCTGGTGATCACCGAGCAGAGCGAGCGGGAGCTGCGCCGCGTCCGTTCGCGGATCGGCATGATCTTCCAGCAGTTCAACCTGTTCCGCTCCCGGACGGTGTTCGGCAATGTGGCCTACCCGCTGAAGCTCGCGGGCTGGCCCAAAGAGACCCGGCGGGCCCGGGTCGCCGAACTCCTCGCCTTCGTCGGCCTGACCGACAAGGCATGGGCCTATCCCGACCAGCTCAGCGGTGGACAGAAACAGCGCGTCGGCATCGCACGGGCACTGGCCAACGACCCCGCCATCCTCCTCGCCGACGAATCGACCAGCGCACTGGATCCCGAGACCACCCAGGACGTTCTACGGCTCCTCCGGCGCGTCAATTCCGAACTGGGAGTGACCGTCGTGGTCGTCACCCACGAGATGGACGTGGTACGGAGCATCGCCGACCGGGTCGCCGTACTGGACTCGGGCAGGCTCGCAGAGCTCGGCACGGTCTACGACGTCTTCTCCGCCCCCCGGTCCGACACCGGCCGCCGTTTCGTGGACACGGTTCTGAGAAACCGCCCGGACGCGGACGACGTGGCGCGGCTCAGGAAGCAGTACGAAGGCTCCCTCGTGTCCGTCACCGTCGACGGAGACGCCGTGATGGGCCACGTCCTGACGGACGCCGTACGGCGGCACGACCTCCGTTTCGAAATCGTGCACGGCGGGATCGACACCCTCCAGGGACGCTCGTACGGCAGCGTCACGCTCGCACTGTCCGGTGCGGAGCCGGACATCGAATCGGCAGTGGCACGGCTCCGCACGGTCGCCACGGTGGAGGTACTCACGTGAGCACGGACTGGGACAACCTCTGGCCGGTCTTCACGACCTCCATCGGCCAGACCCTCTGGATGGTCGCCGTGACCATGGTCGTCGGCGGCTTCCTCGGTCTGCTCCTCGGCATCCTGCTGTACACGACGCGCCGCGGAGGACTCCTGCAGAACACCCCGCTCTACGCGACCCTGAACGTCCTCGTCAACTTCATCCGCCCCATCCCCTTCATCATCTTCATCACCGCCGTGGGCCCACTGACCCTCAAGGTGGTCGGCACCACCATCGGCACCGCCGCCGCGACGTTCCCCCTGATCATCGCCGCCACCTTCGGTATCTCCCGCATCGTCGAACAGAACCTCGTCACCATCGACACCGGAGTCATCGAGGCCGCCCGCTCCATGGGAGCCGGCCCCACACGCATCATCACCACCCTCCTCATCCCCGAAGCCCTGGGCCCACTCATCCTCGGCTACACCTTCGTCTTCGTCTCCGTCGTCGACGCGACCGCCATCGCCGGCGCCGTCGGCGGCGGAGGCCTCGGAAACTTCGCCATCGCCTACGGCTACCAGCGCTTCGACTGGACGGTGACCTGGATCGCCGTCCTCACCATCGTCCTCCTCGTCCAACTGGCCCAGTTCCTGGGCAACTGGCTGGCCGGGAGGACGCTTCGGCGGTGACACACCGAGGACGGGACGGCCACGCGTGGCGCCGCGCGTGGCCCCTGCTCCTCACCTCGAAGTCCGGTCGATCTTCCAGCAGCGCGCCGGTGGGGCGTTCCGCGTCGAGGTGATCCATACCGACCACGGGTCGAGTTCTTCGAGGCCCATGCAGTTGCCTTGACGTCGCACCCCGCCAGCAGACCCTAGAAGAACTCAGGTCCAGGTCGGTCCCGCGGCCGCGCCCGCGCCCGCGGCATGAGGCTCGCCCCCTGTAAGGCTCGGCCCGAAGGGGGATGGGAAGATCTTGCCGAGAACTCCGGCGCGAGGAGGCAAGGTGGAGGACGGCTCGCCGCACGACCATCCCGACTGGGACGGGGTTGTGCTCGCGGCTCGTGAGCGGGCCCGCTCACGGCAGACCCTCATGAGAACGGCTTTCCGGTGCTGCCGTGGCCAGGCTTCCGCTCCGATCCCGAACTCGGCGCCGAGGCACGAATGGTCGCAGCCTCCGTGCTCGACACGGAGGGCCTCTGGGCAGACTCCTTGGACGACACACAGCTGCACTTCGCGATCCACGATCTGAAGACGGTCGCGGAAGCGCCGTAGTGGGGGTCCTGACGCCAGGACCGCGAGCTTCGGGGATCGGCGGTCAGAACAGCGAGAGTTCACCCCGGAGCCGGCGTCGCAGGAACGTGGCGAACGTCTGGTCCTCCAGGCATGTGAGCGCCGACGTCTCCGGCTCGACGTAGGCCACGCGCCATTCCTCGGGAGCACCCTTGGCGCTGAGCCAGCCGAGCGCACGACCACCAGCCTCCCCCCATTGCAGGAACAGCCCGTCCTCGTCCAGTCGGCGCAGCCCCGGGGTGCCAGGACCGGCCGCGACGGGGAAGACCCGTACACCGGCGACGACGCCGCCGGGGAACTCCCTCATGATCGCCAGGTAGTCCGCCGGAAGCGCGCCGAACGACTCGCCCGCCCGGCCGAGCAGCTCCTCCGCGTACTGCCGGACGCCGGGAACGCCGATGCTCCGCACGCGGGTGACGATCTCCTCGACCGCCCCTATGTCACGGTCGGCCAGCACCATGGCTGTCGCGCGCTTGTCCTCGGCCACCTTCCAGAACGTGCCGGCCTCGTACTCCTGGTACTCCTCGTACGTCTCGAAGGCGGGTGTCCCGTCCGCGCGTCCCGCGACGGCCCGCGCGACGAACTCCGATGCGGAGAAGGGAAGGTCCAGCCAGAACTGGAAGTCGGAGTCGGTGAGGACGGTCGTCCAGTCCGCGGTGTCCGCGGAGGTGGTGTCCCACAGCAGCACGCCGTCGTTGGCGGTGCGCCCCCAGGGCACCATGCCGCGGGGGCGCGGGTGTAGGGGCAGCCAGACCTTCTGCTCGCGGCTCTCCAGAGCCGCCTTCATGTCCGCGAGGCGCAGTGCGGTGTCTCGCGTGAAGTCCTCCAGCGAGCGCACCGGATGGTCGGCTCCTCCGAGCAGCACGGAGGACGCGATCACCCCCTGTGGCAGGGCTTGGACCAGCGACTCGAAGTCCTGGGGGACGATCTGGCCGTATCCCTCTCCCTCCGGCCGCACAGGGGCGTCGAGACCCAGCAGCCGGAGGACGTCGAGATGATGCATGTGTTCCTTCCTCTACGGCAACGGCGGTGAGGATCGGGTGCGCGGCCCAGGGCCTGCCCGCCGTCGCCGTGGTTCGTTCAGAGGTGGCGCGTGGAGTTTCCGGGGACGAGTCGGGAGGGGACGGTGACCGGTGCCGGGTTGCGGCCGGTGAGGCGGTCGATGAGGGCGGCCGCGCACATCGTTCCGACTTGTCGGGCATCGAGGGTGAGGGTGGTGAGCGCGGGGACGGTGCCGGGTTCGGCCTCGTCCACGACGGTGACCATGAGGTCGTCGGGGATGGTGAGCCGGCGTTCGCGGGCGGCGGCGAGGACGGCTTCGCCGTAGGTGCGGTTGAGGGCGTGGACGGCGTCGGGGCGTGTATCGAGCAGGCGGCGGGCGGCGTCGAGGGCGGGTTCGCCGGGGCCGGTGCGCTCGACTGCGGTGGACAGGTTCCGCGCCGCGCACCACGCCGCGTAGGTCTGCTCGCTGTCGACGGTGAACGAGTCGAGTTCGGGCCCGGTGAGGAGTCCTGTCCGCCGGGCGCCCGCCTCGTACAGGTGGTCCATCACGCTCTGGATGCCGGTGACGATGTCGCTCTGCACGTAGGGGAGTTCGGCGTGCGAGGGGTCCATCGGGCGGCCGTCGGTGACGACGGCGAGGCCGCGCCGGAGGGCTTCGTCGATGACGGGGTCGCCGGCGATGGGGTCGACGACGATGAGGCCGTCCATGGGGATGCGGGTCCAGAGGTCGGTGCCGGGCCCGACGGGCACGACGACGAGTGCGTAGTCGCGGTCCACGGCCTCGACCGTGGCGCCGGCGGTGATGGCCGCGTAGTAGGGGCGATAGGTGCGTTCCCAGGGTTCGGAGCTCTGGTGTCCGGCGGCGAGGCCGATGACTCCGGTACGGCCGGAGAGCAGCACCTGGGCGGCGGGGTTGGGACGGTAGCGGAGTTCCTCGGCCACGAGCCGGACGCGCTCACGGGTACGGGCGCTGACCTGGCCCTTGCCGTTAAGGGCGTGGGAGACGGTGGTGATGGACAGTCCGGCCGCCCGGGCGACGTCCTTGATACCGACGGTGCGGGCGCCCTCCACAGGCCGCCCGGCCTGCGGCTGCCGACCCGCGTCCGGCTGCCGCTCCGTGTCCGCGGGCCGCCCCGCGTGCGGCAGCCGCTCCGTGTCCGCAGGCCCCTGCGTGTCCGCGGGCCGCCTCGCCTCCGGCCCCCGCTCCGTGCCCGTAGGCCGCTCCATGTCCGCGGGCCTCCCCGCCTCCGGCCGCCGCTCCGTGCCCGCCGGCCCCCCCGCGTCCGGCAGCCCCGCGTCCTGCAGCCCTTCCGCGTCCGCGGGCCGGTCGGCCGCACGCCGCGGGCCGCGCTTCCCGCCCGCCGGGCGCCCGGTGGCGTCCTCGGGTCCGTGCATCGCGGGTCTCCCCTCACCCTTGACTCCCAAAACCTTTTGGGTCAGCATACTCGACATTCCCGCACCCAAAAGGTTTTGGGACCTTCATCCCCTTCTCTCGCTTCGAGCCCCGGGAGCCCCCGTGCGCCGTCCCCGACCCGCCTTCCTTCGCGCCCCAGCCCACGCCGCCGCTCTCCTCGCAGCCGCCGCCCTCACACTCACCGCCTGCTCCTCCGGCCCCGGCGGTGATGCCACCAGCGCGGTCACCAAGGCGCAGGGCAACCGCTACGGCGACTGCACGGTGAGCGGCAAGCGGGGCGAGATCAAGCTGAAGACCGTCACCCCCGGCACCCTCACCGTGGCCGGGGACCTGCCCTCCCCCGGGTGGTGGAACGGCAACACCGTCGCCGACATCAAGAGCGGCTTCGAGTACTGTCTGGCGGCCGAGATCGCCCACCGCGCGGGCCTCGACAGCCTCGCCATCCGCAATGTCTCCTTCGACGCGATGGTCGCGGGCAAGGCGCAAGGCTACGATCTCGCGCTCGCCGAGGTGTCCATCACCGACGCCCGGCGCAAGGTGGTCGACTTCTCCACCCCGTATTTCGACTCGAACATCGGCGTGCTCGCCAAGCCGGGCTCCGTCACCGCCGCGAACATCCGCGGGCTGCGCCTCGGGGTCAAGCAGGCCACCTCCGGCGCGGCCTTCGTCAAGGACGAACTCAAGCCCGGGAAGCCCGTGTCGGTCTTCCCCGGCGACCCGGAGATGCTCGCCGCGCTCCAGTCCGGGCGCATCGACGCCGCCCTGACCGACACGGCGATCCTGCTCGGCCAGGCGGCCAAGTCGAAGGGGGTGTTCAGCGTTGTGGGCCAGTACGCGACCGGGGAGTCGTACGGCGCGATCCTGCCGAAGAACGGCCCCGACTCCGCGGCGCTGGACGGCCTCCTCGCCGCCCTGAAGCGAGACGGCACGCTCGACCGGCTCTCCCGCGAGCACCTCGCCAAGGCATTCGGCGGCGACCCTGCCGCCATCCCCGTCTGGAGCCTGTGATGAGCACCGCCACCACCACCGCCAAGCCCCCCGTCACCGCGCCGCCGCCCGCCGTACGACTCCCCCGCCTTCTGCCCTCGGCCGCTTTCGCCGCCGCCGTCCTCGTCTGCCTGGCCGCCGGCTGGACCGCCGCGGTGCTCTGGCAGGCAGCGCCTGCCGGCGGCCCCTGGTCCTGGACGCTGCGCACCGTGGCCGTCGTCGGCGCCCTCGCCTCGCTCGCGGTGCTCAAGCCTGCCGGTCAGGCGATACGGGCGGCCGCCCGGGCCCGTGGAGCAGCCACCGAGCGCGCGCGGCTCGCCGAGGCGCGGGCGGAGGCGGCCGAGGCCCGCGAGTCCGCCTGGGTCGCCGTCGGCGCCTCGGCCGCCGTACTGCTGCTGACCGGGATCACGCTCTTCCTGCTGGCCAACGACCACGCCGTCCAGGCCACCTTCTTCAGCCCCGAGGCCATCGCGTCGAGCGCCGCCGACGTCGCACGCGCCTTCGGCACCAACGTGTTCATCGCGGTGGCGGCCGAGGTCCTCGTCCTCGCCTGGGGCCTGCTGCTCGCCGTCGCCAAGCTGGCCCCGGGCCGGGCCGGCCGGCCGCTGCGGCTCCTCGCGACCGCCTACATCGACGTCTTCCGCGCCGTACCGAGCATCGTCGTCATCTACCTCATCGGCTTCGGTCTGCCGCTCGCCCAGATCCCCGGGCTCAGCGCGCTCACCCCCACCTGGGCGGCGGTCCTCGCGCTGACCCTCACCTACGGCGCGTACGTCGCCGAGGTGTACCGGTCGGGCATCGACTCGATCCACTGGAGCCAGACCGCCGCCTCCCGCTCCCTCGGCCTCTCGCACGCCCGCACACTGCGGCACGTCGTCGTCCCGCAGGCCGTTCGCCGGGTGGTGCCACCCCTCCTCAACGACTTCATCGGGCTGCAGAAGGACACCGCCCTGGTCACCGTCATCGGCACCATCGACGCCTTCAACCAGGCACGGATCTACGCCTCCAACGACTTCAACCTCTCCTCCGTAACCGTCGTGGCCGCGCTCTTCGTCGTGATCACGATCCCGCAGACCCGGATCGCCGACCGGCTCCTCGCCCGGTCCGGCACGGCATCGAAGGGTGACTGAGACCACCATGGCCTTTCTCGAGATCGACGGCATACGGAAGTCCTACGGCGCCCAAGAGGTGTTGCGCGGACTGGACCTGACAGTGGATCAGCACCAGGTGGTCACCCTCATCGGGGCCTCCGGCTGCGGCAAATCCACGCTCCTGCGCTGCGTCAACGCCCTGGAGACCATCGACGCGGGACGGATCGTCCTGGACGGCGACCCGGTCTCCGGGCGCGGGGTCGACGTGGACAGGCTGCGCCGGGACGTCGGCATCGTCTTCCAGCACTACAACCTCTTCCCGCACATGGACGTCCTCCACAACATCACCCTCGCGCCGACCGTCCTCGGTGTCCTGAGCGAGGAGGAGGCCGAGCAGCGGGCGATGGAACTGCTGCGCCGCATCGGCCTCGCCGACAAGGCGAAGCAGCTCCCCGACCGCCTCTCCGGCGGGCAGCAGCAGCGCGTGGCGATCGTCCGCGCCCTCGCGATGCGCCCGCGCCTTCTGCTCCTCGACGAGATCACCTCCGCCCTCGACCCCGAACTGGTGGCCGAGGTCCTGAACATCGTCCGCGACCTCGCCGAGGACGGCATGACCATGCTCCTCGCCACCCACGAGATGGGCTTCGCCAAGGAGGTGGCCCACCAGGTGTGCTTCCTCCACCAGGGCACCGTGCTCGAACAGGGCCCGCCGGAACGGATCTTCGGCGACCCCCAGGAGGAACGCACCAAGGCGTTCCTGCGACGCATCGTGGAGGCGGGACGGCTGTGACCCTCACGTCCGCACACCCTGTACTGGTGGTCCAGCACGAGGCCGACACCGGCCCCGGCCTGGTCGGCGAACGGCTCACCGAGACCGGGATCGACCTGCGCGTCCACCATCCGTGGCGGGGCGACGAGCTGCCCGGGAGCCTGGCCGGCTGGGCCGGCCTGATCGTCCTCGGCGGCGCGGCCAACTGCGAGGACGACACGGCCGCCCCCTGGCTGCCGCGGGTCAGGCAGCTGATACGGGAGGCCGTCGAGACCGGCCTCCCGATGCTGGGCATCTGCCTCGGAGGGCAGATCCTGGTCCACGCCCTCGGCGGCCGGGTCTCCCGCCGCCCGCACGGACCCGAGGTCGGTGCCGTACCACTGCGACGGCTGCCCGCCGCCGACGGCGATCCGGTGCTCGGCGCGGTGCCCGATGGTGCCCTCGCGGCCCAGTGGCACTGGGACGACATGGACCGCCTGCCGGCCGGGGCCGTGCCCCTGCTGACCGGTGACGACTGCCCGCACCAGGCCTTCCGGGTCGGCCGGCGGGCATGGGGCGTGCAGTTCCACCCCGAGGTGCTCTCCGCCTCGATCGCCGACTGGGCCGACTCCGACGGACCGGCCGTCCGCGCCGCCGGCGGCGACCCGGACGAAGCGATCACCTCCGTACGAGACGCGGAGCCTCAACTGCGCCTGGTCTGGGGCACGATGGCCGAGGCGTGGGCTGCGGTCGTCCTCGCGCGGGCGGAGGCGGACGGCGTCCGCGTACCCTCCCCCGCCTGGGCCGCGCGGGACTGACCGGATCGGCAGGTGCGCACGCCGTCACCCGCGCACCTGCCGCAGACCCGGTCCAGCAGCCACCGAAGTAGCCGGATGCGCAGCCCCCTCGTCCGGGCGCGATCGGCCGTTCGCGTGAGCCGGTGCCCGGGTCTGCGGCGGCACGCTGTGCGGTCACGCACACTTCTTTTCACATGGGTTCACATAGGACTGCATCGCGAACCCCTCAGGGAGGCACCGTACGACCGTGCCGTCCCCCGGACCACGGAAGGCGCGCCCCGTGCCCGAGTCCCCGCCCCTCGTCCGCCCTCCGGGCACCGGCGAGGCGGACGCCGCCCGCCTCCGTTTCCGCGCCGACGGTTACGTGGCCCTGCCCGGCCTGCTCACCCGCGACGGGCTGGGCGCGCTGCGGCAGGAAGCGCGGCGGCTTGAGCGGGTCGCCCGGCGCAGGGACTTCCGCATGGCGTCCATGGGGGGCTCGCCGCGGCACATGACCACGCTCGGCGGCCAGGTCATCGCCCGGGAATCCCGGCTGGTGCGGGAGCTCTACGCCGACCCCGCCGTGCTCGGCCTGGTGGCCGAGGTCACCGGAGACCACCCCGCGCCCGTCCCCGACCTGACGGAACGACACGTCCTCAACATCCTGCACCGCGACGGCGACACCCACGGCGCGCACACCGACGACTACCCCTACGCGCTCGTGCTCTTCCTCGAAGCCCCCGACACCCCCGCGGACGGCGGCCTCCTGGAGTTCGTCGCCCAGGCCTCCTCACTGGCGGACCTGGACACCGCGCGGGCCCGTACGGCCCATCACCACGCGGGCGACGCCTACCTCCTGCGCAGCGACACCACAGCCCACCGGGTCGCGCCGCTGGCCCGGCCCGGCACACGCCGCACAGTGCTCAACTTCGCCTACGCCAGCCCCTCGACCCCACCCCGCAGCACGCCCTCGGCACGCGAGCTGTACGGGTGACCCGCAGCGCGGACGCGCAGGTCGGTTCGATGAGATCCGGTCGATCGTGACCTTGCCGGTGCCCGCCAGATGGCCGGTGACGCAGCCCGTGCGACGTTCACCGTGAGGTGACGGTCGGCGCCGACCACCATCCGGGCGAGCCGCACGATCGTTTCTGTGGTGACGTTCCGGGCGGCGCCGGTGTGGCGGTGTACCGGCGCCGCCCCCGCGCCCGTACAACCACGGTCGTGATCCCCCGCTTCGTGCGACGCGGGGTGCCCGCGCTCGCCCTCGTCCCCCTGCTCCTGACCGGGCCGGGGGGGGGGGGGGGCGGGGGGGGGGTGGGGGGGGGGGGGGGGGGGGGGGGGGGCCCCCCCTCCCCCCCCCTTCCCCCCCCAACAGACAAGCAAACCCCCCTTCCCGAAG
>NZ_JBVJVO010000005.1:409621-567023 GCF_055603625.1 Streptomyces sp. NPDC037273
CCCCCCCCCCCCCCCCGCCCCCCCCCCCCCCCCCCCCCCCCCCGCCCCCCCCCCCTCCCCCCCCCCCCCCCCCCGACGCCGTTCGGGCGGAGTCCGCGCCGGGCGCCCGCACCCCTGTCCAGCTGCTCGCCCTCAACGACCCGCACGGCAACCTCCTGCCCGTGGACGGGGCGGCCGGACGCATCAGCCACCGTGGTCCGGTGATCCAGGCCGGCGGCCTCGCCCAGATGGCCACGCTTCTGGACGAGGCCCGCGCGGGCCGGACCAACAGCCTGACGGTCGGCGCCGGTGACATGATCGGCGGAAGCCCGCTGATGTCGGCGCTCTTCCATGACGAGCCGACGGTCGACTCGCTCGAAGAGCTGGGGCTCGGCGTCGCCTCCGTCGGCAACCACGAGTTCGACGAGGGCGCGGCCGAGCTCCGGCGCATCGTCGGCGGCGGCTGCCACCCGGACGACGGCTGTGCCCCCGACGCCCCCTACAAGGGCGCTGGCTTCGCCTATCTCGCCGCCAACGTGACGGAACGCGGCAGTACGAGGCCGTTGTTGAAGCCGTACACCGTCAAGACGCTGCCCGACGGGCAGCGCATCGGCTTCATCGGCCTGGTCACCAAGGAGGCCCCCAGCGCCATCAACGCCGCGATGATCCGGGACATCGAGTTCCACGACGAGCTGCCGGCCATCGAGCGGTACTCGCGCGAACTGTCCCGGCAAGGGGTACGCGCCCAGGTCGTCCTCGTCCACGAGGGCGAGGCGGTACCCACCCAGGCCGGTGGGACCTGCGACGACGAGGGGCCCGGCGCCGGGCTCGGGGGCCGGATCAAGGAGATCGCGGAGCGGGCGGTGCCGGCCGTCGACCTGATCGTCAGCGGTCACTCCCACGCCTCCTACGAGTGCACGGTCGACGATCCGAACGGCCGCCGTCGCCTCGTCACCCAGGCGGACTCCTTCGGGCGCTCCTTCACCGACCTGCGCTTCGACCTCAACGCCGCCGGCGACGTGGTGCGGAGCACCGTGCGGGCGCGGTACGTCCCCGTGCCCGTCGGCACCCCACAGCAGCCCGCCATGGCCAAGCTCATCGAGACCTGGCGCACCCGCTCCGAGAGCGTGGCGAACCGCGTCGTCGGCTACATCTCCGCCGACATGCCCGGCCGCGGCTCCCCGCTCCCCGAGACGCCTCTCGGCAGCTTCCTCGCCGACGCGCAGGTGGCCGCCGGCAAGGTCCACGGGGCCGAGCTGGCCCTCCTCAACCCGGGCGGCATGCGCGCCGACCTCGTGTTCCACGACGGCGGCGCCGTCACCTACGCGGACGCCTACCGGGCCCAGCCCTTCGAGACTCCTCTCTGGATCGTGCCGGTGACCGGCGCCCAGCTCGTCACCGCGCTCCAGCAGCAGTTCACCGGCGTGAACGCGGACAGCCCGCGCTTCCTCCAGCTCTCCAAGGAGCTCTCCTACTCCGTCGACATGAGCCGGACCGGCGCCGACCGCCTCCTCGCGGACACCGTGCGGATCGGCGGGCAGCCCGTGGCACCGGGAACCACGTACAAGGTGGTGCTCAACGAGTTCCTCGCCAACGGCGGCAACGGCTTCACCGTCTTCGGCGATATCACCACACGGGAAGGCGGCGAGGTCACCGACCTCGAAGCCCTGGTCGACCACCTCGAAACCACCACCTCGCCAACCGCCCCCGCCGCTCCCCCCGCGCCGGGCCGCATTACCTTCGTCACACGCTGAGCCCGCTGAGTTCGATGGGTGGCCACGTGCCAGCAGGAGGCCGGCAGTTGACCATCAGCTCGTGCGCGGTCTGTTCGCGGGCCTGGGGGCCGATGCCCAGCCGGTCGACCACGAGAGGGCCGCCACTCCAGTTGTCCACCGTGCCGGCCACTCGATCGGGTGGTCTCGGACGGCTGAGGCGGGCGCGGGCTGGAGCCGAGGCGAGCGTTGCCTCGTCGGGGAGTGGGATTCGCGGAAGGGTGTGGTGCGGGTGGACGAGGTGCGGGAGTCGGCCGGGGCTGGACGGGTCGTCCTGTGGGAGGAGTCCGCGCGGGACGGCGCTCAGGCCAAGACGCTCATGGGGGCCG
Organism: Streptomyces sp. NPDC037273; assembly: GCF_055603625.1. Lineage (NCBI taxonomy): Bacteria > Bacillati > Actinomycetota > Actinomycetes > Kitasatosporales > Streptomycetaceae > Streptomyces > Streptomyces sp. NPDC037273. Next base: position 411,702 of record NZ_JBVJVO010000005.1, read on the forward strand.
GGTTCCGGGTGCGGCTGGCCCGCGAGACGGGCCGGGTCTTCGGTGCCGACGGGCCTCGGCACGCTGTGTTCGCCGCGGGATTCCCCGCGGTGTGCGCGGAGGAGTTCGAGGCCGTGCGCCGGGTCGCGGTGGAGGCCGAAGGGGCCGTGAGCGTCGCCGCGGTGTGCCGGGGCGTGGACCGCGACGTGGAACAGGCCGTCGCCTCGGTGCGCGGCAGTCGGCACGCGCGGGTGATGGTGGTGGTCCCCGCCTCGGACGCGATGGCTCAGGTGATGGTCCACCGCGGCGCCGCGCAGGCGCTTGAGGGGGCCGTGGACCTGGTGAAGCGGGCCCGGGACCGGGACGATGCCGTTGCCGTGGACATCTGTCTGGCGGACGCGTCCCGCGCCGACACCGCCCTCATGGCCCACTATGCCCAGGCCGTCACCGATGCCGGGGCGGGGCTGGTCGTCCTGGCTGACACCGTGGGCTGCCAGCTCCCCCGCGCCTGCCACGACATGTTCGCCCGGGTCCGGGCGGCATGCGGCCCGGACGTGGTCCTGGCCTCCCACCTGCACAACGACCTCGGGCTCGGCCTGGCCAACACCCTGGAGGCACTCGCGGCCGGGGTACGGGTGGTCTCCGGCTCCTGGCTCGGCATCGCCGAGCGGGCCGGGATGGTCGCCACCGAGCAGCTCCTCTTCCTCCTCGCCCGGCATGCCGGCGAACTGCTCGGTGCGGGCGCGGCGCCCTGGTGGCAGGCCCCCGACCTGACCCGTCTGCCGGGCATCGCCCGCATGGTGGCGGAGGAGACGGGTGTGCCCCTGGGCGTCACCACACCCATCGTCGGGACCGGTGTCGGCACCATCTCCACCGGCACGCCTTTCGTCCACCCGGAGCTGTTCCAGCCGTACGACCCGCAAGAGGTGCTGGGGATCGAACCGCATGTGGTCCTCACCCAGCTCGCCAGCGCGCGCGTGGTCACCGCCGTCGCGGCCCGACTGGGCCACAGCCTCGACCCTGAGCAGACCCGCGTGGCCATGGGGTGGGCGAAGGCCCGCGCCTACCGGACCGGTCGGGCCGTCACCGACGACGACGCCTTCGCCACCTACCTCGAAGGGCTCACCCGGGCCTCCGGCGGTGGCACCCCGTGACCGCCGCCGAAAGCCTCCCGACCCGCGCTCCGGCGACCCTGACCGAGGCCCGGCACGCCCTTCGCCGGGGCGCGGCGGTGGTCGTCCCCAACCCCGCGCCGCTCACGCACGTCGTCACCGCGACCACCGCGACAGCCGTCAACCGGGCCAAAGGCCGGCCCGCGGACCAGTCCGTGGCCCTGTGGGCCCACCACCGCGACACCCTCCACGTCCTCACCGGCCTGTGGGACCTCTCCCCCCGCCACGCCGCGATGGTGCTGCGCCTGCTGGCTGAGGAACACCTCACCGTCCTCGTACCGGAGCGTGACCGCATCGCGCGACCGCCGTGGCTGGAGCCGGCGGTCAAGGACGGCTGGATGCTGCTCTTCGGCGCCCGCTGGCAGCCGCTGCACCCCCTGCTCGACGACCACCCCGTCCTGTACGTCAGCAGCGCCAACGCCACCGGCGAATCCCCCGCCGCCCACACCGCCGGGGCCCTCGCGATGTTTCCGCCCACCGTGCCCGTGGTCCATCTGCCAGGCGTGGGACACGCGAGTGCCGGCTCCGCCTCGCCGGCGCGGCGGGCGACCACCACCGTCCGCGTGCTGCCCGACGGGCGGCTTCACCTCCACCGACACGGCGCCCAGGACCTCGCCTCCGGCCAAGCTGACGACTACCTGCGCCTCGTCTCCGCCCGTTGCTCGGAAGCCGACGGAACCGGCTGATCGCGCGCACGACCCAGGCCCGTATGCAGCATCGGGATCCGGCCAGCTCATCACGGGGCCGACGGCCGTCGCTGCGGGGGCGAGCCGCACGGAGGCGCAATGATCCGGCCATGAACGCACAGGGGGACGACGTCGTCCCCCTGTGCGTTCATGGCCTACGTTCCGTGCGCCCCGCACCAGCCCGCCGCAACGCGCTCGGTACTTTCGACATCCTCATCCAGCAGCGCTCGATCGCGGCGACGCAACCGACGGCGGCTGCGCGCTGCACGTGGACCGGAGCGGAGCGGCACCACTCACCTATCGCGGCCAGGTGGCCGACTGCCTGGCGCGTGCGGGCGAACCCCGCCGGATCTCGGAGTGAGCCGCCCCCTGGACGCCGTCCTCTTCGACATGTTCGGTGTCCTCGCCCTCGACCAGACCCCCGCGGCACGGGCCCGCCTCACCGAGGCCGTCGGTGACGACACACCCGCCTTCTGGGACGCGTACTGGGAACTCCGGCAGGACTACGACCGGGGCGACCTCGACGGCACCGAGTACTGGAATGCCGTCGGCGCCCGCATCGGCCGCCGCTTCGGCCCCGCCGAGATCCGCGCCATCGTCGCGCTCGACATGGACAGCTGGAGCCACCTCGACCAGGCCATGGTCGACCTCCTGCACGCGCTCACCGACACCGGCACGCGCGTCGGCCTGCTGTCGAACATCTCGGACGACCTGACCCGCCACTACGAGCACCACCACGCCGACCTTCTCGCCCTGTTCGAAGTCGTGGGCCTCTCCTGTCGCATCCGCAGCGCCAAGCCCGAACCCGCCGCCTACCTGTGGTGCGCCGACGTCTTCCGCCTCCCGCCCCACCGGATCCTCTTCGTCGACGACCGGGAGCCCAACGTCAAGGGCGCCGAAGCCATCGGCATGCACGGCCACCACTTCACCTCGCGGGACGCCCTGGTCGCCGCACTCGGCGTCTCCGCTGTCGGCGGGGTGTCCTCACGGCCGACGACGGCCTAGGGAAGGTCGTCGAGGCCTATCGCTGAGAGCCCGTGACAGGCGGCTTCGGTCAGCGGGTGGCAGCGGGCTCCGGGAGCCGGCGCGAGGTGTTCATCGCTTCGACGGTGGCGACCAGTGGGGCGAGCTCGGGGTTCTTGGCGGCTTCGTCGAGTGCCTGGCGGAGGGCGGCTTCGTTGGTGGGCCTGGCCGCGGCCAGGAGGTCGAGGCCGGGGCCGGTCACGTCGGTGTAGATGCCGCGGCGGTCGGTGGCGCAGAGGTAGCGCGAGAGGAGGCCGCGGTCCTCGAGGCGGGTGACGAGGCGGGTGGTGGCGCTCTGGCTGAGGACGACGGCGTCGGCGACCTGCTTCATCTGGAGGTGACCGCCCTCGCCGTCGTGCTGGCGGCTGAGCACGTCGAGCAGGGAGTACTCGCGCACGCTCAGGTCGTGCTCGGCCTGGAGGGTGCGCTCGATGTGCGCTTCGATCCGGCCGGCGAGGAGGTAGAGGGCGGCCCAGCCGTTGGCGAGGGCGGTGAGCGCGGGGTCGGTGGCGGTCATGGGTGCGGTTCTCCTTCCGGATGCGTGCACTTCGATGATAGGCCGCTGCGCGCGATATTGACCATCGCTCATCATCGGCATGGAGGGGAAGCCCGCATTTGCGTATAGCCAGCGCATGCAACTATTGTTGGAGCACGTAAGGCGCACCAGCAATCTTATGGAGGGCGGCACACCATGCCTCTCGCGCTCCTCGCTCTGGCCATCGGAGCATTCGGGATCGGTACGACCGAGTTCGTGATCATGGGTCTGCTGCCCGAGATCGCCGGCGACTACGGGGTGTCCATCCCCTCCGCCGGGCTCCTGGTCACCGGATACGCGATCGGCGTCGTCATCGGCGCCCCGCTGATGACGGTGCTCGGCACCCGGATCAGCCGCAAGACGATGCTCATGATCCTCATGGGCCTGTTCGTGGTGGGGAACCTGCTCTCCGCCGTGGCGCCGACCATGGGCGTGATGCTCGCCGGCCGCGTCGTGGCCTCCCTCGCCCACGGCGCGTTCTTCGGCATCGGCTCGGTGGTGGCCGCCGACCTCGTGGCCCCGGACAAGAAGGCCGGCGCCATCGCCACGATGTTCACCGGCCTCACCGTCGCCAACATCGTCGGCGTTCCGCTGGGCACCTTCATCGGGCAGGCCGTCGGCTGGCGCGTCACCTTCGCCGGCGTCGCCGTGCTCGGTGTGGTCGGGCTGCTCGGCATAGCCAGGCTCGTCCCCGCCCTGCCCCGCCCCGAGGGCGCCCACCTGCGCCGGGAGCTGACGGCGTTCCGCAACCCCCAGGTGCTGCTCGCCATGGCGATGACCGTTCTCGGCTTCGGCGGCGTCTTCGCGGCCATCACGTACGTCGCCCCGATGATGACCCGGGTCGCCGGGTACTCCGACGGCGCCGTCACCTGGCTGCTGGTCCTCTTCGGCGTCGGGATGTTCCTCGGCAACCTGCTCGGCGGCAGGTTCGCCGACCGCAGGCTGATGCCGATGCTCTACGCCTCCCTCGGCGGACTCGCCGTCGTCCTGGCCCTGTTCACCCTCACCGCGCACAACAAGATCCTCGCCGCGATCTCGATCCTGCTCGTCGGGGCGCTCGGCTTCGCCACGGTCCCGCCTCTGCAGAAGCGGGTCCTCGACCAGGCCCACGGCGCGCCCACCCTGGCCTCCGCCGTCAACATCGGCGCCTTCAACCTCGGCAACGCCCTCGCCGCCTGGCTCGGCGGGCTCGTCATCTCCGCCGGCCTCGGCTACACCGCCCCGAACTGGGTCGGCGCCCTGCTCGCCGGGGCCGCCCTCCTGCTGGCCGTCTGGTCCGCCGTCCTGGAGCGCCGCTCCCCCGTACGGGAGGGCGCGGTCGCCGCCCCCGTCGCCGTACACCACTGACTCTCCCCCTCCCCGTTCCTTCCAGGAGAAGCGCCGCCATGACCACCACCGTCACCCCGCTGACCACCGCCGACGCCGAGAACCTCGTCGCCGCCGCCCGCCGCGCCGCCCAGGCGGCCGGGGTCGCGGTCAGCGTCACCGTCCTGGACGCGGGCGGCCACCTGCTCGCCTTCCTCCGCGACGACAGCGCCGTACTGATCTCCGGGGAGACCAGCACCCGCAAGGCGTACACCGCCCTCCAGCTGGGCGCCCCCACCGCCGACCTGGTCGACCTCGTCAAGCCGGACGGGCCGTTCCACACCCTGCCCACCGCGCTCGACCGGCCGCTGCTCTTCATCGCCGGCGGCGTCCCGATCCACCGCGACGGCAGGCTCGTCGGCGCCATCGGCCTCGGCGGCGGCGCCCCCGAGCAGGACCACGCCTTCGCCACCGCCGCACTGACGGAACTCGCCCGGTGACCCGCACCCCGCAGGAGGCGTTCGCCGACCACGGGCGGCGACTGGCCACCGGGGACCTCGGCCACATCGCCGGGAACTACACCGAGGACGCCGTCCTCATCACCCCCGAGGGCGCGTTCCGCGGCCACGACGGGGTCCGGCGGGTCATCGGCCGGCTCCTGGCGGATCTCCCGGACGCCGACTGGCAGCTGGACCCGCGGTTCGCGGGCGGGGTGCTGCTCCTCCAGTGGACCGCCGCCACCGCCACCCACCAGGTCACCGACGGCACCGACACCTTCGTGTTCCGCGACGGACTCATCGGCGCCCAGACCGTCCGCTACACCCTCACCCACCGCACTCTCTGAAAGCGCTCACCATGAACAACCCCAGCATCCCGACCATCCCCACCGTCAAGCTCAACAACGGCGTCGAGATCCCCCAGCTCGGCTTCGGCGTCTTCCAGGTCCCCGACGACGAGACCACCGCCGCCGTCGCCTCCGCTCTGGAGCCGGGCTACCGCAGCATCGACACCGCCGCGATCTACGGAAACGAGACCGGCGTCGGCCGGGCGCTGGCCGCCTCCGGCCTGCCGCGCGAGGAGCTGTTCGTCACCACGAAGCTGTGGAACGCCGACCAGGGCTACGACGCCACGCTGCGCGCCTTCGACGCCAGCCTCGGCAAGCTCGGTCTGGAGCAGATCGACCTGTACCTGATCCACTGGCCCACCCCGGCCCGCGACCTCTACATGGAGTCCTGGCGCGCCGTCGAGCGCCTCGCCTCCGAGGGCCGCATCCGTGCCGCGGGCGTCTCCAACTTCCAGCCGGCGCACCTCCAGCGTCTGCTGGACGACAGCGAGCTCGTCCCGGCCGTGAACCAGGTCGAGCTGCACCCCGGCCTCCAGCAGGCAGAGCTGCGCGACTTCCACGCCGAGCACGGCATCGCCACCGAGGCGTGGAGCCCGCTCGCCCAGGGCGCCGTCCTGGAGGACCCGGCGGTCGCCGCGATCGCCGCCCGCACCGGCAAGTCCGCCGCCCAGGTGGTGCTGCGCTGGCACCTCCAGCTCGGCAACGTCGTGATCCCGAAGTCGGTCACCCCGGCGCGCATCCGCCAGAGCCTCGACGTCTTCGACTTCCGGCTGACCGACGAGGACATGGCGGCCATCGCCGTCACCGACCGCGGCCTGCGCACCGGCCCGCACCCGGACGAGTTCAACGCCGCCTGATCCGCCCCGCTCCCCCGGAAGCCCGCTGCGAACCGGCCCCTCCCGGCCGGTCCGCGGCGGGCTTCTCCCGTTCCCCCTCCCTCCCGCTCTGAGGACCGATCCGCCCATGGCACCCCGTCACCCCGCCCTCGCCCGCCTCGCCCCCGGCGAGGGCCGGCTCACCCTCGGCCTGGAGCTCCCCCTCGACAACGACTGGGGCCCGTCCCGGCAGGCCGCCGACCGTACGGCCGGGCGCCCCCATGGGGTCCCGGACCTCGCGGGCCACGCGCGGCTCGCCCGGCTCGCCGACCGGCTCGGCTTCGCCGGTCTCTGGGTGCGCGACGTCCCGCTCTTCGACCGCGTCCGCTTCGGCGACGCAGGGACGGTCTTCGAGACCTTCACCCACCTCGGTCACCTCGCCGCCGTCACCGAACACGCCGTCCTGGGAACCGCGGCCGTCGTCCTGCCGCTGCGCGAGCCGCTGCTCGTCGCGAAGGCCGCCGCCACCGTCGACGCGCTCTCCGGCGGCCGGATGCTGCTCGGCCTCGCCAGCGGCGACCGTCCCGTCGAGTATCCACTCTTCGGACGGGACTTCGAGGCCCGCGGGGCCGCCTTCCGCGAGGGACTGCACACCCTGCGCGCCGCCTGGCGCCCGGGCCCGCTGGAACTGCCCGCCGCCGGGCTCGGCCCGGACCTCCAGCTGGAGGTCCTGCCGAAACCGGATCGGGCGGCGGGCATCCCGATCGCCGTCGCCGGCGGCGCCCAGCAGAAACCCGAGTGGATCGCCGAGCACGCCGACGCCTCGCTCAACTACCCCCGCGACCTGGGCGCGCTGCGCCTGCGGACCCGCCAGTGGCGCGAACTCGCCGGGGAGAAGCCGTACATGACTCCGATGATGCTCACGCTCCAGGAGGATCCGCACGCCCCGGCCCGTCCGATCCGGCTCGGCCTCAGCACCGGCCGCGACGCCCTGATCGAGCACCTGGAGGCCATGGCGCTGTTCGGGGTCTCGCACGTCTCCTTCAATCTGCGGCCCAACGACCGGCCGGTGGAGGAGCTGCTGCGGGAGCTCGCGGAGTACGTCCTGCCGCGGTTTGCCGCATCCGTCGCATAGCGCGCTTGCATTAGCCAGCGTCTGCAATTATTGTTAGAGCATGCAAAGGGCGCTCGCATCTACCGAGTGATCCTCGCACCCCCCACCCTCCGCTCCGAAAAGGCACCACCATGTCCCTCAAGGAATTCCTCCCCGGCAAGCTCGGATACGGCACCGCCCCGCTCGGCAACATGTTCCGCGCGATCCCCGAGGCCGAGGCGCTCGACACCGTCGAGGCCGCCTGGCAGCAGGGCGTCCGCTACTACGACACCGCCCCCTTCTACGGCGCCGGCCTCGCCGAGGAGCGCCTGGGCCGGGTCCTCGCCGGCAAGCCCCGCGACGAGTACGTCCTGTCGACGAAGGTCGGCCGCGTCGTCCTCGACGAGCACGAGACCGACGTCCCGGACTTCGGCGAGAAGGGCGGCCTGTTCGAACACGGCAACCCGAACAAGATCCTCCACGAGTGGACCGCCGACGCCACCGAGCGCTCCATCGAGGGCAGCCTCAAGCGCCTCGGCACCGACCGCCTCGACATCGTCTGGGTCCACGACATCGCGCAGGACTTCCACGGCGACGCCTGGCTCGGCAAGTTCGAGGAGGCCCGCACCGGCGCCTTCCGCGTCCTGTCCCGACTGCGCGACAAGGGCGTCATCGGGGCCTGGGGCCTGGGCGTCAACAAGACCGAGCCCATCGAGCTGACCCTGTCCCTCGACGAGCCGCAGCCCGACGGCTTCCTCCTCGCCGGCCGCTACACGCTCCTCGACCACGAGCACGCCCTCCAGCGTCTGCTGCCCATGGCGCAGGAGCAGGGTGTCGGCATGGTCGTCGGCGGCCCCTACAGCTCCGGCATCCTCGCCGGCGGCACCCACTTCGAGTACCAGGAAGCCCCGGCGCACATCATCGAGCGCGTCACCCGGCTCAAGGACCTCACCGCGAAGCACGGCGTGAGCATCAAGGCGGCGGCCCTGCAGTTCCCCCTCGCCCACCCGGTCACCGCCGCGGTCGTCGCCGGCGCCACCAAGCCCAGCCGTATCGCCGAGGACCAGGCGGCGCTCCACGAGACCGTCCCCGCCGCGTTCTGGCAGGAGCTGCGCGCCGCCGGGCTCGTCAGCCCGGCCGCCCCGCTGCCGTACGACGCCTGAACCACCCCCCGTACCCCCGACCCGTCAGGAAACCCGATCATGGCCTCCACCTCCGTCAGCCGCATCGTCCCCGCCTCTCCCGACAAGGTCTGGAACCTCATCGGCGGCTTCGACTCCCTGCCCGACTGGCTCCCGTACATCCCCGAGAGCACCGCCCTCGAAGGCGGCCGCGTCCGCCGCCTGCGCAACCCCGAAGGCGGGATCATCATCGAGCGCCTCGTCGCCTTCAGCGAGGCCGAGCGCCACTACAGCTACGCCATCCTGGAAGCACCGTTCCCCGTCAACGGCTACGTCTCCACCATCCGGGTCCACGCCGTCCCCGGCCAGGAGAACGCCGCCGAGGTCCAGTGGTCCGGCCGCTTCAACCCCGACGGCGCCACCGAGGACGAGGCCGTGGCCCTCTTCGCCACCATCTACCGCGACGGCCTCGACGCCCTCCACGCCACCCTCACCGCCTGAGCCCCCTTCCTCCTGCGGGCCCGCCCGCTGCCGTGGTGCGACGGAGTCACCAGCCGTCGGCGCCACGGCGGAAGGCCGCGCGGTAGTCGCGCGGGCGCCGTCCGGTGTGCTTGGCGAAGAGACCGGCGAAGGTTCCGGCGTCGCTGTATCCGACCGCGGTGGCGATGCCGGCCACGGTGCGGTCGGTGGTCTCCAGGAGGTGGCGGGCGCGACGGACGCGTGACGCCTGCAGGTACTCGAGGGGACTCTGGCCGGTGGCGTCCGCGAACCGCCGCAGCAGGGTCCGCGTGCTGACCCCGAACGCGTCCGCCAACGCGGCGAGGTCGTACCGGGCGGCGAGGTTCTGGTCGAGGTGCCGCATGACCTTCCGGGAGAACTCGTTCCCGGGCTGCGGGAGAAGCCGCGCGTCGACGTACGGGGTCTGGGACGACCGGGCGTGGTCGAGGAGCGCCACCCGCGCGGTGGTCCGCGCCACGTCGGCACCGTTGTGTCGAGCGATGAGTTCCAGTGCGAAGTCGTACATGGCGCTGAAGGCCGCCGTCGTCGTCACCCCCGTGTCGGTGACGACCAGACGTTCGGGCCGGACGTCGGTCTCCGGACAGCGCCGAGCCAGTTCGTCGGCGAGGAACCAGGCCGTCGTGGCCCGGCGCCGGTCGAGGAGTCCCGCCTCGGCCAGCAGGAACGCGCCGACGCAGATCGAGACGACGGCATGACCCGCGGCGGCGTGCGAGCGGATCGCCGCGATCTCGGGGGCGAGGGGTACGAGCTTCGCGTCGATGTCGTGGCCCGGCACGAGCTCGAACCCCGGCACGACCAGGACGTCGACCTCGCGCAGTGGAGAGACGGCCAAGGCCGCACCACCTGACGCGGCGACGCGACGGCGGGGCGAAACGACCGACACCTCGTATCCGGCGTGGTCCGGACCGGCCACGTGCGCGGCCATGGTCAACAGATCGGGTACGCCGAACACCTCGGACGCGAAGCAGCCCGGATAGGCCAGGACACCGACCCGCAGTGCGCTCACGCTCGCCTCCCGAGCATCATGCCTGTGGCGAGATCGCCCTTTTACATGGCGATCCAGCCTATCCCCTGTGGGGGTGCTTCACGCCACGCTGTGGTCATGACTGCTCCCGACGGACATCTCGACGATGCGATCACAGACTTCTCCCGCCGCCTGGTGGACGTGGAGGGGGTGGTGAAGACGGTGTACGCCTCGGGTTCCGGGCCTGCCGTCGTCCTGATGCCGGAGATGCCCGGCATCAGCCCCGACGTCCTGCGGCTGGCGCGCTGGGTGCGGGATGCGGGCTTCACCGTCCACGTTCCGTCGCTCTTCGGGGTCGACGGCGCCTATCCCACGGTCGAGGGCGGTGAGGAGGTCATCCGTCGCGCGTGCGTCAGCGCCGAGTTCCGGGCGTTCGCGGGAGGCGGCACCAGCCCCGTCACGGCGTGGCTGCGCGGGCTGGCGCGGCGAGCCCACGCCGAGTGCGGCGGTCCGGGCGTCGGGGCGATCGGCCTGTGCTTCACCGGAAACTTCGCCCTCACCATGGCGATCGAGCCGGCCGTCATCGCGCCCGTGGTCAACCACCCGTCGCTGCCGCTGGACGATCCCGCCGGACTCGAGATGAGCGAGGAGGACGCGCGCGCGATCCAAGAGCGCGTCGCCCGCGACGGGCTGAGGGTCCTCGCCTACCGCTTCGACGACGACCGCTGGTGCACGGGGCAGCGCTTCGCCGCGTACCAGGCACTGCTGGGCGACGCTTTCGACGGCCGCGTCCTTCCGGGCAGTTCCGCCGGCACGAACCCTCCCCCGTTCTTCCGCGATGTGGTCCGGACCCCCCACAGCGTCGTCACCGCCCACCTGGTCGACGAGGAAGGACATCCCACGCTGAAGGCCCGGGACGAGATCCTCGCCTTCCTGACCGAGCGGTTGGGCCGGTCCGAAGGCTGAAGGAGGGCTGTCGAGGAGCCGGGCGGCGCCGGCGTGCACGTACCGTTCGGCGTCGTCAGTTCTCGGGGCGTCGGCCCTGGCCGGCGGGACGCAGTTCGCGTTCGAGGGCGGAGAGGGCGAAGGCGTGCGGGGAGGCGTGCTGCCAGCGGGAGCGGCCGAACATGATGTCCTCGGCGAGGCCGCTCAGCATGGCGACGGCCCGGATGGTGAAGTCGGGGAGGTCCACGTCGGCGAAGTGCCCGAGGTCCCGGCCTTCGCGCAGGATGGCGTCCAGTCGTTCGTCCCAGCCGTCCAGGAGGTCGGTGAGGATGCGCCGGCCCGCTTCGTCGTGGCGCTGGATCATGACCTGCGTCCAGAGCGCGTAGCGTTCGTCGTCCTGGTGGCGGGGCAGGTAGAAGCGGACGAAGAGGTCGAGTTTCTCGGCGGGGGACGTGGCCTTGTCCACGGCCTCCTGGAAGCGGGTCCAGAGGTCCGCCTGGCTCCATGCCAGGACTTCGAGCAGGAGCCGGTCCTTCTTTCCGAAGTGGTAGAGGATGTGGCCGGTGCTCATGCCGGCCCGCTCGGCGATGTCCGACATGCGCAGGGCCGCCGCGCCCTTCTCGGAGATGAGGCTGATGGCGGCCTTCATCGCCCGCGCCCGCGCCTCGTCCCCGCTGGGCTGACGCTTCCTGTCGGGCAGCGCGGGCCCGGTCCCTGACGTCGCCATGTGCTCACTTTCGGTTACGGAATGCAGGCCTCAAGTTTAGGTTCCGAGATTCTAGATTCTTAGTCTAGACTGAAAATCTACTCAGGTGGAACGTGCGGCCGTGCATCCGCACCCGGCCCCGACGGGGGCGGCCCACCCGTACCACCCGCCATCCAGGAGGAACCGCATGACGCGCGGATTCGATGTTGTGGAGACCTGTATCGCCGACCTGCGCGCGGCGCTGGAGAAGGGCGAGACGACCGCGGTCGGCCTGCTCGACGCCTACCTCGCGCGGATCGAGGCGTACGACCGCCCCGGTACGGCCACCGCTCTGAACGCGATGGTCGTGATGAACCCGGACGCCCGCGCGGAGGCCGAGGCCTCCGACGCGCGTCGCGCCCGCGGCGAGACCCTGGGCCCGCTGGACGGCATCCCGTACACCGCCAAGGACAGCTACCTCGCGAAGGGCCTGACGGCCGCGTCCGGCTCCCCGGCCTTCGAGCACCTCGTCGCCCAGCGTGACGCCTTCGCCATCGAGCGGCTGCGCGCGGGCGGGGCCGTCCTCATCGGCCTCACCAACATGCCGCCGATGGCGAACGGCGGCATGCAGCGTGGGGTGTACGGCCGCGCGGAGAGCCCGTACAGCGCCGACTGGCTCACCAGCGCCTACGGCTCCGGCTCCTCCAACGGCTCCGGCACGGCGACCGCGGCGTCGTTCGGCGCGTTCGGCCTCGGCGAGGAGACCTGGTCCTCCGGCCGTGCCCCCGCCTCGAACAACGCGCTGTGCGCCTACACCCCCAGCCGGGGCGTGATCTCGGTCCGCGGCAACTGGCCGCTGGTCCCGACCATGGACGTCGTGGTCCCGCACACCCGCACCATGGCCGACCTGCTCGAACTGCTCGACGTCATCGTCGCGGACGACGCGGACGCGCGAGGCGACCTGTGGCGCGCCCAGCCCTGGCTGACGCTGCCCTCGCCGTCGCAGGTGCGCCCCGCCTCCTACCCGGCCCTCGCGCCCGCCGACGCGGAGGCGGCGCCCGCCGCGCTCGCCGGCAAGCGCGTCGGCGTGCCCCGGATGTACATCAACGCCGACCCCGACGCCGGGACGAACCCCGACGGCGGCATCGGCGGCCAGACCGGGCAGCCCATCGAGACCCGCCCCTCGGTGATCGCCCTGTGGGAAGCCGCCCGCCGCGACCTGGAGGCCGCCGGCGCCGAGGTGGTCGAGGTCGACTTCCCCGTGGTGACCAACTACGAGGCCGACCGCCCCGGAGCGCCCTCGCTGCTCACCCGCGGACTGGTCTCCCGCGAGTACCTCACCTTCGAGATCGAGGACCTGTCGGCCTGGGCCTGGGACGACTTCCTGCGCGCCAACGGAGACCCGGCGCTCTCCACGCTGACCGAGGTCGACGGCGCCCGCATCTTCCCCAAGTGGGAGGGCGAACTGCCCGACCGGTACGAGGGCTTCGACGACACGATCGGCGACTACCCCCGCTTCGTGCGCGAGCGCCCGTACGCCTCCCTCGCCGACATGCCGCTCCTTGAGCAGGGGCTGCGCGGACTCGAGGAGACGCGTCGGGTCGACCTGGAGCAGTGGATGGACGGCCTGGGTCTGGACGCGGTGGTGTTCCCCGCCGTCGCCGACGTCGGCCCCGCCGACATGGACGTCGACGCGGCCTCCGCCGAACTCGGTTGGCGCAACGGCGTCTGGGTCGCCAACGGCAACCTGGTCCCCCGCCACCTCGGCATCCCCACCGTGACCGTGCCCATGGGCACCATGACGGACACCGGCATGCCGGTCGGGCTGACCTTCGCGGGCCGCGCCTACGACGACAACGCCCTGCTGACCCTCGCCGCCGCCTTCGAGAAGACCGGCGACCGGCGCACCGAGCCGCCGCGCACGCCGCGCCTGTCGGCGGAGTGACCTGACAGCGGCCCGTTCGTACCGTATGGACCGCCGGGTGGGAGGGCGGACGCCCGTCCCACCCGGCGGTTTCGCTTGCCGCTACTCGAAGTAGAGCCGTCCCTGGTCGGGACCGTCGAGGAAGTTCGACCAGTACGCGCTCGCGGGTGTTCCACCGTCGAAGTACGTGCCCATGTTCTTGCGCACGCTGACGAGACCGTCGGTGGGATGCACCACGAGGTCGGACTTGCCGTCTCCGGTGATGTCGGCGAAGTACAGGTGTCCCTGACCGGGCTGTCCCATGAAGTTGGACCAGTTCGCCGTCATGACGGTGCCGCCGTCGAAGTACGTCCCCATGTTCTTGCGGACGCTGATCGTGCCGTCCGTCGTGTGGACCATCATGTCGGCCTTGCCGTCGCCGGTGACATCGGCGAAGTACAGACGGCCCTGACCCGGCTGTCCCAGGAAGTTCGACCAGTTCGCCGTCATGACCGTGCCGCCGTCGAAGTACGTCCCCATGTTCTTGCGGACACTGATCGTGCCGTCCGTCGCGTGGACCATCATGTCGGCCTTGCCGTCGCCGGTGACATCGGCGAAGTACAGACGGCCCTGACCCGGCTGCCCCAGGAAGTTCGACCATTGGGCGCTCATCAGGGTGCCGGTGTCGAAGCCGGTTCCCGTTCCGTCGTTCCGGCGGACGATGATGTTGCCGTCGGTGCCGTGGGAGATGAGGTCCTTGGTGCCGTCTCCGTTGATGTCTGCGAAGTACAGCTTTCCCTGACCGGCCTTGCCGCGGTACTGGTCCCAGCCCCAGCTGACCTGGGTGCCCGTGTCGAAGTAGGGGCCGGTGGGGTGCTTCCTGCGGATCGAGAGGGTGCCGGACTTGTCGAGCACGATCATGTCGGCGTAGGTGTCACCGCTCATGTCGGGCTTGCCGGGGGTGCCGCCCGGGGTGCCGGTCGGCAAGGTGCGGCCGATCGTGAACTCCGCGCCCAGGGCCGTACCGTCCGCGGCGGGAGCACGGCCGGGGAATCCCACGACCGCGTTGTCGGACTTGCGCGCCCAGAGGTCGGACAGTCCGTCGCCGTCCAGGTCGCCCGAGGAGCCGAGCACGGGGTAGTCGACGGCCTTGAAGCCGGTACCGATCTTCACCCGCTCGCCGGCCGCGCCCCACGTGGTGGGGTCGACGTTGCCGTCGGGGCCCTTCTTGCCGAGAGCGCGGTAGATGTCGCCGGTGGTGTTGTGACGCAGCCACAGGTCCGGGAACGAGTCGCCGTCGACGTCTCCCGGGGCGATCACCGTGAACTGGTCCCAGTCCCCGCCGCCGACGAGGACCGGTGCGCGCTCGCCGCCGAGGTCCAGGTCGTGCGTGGCCCGGTTGCCGAAGTACGCCCACAAGTGCTTGCCCTGCTTGACCAGGAGGTCCGGCTTGGTGTCGCCGTTGATGTCACCGGGGGCGATGACCTGCTCGGCGTTGTACCAGTGATCGTCGCCGGTCCACTGGCCGTCCTCGCGGGAGCAGCCCAGGTCGTCGTCCTTGACCGGACAGGTGACCGTGAGTTCGGTGCGCCGGTTCTCGACCACACCGCGGCCGTTGTTGGGGTACGTCCAGAGCATCTTCCGCTGCGCGTTGGCGTTGTACTCCAGGGAGACGAGGTCGTTGCGCCCGTCCTCGTCCCAGTCGCCGCGGAAGGTGATCTGGCTGTCGGTGAGGGACTTGCCGCCGTTGGCCGCGGCGGAGAACTGGCCCTTGCCCTGGCCGGCGTAGGTCAGCAGGGCCTTGTTGGCGTCCAGGCTCCAGAGGTCGTTGAAGCCGTCGCCGTTGAGGTCGTTCGGGCCGTCACGCTCCGCGCGCCGGTTGGCGTAGAACAGGTACGGCTCGGTGTCCGAGAGGTTGCCGGTGGCATCCGCGCTGTAGACGTAGACCCAGTGCGGACCGGACCCCGGCGGGGTCAGCCACACGGTCGCCTCGGACTCGATCTCCGGCGTCTTCGGGTCGTCGGTGGTGACGGGGACGTCGCGGACGTCCGGCTCCCAGTCCGTGTAGTAGTAGTACCTGCGGACGTCGGGGACCCCGTTCGGCTTGAACGTGAAGGAGCCGAGCGTCCCCGCCTTGGCGGTGGTGGCGGGCCAGCCCGCCTTGCCGTTGGGGAACACGGCGGACTCGACGACCGGCGGCTTGCTCGGACGTGTGCGGTCGACCGTGAACTTGCAGGTCACCGACCAGGCCGAGAAGGAGCCGTCCTGGTCCTTCGTGCGCGTCTTCCAGGTGTAGTCGCCCGTGGGAAGACTGGCGTCGGGTACGGAGAGTGTGGCGACCTTGCCCCTGATGGCGGGGATCGACTGGTTCACCACGGGCGTGCTGTTCCCGGCCTTGAAGACCTGGTATTCCGCGGTGAGGTTACCGGCGTCGGGATCGTCGTGGAGGGCGTACAGGCTGACGCGCGTGTTGCCGATGCCGCCGCCGGCGCAGCCGGTCCTGGGGCTCGTGCCCAGGCCGGTCGGCGCCTTGGGCGGGTTGTTGAACTTGGTTTCGAGGACCGCCGTCTTCGCGTCGAACTTCTTCCAGCCGAAGGTGTCGCTCTCGTTGGACGCGTACAGACCGAGGTTGACGCTCGCCCAGCCCTTCGAGGCCGCTTCGCGGGCGATGGCCGTGGCGTCGAACTCGAGGTTGCCGGCGGCGCAGTCCGAGCTCCAGCCCTTCGCGTCGTCCACCGTGGCGACCGGAGTCGTGCCGATCTTGGCGGGCTGACGGTTCCACGTGGTCTTGGACGAGATGGGTCCCACGTGCCACAACTCGACGGGGCGTGCCCCGCAGGACCACGACCAGGTGTTCCTGATGCGGAAGACGGAGGACTTGACCTGGGTGCCCCTGATGCCTGCGGTGTCCAGCTGGAAGAACGACCGCGAAAGGCCGAGGGTCTCGTTCTCGTACCCGACGCGCACGACCTCCTTGGTGTTCCAGAAGGAGGTGTTGGGGTACTTCCGGTAGACCCGCGTCCAGTTCTGACGGGCGCCCCAGGCGAAGGAGGGGTCGATGTAGACCGGATACCGCGTGTCCGCGCCGTCGAGCAGGGCCTGGTCCGGCTTGATCTCGAGGGTGTCCCCGGTCACCGTCGTGGGCATCTGCGCGTCCTGCGCACCGGGCGCCGGTTCGAACAGGTCACCCGGTGCCGTCTCCGTCGCGCCGGCGGTCGTCATGGCCGCCCGGGAGGCGAACGAGGCGACCGTACCGCCGGCCGACGACGTGGAGTCCCACATCAGCGGGCTCGGGCTGGTGAAGACGGTCTGTCCTGCCGGGTCGACGGCGTTGATGCTGCCGGTCTCCGGGTCCTTGGCGACGGTGACGCCGACCGTGTCCAGACCGAACTTCAGCGTCTCCAGTTCGGGGTTCTGCGCGGCCTGCGCGGTCTTGACGACCAGCAGCTGCGAGAAGCCCTCGACCTCGGCCTTCAGCTGAAGGTCGACGCCCGGCAGCACCTCGGCGTACGTGGCCACGTTCTCGGCGAGCGTCGGCTTGGGCAGGGCCTTGGGCCAGCTGAGCGTCAGGGTGCGACCGTCCTTGACGCCGGAGAGCAGGGGGCCCGTGCCTCCTCCGGAGAACGTCACCGCCACCGAGGACGCCTTCGGGGTCACGCTGCCGTCGGCGGCGAAGACCAGCGTCGGATCGGTCGGCACCCAGGCCCCGGCGCGCAGCATGCGCACCGGCGTGCCGTAGCGCTTCACGGACCATGTCCCGTCGGGCAGCGCCCACGTGTCCGACGACTCGGTCCGCGCGGACTGGAGCTCGTAGGGCTGCCCGCTCGCGGCGGCCTGCTCGAGTGCGTACTCCTCCTCGCTCTTCGAGCCGTCGGCGACCGGATCCGACGGCACGCCCACCGCGACCGCGGTACCCGTCATGCCGGGCAGCATGACCGCGGCCGGTATGCCCACGCCGATCGACAGCGACAGCGAGACGGCCCCGGAGACCCATCGGCCTCCGAACGCCCCTCGCGTGGGTCTTCTCTTGCTCACTACGGTCCTTTCGTCAGCGCGGGCAGCACTGAGGACCGCCCGCGGAGGAGGGCGGGGAGCTCGGGGATCGACGCGACCTGCGCGCCTGCGCCCCCTCATTACTTGATCACCGACAATAACAGCAGGTCGGAGGGGTGCAAGGGGCTGCTTCTCTTTCCCTGACGGCTCGTTGGGGCGGCTCTGTCAGGAAAGTGACGGTCCTGTTCGTGAACTTTCCGTTGGCCCCGTTTGCACCTTCCTGGGACGGTCGGTGTCCACGTCGGAGCGCGCGCCCTTCGGCCGGTCCAGGATCAGGTCGCCGGCGAGCTTGAGGACCTCGGCGCGGGTGTGACCGGGGTGGTCCGCGGCGAGGAAGTGGTGGCCGATGGCCACACAGAAGGCGAGCAGGGAGCGGGCCTCGACCTCGTCGGGGTCGGGACAGAAGGTGCCGATCATCTCGCGGAGCAGTTCCATGCGCCGGTTGTCGACGCGGCGCAGGCGGGTGGCGACGGTCTCGTCGCGGCGGGCCCAGTCGCGGACGGCGAGGTCGATCGGGCGCAACCGGTCGCCGGAGAACGTGAGCATGCCGGCGAGGGTGATGAGGGCCCTCGGGTCCCCGTACAGGTCCTGACGGACGCGGTCGATCACCTGGTCGGCGGCCTCCTGCTCCCAGGTGTCCAGCATGGCGGCGAGGAGGGCGTCACGGTCGGCGAAGTAACCGTAGAAGCCGCCCTTGGTGACGCCGAGGCGCTTGGCGAGCGCTTCCACGCGGACCGCGTCCGGGCCGCCGTCCGCGAGGACGGTCAGACCTTCCTGCACCCATCGTTCGCGGGGTGTGCGTGCGGCGCCCACGATGTGTCCTCCCTTACTCGATCCACCGAATATACGCCTCCGTACATCCGGTCTGGCATCGTGGGCGTCGTCGTTATACGTAGGCGTACAGAAGTGGGAAGGCGGCAGCGACATGAAGCTCCCCGTCACCGAACACACCACCCGCCCTTGGCGGATCCACGAGTTCACCCCGGACTTCACCACCGAGGACGTCTGGTCCTTCCGCACCCCGGGCGCCGGACCCGACGACTTCCCGCGCGTGCTCGCGGTGATCGCCGCCGGCGCCGGTCTCTCCCGCCAGTCCGGGCCGACGAAACTCCTGTTCGCGGTGCGCTGGAAGCTGGGCGCCCTGCTCGGCTGGGACGACCCGAAGACGGGCATCGGCCCCCGCGTTCGCTCACTGCGCGAGCGCATGCCGGAGGAACTGACGGCGACGGTCCTCCCCGTCCCGGGCCCGGGCCCGTTCGTCCCGCTGTACGAGCTCCACGACGAATGCGCCCGCGAACTGGCGAACAAGACCGTCCACGGGGTTCTGCACCTGGGCTGGGTGGAGACGCCCGCCGGCGGTCACGAACTCCGCATGGCGGTCCTCGTCAAGCCCAACGGCCGCCTGGGCCGCCTCTACATGGCCCTGATCACGCCCTTCCGGTACCTCGTCGTCTACCCGGCCATGACCCGCCAGTGGGAGGCCGCCTGGCGGGACCGGGAGCGGTTGCTCGGGCAGAGCTCCTAGGGGGTGTCCGGGGCGGGGGCGCGGCGGTGTAGGCGTGCCGCCCGGCCGCCGCCGGTGCGTCGGAGGCGGGCCGGTACGCTGCGTTGCGGCCGTCCGTTGTGTCCCTGTCCGTCGGCCTCCCGTACCGCTTCCTTCCGAAGGCCCGGCATGCTCGCTGTCCGCACCACGCACGCCGGGTCGTCGTGGGCAGGGGTGTCGGCGGTGCTCTGCGTACTGCTGCCGGTCGGGGGGCATGGCCTGCTTCGTGAGGGCGCTTCTCACCTGCTCGTCCTGACCCTCGTGGCGGTGCTCGCCGGGGCCCTGTGCGTCGCGCTCGCCCGCCGACGGCTCGCCGACAGCGGGCTGGCGGCGGTGTTCGTGGGCGTGCAGGTCGCGCATCACGTCGGTTATGTGGTGCCGGAGGCGTGCGCGGCACTCGCCGACGCGCACGGCGGCGAGCATCCCGGCGGGCTGACGTCGGCCGGGCCGGGGCCGTCGCTGCTGCTTGCCGGTCACGCGGTCACGCTGCTGCTCGCGGCGCAGCTCCTGGGCACCGGTGAGTCGCTGCTCCTGCGCGCCCGGCCCGTCGCGGATTCGGCACGGCGGGTTCGGCATGCGCTGCGGCCCCTGCCGAAGGTCGCCGGGGTCGTGCGCGGCGAGCTGCCGCGTACCGTCGCCCGGACGGCGCCCCTGCGGTCCGCGGCCCTCGCGTACCCGTGCCCCGGACGCGCCCCGCCGGCTCACGGGCTCCTCCCGAACCCGTTCCCGCCGCCGGCCGGAACCGGCTTCCGGCTCGGGATCCGACGTCTCGCGTCGGATCGTCTCGAACCGGGGAGGCCGGACCGGCCTCTCGCGGTCTCCTCGACACGCCGCCCCGCCCGCACCCGGTGCCGGCGGGCGGCAGAGAGTGCTTCCGACATGCGCATCAGCCACCCGC
Source organism: Streptomyces sp. NPDC037273 (assembly GCF_055603625.1). Lineage (NCBI taxonomy): Bacteria > Bacillati > Actinomycetota > Actinomycetes > Kitasatosporales > Streptomycetaceae > Streptomyces > Streptomyces sp. NPDC037273. Next base: position 431,785 of record NZ_JBVJVO010000005.1, read on the forward strand.
GCTCCGCCCGTACGGCGGTCCGCTCCCTGCTCGTTCCCGTCGCCGTCACCGGTCTGCTGGCGATCTCCTCTCCGCAGGCCGCCGCCCACACCGGCCTGGAGGGCGCCAGCCCGACGAACGGCGCGGTTCTCGACGTCCTGCCCCGGACCGTCACGCTCACCTTCAGCGACCCCGTGACGCAGAAGGGCGCCCAGGTCGCCGTCACGGGACCGGACGGCGCCGCGCTCGGCGACGGCGCACCCGCCGTGGCGGGGAGCCGGGTCACGGTGAAACTCAAGGACGCGAAGGCCGGCGGCCGGTACACGGTGGGCTATCGGGTCGTCTCAGCGGACGGTCATCCTGTGTCGGGGAAGTCGGAGTTCACGGTGAGGACCGCCGCCGCGTCGGCCTCGACCACGCCGTCGGCCGCCGCCGTGACCCCGAAGCCTTCCTCCGCCTCTCCTTCTCCCTCTCCCTCCCCCGCCTCCAGCCTCTCCCGCACGGCCAAGGCTTCCGGCGAGCGGGCGGTCACCAGCCTCCGGGCCATCGGAATCGGCTTCGGCATCGGACTCGTCGGGATGGTCGCCGCCATGGTCGTCACCGTCCGCCGCCACAAGAAGAGCGCGGACGAAGCGGAGAGGTGACCTCCGCGCGCGCAAGCGCGGGTGCGGGAGGCCCGGACCGAGGCCGGCCTCCGGCACCCGCCGCGCCGCGCGGGGAGAGGTGCCGGTCACCCGGTGTCCGGGGACGGCGGCACCTTGCGCAGGCGGGATGTCTGCTCGTCGTATGCGTCGAGGACCTGGCGGAGCTGGTCGAGCGCCTCCTCGGGGATCTCGGGTGGGGCGGACTCGGCCACGAATCGGGCCGCGGCGACGAGTGCCGCGAATTCGAAGGCGTGAGCGGTCGCGCGCAGCACGCCCGGCCGAGCCCACTCGAGTTGCATGGATCAGCCCTTCGACTGGAGGTATTCCTTGATCTGCCCCAGCTCCTGCGCGAACTCGTCGTAGTCCTCGCGCATGCCGTTGATGTAGGCGCTCCAGCCGAGGCTGTTCTTCGCGTAGTGGACGGCTTCCTGGATCTCCTCGTCCGTGGCTCCGAACAGTTTGGCGGCCTCGGTGTGGAAGAGCGTGCAGTAGCGGCACTTGGTCTCGGAGTGCAGAGCGACGCCGATGAGTTCCTTGTACTTGTTGGGGATGAGCGTCTCGCCGAGTTCGATCTTCTTGAAGATCTCCCACTCGTAGTCCAGCAGGTCGTCGGGGATCAGGGAGAAGAAGTGCGGAACGAGTCCCAGCGTCTCCTTGATCTCCGCTTCCACCTCGCCTCGGCTACGGCCGGCCATGATGACCACTCCTCTCAGCCCAGCCGATCGACTGCCCCCACCTCTCACGGTAGAGAGCAAACGTCCCGGCTGCGACCGGTCCGTGCCGGTGGCGGTCCGGACGTATCGTGGGAAGAGGTCTCACTCGGCGCGCCCACCGACGTCTGGTGGAAGGACTGGCCATGTCCACTCCGGAAACATCGCGGCCTCCCGGGACACCAGGGCCTCCGGTCGACGCCGCCAAGCAGGAGGCGTTCGCGGGTGAAGTCCTCGACGTCCTGAACAAGAGCGCGCTCGCGCTGCTGACCAGCGCCGGTCACCAATGCGGCCTGTTCGACACGCTGGCCGCCCTCCCGCCGTCGACGAGCACCGAGATCGCGGAGGCGGCGGGCCTGAACGAGCGGTACGTCCGCGAGTGGCTGGGCGGCATGGTCGTCGGCGGATTCCTGGAGTACGACCCGGGAGGGCGGACCTATGTCCTGCCGCCGGAACACGCCGCCTCGCTGACGACGGCGGCGGGCCCCGACAACCTGGCGGGGATCATGCAGTACATCGGGCTCATGGGCGAGGTCGAGCAGCAGGTGGTGCGCTGCTTCCGGGACGGCGGCGGCGTGCCGTACTCGGCCTACCCGCGCTTCCACAGGCTCCAGGCCGAGGAGAGCGCCCGGGTGTACGACCTCGCGCTCGTGGACACGATCGTGCCGCTGGTGCCGGGACTGGCCGAACGGATGAGGGAGGGCGTCGACGTCCTGGACGTGGGCACCGGGCAGGGGCGTGCTCCGCTCGTCCTGGCCCGGGAGTTTCCCGCCAGCCGCTTCGACGGCCTTGACCAGTCGGAGTCCGCCATCGAGACCGCACGTGCCGAGGCGGCGCTCGCCGGGCTCGACAACCTCCGTTACGTGCTCGCCGACTCGACGCGGATCACCGGGGAGTACGACGTCGTCACCGCGTTCGACGTGATCCACGACCTGGCCCGGCCGGCCGAGACCCTGGCGGCGATCGCGAAGGCCCTGCGGCCCGGCGGCGTGTTCCTGATGGGTGACATCGCCGCCTCCAGCAGGCTGGAGGAGAACATCGGGCACCCCTTCGGTCCCGCGCTCTACACGTTCTCCGTCTTCTACTGCATGACGACCTCGCTGAGCACCGGCGGTGCGGGCCTGGGCACGGCCTGGGGCCAGGAGGCGGCGGAGCGGATGCTCCGGGACGCGGGCTTCGAGAGCATCGACATCAAGTCCGTCGAGGGCGACCCGTTCAACGTGTACTACGTCGCCACCAAGTCCTGAACCGGCGTCGTCCCCGGTCGGGGACGTCCCCCGCCCGAGCGCGGGTCATCCGGCAACTCACTTGATCTTGCTTGCACTTGGTAACAAATGCGGCGCGCGGGCACCGGGGCATTGCGGCACGGGAAGCGGCGGCTCTACCATCCCCGCATCGTTAGGAAGCTTTCCTAACGACAAGGGCGCCCGACAGCTCACACCAGGAACCGGTGCCCCGCCCCGTCCCTCCGTACGCGACAGGAACCCCCATGCCCCTGAGCAGAATTCAGCGTCGCGCGGTCACCGCGGCCGCCGCCGTGACCGCGGGTGCGCTGCTGCCCGCACTCGTCGTCCTCACGCCGGCGACCGCCGCGACCGGCAACCTCGCACTGAACAAGCCGGTGAGCGTCTCCTCCACCGAGGACGGGACGTTCACCGGTGCCAAGGCCGTCGACGGCTCGACGTCCACCCGCTGGGCCAGCGCGGAAGGCGTGGACAACCAGTGGATACGGATCGACCTCGGCGCGGTGACCGCGCTGAGCCGGGTGGTCCTCAAGTGGGAGGCCGCCTACGCCAAGTCGTACCGGGTCGAGGTGTCCAACGACGGCAGCAGCTGGAGCCAGGTCTACTCGACGTCCGCCGGCGACGGCGGCACCGACGACCTGACCGTCAACGGCAGCGGCCGCTACCTGCGCGTCTTCGGCACGCAGCGGGGCACTTCGTACGGCTACTCGCTCTGGGAGGTCGAGGCGTACGGCGGTGGCGGCTCGACCACTCCGCCGCCCACGACCGGCACCAACCTCGACGACCCGGCGAAGAAGGAGGTCGCCATGAAGCTGGTGTCGACCTTCGAGAACTCCTCGCTCGACTGGCGGGCCCAGTTCTCCTACATCGAGGACATCGACGACGGCCGGGGCTACACCGCGGGCATCATCGGCTTCTGTTCCGGCACCGGCGACATGCTCGACCTCGTCGAGCGCTACACCGCGAAGAAGCCGGGCAACCCGCTGGCGCCCTACCTGCCGGCCCTGCGCAACGTCAACGGCACGGACTCCCACGCGGGTCTGGGCACCGCCTTCGAGAACGCCTGGCGGCAGGCCGCCCAGGACACGGTGTTCCAGCAGACGCAGGAGGCGGAGCGCGACCGGGTGTACTTCAACCCGGCGGTGTCCCAGGCCAAGACGGACGGCCTCAAGGCGCTCGGCCAGTTCGCCTACTACGACGCGGCCGTGATGCACGGCGAGGACGGCTTCCGGAGCATCCGTCAGGTGGCGCTCTCGCGTGCGACCCCGCCTTCCCGGGGCGGCAACGAGACCACCTACCTGAACGCGTTCCTCGACGCCCGCGAGGAGGAGATGCGCAGGGAGGAGGCGCACAGCGACACCACCCGCGTCAGCACCGCGCAGCGCAAGTTCCTGAAGGAGGGCAACCTCCACCTCAACACCCCGCTGTCGTGGAGCGTCTACGGCGAGTCGTTCTCGATCGCGCGGTAACCGGACGCGGGGAGGGCCGCCGGGCACCGCGCCCGGCGGCCCTTCCCGTGCTCGTGCCGTGAACCCGGAAACCGATGTAAGGAAGGTTTCCCAGGCCTGTACGCTGCCCGTGCCAAGCCCCACGTGACCTGACCTGACCTGCCTGCGGAGGGCAAGTGACCGACCTCGTCCGCGGGACCCCGCGGCTCGTGCGTGCCATCAACGACCGCTCCGCACTGCACCTGTTGCTCCGGCGCGGCCCGCTCACGCGCCCGGAGATCAGCAAGCTGACCGGCCTCTCCAAACCCACCGTCTCCCAGGTGCTGGCCCGCCTGCTGGAATCGGGTCTGGTGGTCGGCAACGGCCTCAGGACCGGACTGCCGGGCCGCGTGCCGGAGACCTACCGGGTCAACCCGGCGGCGGCATACGTCGCCGCCGTCGACGTGACTCCGGAGTGGATCGCGGTGCGGGCGGCGGACATCACCGGGACGGTCGTCGGCGACGCGGAGTCGCCGGTCCCGAGCGCGCCGGGAGAGCGCCGGAAGGCCGGCGGGGACTCGCTGGTGGCGGCGCTGCGCACGGCCCTCGCGCGGGTACCGACACCGGAGCCGCCGAGGAGCGTGGTCATCGGCGTCCAGGGGGCCGTCGATCCGACGACCGGGCGCCTGGAGTACGCCAGCGAGGAGGACATGGCCGCCTGGCTGGTCCCCGACCTGGACCGGGTCCTCAGCGAGGGGCTCGGCGTACCCGTCCGCGTCGAGAACGACGTGAACCTCGCCGCCGTGGCCGAGCAGGCGCACACCGCGGCCGACTGCCCCGACTTCGTCCTGTTGTGGGCGGACGAGGGCCTGGGAGCCGCCCTCGTCATCGGCGGACGCCTGCACCGCGGTTTCTTCGGCGGCGCCGGGGAGGTCGGCTACCTTCCGCTCCCCGGCGCGGCCACGGCCCGCGACGCGGGGCGTTACGGTCACCACGGCTACCAGGAACTGGCGGGCGGCGACTCCGTGTCCGCGCTGCTCCGCACGTACGGCGTGACGGGCTCCGACTTCCCCGACGTGGTGGCGGAAGCGGTCCGCCTCGCCACCGGGACCCCGGGGAGCCGCGCCGAGCGGGCCCAGGACGGGCTCCGGGTCGTGGCGGCCCGGCTCGCCGTCGGTCTGGCCTCCATCGTCACGGTCGTCGACCCGGGGCTCGTGGTGCTCGCGGGGCGGCTGAGCGCGGCGGGCGGCGAGCACCTGCGGGAGCTCGTGGAACGCGAACTGCGCGTGCTGGCCCATTCCCGGGCCCGGATCCGGCTGTCGGCCGTCGAGGGCAACCCCGTACTGAGCGGTGCTCTGGACCTGGCGCTCGCGGACGCCCGCGAGGAGGTCTACGGCGCTGCGGTGCGGGGACCCGAGGAGAGGTGACCGACCGGGCCCGTGCGTCTCCACACCGGCCCGCCGGAGTTCCCGAAGTGGCGCGGGAACCGGACGCCCTTCCCGTACGACTCCCTCTCCGCAAGAGCACGGCGGCGGCGAGAGGCAGAGGATGGGCGGACTGGACATACGCATGCGCGGAGTCGCCTGTCGGCACGGTCGCAACGCGGCCGTCGTGGGGGTGGATCTGGAGATCGCCGCGGGCGAGCGGGTGGCTCTGACCGGCACGAACGGATCAGGGAAGACGACGCTGCTGCGCGCGGTCCTCGGACTCCACCGGCACACGAGCGGCACCATCGAGGTCGGCGGGACCGGAGCGCGCTCGGCCGCCGAGTGGGCGTGCCGGCGCCGGTCGTGCGCCTGGATTCCGCAGAAGCCCGCCGCCGGGCGGTTTCCGCTGCGCGGGGACGAGCTCCTGGCGAGCAGCGGGGCCGCGGCCGAGGCGGCGGAGGCCGCGACACGGCTGGGGGTCGGCGCCCTGGCGGCGAGGCCTGTGGACACCTTGTCCGGCGGGCAGTTGCAGCGCATGTACCTGGCGCGGGCGATCGGCTGTGTCGCGGCCGGGGCGCAGGTGCTCCTCGCCGACGAACCGACCGCCGCCCTCGACTTCGAGGGGCAGGAGGAAGCGGCCGACGTCCTCACCGCCCTGCCGGTCACGCTCGTCGTCGTGACGCACGACCGGGCACTGGCGGAACGGTGCGACCGGGTCCTGGAGATGGCCGCCGGCCGGTTGCGGGAGGTGCGGTGAACGCGCTCGCGGCCGCCGACCTGGGCGCCATGCTCCAGCTCGTGCCCGTCCAGCGGGCAGGAGCGGCCCTGCTCCTCGCGGCCGTCGGGCTGCCCGTGATCGGGGTCGTCATCGTCGGGCTCGACATCATGCCGGTGCGGTTCGCGATGATGCACGTGGCGCTGCTCGGCATCGCCGTCGGGCTGCTGACCGGGCTCGATCCGATGCTGTGCGCCCTCGTGGCCTGCGCCCTGTCGGGGGCGGGCGTCGCCCCGCTGGCCCGGACACCGGCCGGTCTCTCGGGGGCGATGGGCCTGCTGATGAGCCTGGCCATCGCCGCCGCGCTCCTCCTCCTCGCCGTCTCCGGCGTCAACGCCTCGGGGGCGTTCGCGCTCCTCTGGGGGTCGATCCTCTCCGTGGGCACCGCCGACCTCGTGGTGCTCGGCGCGCTGGCCGTGGTCGTGCCGTCCCTGTTCTGGTGGCGGCGCCGTGAGGTGGCGCTGCTGCTGTACGACCGGGAGCTCGCCCAGTGCTCGGGCGTGCCCGTACGGTTCCTCACCACCGCGCTTCTCGTACTCGTCGCCGTCGCGGTCGCCGGGGCCATCAAGCTGACCGGCGCGCTTCTCGTCGACGCCCTGACGCTGCTGCCGGCGCTGGCCGCCCGCCGCATCGGCCGCTCGCTCTGGTCCATCACCGTGTGGGCGGTCGGCATCGGGGTCGCCGTCAACGCGACGGGTTTCCTCCTGGCCCTGTGGCTGGACTGGCCTCCGGGCCCGGTCCTCGTCCTGACGGCGGGGACCGTGGTCCTCGCCGCGCATCTCATTCCCGAACGGAGAAACAGCTCATGGCGCGCACCCGCGTCCGTAACACCCGCATCGCTTCCCTCGTCGCACTGAGCGCGGCCCTGCCGCTGCTCACCGGGTGCGGCGGCGAGGACGCCGCCTCCTCCGGCACCACCGATTCCAAGGACCGCAAGCCGGTGGTGGTCGTGACGACCACCTGGGAGGGGGCCTTCGCCAAGGCAGCGGGGGCCGAGGACATCACGGTGATCGTCCCGCAGTCGGTCCACCACGCCCCCGACTACGACCCGAAGCCGTCGGACCTGGCCGCCGTCGCGAAGGCCGACTTCGTGCTGTACGCGCCCTTCGAGCCGTACGCGGCGAAGATCAAGGAGGCGGCCGGCTCGAAGGCGAAGCTGGTCGAGGTGAACCTCGACAACGACCCTGCGAAGGCTGGGGCCGAAGTCGTGCGCCTGGGCGGGCTGTTCGGCACGAAGGACGCCGCCGCACAGTGGAAGACCCGCCTCGACGGCGAGGTCACGAAGCTGAACGGCGAGCTCAAGGCGGCCTGGCCGGGCGGGAAGAGCCCGGTCCTCGTCACCCAGGTCTTCACGAGTTGGGCGGCCGGACTGGCCGGTGCGAACACGGTGGGCACGTACGGCCCCGAGCCGGTCACCCCTGCCCAGCTCGCGACGCTCTCGGCGAAGAAGCCCGCCTTCGTCCTCGACAACGCCCATATGTCGACGGGCACCGTGCTGCCCGACTCGGGCGCCGAGCAGGTGGAGATCGTGAACTACCCGGGCGAGGACCTGGATCTCCTCGCCGTGTACCGCAACGCGGCGGCCGAGCTGAAGAAGGCCATGGGCTGAGCCCGAGCCGCGTGAGGGAGGGGAGGGTCGCCGGCCGCGGCCCTCCCCTCCCTCATGCGGTCACGCCCCGACGAGGCTGCCGGCCCGCTCGACGATCCGGCGCCGCAGCGCGGCACGATCGGGCTTCCCGGCGGCGGTGAGCGGCAGTTCGGGCAGGACGAGGAGGTGCTCGGGGTGCTTGTGCCGGTCGAGTCCGCGCGCGGACAGGTACGTGCCGAGCTCCGTCAGCGTCGGGCCCTCGGCGTCCTTGCCCACCAGGCAGGCGGCGAGCCGCTCCCCCATGAGCGGGTCCGGCACCCCCACGCAGACGGCGTCCCGCACCTGTGGGTGGGAGACGAGTTCGCGCTCGACCTCGGCGGGGCTGATGTTGGCACCGCCGCGGATCACGATGTCCTTGAGGCGGCCGACGACATGGAGGACGCCCTCGTCGTCGAGGAAGCCGAGGTCGCCCGTCCGGACCCAGCCTTCCGGAGTGCGGTAGCGGGCGTCGAGCTCAGGGGAGGCCACGTAGCGGAGCGGGGTCATCGGTCCGCGCGAGACGATCTCCCCGATGCGCCCGTCGGGCAGCCGCTCGTGCGTGTCGGGGTCGGCGATGCGGATCTCGGTGACCCGGGGGTCGGGGCGTCCGGCGACGACACCGGAGCGGTCGGTGGGCGGGACGGAATGCCCTAGTCCCGTATGGCAGTTGACGCCGTCGGCCGACCCGTAGAGGTTGACGACCGGACAGCCGAACGCCTCGGAGGCCGCCGAAGCGGTGACCTCGTCCAGGGGTGCGCCGCCCAGGACGAGCGCGGTGGGGGTCGGCAGTGGGCCGTCCGTCTTCTCCAGGGCCGCCAGCATCATCCGGATCATGGTGGGGACGCCGAGGATGTGGGTGGGCTCGTGTTCCCGTACGGCGGCGAGCGCGGCCTCGGGCGTGAAGTCGTCGAGCAGGACGAGCGTGCCGCCGTGCCGGGCGAGCGTGACGGCCGTGCCGTTCGACCCGAAGGCCGAGCCGAGGGGGACGAGGAAGAGGCAGCGGGGCGGGGTTCCGTCGGGCATGAGCGACGCGAGGAAGTTTCCGCGGCCGCCGGCCAGGGCGTTGTGCGAGTAGGCCACCATCTTCGGCTCCGCCTCCGAGCCGGAGGAGACGAGGATGCGCGCGGCGCTGTCGGGGTCGGGGCGGGCCGGGACGAAACCGGCGGGGTCGCTCCGCAGCAGCCGGGCGAGGGGAATCGTTCCCTCAGGGGCGGGGCCGCGTCCTGCGGCGATCACGTGGCGCAGGGCGGGCAGCGCCGGGGCGAGGGCCTGGAGGTCGGCGGCGTGGTGCTGGTCGCGGTGTTCGGTCGCGGCGATGACGGCCACCGCTTCCGCGCGGCGCAGCAGGCACTCGGCCTCCACGGCGCCGCGCCCCACGGGGAAGGGGAGGGCGACGGCGCCCAGCGCGGCGAGGGCGAGGTCCGCGATGACGGCGTTCCGGTTGTTGGGGAGCTGTACGGCGACGACGTCTCCGGCACCGATCCCGAGCCCGCGCAGGCCCTCGGCCAGACATCTGACCTTGCGGTCGAGCGCCGTGTAACAGAGTTTGCCCTTGGCGTCGATCACGGCGGTGCGGTGCAGGTCGGATATCTGTCTGGCCCGATAGAGGCTGTAGAGGTCGAGGTCGGGGCAGGTGCCGTCGACCACCCAGGAGCGGCGGAGTCCGGCGGGCAGCAGGTCGGTCAGGGTGACGGTCACGCGAAGCTCCAGGGGTCGGGAACGGCGGGGGCACCGTGCGCGTCCCGGCTGATCGAGCCGGACAGGCGCGGATCGTGGTGGAGGGTGGACAGGTCGGTGGTGACGGCGGTGGCCGTCAGGCCGTGGCCGCGCAGCTGGTCGAGGGCATCCTCGGTGCACATGCCCGAGAGGTCGTACGCGGAGGCGGCGGGCGCGCTGCTGTCGCGGGGGGCGATCCAGCCGTCCGAGGTCCGGAGCGGGTGCCGGAATCCGGCGGGGCGCCGGGGGTCCGCGCCGGCCGCGGCCTGTCGCAGGGCGGGGGCGAGGAGGGTGTCGGCCGCGCCGAGCAACGAGGAGTCGACCCGTACGCCGTGCCCCGTGCGCTCCCGCAGGAGCAGGCCGGCGAGGAGGGCCTCGGCGCCGTGCAGGCCGCCCAGGACGTCCAGGAGCGTCATCAGGGACGGTGCGGGCGGTTCGCCGGCCGGGTGGGCGGCTTCCCCGACTCCGGTGCGGGCCTGCACCATGAAGTCGGTGCCCATGGGGGCGTCGTCGAGCCGGTCGGCCCAGCCGCCGGTGTAGGCGTAGACGAGGGACGGGTTCACGGCGGTCAGGTGCTCGGCGTCGAGTTCGAGTTCGGCGGCCTTGCCCGGGGCCCAGTTGTGGACGAACACGTCGGCTTCGGCCACGAGTTCGCGCAGGCGGCTCCGGTCGGCGGGCGCCTTGATGTCGATCTCGACGGCCTCCTTGCCCCGGTTGAGCGCGAGCCAGCGGGCGGAGATCCCGTGGCAGGCGGGCGGCATGCCCCGGAGCGGGTCGCCGCCCGGCGGTTCGACGCGGATCACCCGGGCGCCGAGCAGGCCCAACAGGTGGGCGGCGAGTGGCGCTTGGATCCGGCGGCCCGCCTCGAGGACGGTCAGGCCGGCCAGCGGCCGGTCCGCCGTGGCGGCATCGGCGGTCACGGCGGTCCCCGGCCGGCCCGCGCCCAGCGGGCGCAGGCTCCACGGGTCGGCGCCGTCGTCCTCGCGGGCGCGCTCGGCGAGCGTGCGCAGCCGGCACACCTCGGCTCCCGACATCGCGGCGGCCTGCCCGATCCGTTCCCAGGTGTGGCGGAGGGTCGCCCCGTGCAGGTCGGCGGGGAGGGGCGCGCAGGCGGTGGCGTACCGGAACTGGAAGGGCCGCCAGCCGGCTCGTATGGCGTCGGATGGTGCCTCCAGGGCGCGCCAGAAGTCCGCCCAGGCGCCTGGGTCGAGCGTCTCCAGCTCGAACAGGATGCCGTCGGCGGAGGTGAACGGCGGTCCGCCCGGGGCAGGTTCGACGGCCTCGGGCTCGTCGGCACCGGCGGCGGCGAGGTACTGGGAGACGGTGAGGAGTCCGGCCCGATCGGCCGTCGTCGTCCGCGCGCGGGCCGGCGATCCGCCCCGGGCCTGGCCGATGAGCCCCGCCAGCAGGCCCTGGACGGTGAGCACGCCGGTGGCCGTGGCCAGATAGTCGACGCCGAGGCCGCGCGGGGTTCCGTGGCGGCGTCCGTGGACGGCCATGACGCCGGTGACCGCCTGGGCGGTGGCCTCGTCCTCGATCCCCGAGCCGGCCGGTCCCCAGGCGGTGCGGGCCGCGACGGGCGCGAACCCGGCGCCACCGAGGGAGATGTCATCCGGGCCGTCGTGCCGCACCGTCGCCCCGAGCCGCCCGAGATGGTCGGAGACGACGCGGGTCAGAGCCTCGGGGCCGCCGATGTCGCATCGCAGTGCGTCGAGCGGGCGGGCTGTGTCGAGCGGACGGCGGACCGCGGTGTGCGCGGTCGCTGATGACGCCATGGCTCTCCTCTCCTGGTGCGGCGGTGACGGCCGTCGCACGGGGGCTTTCACGGTCACGGGAACTGGGGAGCCGGTGCGCCCGACCACTTCCACGGGCAGGCAGTCGGACGCGTGTTCTGTCGAGTTCCCGAGATGGAGGAAAACAGTGACGGACCATGACGTAACGGATCAGGGTGATGCCGATCTGGACCTGCTGCGGAAGCGGGTCTCCGCGTTCGTCCGTGACCGCGTCCTCCCCTCCGAGCCGGAGCTCGACGCCGGCGGCCCGAACGCCAGGGACCTTCGGGAACGGCTGCGCGCGGAAGCCCGCGAGTCCGGGCTGTGGGCGCTCCCCCTGCCGGCCGAACTCGGCGGCGGAGGGCTGACGTTGAGCGCCTACGCGACGCTCGCCGAGGCCGAGGGCGCCACTGATCACGGTCCCGCGGCCCTCGGATCGGCGTCCCTCCTCGACGTGACCATGCTGTCCCGGCACGGGTCCGCGCAGGTGGGCGCGGAGTATCTGCGGCGCCTGGTCTCCGGTGACCTCCGTACCTGCTACGCGATGACGGAGCCGGACACGCCCGGGACCGAACCGGCGCTCACGGCGACCCGGGCGGAGCGACGGCCCGGCGGCGGCTGGCGCGTCACCGGCCGCAAGTGGTTCGTGTCGAACGCGGGCGACGCGGACCTCGTGACCGTGCTCGCCCGCACCGGCGGGTCGCCCGGAGACCGCACCGGCCTGTCGCTCCTCCTCGTGCCGACCGGCTCCCCCGGGTTCCGGGTCGTGCGCGAGCTGCCGATCCTGGGCGCGACCGGCCAGTACGAGATCGAGTTCGACGGTGTCGACGTCGACGAGGATCACCTCGTCGGCGACACCGGGCAGGCTCTGGCCATCGCGGCCGAACGCCTCCAACTGGGGCGCACCCTCAGGGCGTTGCGGTGGATCGGCCAGGCCCAGCGGGCCTTCGACCTGCTCTGCGACCGCGCCACGGCACGTCAGGGCGTACGGGGCCCGCTCTCGGACCGTCAGCTCGTCCAACAGCACGTCTTCGAATCCCTGTTGGCGCTGAGGACGGCGCGGCCCCTCGTGTACGAGGCGATGGCCCTGGTCGCGGAGGGACGCGACGCCCGTGTGGAGGTCGGCCTGGCGAAGACGGCGGCGGCCCGCACCCTTCAGACGGTCACGGACCGTGCCGTCCAGGTCTTCGGCGCGGCCGGGCTCGGTCCGGACACGCCGCTGCCGGCGCTGTTCCGTACCGGACGGACGGCGCGGATCCTCGACGGGCCGGACGAGCAGCACGTCTCGTCCGTGGCCCGGCGCGTCCTGCGCGGCCGTCAGGGCTCTGCCGTCACACCCGCCTGAGGTCGGCGCGGCCGAGCAGGGCGGCCAGGCCGAGGGTCAGGAAGAAGTCGCCCCAGACGAGTTCGTGGCGGACGGCCGTTCCGCTGGGGGCGTCGTAGCAGCCGTCGAGCAGCATGCCGGCCGGGCGCCGACCGCCCGGGCGGGTGAGGTGGACGTGGGCGAGCCGGTGCAGGACGGTCTCCGCCCGGGACGCGCACGCCGCCGACCAGTCGGCTCCGGGGAGAAGCGCGAGCTTCAGGAGGGCGACCGCGGTGATGGCGGCGGCGGAGGTGTCGAGCGGCCCGTCCGCACGGTGGGCGTCCGTCGGCGGGACGAGAGGGCCGACGAGCATCGCGCAGTCGGAGAGCAGGAGTTCGGCCGCCCTGGTCAGCCGGTCCTTGCGCCACGGCGGGGCGTCCGCGAGCAGGAGGGCGTCCGCCACGGCCAGGAGGAGCCACGCCTCGCCGCGCGTCCAGCCGCGCGCGGGGTCGGCTTCGACCGTCCACCCGCCCGTCTCGTCCCGGCGCCATGCCGGGCGGGGCCGCCCTGCGCCCTCGCGGGGAAGACACAGGTCCAGGTGGCGGTGCAGGTGCGCGGCGGCCGCGACCCGCCCCTCGGGTCCGGCCGAAGCCAGCAGGGGTACGAGACCGGGGACGCCGTCCGTACGAGCCCTCAGCCGTGCGCCGCCGAGCGCCGCGCCCCACGGGACGAGGCCCAGCTCCGTATCGAAGGCGTCGACGGCGCTCCTCGCCGCACGCTCCCGCAGGCCCCTCGCCGTGCCGTCCTCGCCGGCCAGGGCGGTGCCGTACCAGAGGATGAGGCCGCGGGTCGCGGTGTCCGCCTCGGCCCACGGGGCGAGGCGGGCGGTGACGGCCGAGGCCGCCGCACGGTCCGCGTCGCCGCCGGTGCGGCCGGCCCGAAGCCACAGGAGTCCCGCCCAGAAACCTCCCGTCCACGATCCGCGCCCTGTCGTCGTCCAACGGCCGTCGGCCGGGTCGGCGTACAGGGGAAAGCGCTGTCCCACCTGCTCCGAGGTCTCCCCCACCCGGTGAAGCACGAGGTCGAGGGCCTCCTCGGCCCAGGCCGTGGCGGTCACCGCGGACCCGCCGCGCGCGTACGGCGGTCCCGTACCGCCCAGGCGAGCGCGACGGCCGCCGCGAGGGCGAACTCGACGGCGACCAGCGCCCAGCCCTCCCCGTACCGTCCGCGTTGCGCGAGGACGCCGAACAGCGGTGGCCCCACGGCGAATCCGGCGAAGAAACCGGCGGCGACAAGCGCGGAGTCCTGACCGGCTCGTCCCGGGGCGGAGCGCTGCATCACGAGCACCATCGAGACGGCGTTGCCGGAGACGGCGAACACGCCCACCGCCACGGCGGCCACCCACACCAGCGGGTCGACGCGGACGGCGGCGGCCAGGAGCACGGCCGCGCCCACCGCCCCGCCGGCGAGCAGGCCCGGCAGCCACGGCGCCCGGCCGGGGGTGGCGGCCCGGGACCAGCCGACGCGGCCGGCGATCCCGGCGACCCCGAGGACGGCGACCAGTGCGCCCGCCACCGTGGGCCCCATGCCCAGGCGTTGGGCGCCGAACAGCGCGAGGTAGGTGTTGACGGAGGCGATCCCCGCGCCGAGGAAGAGCGAGAAGGCGGCCAGCCACGGCACGGGACCACCGGAGCGGGACCGTGCCGGACCGTTCGCGGCCCCCTTCGGCGACGGTGACGCGTCGGCGGGCAGCGCGCGCCGGGCCCACAGGGCCGCGAGGAGCGCCGCACCGGCGGCCACCCAGACCGCGCCCCGCCAGCCGATCGCGCTCGCGGCCACGGCGAGGGGCAGCCCCGCCACGAAGGCCCCCAGCTGGACGCCGGACTGTTTGGCGCCGGTGACCGCACCCCGCCTGGCCACCGGTACGGACGCCAGGATCGCCTTGTTCGTCGCCGGGTTGGCGAGCGCCTGGGGCAGGCCGCCGAGCGCGACGGCCGCGAGCAGCGGGCCGGAGCCGGGCGCGGCGCCGATCAGCCCCAGTGCCACGGCCGAGAGGGAGAGCAGGGCCACGAGCGCCCGGCGCGGGCCGACGCGGTCGACGATCCGGCCGCCGACGGGCGACAGGACGGCCGCCGTGCCGAAGCCGACCGTGGTGGTCAGGCCCAGCACGGTCTCCGAGACGCCGAGTCGGTCGACGAGGCGCGGGCCCAGTGCTCCGAGCAGGAAGAGCTGCATCATCGAGAAGGCCATGGCCGTCGTCAGGAGTGCGGTCAGTCCGCGGGCCGGCCCCTCTCCGGCATCGGCATGGCCTGGCTCCGCCGCCGTACCCGCGCTCGTCACCGCGTCTCTCCTCCCCCGTTCGGCGAACGGGCCGAACGCCGTCGCCTTGAAGGAGTCGTGGCGACCGTGCCTGAAGTTCCCGAGGCGGTCTTGTGGGACGCGCCACAGTCGCGTACTCATGTCCCGACAGGTCGAGGGGGCGGCCGCGGGTCGGCCGTACCCGCCCTCATGCCTCCGGGGAGGGGTGCAAGGATGGGCGCGCCATGACACCAGGCCGATGTTCGCGAGGAGTGCGGGCCGCGATGTTCGCGGCCGTCTGCGTGCTGCTCGCCGCCACCGGTCACATCGTGATGTCGGGGCAGGCCGTGCCCGCCTGGACGCTCTCCCTCGCCTTCGCCGCCACCACGGCGGTCACCTGGTACCTCGCGAGCCGCGAGCGCGGTCTCCTCGCCGTCACCACGGCGAGCGTGGCCGTGCAGAGCGCGCTCCACGCGGCCTTCTCCTGGTCCCAGCCGACGCCGCCGGCGCCGGCGGCGCTGCCGATCCGGATACTCACGCCGATGCCGATGCCCACGGGCGAGACGCATGGGGCACACGCGCACATGTCGCACGCGGCCATGGGTCACGGGGACATGGCCGCGTCCGTCGACATGGTCTCCGAGCTCCCGGCCGCGCATGACATGACAAACATGTCGGCATCTTTCGGCATGGTCTCGGCACACCTCCTGGCCGCGCTCCTGAGCGGACTGTGGATGGCGTACGGCGAGCGGGCGGCGTTCCGTCTTCTGCGCGCCGCGTCCCTGCGACTGTTCCGCCCCCTGTGTCCGCTGCTCGCGTCCTTCGTCCCCATCGCGCCGAACAGGCCTCGCTTCAGGCCCGCGCGGGCCGGTGACGAGCGGGCTCCGCGCCGCCTCCTCCTCGCCCATTCGCTCATCTCCCGAGGTCCTCCCCAGGCACTCGCTGTCCTCTGACAGCCGGCTCCCCGAGCTCGACGGCACCGTTCCGTCGCTCGGGCATCGGCCACGCCGCCTCCGCTCGGTCGCGGCGGGCCGTACCCGTCACCGGCACGGCGCCGCCCTCATCCGCGCGCCCGGCCGGATTCCCTTTGCCTCGTAAGGACTTGTGGCGATGACTCCTGCCCACGACACCCTCCTTCAGCGCCCGCCGAGGACCTCCCGTTCGGCCCACGCGCCGGACGCGGACACCGACGCGGCGACGACCCGGCTCGCGCTGGCCGCCCGCGACGGCGACCCGGCCAAGGCCGACCTCTTCGTACGCGCCCTGCACCGCGACGTCCGGCGCTATGTGACCTACCTCAGTGCCGACCGCCAGGCGGCCGACGACCTCACCCAGGAGGTCTTCCTCCGCGCGCTCGCCGCGCTGCCCCGCTTCCAGGGGCGTTCCTCGGCCCGCACCTGGCTCCTTTCGATAGCCCGCCGCACGGTCGTCGACAGCCTGCGGCACGCCGCCGCCCGCCCCCGGCTGTCCGACCGCGACGACTGGCAGGCCCAGGCCGAGCACACCCAGCCCCAGGGCCTCCCCGGCTTCGAGGACGGCGTCGCTCTCGCCGAGCTCCTCGCCGCCATCCCGCCCGAACGCAAGGACGCCTTCGTCCTCACCCAACTCCTCGGCCTCCCCTACGCCGAGGCCGCCGAAGCCATCGGCTGCCCCGTCGGCACCGTCCGCTCCCGCGTCGCGCGGGCCCGCACCTCCCTGGTCGCCCTGCTCCGCGGCGACGAGGACGCGGCACCCCCGCCGGTGACCGCCCCGGCCGGCGAGCTGCCCGCACCCAGACGGTTCACCCGGACACCGGCGCTCGCCTGAGCCCTGACGGCACGCCCCTGACCGGTGCGGGATCACGGTGTCGGACCGCGATCCCGCACCGGTGACGGCGAGGGCGAGCAGCAGGGCACATTGGTAACGACAACCGTTTTCATATATGGTCTTGGCCATCACCGGTCCCCCACCCCCTGGAGATCCCCATGGCCGTCCCCAAGCGGAAGATGTCCCGCAGCAACACCCGTCACCGCAGGGCCCAGTGGAAGGCCACCACCCCCCAGCTCGTCCCGATCACGGTCGACGGCGTGGTCCACCAGGTGCCGCAGCGCCTGGTGAAGGCGTACGAGCGCGGCCTGCTCCGCCCCGAGGGCTGAGCCGCTCATGACGACGTACGGCCGCCTGCCCGTGACCGTCCTGTCCGGCTTCCTCGGCGCGGGGAAGACCACCTTGCTCAACCATGTCCTCGGCAACCGCGAGGGATTGCGGGTCGCGGTCATCGTCAACGACATGAGCGAGGTCAACATCGACGCCGCGCTCGTGCGCGGCGGCGAGGCCGCCTTGTCCCGCACCGACGAACGCCTGGTCGAGATGACCAACGGATGCATCTGCTGCACCCTGCGCGACGACCTGCTCGAAGAGGTCGACCGCCTCGCCCGCGAGGGCCGGTTCGACTACCTGCTCATCGAGTCCAGCGGCATCTCCGAGCCCATGCCCGTCGCCGCCACCTTCTCCTTCCCCCGCGACGACGGCGCCACCCTCGGCGACCTCGCCCGCCTCGACACCATGGTCACCGTCGTCGACGCGGCGAACTTCCTGCCGGAACTCGCGGGCGGCGACGAACTCGCCGCCCGCGGACTCGCCCCGTACGAGGACGACGAACGCACCGTCAGCGACCTGCTCGTGGACCAGGTCGAGTTCGCCGACGTCATCGTCCTCAACAAGCTCGACCTGGTCGGACCGAACGAGGCGGCGCGGCTGCGCGCGACGCTCACCCGCCTCAACCCCGAGGCCCGGATCGTGCCCGCCGTCCGCGGACAAGTCGCCCTCCAGCAGGTACTGGGCACCGGCCTCTTCGACGTCGAGCGCGCCCAGCAGGCCCCCGGCTGGGTCAAGGAGCTCAACGGCGACCACGTACCCGAGACCGAGGAGTACGGCATCTCCTCCCTCGTGTACCGCTCCGCCGCGCCCTTCCACCCCGGCCGCCTCTGGACCTTCGTCACCAAGGGTCTCGACAGCGGCACCTACGGTCGAATCCTGCGCTCCAAGGGCTTCTTCTGGCTCGCCAGCCGCCCGCGCGTGACCGGACTGTGGTCCCAAGCCGGCGCCGTCGCCCGCTTCGAGCCCTCCGGTGCCCGCGACCCCGGCACCGGACAGGGCCAGGAGCTGGTGTTCATCGGAACCGGCCTGCGCCCCGCAGCCCTCCGCGCGGCTCTCGACGCCTGCCTCCTCGCCCCCGGTGAGCGGGCGCCCTCCGAAGACGCCTTCCCCGCTTGGGAGACCTACGGCATCGAGGACGCGTGCGAACACGAACACGCCGTTGCGGTGCACGTGCCGTGAGGGCGCGGTCAGACGAGCAGGACGATCGCCAGGGCGCCCGACGCGTCGACGACACCGCACCATTCCGACCAGGCGCGGGGGACGACCCGGCCGGTGCGGTGGTGTGACAGGTCCCAGAGGCCGTGGGCGAGCCAGCCGGCGGCGACGAGGTACAGCGCGGTCCGGCCGTCCAGGAGGAGGACGGCCACGGCCCACGCGCCGAAGGCGAGGAGACCGGTGGACTGGACGGTGAGCGCGCGCCGGGTGCCGAGTTCGCCGCGTGCGGCGCCGAGGGCCAGGTAGCACAGCGGCATGACCACGAGGAGGGCGGCGAGGAAGGGGGTGGGCGGCAGCCCGTCGGCGAAGGTGGCCACGGCGAGGGCGAGGGCGAGCAAGGTGGGCCAGCGGTGTGCGAGGAAGCGGATCGTCGTCATGCGGCCCACTGTGCGACGCTCGGCCGCCCCGGCCGCCGGTGCGGTAACGGGATGTCCGTCGTCTTGGGCTGTAGGTCCGTGCGGACTAGGGTCGGGGCATGGGGGATCGCGCTGAACGGGTGGTGGCCGTCGTCGGGTTCGAGTCGGCCGAGCTCCTCGACATCGCCTGCGTCACGACCGGACTGGCCCTCGCCAACGCGCTCGGGGACCCCGGGACGCCGTATCGCGTGCGGGTGCTCGCGCCGGGCGGGGCTTCCATCCGGTGCGGTACCGGACTCACGCTGGCCGGCGTCGAGTCCCTGGAGCGGACGAAGGGGCCGCTGGACACGCTCGTCGTCTCGGGCGGGCTGGGTGTCGAGCGGTTCACCCGCGATCCCCGCCTCGTCGGACACGTCCGGCGCCTCAGCCGCGAGAGCCGACGGGTCGCCTCGGTCTGCACGGGCGCGGCCGTGCTGGCCGCGGCAGGTCTCCTCGACGGCCGACGGGCCACCACCCACTGGCAGTTCGCCCCGCACCTGGCGGACGGATACCCGGCGGTACGGGTGGACCCGGCGCCCCTGTGGATCCGCGACGGCAACGTGTACACGTCGGCCGGGATCACCAGCGCGCTCGACCTGACCCTGGCCTTCGTCGAGGAGGACCACGGCCCGGAGACGGCTCGCCAGGTGGCCCGGCACCTCGTCGTCCACATGCAACGTCCCGGCGACCAGCGCCAGATGAGCGTGTTCACCACGGCGCCGCCCCCTCGCGAGGACACCGTCCGCGTCCTCGCGTCCTACATCGCCGCGCACCCGAACGACGACCTGAGCACCCCCACCCTCGCCGCCCGCGCCGGCATGACACCCCGTCACCTCACCCGGCTCTTCACCCGGTGCCTCGGGGAACCGCCCGGCCGGTACGTCCGGGCCGTCCGCACGGAGACGGCCGCGCACCTCCTCCGGACGAGTCCCCTCCCCGTGGCCTCCGTGGCGGCCCGCTGCGGCTTCGGCACCCCTGAGGCCCTGCGCAAGGCGTTCCTGGACCGCTACGGCGTCTCCCCGTCCCGGTACCGCGACGGGGTCACGGCCTGAGTCCATGACCGGGGGCCGCGCGGGCGGGCGCCGCGGCGTCCACGCGGGCCGAGGTCATCGCGATCCTGAGAGGCGAGCCCGCTCAGCGCCGTCGCCACTCCTCTGCCAGGAGGCGGTAGGAGCGGACCCGGTCGGCGTGGTCGTGGGTGATGGTGGTGATGACGAGTTCGTCGGCGCCGGTGGCCTCCTGGAGTTGTTCGAGGTGGTCCGCGACGCGCTGGGGTGAGCCGACGAACTGGGTGTCGAGGCGGTCCGCGACGAGGGTGCGGTCCGCTTCGGTCCATGTGCGGGTGAGGGCGCGGGCCTCGTCCGGGGTCGGGAAGGGGATGGCGCCCTCGGCCGTGCGGATGCTGCGGACCCAGGGGCCGTAGCCGGTGGCGAGTTCGCGGGCGGTCTCGTCGTCCTCGGCGACGACGACGTCGGCGGAGATGCTGACGTAGGGCTTGTCGAGGTGGTCGGAGGGCTGGAAGGCGGCGCGGTAGCCTTCCGCCGCCTCCAGTACGGTGGCCGGGCTGACGTGGTAGTTGGCGGCGAAGGGGAGGCCGTTGCGGCCGGCGACGTCGGCGCTCTCTCCGCCGCTGCTGCCGAGGATCCAGACCTCAAGGTCCGCGCCCTCGCCGGGGACGGCGTGCGCCTCGGTCCCGTCCGCCGCGCGGTAGTCGCCGCGCAGGAGGGCGAGGATGTCGTCGACCTGCTCGCCGTAGTCCTGGGGCTGGGCGCCGGGCTGGTGCAGCAACTGCTGCTGGACCCGGAAGCGGGGCGAGCCGATCAGGTGCTCGAAGGAGAAGCGGGGCGGGATCTTCAGGCCGTTGGGCGTGCGGCCGTCGACGACGGGGGTCGTGGTCGGGCGCGGGTCCGCCTTCCGCCCGGACGAGCGTGCGCCGGAGCGGCCGAGCCCCAGATCGATCCGCCCGGGATGCAGGGCGTCGATCAGGCCGAACTCCTCGACGGTGGACAGCGCGGTGCGGTGGCCGAGCAGTACGGCACCGGAGCCGATCCTGATGGTGGACGTCGCGGCGGCGGTCAGGGCCAGCACGACGGCGGGAGAGGCCCCGGCGACCCCCGGGTTGAGGTGGTGCTCGGCGATCCAGTAGCGGGTGTAGCCGAAGCGCTCGGTCTGTTGGGCCAGGTCGACGGTGTGGCGCAGCGCTTGGGCGGCGGTGGCTCCGGACGGGATCGGGACGAGGTCGAGGACTCCGAGAGGTATGCCGGGCATGGTCGGGTGGTGCTCCTCAGTGGTCGGTGGACGCGGGCGCCGGTGCGGGCGGGGACACGAGCGGGGGCTCGGGCGCCGCGATGACCGGCGCCCAGGGGAACGGAGGGTCGGGGATCTCGCGTCGCAGCACCGGGGCGATCTCGGACTGGAAGAGTTCGAGCGACGCGTGGTGCTGGGCGGGGAGGAGACCGCTCGCGTCGGCCTGCAGGTGGAGCACGCTGTGGCCGAACCGCTCGTGGTAGCGGTGCACCTTGTCGATGATCTGCTGCGGGCTGCCGATCAGCGCCGAGCTGCGTTCGACGAAGTCATCCAGGGTGGCGAACACCGGCTCCAGGCCGAGGCTCTTCTGGAACGCGAGGTGGCCCTCGAACACCGGCCGGTACGCCGCGACGGCCTCCTGTGACGTGCGGGCCGCGTAGTAGCCGGCCGTTCCCGCGCCGACGACCGCCTGGGCCGGGTCGTGGCCGTAGTGCTCCCAGCGCTCCCGGTAGTGGCGGACGAGTTCGGCGTACGGCTCTATCGGGTGGGTGACGTTGGCCGAGAAGAGCGGGTCCCCGTAACGGGCGGCGAGGTCGACCGACTCCAGGCTGGTCGCGCTGCCGTGCCAGACCCGGATGGGCTGCTGGAGCGGTCTCGGCCACACCTCCGCTTCGGTCAGCCCGGGGCGGAAGCGCGGGGAGGCGCTCACCTTGTCCTGCCGCCAGATGCGGCGGAACAGTTCGTAGCTCTCGGCGTTGCGGTCCCACTGGTCCTCGGGGGTGACGTGGAACAGCTCGCGCTGGGCGGTGCCGTTGCCCTTGCCGATGATCAGGTCGAGGCGGCCCGCGGACAGGTGGTCCAGGGTCGCGTAGTCCTCGTAGGCGCGCACCGGGTCGAGCAGGCTGAGGGTGGTGACGGCGGTGAAGAGCCGGATGCGCGAGGTGAGCGCGGCGATGTGGCTGAGCACGACCGGCGGCGAGGAGGAGATGAACGGCCGCTCGTGGCGCTCGCCGACGCCGAAGCCGTCGAAGCCCAGTTCCTCGGCGAGGAGCGCGTTGTCGATCACCTCGCGGAAGCGCTCGTTGGTGGACTTCCGTACGCCGGTCACCGGGTCCGGGGCGTGCACGATGAGGGTGATGGCGAGGAACTTCACGACGCCACCCGCCGGTTCTCCGCGTCCACGCGCGCGCGGGAGTCGGGGTGGGCCAGGCCGAGGTGGTCCCGGAGCGTGGTGCCCGTGTAGTCGTGGCGGAACACACCGCGTTCCTGGAGCAGCGGGACGACGGTGTCGGCGAACTCGTCGAGGCCGCCGGGGGTGATGTGCGGGACCAGGATGAAGCCGTCGGCGGCGTCCGTCTGGACGAACCGGTCGATGGCGTCGGCGACGGTGGCCGGGGAACCGACGAACGACTGGCGGCCGGTGGTCTCGATGACGAGCTCCCGGATCGACAGGTTGTCGGCCGCGGCGCGTTCGCGCCATTTCCGGGCGACGGCGAGGGAGTCCCGGAACTCGCGGACGCTGGCCCGGCCGCGGGCGACGGTGTGCTCGCCGGGGTCCGGGTCGATGTCCGGGAGGGGGCCGTCGGGGTCGTACGCGGACAGGTCCCGGTTCCAGACGTGTTCGAGGTACGCGATCGCGGTCCGGCCGCTGACCTGGCGGCGCCGTACCTCCCGGGCCTGCTCCTGTGCCTCGGCGTCGGTGTCGCCGAGTACGAAGGTCGCCGCGGGCAGGATGAGCAGCTGGTCGTGGGTGCGGCCGTGGCGGGCGAGTCGTCCCTTGACGTCGGTGTAGAAGGCCCGGCCCGCCTCCAGGGTGCTGTGCCGGCTGAAGATGGCGTCGGCCTCGGCGGCGGCGAACTCGCGGCCCTCGTCGGAGTCGCCCGCCTGGAAGATCACCGGGCGGCCCTGCGGGCCGCGGGGGACGTCGAACTGGCCGGCGATGTCGAAGTGCTGTCCCTGGTGGGCGAAGGCTCCGGCCTTCGCGTCCGTCAGGAAGGTGCCGGATTCGCGGTCGGCGACGATCTCGTCGCCCTGCCAGGAGTCGAACAGTTCGTGGGCGGTGGACAGGAACTCCCGGGCCCGGGAGTAGCGCTGGTCCTCCGGGAGGAAGCCGCCGCGCCGGAAGTTCTCGCCGGTGAAGGCGTCCCAGGAGGTGACGACGTTCCAGGCGGCGCGTCCGCCCGACAGGTGGTCCAGGCTGGCGAACTGGCGGGCCACCTCGTAGGGCTCGTTGAAGGTGGAGTTGATGGTGCCGGTCAGGCCGATGCGTTCGGTGACGGCGGCGAGCGCGGACAGGACGGTGAAGGTGTCGGGCCGGCCCACCACGTCCAGGTCGTATATCCGGCCGCCCTGTTCGCGCAGTCTCAGTCCTTCGGCGAGGAACAGGAAGTCGAACTTGGCGCGTTCGGCGGTCCGCGCGAAGTGCGCGAACGAGCTGAAGTCGATGTGGCTGCCGGCCCGCGGGTCGCTCCACACGGTGGTGTTGTTGACGCCGGGGAAGTGGGCCGCGAGATGGATCTGCTTCAGGGGCTTGCCGGTGGTCGGGTTCGTCATGGTGGTGCGACTCCTGCTTCAGACGGCGGCGGCGTAGCGGTTCGCGGGGCGGGCGAGCCCGAGCAGCCCCCGGAGGGTGTCCGCCTCGTAGGCGTGCCGGAAGGCGCCTCGGCGTTGGAGCTCGGGCACGAGGCCCCGGGTGATCTGTTCCAGGTCGTGGCCGATCGCTCCCGGGCGCAGCCGGAAGCCGCTCAGGCCCGCCTCGCGGAACTCGAGGAGCAGGTCCGCGAGTTGTGCGGGCGTGCCCGTGAACACCTTGGCGTCGCTGGTGTAGGCGTGGCCCGCCAGGTCGTCCAGGCGGGCCTTGTGGTACTCCGCCGCCGCGGGGTCGTCGTCCAGGAAGACCACCAGGTCTCCGAAGACGTGCAGCCGCTCTTCCGCCCGTCCCGCGGCGGCCTGGGCGGCTCGGATCTCGGCGACGACGGCACGGGCCTGGTCGGTGTCGTGCGGGGTGACGTAGCCGATGTCGGCGGAGCGGCCCACCAGCCGGTAGGGCACGGTGTCGTGCGCGAGCGCGCTGACGAGGGGCTGGCCCTGCGGCGGCCGGGGGGTGATCGACGGGCCCCTGACCCGGAAGTGCGGGCCCTCGAAGTCGATGTAGTGGAGCTTGTCGCGGTCGACGAAGCGTCCGGTGGCGGCGTCGCGGATCTCGGCGTCGTCCTCCCAGCTGTCCCACAGGCGGCGCACCACTTCGACGTGGTCGGCGGCCTCGTCGAAGAGTTCGGTGACCAGGTCCCGGCCGGCCGGGGTGCCCAGGTCCTCGACGCGGAGGGACGGGAAGGTGCGGCGGCCGAAGTGGGCGGCCTCGTTCTGCCGCGCGGTCACCTGGACGCGCAGGCCCGCACGGCCGCCGCTGACGTAGTCCAGGGTGGCGATCGCCTTGGAGATGTGGAACGGCTCTGTGTGCGTGGCGACCACGGTCGGTACGAGCCCGATGTGCCGGGTGAGCGGTGCGATCCGGGCAGCGACGAGCACGGCGTCCAGCCGTCCGCGCACCTGGTCGGTGCGCCCGTCCGGCTCCGTGGGGTGCGAGGACTGCAGTCCGAGGCCGTCCTCGAAGGTCACGAAGTCGAGCAGGCCGCGTTCGGCCTCGGCGACGAGGCCGGCCCAGTAGGCGGCGGTGAACAGGTCGCCGGGCCGGGCGTCCGGCTCGCGCCACGCGGCCGGGTGCCAGCCGGTGCCGTCCAGCGCCACGGCGAGATGAAGAGGGGGACGTGCGGACATGAGAAGGGGGCCTTCCTGGTCGACCGTACGGGTCATCGGCCGCTCGTGCGGAGGTTCCGATGGCGGGAGCAGGTCAGCGACGGCAGAGGGCGCCGGCCGGCACGGCCGGTCCCCCTGTCCTCGCAGCCTAGGCGGAGCTGGACGGGTGAAGGTGGAGCGCGTGTTTCGGCTCCGTGAAGCCCGCCGCGCGGGTGCGGCAGGCGCCGGTCGGGGGCGTCACCGGCGCCGCGCCGGAGCCGCGGGACGGCGGTCAGCCGGACCACGCGCGGTGGGCGGGGCCGACGAGGCGGGGCAGGACGTTCTCGCCGAACCAGTACGCCTCCTCCAGGTGCGGGTAGCCGGAGAGCACGAACTCGTCGATGCCCAGCCGGTGGTACTCGGTGATGCGCTCGGCCACCTCGGTGTGGCTGCCGACCAGCGCCGTACCGGCTCCGCCGCGCACGAGACCGATGCCGGCCCACAGGTTGGGGTGGATCTCCAGGCCGTCGCGGCCGCCGCCGTGCAGGGCGAGCATGCGCCGCTGGCCCTCGGACTCGCTTCGGGCGAGCCCGGCCTGCACGGCGGCGACGGTCTCGGGGGCGAAGCCGTCGAGGAGTCGTCGGGCCTCGGCCCAGGCCTGTTCCGAGGTGTCGCGGGTGATGACGTGGAGGCGGATGCCGAAGCGGACGTTCCGGCCCTCCTTCTCGGCCAGGGTCCGGATCCAGGCGATCTTCTCGGCGACGGCGGAGGGCGGCTCGCCCCAGGTGAGATAGACGTCCGCGTGACGGGCGGCGACACCTCCCGCGGCGGGAGAGGAGCCGGCGAAGTAGACCTCCGGGAGCGGGTCGGGCACCCGGGCGAGACGCGCGTCGTCGACCCGCAGGTGCTCGCCCGCGAGGTTCACGGTCCCGCCGGTCCACAGCGCGCGGACGATCTGGAGGAACTCGTCCGTGCGGGCGTAGCGGGCGTCCTTGTCGAGGAAGTCCCCGTACGCGCGCTGCTCGGGGCTCTCGCCGCCCGTGACCACGTTGAGCAGCAGCCGGCCGCCGGTCTGCCGTTGGAAGGTGGACGCCATCTGCGCGGCGAGGGTGGGCGAGACGAAGCCGGGCCGGAACGCGACCAGGAACTTCAGGCGCTCGGTGTGCCGGCTGATCATCGCGGTGGTCAGCCAGGCGTCCTCGCACCAGGCCCCGGTGGGGGTCAGCACGCCGGTGAAGCCGAGGTCCTCGGCGGCGCGGGCGATCTGCGTGAGGTAGCCGATGCTCGGCGGCCGGTCGCCTCCGGTCGCGGTGACGGGAGCGCCGTGGCCGCCTCCGACGACATGACGGCTGTCGCCGTTGGTGGGCAGGAACCAGTGGAAGGTGAGGGTCACGTGAGGCTCGGGCCTTTCGCTCGTCGTCGCCGGTCGGGCGTGGGCGCGAGGCCCGTCAGGCTGCTCGTCCGGCGGTGGCCGGCAGGGCCGTACGGCCGCCGAGGGCGTCGGAGAACCGGTCGACGACGTGGGCGAGGGCCTCGGCCGGGCCGGGTGCGACGGTCAGGGTGCCGTCGTCGCCGACCTGGATGTCCTTGTCGAGGGTGAACCAGCCCTGGACGATGTGCGCGGCCCCCATGGAGCTGAGGACGGGGCGCAGCGCGTAGTCGATGGCCAGGACGTGCGCGGTGCTTCCGCCGGTCGCCAGTGGGAGGACCGTCTTGCCGACCAGCGCGTACTGCGGCAGCAGGTCGAGCAGGGACTTCAGCAGCCCGGAGTAGGCGGCCTTGTAGACGGGCGTGCCGATGACGACCCCGTCGACGCGGGCGAACAGTTCGGTCGCCTCGATGATGGCCGGATGTCGGAAGTCGGCGCCGAGCAGGGCCTCGGCGGGGATGGTGCGGACGTCCAGGGGGATCACCTCGTGTCCCTGGGCCGTGAGCTGCCGGTCCAGGTGGCGCAGCAGCCTGGCGGTGCGAGAGGTGGCGGAGGGGCTTCCGGAGACGGACAGGACGGTGGCCATGGCGGACCCTTCGGGGGCGTGGGAAGTGACGTGGGGTGGGGGCGGGGCCGCGGGCGGCGGTGTGTCGCGGCCCCGCTCCCCGGGACTGCTACTTGTTGGTCTTGGGCAGGCCGGGCGGGTTGACCTGGGACGTGGTCACGGCCTCGTCGGTGAGGCCCCAGCGCTGGAGCACCTTGGCGTACGTGCCGTTCTTGATGACCTCGTTGAGCGCGTCGGCGAGCGGCGCGGCCAGGCCGCTGTCCTTCTTGGTGGTGGCCGCGATGAGGCCCTGGAGGGTGGCGCCGGCGCCGGAGTACGTACCGACGACCTCCGTCTTCCCGGTGGTGGCGGCGTGGTAGGCGGCGGTCGGGTTGGGGCCGAGGTAGAGGTCGATGCGGCCGGACTGGAGGGCGAGGTAGGTGTCGCTGTCGTTCTGGTAGTACTTGATGTCCACCGGCTTGCGGCCGGCCTTCACGTTCTCCTTGCTCCACTCGACGAGCAGCTTCTCCTGGTTGGTGCCGCTGCCCACGGCGACGGTCCTGCCGGCGACGTCCGCGGGTCCGCTGATCTTCAGGCCGCTGCCCTTCTTCGCCCCGAAGCCCAGGTTGTCCTCGCGGTAGGTGGCGAAGTCGTACTTCTCCTTGCGTTCCTCGGTGACGGTGATGTTGCTGAAGCCGACGTCGTACTTGGCGCTGTCCAGACCGATGAAGACGTTCTCCCAGGAGACCGTGTTGATGTGCGGCTTGAGGCCGAGTACGTCGGCGACCAGGTAGGCGAGGTCGGGCTCGACGCCGATGATGGTCTTGTTGTCGGTGGCGTGGAAGGTCAGGGGCGCCGCCGAACCGGACGAGTCGACGATCTCCAGGGTGCCTCTCTTGCGGATCGCTTCCGGGACCCGCGCGGCTATGGAGTCGACCTTTCCGGTGGTGACGCGGTTCTGGTCGGGGCTCAGGTTGATCTTCACCGTGTCGCCCGACGCGGCCGCGACTTCGGTCGTGCCGCCGTCGGAGGGGTTGCCGCAGGCGGTGAGGGCGAGGGCGGCGGTGAGTCCCAGCGCGGCGGCGGTGGTGCGGCGGCGGGTGATCGAGGTGGTGGCCATGGTCGTGCTCCTTGCCTTGGGAGATCGGGGGAGAAGGGGTGGAACGGTGTGAACGGGGTGGTCAGAGGACCTTGGAGAGGAAGGCGCGGGTGCGCTCGTGCCTCGGGGCGTCGAGTACGGCCGAGGGCGGGCCCTGTTCGACGACGACGCCGCCGTCCATGAACACGACGGTGTCGGCGACCTCGCGGGCGAAGCCGATCTCGTGCGTCACGACGATCATGGTGGTGCCGGTGCGGGCCAGGGCCTTGATGACGTCGAGGACTTCGCCGACGAGTTCCGGGTCGAGCGCCGACGTGGGCTCGTCGAAGAGCAGCACCTTGGGTTCGAGGGCGAGCGCGCGGGCGATGGCCACGCGCTGCTGCTGGCCTCCGGACAGCTGACGCGGATACGCGTCGGTCTTGTCGGCGAGGCCTACCCGGTCGAGGAGCCTGCGGGCGTTCTCCTCCGCCTCCTTGCGCGACCTGCGCAGGGCGGAGACCGGTGCCTCGACGAGGTTGTCGAGTACGGTCAGGTGCGGGAAGAGGTTGAAGTTCTGGAAGACGAACCCGATGTGGGTCCGCTGCTTCAGGACGTCCTTCTCCTTCAGCTCGTGCAGCTTGCCGCCGGAGCGGCGGTAGCCGATGAGCTCGCCGTCGACGCTGACCCAGCCGCGGTTGACCTTCTCCAGGTGGTTGATGGTCCGCAGCAGGGTGGACTTCCCGGAGCCGGACGGGCCGAGGATCACGGTCACCTCGCCGGCACGGACCTTCAGGTCGACGCCGCGCAGCACCTCCAGCGGGCCGAAGCTCTTGTGGACGTCGTGGACGTCGACCATGACGTCGTTCATGTCTTCTCCGTCAGGGGGTGGGTGGCGGCGAGGCGCCGCGTCGCCAGGAAGCGGCGGGCGCGCTGGAGCGGGGTGGGCGGCGGGGTGCGGTCGGCGCCCCGGGCGAAGTGGCGCTCCACGTAGTACTGCGCGACCGACAGCAGGGAGGTGAGGATCACGTACCAGGCAGTGGCGACCAGGAGCAGGGGGATCACCCGGCCGTTGCGGCCGTAGATCACCTGGACTTGGTAGAAGAGCTCGCCGATGGCCATCACGTAGACCACCGAGGTGCCTTTGAGGAGGCCGATGATCTCGTTGCCGGCGGTGGGCAGGATGGCGCGCATGGCCTGTGGCAGCACGATCCGGCGGATCTGCCGGAGCCGGGGGATGCCGAGCGAGGCGGCGGCCTCCAGCTGTCCGTGGTCGACGGCGATGACGCCGCCGCGCACGATCTCGGCGGCATAGGCGGCCTGATGCAGCGTCAGCCCGATGACGGCAGCGCCGATGGTGCCGATGAGGCTGTTGCTGTCGACGGACCAGAAGACCGGCCCGAAGGGGATGCCGACGCCCAACTCCTCGTACAGCGCACTCAGATTGAACCAGAACACGAGCTGGACGATCATCGGGATCGACCGGAAGATCCAGATGTAGGACCAGGCGACGGTCTGCAGCACCGGGCTGCGCGACAGCCTCATGAAGGCCAGGACGGTGCCGAGGAGGAAGCCGAGGACGGAGGCGTAGGCGGTGAGCTGCAGGGTCACCCACACCGCCTGGACGATCGTCTCGGAGAAGAAGTAGGCGCGGAAGACGCCCCACTCCCAGACCGGGTTGGTGGCCAGCCCGTGCGCGAACTGGGCGACCAGCACGATCACGGCGACGGCCGCCGCCCAGCGTGCGTAGTGCCGGGCGGGTACGACCGTGAGCGAGGCCGGGTCGTCCGGTCCGGGCCGGGGTCCGGGGCCGGTGGCCGCGGTGGGTGCGCTCGGTGGCGCGGCAGAGGGGTCTGCGGTGAGAGCCATCGACATGTCCTGTGGGGTCGTGATGCGGGGTCGTTACGTGTGCTCGGGCGGGTTGACCTGGGACGCGTCGATCGCGGAGGCGGGGGTGCCCCACTTCTCGAGGATCCGGGCGTACGTGCCGTCCTTGATCAGCTCGTTGACGGCGGCCTGGAACGCCTTGGTGAGCGGGGAACCCTTCTTGAAGGCGAAGCCGACGTCGAGGCGGTGGTACTCGCCGAGGAACTCCGTCTGCGCGGCAGGCTGCGCCGCCTGGTAGCGCAGGCCGTTGATGGTCGACATGACGACATCGATCCGGCCCTGCTGGAGCGCGGTGAGCGTCGCCCCGTTCTCCGAGTAGACCTTGACGTCGTACGGCTTCTTGCCCGCCTCGGCGCACACCCCCTTCTTCGCGGTCAGGGTCGCCTCGAAGGTGGTGCCGGCGCCGGTGCCGATGGTCAGCCCGCACAACTGGGTGAGGTCGGTGACCTTCGTCTTGAGGGTCGTGCTGCCCTTCTTCACGGCGAAGCCCTGGCCGTCGTTGATGTAGGTGACGAAGTCGACGGTCTTCAGTCGTTTGGTGGTGACGCCGAAGTTGCCGGTGCCGACGTCGTACTTGCCGCTGCCGAGGGCGGGCAGGATCGTCTCGAAGGAGGCGTCCTGCCGCTCCAGCCGCACGCCGAGGACCTTGGCCACCGCGTCGGCGAGGTCGATGTCCTGGCCGGCGGGCGGCTTCTCCTGCCCGTTCGGGTAGTACGCGCCCGGCGGGAAACCGATCGAGCTGCCGATCCGGAGCGTGCCCGCCCGGCGCACGTCCTCGGGCAGCAGGGCGGCGGCGGAGTCCACCTTCCTGACGGCGGCGACCGGGTCGCCGCTCGGCGCCGGGGACGCCTGGGCTCCCGCCGGCGCGGTGCCGGAGGTGTCGCCGGAACCGCAGGCGGTCAGCGCCAGGAAGGGCAGCAGCGCGGTCGCGGCGGCGAGGCGCAGTCGGCTCGAACGGGTTGCGATGTCACGGGCGCTCACAGATGTGCGGCCTTTCCGGGGTGTGCGGGGGTGGTCGGCAGGTGCTTCTCGAAGGGCAGCGGGCCGATGGTCTCCGGGTCGGCCTCCGTGTCGAAGAGCGGGGCGTAGCCGGTGGCCAGGTACAGGCCGCGGGCCTCGGGCTGGCGGGGCCCGGTGGTCAGGTAGATCCGCCGGTAGCCGCGGGCGTTCGCCTCGTGCTCCAGTTCGGCGACGACACGGCGGGCGAGGCCGCGCCGCCGGTGGGCGGAGTGCGTCCAGATCCGTTTCAGTTCGGCCGTGGTCGCGTCATAGCGGCGGAAAGCGCCTCCCGCGACCGGCTCGCCGTGTTCGAGGAGCAGGAGCAGGAGGCCGCCGTGCGGGGCCGTGAACTCCTCGTCGGGGTAACGGGAGATCTCGCCGTCCGCGATCCTGCCGTAGCGCCGGGAGTACTCGTCGGCGAGTTCCCGCAGCAGGGGCTGCACCCGGGGATCGGAGACGGGGACGTGAATCACCGTCAGTTCCACTGCGGACGTCATCCGTTCACCGCCGCGAGGGCGCCGCGCGCCACGCGTTCGACGTCGCGCTTGGCGACCTCTTCGCGGACGATCGGGATGACGTAACGCCCGAAGTCGATGGCGTCGTCGAGGAGGTCGTAGCCGCGGGCGGAGAGGATGTCGACGCCGAGGTCGTAGTAGTCGAGCAGCGCCTGGGCGACGGTCTCCGGGGTGCCGACGAGGGCGTTGGAGTTGCCCGCCCCGCCGGTGGCGGCCGCGGTCGGGGTCCACAGGGCGCGGTCGTAGCGCTCCCCCGCCTCGGCGATGGCGAGCAACCGCTGCGAGCCCGTGTTCTCCGGGCCGTCCTGGGCAACTCTGCGATGGTGCCGTACGAGCCCCGCCTCGCGCCGTTCCCGGATCGCCCCCACGGTGCGGTGGGCCTTCTCCCAGGCCAGTTCCTCGGTCGGGGCGATGATCGGGCGGAACGCCACCTGGATACGGGGCGCCTCGGTGCGGCCGGCCGCCTTCGCCGCGGCCTCCACGGCCTCGATCTGCTCGGCGGTCTTCGCCAGGGGCTCGCCCCACAGGCAGTAGATGTCCGCCTCGGCGCCGCCGGCGGCGTACGCGGCGGGGGACGAACCTCCGAACGACACGCCGGGGCGCGGCTGTTGGACCGGGAAGACGTCGCTGACGAAGTCGTGGAAGCGGTAGTGGTCGCCCTCGTGGTCGAAGGGCTCGTGGGTGGTCCAGATCTTCTTGACGATGTCGATGTACTCGCGGGTCCGCGCGTAGCGCTCGTCCTTCGTGAGGGTGTCCCCCTCGCGGCCCTGCTCCTGGTCGTTGCCGCCGGTGATGAAGTGCACCGTCAGTCTGCCCTCGCTGATCTGGTCGAGGGTGGCGAAGGTCTTCGCGGCGAAGGTGGGGTAGGAGACGTTGGGCCGGTGGGCGAGCAGGATCTGGAGTTTCTCCAGTCTGCTCGCGATATAGGCCGCGGCCGGGGCGGGGTCGGGCGTCCCGGAACCGTACGCGAACAGCACCCGGTCCCAGCCGTAGTCCTCGTGCGCCCGGGCGAGCCTGAGCGTGTACTCCTTGTCGAAGGCGGCGCCGGAGCGCGGGTTGGTCTCGGAACCGTCGTTCGTGGCGGCGATGCCAAGGAACTCCACAGGCATGGGAGATGACCTTTCCTCAAGTCCTCTTGGTCCGTGCCGTGGTGCGGTGGCACGGCTGGGCACGGCGGAGCAGGGCAGCCCTCGGCGCCGGCCGTCGGGGGCGGCGCTTCGGGGGGCGGGGAAATCGGGGCGGGGAATCGGGGGTGAGCAGGTGTGACGACGCCGGGGCGGAGGGAAGGTTCCGGGGCCTCGGACGAGGAAGGGCGGCGGCAGCGCGCGTCAGGTCTCTCGCACGACCGCCCGCACTCGGACCCGGCAGGTGCCGAGTCCGCGATACGCGAGACGGTGCGACGAAAGGGGAAACTCGGCCCGCGACGGGGTCACCGAGGGAGGGAAGGGCCGGTCAGACGGCCCGCTGCCGCGTCAGGCGCAACACGCCGCGGACCACACCCGACCGAAGTCGATGTGGTCGCGAGTGACCAGGCGCTGCTCGGCGTTCATGGGCCCAATTGAGCATTGCATCGCGCTTCTCGTCAACCACGTCCCGGATACCGGACCCGCACCGAACGGCTTCCGTGCGCGGTGTGGTTGACATCCACGCGCGGTTCGACCGTACGATCGAGACCGGACCGGCACCGCTTCTCGCGGCAGCCGTACCGGCCGCGTTGAGGGACGCGGCGAGTGTGACGACGCCGGTGATCGGCCACCACCCCCTACCCCGCGCTGTGTCTGCCCGGAGTCCACGAACGTGCACGCTCCGGGCGGCCGCCTCCGCCCGCGTGCCTCCCTCCCCTGGAGAGCCTTCTGATGGCATCGCCGTCCGACATCTTCGGTCCCACCCACGTCTCCACCTCCGCACCGTCCACGCAGTCCGCGCCGCCCGCACCACCGGCACCGTCCGCACAGCCCGCACCACCGGCACCGTCCGCACAGCCGGAACCGCCCACACCGCCCGCACCGCTCCTGAGTGCCCCCGACGACCAAGGCCCCGGTGCCGCTCCCCCACGGATCGGCAAGGATCCCGAGGCAGCTCCCCCACGGATCGTGCCGCGCCGGCACACCGGCCGCTGGCTGACGGCCGCCGCCGCGCTGCTGCTCTTCGCGATGGCGGTCAGCTCCGTCGTCCGCAACAGCGCCTTCCAGTGGGACGTCGTCGGCCGCTACTTCACCACCGCGGCCGTGCTCGACGGCCTGCTGCTCACGCTCTGGCTGACCGGTGTGGTGATGGTGCTCGGCTTCCTGCTGGGCACTCCGCTGGCCGTGATGCGCCTGTCCGCGAACCCGGTGCTGCGCACGCTGAGCTGGGGCTACGTCTGGATCTTCCGTTCCACACCGCTCCTGGTGCAGCTGCTGTTCTGGTTCAACATCGGCGCGCTCTACCCGACGCTCGGACTCGGCATCCCCTTCGGGCCCGAGTTCGTCACCGTCCGGACCGTCAACCTGCTCGGCCCCACCCTCACCGCCGTCATCGGCCTGACCCTGCACGAAGCCGCGTACGCCGCCGAGGTGGTGCGCGGCGGCATCCTCTCGGTGGACGCCGGCCAGACGGAGGCCGCCCAGGCCCTCGGCATCGGCAGGCCCCGCACCCTGCGCCGGATCGTCATCCCGCAGGCGATGCGCTCCATCGTCCCGACGGCCGGGAACATGCTGATCGGCACTCTGAAGGGCACCAGCATCGTCAGCGTGCTCGCGGTGCACGACCTCCTGTACTCGGTGCAGCTGGTCTACAACCAGACGTACCAGGTCATCCCGCTGCTGATGGTCGCCACCCTCTGGTACATCGCCGTCACCACCGTGCTCAGCGCGGGGCAGTTCTACGTCGAGCGCCACTACGCGCGCGGCTCCGCCCGCGCACTGCCACCCACCCCCCTGCGACGGCTCAGGAACCAGCTGGCCGGTTTCCGTGCCCGGCTGGAAAGAGCCACCGCGCCCAGCGGAAACCGCACCTGACGTCGATCTCGACGCGCTCGCCCCGAAGGGCTCCCGCGCGCCTCTCGGGGGTCTCGTTCGCGCACCACCCCACCACCCACCACCCCACCACCTCAGGAGGAGACGCATGAGCGTCCACGAAATCCCCCAGGCCCGCACCAGCACCGCCGACGTACCCGATCCGGAGGTCTTCGCCGAGGAGTGGGAGGAGTGGCACCGGGCGAAGGACGCCCGGCTCGCCTCGGAGCACGGATTCCTCGCGGTCACCGGTCTGCACTGGCTCTCCGCGGAGCCTCAGAGCATCCCCGGCATCCCGGGGACCTGGTCGACGGGACCCGAGGGCGTCGCCGTGGAGCTCGACGAGGGGACGGAGTTCGTCGTCGACGGCGGGGTCGTACGGGGACGGTACGTCTTCGGCGCCATCCCGGAGCGTGGCGGTGTCGAAGCCGTCTGGGGCGACACGGTGATCGAGGTCGCCAAGCGCGGCGGCCACGACATCGTCCGGCCACGGCACCCCGAGCACCCGCTGCGGGTCGCGTTCTCCGGCACGCCGGCCTACGCTCCCGACCCGGAATGGGTGGTCACGGGCCGCTACGAAGCCTTCGACGAGCCGCGGCCGACCACGGTCGGCGCCTCCGTCGAGGGCCTCCGGCACGTGTACGACGCTCCCGGCCGCGTCGTCTTCGACCTGGACGGGCAGGAACTGAGCCTGACCGCGTTCAACGGGCAGGCGCCCGGTGCCCTCACGGTGCTGTTCACCGACGAGACCTCGGGCGTCACCACGTACGCGGCCAACCGCACCCTCGGCCTGGCCGCGCCCGGACCCGACGGCACGGTGCTGCTGGACTTCAACCGCGCCACCAATCTCCCCTGCGCCTACACCGACTTCGCGACCTGCCCGCTGCCGCCCGCCGAGAACCGGCTGCCCGTCGCGATCGAGGCGGGCGAGAAGATCCCCCGCGAGCGCGGACCTGTCGCCTAGCGGAGGCCGCGGGCGGAACGGGGCCGGCGGGCGGAACGGACGCTCTCGCCGGACGCACGGTGCGGCCCAGCGGCGGATCGGCGGATCGGCGGATCGGCGGATCAGCCTCGGATTGTTGCCGTGGCATGAAGCCGTCATGGCAACCCCGTGGCCATACCGTCCGCCTCCCGTCGGAACCGCTCGGCCGCGCCTAGCATCCGTTGACGGCCCTGTGCTGGTGGTACGGG
Organism: Streptomyces sp. NPDC037273; assembly: GCF_055603625.1. NCBI lineage: Bacteria > Bacillati > Actinomycetota > Actinomycetes > Kitasatosporales > Streptomycetaceae > Streptomyces > Streptomyces sp. NPDC037273. The sequence goes on from NZ_JBVJVO010000005.1 coordinate 467,074, forward strand.
GCCGTCATCCACCTCTGCCAAGGGCAGGTTCCACATGAGCATTTCCAGCGTCCTTGATGTCGCCGAGGCAGAAGCGCGGCTGGCCGCACTGCACGTGGTCGACGTCCGTACCCCCGGCGAGTTCGCTTCCGGCCACCTGCCGGGCGCCGTCAACATCCCCCTGGACCGCGTCGAGGGCAGCCTGGCGGAGCTGCGGAGCGCCGCCGAAGGCGGCACCCTGCTCCTGGTGTGTGCCTCCGGCGCCCGCTCCGGCAAGGCCGCCGACGTCCTCGCCTCCCACGGGATCACGGCGGCCGGCCTGACCGGCGGCACCCGGGCCTGGGCCGCCGCCGGTCACCGGCTGGAGCACCCGCCGGGTCCCGCACGCGCGGTCTGGGGGATGGAGCGGCAGGTGCGCTTCACCGCCGGTGCCCTGGTGCTGCTCGGCCTGGTGCTCGGGCTGCTCGTGCATCCGGCGTTCCAGCTGCTGTCGGCGGGCGTCGCGGGAGGACTGGTGTTCTCCGCGCTGACCGACACCTGTGGCATGGCGGTGGTCCTCGGCCGGCTTCCCTTCAACCGGCGTGGCGCGGCACCCCAGGGGTGACTCGTATCCCCTCTTCGGCTCGGTCGTCCGAGGACGGCTCTCTACGCGGGCTCGACGGCTGAGCCCACGTCGACGAGCCGCTCGAAGAAGAACTCGTGCTTGAGGAAGGAGACGTCGTACTCGTGCCCCGGGTAGGGCGGGATGAGCTGGGCGGCCTGGAAGAGCCGCCAGCCGTCGCGGAGGGCGGCCACGCCCGACTCGTAGGGGGGTGCGTCGGTGTCGCCGGTGGTGGGTGAGGTGCGGCCGGTGCCGTCGTAGCGCGACCAGCCGACGACGTGGGAGTCGAGCGAGGAGTCCGACAGGTACAGCACGAGGACCTGCTGGCGCAGTACCGGGACGGTGGCGGCCATGGTGTCCGCCGGGGCGGGAAGGGTCGCTTCGGTCGTCATGCCACGGTTCCCTTCGGGCGGTTGGAGACCCTGGTGACCCAGTGGTCGAGGTCGAAGCCGTCGTCGCCGGTGAGCTCCCGCCACAGCAGGATGCGGTTGTACCGCTCCAGCCGGCCGGTCGCTCCCTCGTACCAGGGGAACATCGTGTCCAGCTCGGCCGTGACCCGGGGGTCGTGGAGGTCCGAGGTGTCCCACAGGCGTCGTTGGCGCACCCTGGGATTGAACCGGATCTTGAACATGTAGCGGAGGGTGTCGCTGTCGTTGCGCCGGCCTCCGTGCCAGATGCCGTGGTGGAGAAACACCACGGTGCCGGCCGGGCAGACCAGCCGGTCCTGCCCGCGCAGGTTCTGGTAGCGGCCGGTGTCCGATTCGTTGGTCCGCCGCAGATGACTGCCCGGCACGCTGAGGGTTCCGCCCATCTCCAGCGTCACCGCGTGCGGGTAGTACATCAACTGGACGTCGAAGGCGTCCGGCCGGACGTCGATGATGGCGTCCCCGTGCAGGGACTGCGCGGCGCCTCCGTGCGGCTCGCGGGTGTGCACGAAGTGGTGGTCGACCCACGGCTCCGGGCCGACCAGGCTGTGCAGGGCACCTGCCACCTGCGGCAGCTCAAGGAGCCTGCGGACGAAGGAGCCCTTCGCGTACGCCTCCGACAGCGGCGTCCCGTACGGCACCGGCGGCACTCCTCGCGCGAGCACCTCCATGCCCTCGGCGTTCATCTCCGCCGGGACCACCGCGTCGAGCCGTACCGATCCGGACGCCACGAAGCGCGCCATCCGCACCGAGCTCAGCAGTTCTTGCCTGTTCTCCATGCCCGTCACGCTAGGACCGGCCGACGCGCACCGCGTGGGCCGCGTTCACCTTCCACTGGTCGATTCTCACCCTGTCCTCGGGCCCGTACGTCGAACCCTGGCCCCCGGGGTGGGCGGCGCGGGCCGTGGTAGAACACGTGACCATGCAGACGGTCCTCGCCCATCTCGACGAGCCTCCCACCGTCGCCGCCCTCGGGATCGGCGTCCACGGTCCGGCCGGCCACGTGGACGTGTTCTCGCTGCCGGACCTCTGGCAACTCCATCTGTACGGCTACGAGGCCGACTTGACGGTCGACGGAACCGCGTACGCCATCCGCCCCGGGCGGGTCAGTCTCGTACCGCCCGGAACCGTGGTGCGCTACCGCTACCGGGGCCGCTCCGAGCACCTCTACGCCCACCTTCGCCTGGGCACGGCGGGTACCCCGCGGAGCATTCCCGTGATCCAGCCCGCCGGACGCGAACTCGACCCGCTCACCGCGCGGCTGCGGCAGGCGCTGGCCGCCTGGCCGAACACCCCGGCGGGGGCCACCGCCGAGGTGTGGGCCGCCCTGTGGCGGATCGCCCGGCTCACCCCCCTGCGCGAGCCGAACGCCCCGTCCGTCCACCCGGCGGTGGCGGCCGCGACGGCCCTGATCGAGGCGCGGCTGACGGAGTCCTTGACGGTCCCGGAGATCGCGCGGGCGGCCGGCGTCTCCCACAACCACCTGACCCGGCTCTTCCGCGCCGCCACCGGCGAGACCGTCGTCGGCTACATCCGGGCCCGCCGGATGGAACGCGCCCGCCACTTCCTACGGGCCACCACGCTCTCCATCCCCGCCGTCGCCGCCTCGGTCGGCATCCCCGACCTCCAGGCGTTCAACAAGGCCTGCCGCCGCGAACTCGGGGCGTCACCACGCGGCATCCGCGGCGGCGGTCCCGTCCCCGGCGACGGCACGGGCCAGTAGAAGCACGTACGGGCCCCAGCCCGCTCCACCCTCGCCTACGCCCAACAACACGACGACGGCACCAAGGACCTCTGGTCCGTCCCAGCCGACGGCTCGGGCAAGCCCCTCCTGCTCCTGCGCAACGCCCACTCGGCGGCGGCACTCGGCTGACCCCGGGAAGCGGACGCCATCCATCGTGCACGTGATGCACAGGTGGCACGTTTTGCCCTTTGCCCTCGGCAGGGCGGTATCCAGCCATGTCGTGTTCATGTGAGGTTCGCCGCGGCCGCCCATCGTCACGGCCATGAACAAAGCAATCCTCTCGGCGACGGCCGTAGCCGCCGCCCTCACCCTCACCGCTCCCGTCACCGCTTCGGCGCGGGAGCTTCCCCGCGACGCCTCGCGGCACCGGTCGGGGCAGGCCATCCCGTTCACCGGGGCGACCGTCACGGCCGGCAAGGACGGCTCCTTCACGCTGACCTGGGCGGCGGAAGGGGTACGGCGGGTGGAGATACGTGCGAACGGGAAGGTGGTGGCGAAGGGCGGGGCCAGTGGGCGGGCCGTGGTGAGCGGGCTGTCGGCCTCGGGTCGGCAGTGGTTCTGGTTCCAGGGTGACCGGGGGCAGGGGTTGAGGCTCGCCGACCGTCTCGTGCGGCTGTCAGGGACGGTCAATCTGCGGGACGCGGGTGGGTACCGGACGGGGAACGGGCAGTGGGTGAGGATGGGCGAGGTCTACCGCTCCGACGCACTCGACAGGCTCAGCGGCGAGGACCTGGCCGAGCTCCGGCGGCTGGGCGTCAGGACCGTCTTCGACCTGCGGACGCAGGACGAGCGGAGCAAGGCCCCGGACGTCGTTCCGGCCGGCGCCGACTATGTCGTCGCTGACGTCTTCGCGGGATCCGGCGCCTTTCAAGCCATGCCCAAGAGCCCGGCCGAGGCGGAGCGGATGATGATCGACGCCGAGAAGGCGATGGTCGGCGGAGAGGGCGGCAGGAAGGCGTACGCCAAGGTCTTCGACGGCATCGGCGAGGACGACAGGCGGTCGGTGCTCTTCCACTGCACGGCCGGCAAGGACCGCACCGGCTGGGCGAACGCGGCCCTGCTCACCGCGCTCGGTGTGCCGCGGGAGACCGTCATGGCCGATTACCTCGCCAGCAACGCGTACCGCGAGGCGGCCAACGACACGATCCTCGGGCACCTGCCGCCCCAGCAGGCCGCCGTCTACAAGCCGCTGCTGGACGTCCGCCCCGAGTACCTGAACTCCGGCTACGCGGAGGTGGAGGAGGAGTACGGCACCTTCGACCGCTACCTGAAGGACGGTCTCGGCATCGACCGCCGCGAACTGAAGCGGCTCAGGAAGGACCTGCTCGTCGGCTGACCGCTCACTGAGAGGTGGCGGGCGCCTGGGCCGCGCAGGTGGTGCGGCCGAAGGTGCCGGTGGCGGTGGCGCGTTGGACGTGGTCGCCGCGGACGGCGAGGGTGCAGGTGGCAGTGCCGCCCTTCTCGCCGAGGGTGACGTTGACGACCGGAGGGGCGTCGAGGGGGACGCGTACGGTCTTGCGCCAGGGGAGGTCGACGTGGGTGGCGACCTGTGCCTTGTCGGCGGTCGCGCCTCGGTAGGAGATGTCGGCCGCGCCCTCGCCGAGCACCTCGTAGGTGACGTCGTAGGTCGGTTGAGTGGTGGAGGTCGTGGGCTGTTGGCCCGCGGCCTCCTCCTCGTTTCCGGTGCCGGGGAATCCGTAGGCGAGGAGGGCGACTAACGCGCCGCAGGCGAGGAGCAGAGCCGCGGCGATGACCGGGACGCGGCGTTTCGGTGCTTCGGGCGTCGGCATGGGGGGACCTTCCGTCGAGGAATCGGACTGGGTTATACACCACCGCATTCGGTGGGCGCCAGGCAGCGGAAATGTCGGGCAAGGCGGCCTTAATGGCCGATGGCGGGTCAGTCAAATGTCCTTAATGGGCAGTCGGTTGACGGCGCATGAGTTCCGTGGTGAAGAATCCCCCAGCCCGCGATCGAGGCTTCGGCAAGGCCACTTCCCCGTATGGGGAGGGTGGTCTGATTTGCCATGCGTTCAGGCGCTTCGGTCGATGTCGGGTCCACCGAAGAGGGGAATGGCGTGAAAGCGAGATACGGGCCGGCGATAGCCTGCCTCGTGGTGTCCGCGGTCGTCGGCACCATGATTCCACAAGTCGCCTATGCGGCACCGGTTTCAACGGATGACGGCAAGGGTATCGGCGAGACTTTAGCGGGATGGTTCGCCGACGACGAGGATGAGGGCGAGGGCGAGAACAGGCCTGAATCGCCGTCGACCGGCGGAACCCCGCTATTGCCGAGCAGGGAGAAGCTTCCGCCCGGTAAAGCGGCCGTAAAGCCGCAGCGGGTCGGGGAACTGACGGATCGTCGTACACCCCATGCCCGGTACTGGAAGTTGTCCGACGGACGGGTTCAGGCCGAGGTGTCGGCGGAGCCGACGGCGTACCGGTCGGGGACGTCGTGGAAGGACATCGACCCGACGGTCACGGCGGGCGGGCCCGGGGGCTTCGTCTTCACCAACGCGACGAACGTCGCGCGCACCTCCTTCGGCAAGGACGCGGCGAAGCTGCTGCGCTTCGAGGCCGGCGGCGGTCACGCGGTGACCCTGGGCCTGGAGGGCGCGGGCGCGCTCACCCCCGTCGCCAAGGGCGACAGCGTCACGTACAAGGACGCCGTGGCCGGCGCGGACCTGACGTACCAGGTGGGTCCGGGGCGGGTGAAGGAGAACATCGTCCTGGACGCCCGGCCGGCCGGCCCGGTGACGTTCACGTTCACGCTGGACGCGGGCGGGCTGACGCCGAAGGCCGGCGAGGACGGCTCGATCCGGTTCTACGGCGAGGGCGCCGATCCGGTCCTGGTCGTGCCGGCCGCGTTCATGACGGACGCGAGGAAGGACGCCTCCGCGCCGTACGGCACGCGGCACAGCTCGGCGGTCGAGCAGAAGCTCGTCAAGGCCGGCAAGAGCTGGAAGCTGACGGTCACACCGGACGCGAAGTGGCTCGCGGCTCCGGAGCGGCAGTATCCGGTCACGATCGACCCGACGATCTCGATCGCGCCGACGCCGAGCACGGCGCAGGACGTGATGATCTCCTCGGACGGTCCGGCCCACAACTACGACCAGAACTGGCGGCTCTCGGTCGGCAACACCAGCACCGGCACGTCGCGTGCGCTGCTGCGGTTCCCGCTGACCGGCGTGCCGGCCGGCACAAAGCTCGACTCGGCCGATCTGAAGCTGTACTACGACCAGACCCACACCACCGGCGACACCGAGGTCCAGCTGGAGGCGCACCGCGCCACCCAGGCGTGGACCGAGGACAAGGCGACCTGGAACAGCGCGAACGCGCTCACGGGCGAGCTGTCGGGCACGTCGGTCGTGGTGGACGACGGCGACGCCGGACGGACGGCCGCCGTCGGAGCCTGGCCGGCTTCGGCCAACACCGCGTACACGCAGTACGCGGTGAACCAGGACTACCTGTACAACAAGGACTCGGTCGCCGGTGACACGTACACCTGGCAGCCGAACCTTCCCGAGGACGGCACCTACCAGGTCGAGGCGCACTACGTCCCCGCCTCGGACCGCGCCACCAGTGCCCCGTACACCGTCACGTACGACGGCGGGTCGAAGGCGTACACGGTCGACCAGCAGGCGGGCACGGCCGGGGTCTGGAAGACGCTGGGCTCCCACCCGTTCAAGGCGGGGACGCTCGGCAAGATCGCCCTGGGGGACGCCGGGACCTCGACGACGACCTCGGTGATCGCGGACGCCGTCCGCTTCACCAAGGGCGGCGTCGTCACCAAGAAGCCGGGCGAGCTCAACACCTGGCACTCCTTCGCGGTGACGAAGACGGTCCAGCAGTGGATCGACGGGGCCTACGCGAACAACGGCTTCGTGATCAAGGCCGGTGACGAGTCCGCGAACGGCCCGAAGGGCGGACCGCGGTACGAGGGCAGCGAGTACGGGTACGGCGGCGAGACCGCCCACTACCCGCGTCTCGTCATGACCTTCGGGCGTCAGGGCGTCGACCTCGCCACCCCGGCCGTCATCCACGACACGGGTGCGGAGCTGGCCTGGTCGGCGTATCAGGACCCGGACCCCATCGGGACCGGCGACGACATCGTCGAATACCAGGTCCACCGCTCCGTCACCCAGGCCTTCACCCCGTCGGCCGCCACCCTCGTCGCGCCCGTCGCGTCCTCGACGACCTCGTACACGGACACGAGCGCCGTGCCGACGAGGGCCGACGACCCCGACCCGCTCGGCCGCGCCTACTACTACATGGTCGCGGTCAAGACGAGGGACGGCCAGGTCCTCGCCGCGCCCAGCAAGCTCGTACGGCTGCCGAAGGCGGGCCGGACGACGAAGGTGCTCGACGCGACGCAGGACACCACCCTGTCCTCCGCCCGGCCCACCTCGCCCCTCGACACGATCGACGAGGGCGGCCCGAAGAACTGGCTCAGCGTCGGCAACAACTCCGCCACCCTCGGCGACACCCGCGCCGTGCTGAAGTTCCCGGCCCTCGGCATCCCCGCCACCGCGCGCGTCGTCGAGGCGGACGTCCGTCTGTGGAGCACCCAGACCACCACGGACGCGGCCGGCGCGGCCTACGAACTCCGGCCGCTGACGCGCGACTTCGACGAGTCCGCCGCGACCTGGGTCAAGGCCGACGCGGCCACCAACTGGACGGTCGCGGGCGGTGACTTCGGCGCGGTCGCGAGCGACACCGGGTCCAAGACGAACGACCCGTCGCGGCACAACTGGAACGTCACCTCGCTCGCGCAGTCGTGGGTGACGACCCCGTCGTCCCAGCGCGGTGTGGTCCTCAAGATGGCCGACGAGGCCGCGCAGCAGGAGCGGACGCTTTTCCTGTCCTCCGAGGGCACCGAGCAGCGGCTGCGGCCCAGGATCGCGGTCACGTACATCGACTCGACCACCGAGTCGACGTACTACGCGCCGCAGACCCCGGCCCGGATCACCCCGAACAGCGACCACACGGTCGAGTTCACCCTCACCAACACGACCACGTCCGTGTGGAAGGCCGGCACGCACGTCCTGAGCTACCGGTGGGCGCTCCCGGACGGCACCGACGCCACGAACGGCGGCAACCAGCTCCAGACGGCCCTGCCCGCCGATCTGCTGCCCGGTGACTCGGTCACCCTGCAGGCCCGGCTGCGCGCCCCGATCAACTCGGGCTCCGGAAGCAAGCGCACCGAGTACGTCCTCACCTGGGACGTCCGGGACACGGTGGCGGGCACCTGGCTGTCCGCGACGGGCGGTCCGGCCGGCCTGCGGCAGAACGTCACCGTCGAGGACCCGACCTCGGACCAGCTGGGCCTGGAGAAGTTCTACTCGTACAACGGGAAGAACACCGGCGCGGGTTCGTCGCTGATGAACAACACCGCCGTCGGGAACAGCGTCTGGCAGTACAACGCGCTGAGCAACCCTGGCCGCGGTCTCAACACCTTCGTCCGCTTCGCCTACAACACCCAGGACACCTCGGACACCGTCGCCGGTCACGGCTGGTCCGTGCAGGCCGCGGGGCCGATCCGGCTCGGCGCCCCGCTGGACTTCCACCCGAACCCGAACCCGAGGGAGGTGCGGCTCCCCGACGGGGACGGCACCACCCACGTCTTCCGCGTACAGCCGGACGGCACGTGGAAGGCGCCGGCCGGCGTCCACTTCCGGCTCTCGGCCAAGCCGGGTCTCGACTGCACGCCGGCGAAGGACCCGATCCCGGACGCCTGGACGCTGACGCGCCCGGACGGCACCCGCTTCCTGTTCGGCTGTGACGGCTACCAGACGTCCGTCGTCGACAAGAACGGCAACACGCAGACGTTCACGTACGAGGAACGCAAGTCGAACAACAAGCCGACCAAGTTCCTGTCGTACATCACCGACCCCGCCGGGCGGCAGACGCTCACCGCCACCTACTTCACCAAGGCGGAGGCGACCAGCCCGAAGATCGTCGACCACCTGAAGACGATCACCGACGTCTCGGGCCGCAAGCTGGCCTTCGAGTACTCGGACAAGGGGCTGCTCACCAAGCTGACCGACGGCGCGGGCTCGTCCCAGCCGAAGGTCTTCGGCTTCACGTACGACGCCGAGCAGGGCAACAAGAACGTCAAGCTGGTCCGCGTCACCGACCCGCGCGGCAACGCCACCGCTCTCGACTACTACTACCCGAGCGAGGGCGACGACCCGAAGTACCACTGGTGGACCCAGTCCATCACCGACCGCATCAGCGGTGTCACCGGGTTTGCGTACGCCGCCGACACGGCCGACACCCGCTTCACCTCCACCGTGGTCACCGACGCCGAGGGCCACGACGCCACGTACGTCACCGACGACTTCGGCCGTCCGGTGCGGTCCGTCAACGCCAAGGCGCAGCAGACGAAGCTGGCGTGGGACGCGGACAACAACGTCACGTACATGGAGGAGAACAACGGCGCCGTCACCGCCTACTGCTACGACACGCTCACCGGCTACCCGCTGTGGAAGCGCACCGCGGAGCACAACAAGGCCGGGGTCCCGCCGCAGAGCGACTGCGCCCCCGGCAAGTACCCGGCCGACTCGCAGAAGTTCGAGTACGTCAAGCGACTGGACGGCTACTCCTCCGACCTGTCCCGCAAGACGTCACCGGAGGGCCGGGCCTGGCAGTTCGGCTATGACGCCTTCGGCAACCTGAAGACGGTCACCGACCCGAAGGGCGTCGCGACGCCCACCGCGGGCGACTACACGACCGCCTACGAGTACGACACGTACGGCCAGCTCACCAAGGCCACCGACGCCAACGGCCACGCCACGGTCAACAGCGCCTTCACACCGACCGGTTACCCGGCCAAGATCACGGACGCGCTCGGCAACAGCCTGAGTTACGAGTACGACGTGCGCGGCAAGGTCACCAAGACGACCGACCCGCTCGGCAGCCGCACCACCCAGACGTACGACACGTACGGCAGGCCGCTGGTCAGGACGGCGCCGAGGGACCAGGCCGCGGGTGATCTCATCACCGTGCCGGCACCCGACTACGACGCCAACGACAACGTCACCAAGGCGATCGCGCCCACCGGTGCCGTGTCCACGGCCGTCTACGACGCGGCCGACCAGCTCACCGAGGCCACCTCGCCGCAGGACACGCCGACCGCGCCGCTGCGCCGGACGGTCTACACCTACGACAAGACCGGCCACCTGAAGACCACGACCGAGCCCAAGGGCGTGGCCACGACCGGGATCCCGGACGACTACACCACCACCCAGAACTACGACGAGATCTACCAGCTCGCCTCCGTGGTCAACGCCCTCGGCGAGAAGATCACGTACACGTACGACGAGGTGGGCAACAACGTCAAGGTCGTCGACCCGAAGAAGAACCGGACGACCGACCCCGACGACTTCTCGTCGAAGATGACCTACGACCTGGAGCACCGGGTCACCTCGGTCACCGACCCGCTGGGCAACGTGACGCGACGCGCCTACGACAAGGACGCGCTCGTCGTCGCCGACACGGACCCCCTCGGCAACACCACCTACTCCGGATACGACGAGCGGGGCCGCAAGATCGAGCAGCGGGTTCCGCACTCGGGCAGCGGCAGCGGCACCACCTACCGCACCACCCGCTACGAGTACGACCAGGTCGGCAACGCCACCCGGGTGATCACCCCGCGCGGCACGGAGACCGCGAACGCCGACGACTTCACCAGTCGTACCGAGTACGACGAGCTGAACCGGCCGGTCAAGCAGTACCTGCCGTACGACCCGGCGGACGCCCGCTACAACAAGCCGAACGTCTACACGCAGACGTTCTACGACGCGGCCGGCCGCGTCACGCGGACCTCGCAGCCGCCCTCCGAGGGCCAGACCGTCCGCAACGACACCGAGTTCACCTACTACGACAACGGGTGGACCAAGAGCTCCACCGACCCGTGGGACATCAAGACGAGCTACGCGTACAACGACCTGGGGCTGCAGACCTCCAGGACGCTCAGCTCGGCCGGCGGGTCCGTCAGCCGCACCATGGGCTGGAGCTACTACCCCAACGGAAAGCTGAAGGAGAAGACCGACGACGGCGTGCCCGTCGGCACCGCCGTGCCGCTCGTCGACAACTCCGACGCCCAGAACACCGGTTCCACCGGCACCTGGACCACGGCCAGCCTCACGGGGCAGCAGGGCTTCGACCACCGCGTGCACGCGGCCGGAGCCGGGACGGACGCGTACTCCTGGACGCTGAACATCCCGAAGAACGGCAAGTACACCGCGTACGTGAAGTTCCCGCAGGTCACGGGCGCCAGCAAGACCGCCAAGTACAAGGTCACGCACGGCGCGGGCAGCACCGACCGCACGGTCGACCAGTCCACCGCGGCGGGCACCTGGGTCAGCCTGGGCACGTACGACTTCACCCAGGGCAACGCGGCGAAGCTGGAACTGTTCCAGGCCACCGACGGCAAGGTCGTGGCCGACGGGGTCAAGCTGGTGCGCGACCTCACCGGCGACATCGACGCGGAGAAGCACCACTTCCGCTACGCCTACGACCTGAACGACAACCTCTCGCTGATCGACGACCTGTCGTCCGGCGCCAAGGTCGACGCGTACACGATCTCGTACACCGGTCTGAACCGGGTGTCCGGCATCACCGAGACCCTGGCCGGCCAGCAGAAGACCAGCACGACCTACACCTACGACGCCAACGACCAGCCCGAGAGCATCACCCACCCCGACCAGTACTCGAAGTACACCTACGACCTGCGGGAGAAGGTCAAGGCCGTCTCGGTGGGCACCTCGCCCACGGACACCGACCCCAAGGTCACCTCGTACACCTACACCGACCGCGGTGAGAACCTGCGGGAGACCAAGGACAACGGCAACACCGTCGACTTCACGTACTTCCTCGACGGCGCGCTCAGGACCAGCGCCGAGAAGAAGGCCGACGGCACGCTCGTCGCCTCGCACACCTACGCCTACGACGCCAACGGCAACAAGGCGCAGGACGCGGCGAAGAAGATGAACGCCGACAACCACGCGGCGTATCTCGAGTCCACCACCGCCTACACCTACGACCCGGTCGACCGGATCGCCAAGTCGGTGAAGACCGGCAACGGCGCCGCCACCGAGACGTACGTCCACGACGACAACGCCAACGTCGTCCAGCAGAACGTCGGAGGCACCGCCACCGACTTCCGCTACGACCGCAACCGGCTCCAGACGTCGACCAGCGCGGGATCCGTCACCTCCTTCAACTACGACCCGCTGGGCCGTCAGGAGTCGACGTCCCAGGGCGGGCAGATCGTCTCGCGCAGCATCTACGACGGCTTCGACCACGTCGTCGAGTCCCAGCAGCGGGACGGCACCGGCGCGATGAAGTCGACGAAGTACACCTTCGACCCGCTCGACCGCACCTCGTCGAAGACCGCGGACGGCAAGACCACCGACTACCGCTACCTCGGCCTCTCCCAGGAGGTGCTGACCGAGGAGGTGGCCGGCAAGCTCACCAAGTCCTACCAGTACAGCCCGTGGGGCCAGCGTCTCTCCCAGGTCAAGCACAACGAGAACGGGACGACCGAGGACGCCTACTACGGCTACAACAGCCACACCGACGTCGAGACGCTGACCGACGCCACCGGCGACACCAAGGCCACCTACGGCTACACGGCCTACGGCAACGACGACTCGTCGGAGTTCACCGGCATCGACAAGCCGGACGCCGCCGACCCGACGAAGGAGGAGTACAACTCCTACCGCTACAGCGCCAAGCGGTGGGACGCCGGGTCCGGCACGTACGACATGGGCTTCCGTGACTACGACCCCGGCCTGAACCGCTTCACCAGCCGCGACATGTACAACGGGGCCCTGGCCGACATGGGCCTGGGCAGCGACCCCTTCACCGGCAACCGCTACGCCTTCACCGGCGGCAACCCGATCAGCAACGTCGAGATCGACGGGCACTGGTTCGCGCTCGCGATCCCGGCGGTCGCCGTCGCCTTCGTCGCGGCCGTCGTGGTGGTCGTCGCCGTCATCGCGGTCGCCGCCGCCGTCGAGTACGTCGTCAACGAGGTCCGGGACCGGATCGACGAGGCCAACCGGTCGCGTGACGACACCGCCGACGAACCCGCACCCGATCCGCGGCGCGTGCCGCGGCCCCAGCCCGAGCCCGATGGCGACGACGATGACGACGATTCGCGTTGCGGCAAGGGCTGGATCAAGTACGGCGACCGGGACGCGGCCAACGGCAACCGGGCCACGGCCGCCGAGGCCTGCCTGACCAAGGAGTACCTGAAGAACAACAAGGGAACCGGCGTGGGTTCCAACCCGCCCGGATACGAGTGGGCGCAGGACTACGCCAAGGGCAAGGGGCTCGACGCGCAGAAGAACGTCAACGCGTGCCACCTCATCGGCAACAAGCTGGCGGGCAAGGGAGTCCTGGCGAACCTCTCCCCGTGCGCGCGCGGCGCCAACGCCAAGCAGATCGGCTCCACGCAGGGCGACGACCACATGAGGACGTACGAACTGCAGGTCTACAACGCCGTGATGGCGGGCCAGGACGTCATGTACTCCGTGTCCCCCCGCTACGACGGCAGCCGGACGGTGCCGACCGGCTACGACATCTCGGCGTACGGCGTGAATCCCGACGGTTCGGTCGGGATCGACTTCCAGGTGTTCATCCCGAACACCCTGAGCACGGGAGACAATCTCGGCACACAGAGCGACAACGGTTCGGCGGTACCCACAGGGAGCACACCATGACGGGGACCAGGGCCCGCCGCACGAACCACACGGACCACACGGATACGGAACGAGGCACCGATGAGTGAGCCGACCGACCTCGACGAGCTGCGCCGGCTGATGCCGCCGCCGCCGAACGGGGACACGACGGTCGACTGGACCGCCCTGGCCGCGTCATGGGGCAAGCCCTTCCCGGACGACTTCCGCCGCTTCATGGAGGTCTACGGGGCCGGCGCGGTGGAGAAGTACCTGTCGATCGGCAGGCCCGAGGCCAAGGTGCCGCTGGAGCGGGCCGAGCCCGACGGCATGGTGATCGAGACGGCCAACGCCGAGGCCGACTGGGAGACGGAGGAGAAGACGCCCGAGCTGGACGGCACCTCTCCGGTCCTGATCACCTGGGGTGTGTCCGCCACCGCGGACATGCTCTGCTGGGACGCCTCGACCGACGATCCGGCTCAGTGGCCGGTCCTCGTCTACCACCGCGGCGACATGCTGTGGAGTCGGTACGACTGCGGCATGGTGGAGTTCCTCGTCCGGACCTTCCGCGCCGCCTGGCCCGAGAACCCCCTGGGCGGCGAGTTCCTCTGGGACGTGAGCGAGGTGGTGTTCGAGCCGCAGGGCTGACGCCCCGCGGTGTACGCGAAACGCCCGGCCGGGTCTTCCCGGCCGGGCGTTTCCCGTGGGCGGAGGTGGACGCGCCCTCAGTACGGCCCCGAGGGGTCCACGGTGAGGATCAGGAGCGTGACGTCGTCCTGGATCCTGGGCGCGAAGCGGCTGAGGTCCGCCCAGATCTCCTCGGGCAACGCGTCGGGTCCCGCACCGGTCATCCCGGCCAGACGCTCGGCGAAGGGATAGAACGCGCCGGAGGCGTCCCGTGCCTCCAGCACACCGTCCGACGCGAGGACCAGCCGGTCGCCGGGCAGCAGCGACACCGTCACGGCGGTGCCGGGCATGACATCGGCGAGGCCTAGGCCCAGCGGCGGGCCGGGGTCGAGGTCCAGGGTGCTCACGGCCCCACCGCGCAGCAGCACCGGCGGCGGATGCCCGCAGGCCAGCACACGGACCTCACGCCCCTCCGGCGCGAAGTCCAGCAGGACGGCCGTCGCGAAGAGCTCCGCGTGCTCCGTCCGCCCCGAGTCGACCACCAGCCTGCGTTCCAGCCGCGCCGCGCTCGCCTCGGCGTCCACGTCGTCCAGTACGGCCTCGCGGAACGCGCCCAGGATCGACGCGACCGTCGCGACCGCCGCCAGACCGTGCCCCTGCACATCCCCGAGGACGGACCGCACCCCGTTCGGGCCGTCCCTGACGTCGAAGAAGTCCCCTCCCACCAGCGTGCCCCGCTCGGCCGCGCGGTACAGGCTCGCGCAGCGCACGGCCCCGACCCGCGGCCCCACGTCCGGGACGATCGCCCGCTGTGCCGTCTCGGCGACCGTACGTTCCAGGTCGAGCTGCTCGTCCCGGCGCCCCCGCACGAAGGAGACGAAGACACTCAGCGTCGCGACGAAACCGAGCGTGAAGACGTCGGTGTTACCGGGCCGGTCCAGATGGAAGGAAGGAATCGTCAGCAGCCCGACGGTCGCGGCGCCGAGCAGAGCCGTGGCCCACGGCCCGTACGCCAGGACGGCCAGCGGAGGCACCGCGCCGAGCAGAAAGCCGATGTCCACCGGCACGGAGTCGCTCAGCGAGGCCGCCCCCACCCCCACAAGGAGCAGCACCGGCAGGACCCGCACCCACCGGGGCGGCGGGGCCCCACTCAGCCAACCGCGCCGGTACTCCCCGCTCGCCCCCGCCCTTGGCCTCACCACACCACCAGGTTCCTATGCCGGCGTGCGCCCCGCACTCCACGGGCCAGGTCACGGCCCACGCCTAAGATCACCAGGACGGCGGACAAGACACGAGAGAGGCAGCCGAGTGGCGGACGAACGCGTGTACCTGGTGACCGGGGGCGGAACGGGGATCGGGGCGGCGACCGCCCGGACACTGGCCCGGGCGGGACACAAGGTCGCGGTGTCAGGGCGGCGCCCCGAACCTTTGCGGCTGGTCGCCGAGGAGACGGGCGCCCTGCCCGTACCGTCGGACATCGGGGACCCCGCCGCCGTGGCCGCGCTGGTCGAGACGGTGGTGGGCAGGTACGGGCGGCTCGACGGCCTGGTGCTCAACGCCGGCATCGGCCGGGGCGGCGGGGTGGGCGAGGTGACCCTCCAGGACTGGGACGACGTCATGCGCACCAACCTCACCGGACCGTTCCTCCTGCTGCGCGCCGCCCTCCCCCATCTGCTCGACGCCCGGGGAGCGGTCGTCGCCGTGGCCTCCGTGTCCGCCCTGCGCAACGGCGTCGGCAACGCCGCCTACGCCACCTCGAAGGCGGCCCTGCTCCAGCTGTGCCGCTCGCTCGCGGTCGACTACGGGAGCGCCGGCCTGCGTGCCAACACCGTGTGCCCGAGCTGGGTGCGCACCGACATGGCGGACCGCAGGATGAATCGGTTCGCCGACGAGGCGGGCCTGGAGGGGGACGGTCCGGAGGCGGCGTACGACGAGGTGACCCGGGTCCTGCCCGCCGGACGGCCCGGTGAGCCGCGAGAGGTCGCGGAGGCCATCGCCTGGCTGCTGTCCCCGGCCGCCTCCTTCGTGAACGGTGCGGTCCTCACCGTCGACGGAGGCGCCACCGCACTCGACCCGGGCACCCTCGGGTTCCAGTTCCACCTCGACCCGCGCGTCCCACGGGCCTGACCGGCGGTCGACGTAGGTCTCGACCGGGGTCAGGGGTCCGTAGGGGTCGGTCAGGCGAGGGGGCGGCAGAGCAGGGCGTCGGGGGCGCCGCCGTGCTGCCACTTCCAGGTGTAGGCGACGCCGGCGAGGTACTCGTCGTCCCGGCACTGGCCCTTGTAGGCGCCGGGTGCCCAGTCGCTCGCGGTGGAGCCGCCGGTGGCGGGCCTGTTGTCTCCGTGGTCGAACCAGAGGAGCCGGTTCGTGGTGGGCAGCGGTGTGGCGGAGGGGGCGCAGAGCAGGGCGGCCATCGCGTTGCCGTTGACGCTGTAGCCGACGGCGAAGGTGTTCTTGGGGCATTCCAGCTTGTTGTAGCCGCCGGCCCAGTCGCCGCTCTTGACGTAGCGCTCGTCGACGACGGTGATCCACATGGTGTCGGCCTTGGCGCGTTCGCCGCCGGCGTCGGTGCACAGGCCTCGGTTGTTGCTGCGGGCGAGGGCGACGAGCCGCTGGCTGTCGGGGCAGTTGCCCTTGCGGTTGCCGACGCTCCAGTCCGCCTGCCGCCGCATGGTGGCGGAGAGGTTCTGGTCGGCGAAGTCCAGGTCGATCATGTTCCAGTGGTCCGTCCCGGCGACCGGGCCGGTCCTGCCGGTGGCGTTGGCGAGCTTGTTCCAGGCGGTGGCCCGCCAGTCGCCGGGGTCGAGGACGCTCTGGCGCGTGCCGTCGTCGTCGTAGGAGATCAGCGCCCAGTTGTCGTTGATCCTGCCGTTCGTGGTCCAGCCGATGAGCGGCCAGACGGCGAAGTCGGTGTCGTTGGCGACCAGGATGTCGGCGAAGCGGTTGAACCAGTCGATCTCCTTCTGGTCCGTCTGGCCGCGCCCGCCGGTGCCGAACTCGCTGATCCACACCGGAGCGGTGAAGTGCTGCCCGGACTCGGTGACGAAGAGGGCCTGGTCGTGCACGACCTTGATCAGGTCCTGGGGGCTGAGGTCCCGGTAGCGCGGGTCATTGGTCTCGCCGTTCTGCCAACCGCCGGTCGAGCCAGTGTGGTGGGGGCCGGTGAAGCCGTAGAAGTGGGCCGCGTAGACCAGCTTCCCCGAGTTGATCAGGGTGTTGGACAGGTTGCGGACCGGGGTGAGCGTCGGCCGGCCGTGGGGGAACATGCCCTGCGGGATCCCCTGCCAGTTGATGCCCTCCATGATGACGAGCATGTCCGGGTCGGCTTCGAGGATCTTGTTGCCGGCCAGCTGGTAGGCGTTGTACAGGTCGTGGTCGTTGCCCCAGCCCCAGTTGGGGTCGTCGTTCCAGTCCCGGCGGACCTCGTTGCGCAGGTCGGCCCCGGCGACGCGCTTGTTCGACTTGTAGCGGTTCACCATGAACAGCCAGTTGTCGATCCACTGCTGGGTGGTCTGGCTGGTGTTCCAGCGCTCGTTGCCGTCCAGGGAGCAGCACCAGCGGTAGGTGGTGGTGTGGTTGTTGAGGATGACGGCGAAGCCGTCGTCGGTGAGGGCCTTGACGACCGCGTCGTAGATCTCCAGGGGGGTCTTGTCCTCCAGCTGCGGGTTGGCCGCGACGGCGTGGTCCGGCACGATCGTCTTGTCGGCGATCATCGCGTCGGCGTACGGCAGCCGGATGCTGTTCAGGCCGAGGGCGTGGAAGTCCGCCAGGATCCGGCTGATCGGGGTGCGGTCCAGGCCGAGCGGGATGTTGTTCGACATCTGGTCGGCCTGGTGGTTGGCCGGGTCGCTCTGGCTGCCGCTGCCCTCCCAGGTGCCCTGGGCCCCCGACCAGTTGCCTGCCTTCAGCTTGAAGCGGTCGCCGTCGGCGTCGACGACGTACCGGCCCCGGGTGCTCAGCGGCCCTTGCCATGAGGCGGCGAGCTGCGGCCCGGTCAGCGCGACGGGGGCGCCGGTCACGGCGGTGTCTGCGACGGCGGTCGCCGTGCCGGGGAGCGCGCCGACGAGCAGGGCGCCCGTGGCGAGCGCGGTGGTCAGGGCCCGGGTGACGGTCTGCGCGAGGCCGCCGTCGGGCGTGCGTGATCTCATGGTGCTGTCCTCCGGGGTGTGGGGTGTGGCAGGAGGTACCGCGTTCCGGACCGGCGGTCCGGAGTCGTGGGGCCGCGGATTCACGTGGTTACGGGAAGAGCGCCTGGATGCTGACGACGGCGGCCGCGCGGGCCCATTCCTCCCAGGGGAGGGGCCGCAGGGTCAGCGGGCATTTCGCGGCGGCCTTGAAGCAGTGCGTGGTGTAGGCCTCGCGGATGTGCGTTCCGAAGAGGTCGTAGGTGTCGAGGCCTTCGCCGCTGACGACGACGCGTTCGGGCCCCAGGAGGCTGACGAGGCCGGCGATGCCGACGCCGATGGCGCGTCCGGCCCTGGCGAAGGCCTCGCGGGCGGCGGGGTCTCCGTCGCGGGCGAGGCGGATCGTGCCCTCGAAGTCGAGGTCCGCACGTCCGGTGGCCCGGCGTACGGTGCGGAGGATGGCGTCGCTGGAGGCGATCGACTCGACGCAGCCGATGGAGCCGCAGTGGCAGCGGGGGCCGGCGGGGTCGACGCTGATGTGGCCCATCTCGCCGGCCACACCGTAGGCCCCGTCGACCAGTCGGCCGTTGACCACGATGCCGGAGCCGATTCCGGCGCCGATGGTGACCAGCGCGAAGTCCTCGGTTCCGATGCCGTCGCCGAACCAGTGCTCGGCGACGGTCAGCGCCTTCACGTCGTTGTCGATGACGACGTTCAGGCCGGTCGTGGCGGCCAGGGTCCCGGCCAGCGGTACGTCGCGCCACCCCGGGAGCACCGAGTACCGCACGTGGCCGCGGGGCCGGTCCACATCGCCGGAGACCGCGATGCCCAGGTGCCGGGTACGGTCCCTGAACTGCGTTTCCATGGCAAGGAGTTCATCGACGAGCTCGGTGATCAGCGCGCACACGGCGGTCGGACCGCGGTCGTCCAGGGGGCGGCTCGCGTGGACCCGTGGCTGGGCCCGGAGGTCGCACACCGTGCCGTACAGGGTGTCGGCACTGATCTTCACTCCGACGAAGAACTCCCGGTCAGGGGTGACGGACAGCGGGTTCACCGGGCGTCCGGCCCCCGGAGCGGTGCGCTCCGGCGGGAGCTCGTGCAGGTAGCCGTCGTCGATCAGAGGTCGTGCGGCCTTGGTGACCGCGGTCGATGAGAGTCCGGTGCGTCGGGCCAGTTCGACCCGGCTGAGCGGACTCTCGGCCAACAGGAGGCTGAGGATGGCGGTTTCGGCCGGTGCAGTTACAAGCGGCCGTGCTTGTTTCGGCAACACGGCGGAAACGTACCGGCAAATAAATAAGTTCGTCCAGTATTGATTTTCGCGAATCCGCGGCCCTACTCTCGGGTAATTTCCGTTGCGTCCAGGGGAGTTGACGACCTCCGGTCTTCCGGCGGGTGGGGCGCCCGCGGTCAGCCGCGGAGGGCGTCGGCGGGCTGGGTGGTGGAGGCGCGGTGGGCGGGGTAGAGGCCGGCGAGGATGCCGGTGGCCAGGCCTATGAGGGGGGCGGTGGCGAGGATGAGGGGGTGGATGACGGGGGTCCAGTGCTTGAGGAGGGCGACGGTCAGCACGGCGAGGGTGCCGAGGGTGGTGCCGATGAGGCCGCCGAGGGTGCCGAGGGTGCCCGATTCGGCGAGGAACTGGGCGGTGATGTGGCGGCGCTGGGCGCCGAGGGCGCGACGGAGGCCGATCTCGCCGGTGCGTTCCAGGACGGCGACCAGGGTGGTGTTGGCGATGCCGACGGCGCCGATGACCAGGCAGACCGCGGCGAGGAGCAGGAAGAGCTGCCGGAGGTCGGAGGTCACGGAGGTCCGGAGGCCGCGCGGGTCGGGGGGCGGGAGTGCCTTGAGGTACTCCGGGTGGTCGGGGCGCAGGGCGGTGGGGGCTTCGTCGGCGACCTGGCGGGCCGCGCCGAGTTCGGTGGCGATGAGCATCCGGGCGCCTTGGGCGGGGCGGCCCCAGAGTTCGACGGCGGTGGTGTCGGGGACGAGTACGGAGAGGAGTACGTCCGGCTGGCGCTGGACGTCCTCGATGATGCCGGTGACGGTGAACGGCTGTCCGCCGATGAAGATCGCCGGCCGGGTCTCCAGTGTGGTGATGCCCAGGCGGGCGGCGATGCCCGTGCTGATCACGGTGACGCGCTGACGGGTGTCGCGGTGGAAGTCGTCGTACAGCCTGCCCTGGGAAAGCCGGGGCTCGGCGGCGCGCAGCGCGCCGGGGGCGGCGGCCACGACGTCGACTGCCTCTCCTCGGGTGTCGCCGACGGGGGCGGCGATCACGGTGAGTTCGCCGGTGCCCGGTCTTGAGGTCGCCGTCCACAGCACACCGGCGTGCCGGACTCCGTTGAGCCGCTCGACGCGGTCCGTGGCGTCGTCCGGGAAGGCCGCGTCGGCGAACTCGTTCTGCTCCCGCGCGATGTCCTCGACGGTCACCTCGGTCGCGGAGAGCGCGTCGAAGCGGGAGTCGATCTGCGAGGAGGCGGTGGCGGTGAGGCCGAGCACCGCGACGAAGGCGCCGACTCCCAGGACGGTGCCGAGCATGGTGAGCGCGGAGCGGGCGGGGCGTTGCAGCATCCCGGCCACGGCTTCGGCCAGCAGGTCCCGTGGCACGAACGCGGAGCGCCCGATGGACGGCGGGGGTGTGGAGGGCGTGGTCCGGGCGTCCTCGCGGTTCCGGGTCAGCATGCGGGTGTCTGCTCGCTCTCGCTCAGGATGCCGTCCCGGATGGTGACCGTGCGTCGGCCGCGGGCGGCCACGGTCGGGTCGTGCGTGATGAGGACGATGGTGATGCCCTCGGCGTTGAGGGTTTCGAGGAGCCGGAGCACCGCTTCGGCGTTCCCGGTGTCGAGGTTTCCCGTCGGTTCGTCGCACAGCAGCAACGAGGGCCGGGCGACGAGGGCCCGTGCGATGGCCACGCGCTGGCGTTCGCCGCCGGACAGCCGGGTGGGCAGCGCCTCGGTCCGGTGGCCGAGGCCGACGCGGGCCAGGGCCTCGCGGGCCCGTCGGGGGCGCTCGCGGCGCGGGGCGCCGCTGTAGACCATGGCGAGTTCGACGTTCTCGCGGGCGCTGCGGTGCGGTAGCAGGTGGAAGGCCTGGAAGACGAAGCCGATGCGGCGGCCGCGCAGCGCCGTGCGCTCGACGTCCTTGAGCCGGCCGGTGTCGATGCCGTCGAGGAGGAAGCTGCCCGTCGTGGGGGTGTCGAGGAGTCCGGCGATGTTCAGGAAGGTGGACTTGCCCGATCCGGAGGGGCCGACGACGGTGATGAACTCGCCCTGGCGGACCGTGAGATCGCTGGGTCGGAAGGCTTCCACGGGCGGCGGTCCCGGATAGGTGAGGCCGACCTGCCGGAACTCGATGACGGGTGGTTCGTACGGGGGCGGGGCCGGGGTCATCCGATGCCTTCCCGCTCGGTGGCGCCGGCCCGGACGCCGGTCACCACGCGGTCGCCCTCGCCGAGGGCGCCGCCGTCCAGAGGGATGACCTCGACATGGCCGTCTCCGGTGGTGCCGGGCTTCACCCGGACCCGGCGCTGCCTGCCGTCCTCCTCCAGTACGGTCACCGCGGTGGAGCCGTCGGCGCCGGCCGACACCGCCGTGACGGGTACGACGAGGACCTTGCCGCCGGTCGTGGCGGCCTGGACGGTCAGCCGGACGTTCTGTCCGGTCCACGAGGCTTCGAGCGGCCGGCCGGGCGTCAGGGTCATCAGGTAGCCGTCCCCGTCGGCCTGCCCGCCGGCCGGCGCTCCGTCCTGCGCGTCGCCCGCGGGGCGCGGCGTGGTGCGGGTGGTGGCGACGGACCGTACGGAGGCCGGGGCGGTGGCGCCGTCGACCTCGGAGAGGATCTCCGCCTTCTGTCCGGGCCTGATCAGGCCCTTCTGGTGGTCGGGCAGATAGCCGTGCACCACCAGGGGAC
This sequence comes from Streptomyces sp. NPDC037273, assembly GCF_055603625.1. NCBI lineage: Bacteria > Bacillati > Actinomycetota > Actinomycetes > Kitasatosporales > Streptomycetaceae > Streptomyces > Streptomyces sp. NPDC037273. Next base: position 489,162 of record NZ_JBVJVO010000005.1, read on the forward strand.
CCGCGGCGACGGTCATCACCGCTCCCTGCGCCTTCGCGCCGAGCCGCACGGGGAGGTCCTGCACCCGTGCCGGGAAGCTCTCCAGGAACGCGACCTCTCCCGACGGGACCATGGGGCCCGAGGCCGCCCGCGCGGCGACGAGGGTCTCGCGTGCGGTGGCCAGGTCCTCGCGCGCGCGGACGACCGCTTTACGCAGGGCTTCCGTGTCGCGGCCGCCGTGTTCCGTGTCTCCGGCCGCTTCGCCCCTGGACGTACCGGCCGTCGAGCCCGAGGTCTCTCCCGCGGACGTCCCCGCGGTCGAGCCGGTACCGGCCTCGGCGGTCGAGCCGGTACCGGCCTCGGCGGTCGAGCCGGTACCGGCCTCGGCGGTCGAGCCGGTGCCGGCCTCGGCCGTCGCGAGCGCGTCCTCGGCGTCGTCCAGGGCTCGTTCGGCGGAGGTCACCTGGGCTTCGGCGGAGGTGACGGTGGCCGGGCCGTCGGTGCCGCCGACCGGGACGGGTTCGTAGCCGAGGGACTCGTACAGTGCGGTGACCGCGGTCTTCGTGCCCTCGCCGAAGCGGCCCCGGTTGTCGGGGGACGTGGAGTGGCCGAGGCGCTGGAGCGCGTCCTGGAGGCGGCCGACGTCGCTGCCCTGGGCGCCGGGCTTGAGGTCGCGGTAGAGCGGAACGGTGCCCTGGAGCGCGATCACCGGACGGCCGGAGATCTCGACGAGCAGCACGCCCGCGCGTACCTGGTCTCCGGCCTTGAGCGGCAGTTTGGAGACCGTGGGACTGCCACCTTCGGCGACGCCGCCGGGGGCGATCTCCACGCTCTGGCCGGCGACGACGGTGCCGCGGATGATCACGGAGGAGGACAGCGCCCGGTACTCGACCGGGGCGGTGATCACGGAGGGTGCGGGGGGCCGGGAGTCCGCCGCCGCCTGGGCGGGTGACTTGACGAGGAGGGAGGCCCCGAAGCCCGCTCCGGTGAGCGCGACGGCGCCGGCCGCGATGAGGGCGAGCCAGCGGCGCCTGGTCCGTACGCCGTCGCCCCCGTGGCCGTCGACCGTGTCGGCCGCGTCGGTGGAGTGCTGTTCGTCGTTCCGCATCAGTTCGCCAATGCCTCGTTGGCCGACTTGACGACCGCGCCCTGGTCCTTCTTGATCTCGGCGAATCCGGCGGCGTTCCGCTCGATGTAGTCGCTCTGGATCCGTGTTTCGAGGCGGAGCAGTACGGTGGCGAGTTTCGCGTCCCGCTTGCACCGGACGTCGGCCTTGGCCACGGCCTTCTCCTCCGGTGAAGCGGAGTCTCCCTTGAGCGTGTACTTCTCGGCGGGCTGCGTGAAGGCGGTGTGCTGATATCCGGCCTTCTTCATGCAGGACACCCAGGCGTCCTGCGCCTTGACGAACTCCGGCATCTTCAGGGCCTGGCCGTAGGAGGAGAAGTCGATGCTGAGAAGTCCTATCTTGCCCTTGGTCGGGTCCTGCACCTTGTCGAGCCCCAGCTTGCGGGCGGCCTCGCCCAGGCAGCCGCCCTCGGGGATGTCCTTGCCCCGGTAGTTCCGGCCGGAGCCGGCTTTGCCTCCCTTGGCGCCCTTGCCGCCGTAGACCAGGGCGGCCTCGGGCGGGAGGTCGGCCGCGCGGGACGTGGTCCCTTCGGCGTGCCCGTCGTCGCCGGGCAACGGGACCATGTGATAGCCGTGTTCGGCGGCGACCTTCTCGCTCACCACGCTGTACCGACGGCTCACGACCTGGGCGGGCTCGGCCTTGGTGACCGGCCAGTCGAACCCGAACCGCTTCATGCAGTCGGATGCCAGGGTGGAGTGCGCGGTGTCCACCAGCGCCTGCTGCTCGGGCGTGAAGGCGTACGCGGACACGGGAAGGACGATGTCGGCCTCCGTGACGACCTCCCGGGGAGCGGAACCGGCTCCGCCGGCGACGGTGCCTTCGGGGGCGCCCTCCGCGCATCCCGTGAGCAGCAGCGTGCCGACCCCGGCGGCGATGACAAGACGTGTGAAACGCAAGGGGATCCCCTGGATAGAGTGGATGTGCTGTGGTGGGGCGGAATTGGCCTCCGCCCCACCACGGTCTTGGGCCGGAGATCAGAAGTTGTAGACGGTCCCCGAGCAGTTGTTGCCGAAGAGGTGCGAATTCATCACGTCATTGGCGGTCTTGCCGTTGCTGAGGGTGATGTAGGCGAAGTTGGACACGTAGCCGTAGGCCGCGATCTTGAAGCACGGGCCGGTGTGGAAGGAGTTGTAGTAGACCGAAATCCTGGTGTCCTGGTCCATGTTGTCCATGGAGCTGACGTTGAACAGGTAGTTGTCACCGGCGTAGAGCGGGATGTCGGGGGTGCCGGGGTAGTAGATGATTCCCCAGTTGTGGCGGGAGTTGTAGTCGTCCCGGACGTACCCCTGGAAGTCGGCGTCCGAGTAGAGACAGGCGTTGTCCTTCGTGCAGTCGTACGCCTGCGCGGGCGCGGCGAGCGTGACGCCCGCGGTGAACAGGGATGCCACGGCGAGGAGCATCGCCGATATGCGTCGCATCATGATTCTTCTTTCCTGGATCAGAAGTTGTAGACGGTGCCCGAGCAGTTGTTGCCGAACAGGTGTGAATTCATCACGTCGTTGGCGGTCTTGCCGTTGCTCAGGTTGATGTAGGCGAAGTTGGACACGTAGCCGTAGGCCGCGATCTTGAAGCAGGGGCCCACCCACTGGGAGTGGTAATAGACCGAGATCCTGGTGTCCTGGTCCATGTTGTCCATGGAGCTGACGTTGTGCGGGTAGTTCTCGCTCCAGTAGAGCGTCATGTTGACGGCGTCGTCGTAGGTGAGGTCCCACGAGGACCGGGAGTAGTAGTCGTCCCGTACGAACCCCTTGAAGTCCGCGTCCGAATAGAAGCAGGCGTGGTCCGGGGTGCAGTCGTAGGCCTGCGCGGGCGCGGCCGTGGTGACCCCCGCGCCGAACAGGGTCGCCGCGGCGATGAGCATCGCCGATACGCGTCGTCGCATCATGGTTTCTTTTCCTCGTTTCGATTCATGCCGGGGTGCCGGCCGAACAGCGGGGAGGGGGCGAAGTGCCGGGTCAGGAGTAGACCGTCGTCCAGTCGCCGCTCTGCTCGGTGGGGACCCAGACGATCGTGTCGTCGTAGTACGTGGCGAAGGAGCAGGAGCTGCCCCGGTAGAAGGTGACCCTGACCTCGCCCTTCCACCACCAGCCGCTGATCCAGGTGTCCTTGGTGGGCGTGCTGAAGCAGCCCGTCACCGACTGGCCGTTCTGGTTGTAGCCCTCGACGCGGATCGAGTAGACGACGGTGCTGGTGTCGTGGAAGCGGAGCTGCTGGCCGTTCGATCCCGCGAACGACTGGCCGGCGGAGCCCAGTACCCCGGCGAGCGCCAGGGCGGTGGCCCCGACAGTGGTCGCGATCTTCTTGCGTACGTTCATGGTTTCCCTCGTGCGATGGACCTCGGACGCCTCCTCTTGGGGAGGCGACGGGCAGGGAGACGCGGACGTCACAGATCGAGGCCACTGTCGGTGGCAAGTCAGGTGTCGGGCCGGGTTGTTGTCCCCATGGCTCCGGTCACGCTGTGGCGCAGTCTCCAGCGGAGAATGTAGGCGCGAGCGGCTCGCGATGGTGTGCTTCGCGTGCCGGGTTTCTGTCCTTTGCGTGCCGCGGGTCCGCCGGCGAGGACGCCCGGTGTTCTGTCGGGGTCATCCCGTAGACCTCGCGGAACGCCCGGCTGAACCCGGTCGCGCTCGAGAATCCCCACCGTGTCGCTATCGCCTGGACGGACAGGCCGTTCAGTTCCTCGCGTGCCAGGTCGGCGTGGGCACGCTGGAGGCGGCTGTGGCGGATGTGTGCCGCGACGGTCAGGGGCTGGTCGTCGAACAGGCGGTAGAGGCCCCGCACCGACATGTTGTGCCGCTCGGCGATCACCTCGGGAGTCAGGCCCGGGTCACCGAGATTGCTCTCGATGAAGCGGTGGACGCGCTGGAGGGTCTCCTGCGCCCGCGCCTCGGCGGGCGCCTCACCGGGCTCACCGAGCTGCCGTGCGAGAAACGCCGTGGCCAGGTCGAGCGCGACCGACCCCGCCGTACGCAGCTCCTCCGGGTCGCATTGCGGCCCTCGGACGAGCAGGGTCTTCAGGAAGTCGGCGAGGATCGCCCCCGACCCCACATCCGCCGCCAGGCGCCGTGCCAGCAGGCGGTCCACCCGGTCGGGGCTCAACCCCAGTGCCTGACGGGGAATTTGCAGCGCCACCGACTCGATGGGTCTCTCCCCGCACACCCCCTCGCTCGGTCTTGACGTGTCCGTGAGGACGAGTCTCCCCGCGACCACCGCTTCGTTGCCGTGCTGGGAGATCCGTACCTCGCCCTGATTGATGAACGCCAGCTGCAGGCGCTCCGGATCACCCCGCCGGACGTGCGTGTGCGTGCGGCGCGACACCACCGGCGAGCAGATCACGGCGGACAGCCTCACCACGCCGAGATCCAGTTCCGTCATGCTCGCCCGGAAGTCGGCCGCGTGCCGTGCGCCGAGCGTGCTGAGCGTGACGGGCATGACCGTGCTCGACACCGTCTCGCAGAACCAGTCGAACCCGTCCTCCCCCTTCGCCACGGCAGCCGTCGAAGGCAGCAAACCCACGTGTTCCCCTTACACTTCGGCGCGCCCGCTCACCAGCCTCTCACCTCCTGCGACGATTCCGCACGTCCGGGCGGCCGACGACGGGTCAGGCCTCGGGGAAGGCGGGCGGGACGCCCAGCGTCGGGGCGATGGCGGACCAGATCGTCGCCTGGGCGGTGGACAGGTCGACCTGGGGGTCGGCGAGCATCAGGCGGATGCCGAGGCCGTCGCAGAGCGCGAGGACGAGCGTGCTCGTCGCGGCGATGTCGCAGGGGGTGAACTCGCCGGATGTGACGCCCCGTTCGAGCGCGCCGCCGACCCAGGTGTGGAGCTGGTCGTACAGGTCGGCGGCGAGGCGGCGGGCCGCGTCGTCGCGCTGGGCGCGGACCCACAGTTCCTGCCAGAGCTTCCAGTCCTGGCGCAGTTCCTCGTCCGTGGGCAGCATGGTGCGGACGATGCGGGCGAGGAGGACGGAGGCCGGCACGTCGGCGTCGCCGCCGTCGAGGTCCGTGCCGGTCTGGGCGAAGGAGTGGGTCATCGCCTCGGCGAAGATCGGATCTTCATCGCCGCCCATCCTCCCCCGCCGGGCGCTCCGGGTACGGGTGGAAGCCCCGGCCTGTCTTGCGGCCGAGCAGCCTCGCTTCCACCATCCGGGCCAGCAGGGGCGGCGGGGCGTACAGCGGCTCGCCGTACTCGGCCTACATCGAGCGGGCGATGGCCTCCACCGTGTCGATGCCGATGAGGTCGGCGAGGGCGAGCGGGCCGAGGGGGTGGGCGCAGCCCAGGGTCATGGCCCGGTCGATGTCCGCGGCCGACGCCGTGCCGGACTCGGCCATCCGTACGGCCGCGAGGAGGTAGGGCGCGAGCAGGGCGTTGACTACGAAGCCCGCCCGGTCCCGGGCGTGTACGACCTCCTTCCCGAGGACCTCGGTGGCGAACGTCTCCGCGCGGCGGACGGTGTCCTCGCCGGTGAGCAGCGAGGGAACCAGCTCCACCAGCGGCCGCCGGGGCACGGGGTTGAAGAAGTGCAGGCCGATGACCTGGGCGGGCCGTGAGGTCGCGGCCACGCGCCTGATGACGGGCAGGGAGGGGGTGTTGGTGGCCAGGACCGCGTCCCGGCGTTCCACGACGGCGTCGAGCCGGGCGAAGACCTCGGTCTTCGCCCGCTCGTCCTCGGCCACGGCCTCGACGACCAGATCGCGGTCGACGAGCCGTGCCATGTCGGTGGTCACCGTGATCCGGCCGGCCGCGGTCCGGTGCTCGGCCGCGGTGAGCAGGCCGGCCGCCGCGGCCGCTTCGGCCTCGCCGCGAGCGTCTGGACCACGGACCACGACCGCGCCATGCGAGCGACCAGAGCCCTGCACACCGGAATCGTGTGGGTGAACACCCACGGCACCACCGTCTCCGAAATGCCCCACGGCGGCGCCAAGCACTCCGGCTACGGCAGCGACCTATCCCTCTCCGGCCTCCTCGACTACACCCGGCCCAAACACGTGATGCTCTGAGCCGGGCTCCCCCTTACGCGCCGCCTTCCGGCGGCTGTTCCTCGCTCCACCCCTCGCGGTACTCGATGTGGATCTCGCGGGCGTCGTCCCCGAGGATCCCGTCGTTCCCGTGCAGCCGCGTGCAGTAGTGCCCGTCGTCAGGGTGCGCGGCGACGTGGACCGGAGCCTTGTCGGCGATGTCGAGGAAGTTCCGCGCCGTCTCCCGGAAGACCTTGGCGCTGCCGGTCATGAACAGGGTCTCGGCGTGCAGGGCCTGGTGGAACAGGTCGCGGTTCTCGCAGTAGTGGCGGGCCGCGTAGTCGGCTTCGGTCATCGTGTCCTCGTCCCGCTCCGCCTCGGGAAGGCTGACGGTCCGCGGGCGGCCGGGGCCGAGGCGGGCCCGCACCTCCTTCCAGCGGGAGGGCGCGAACTGGAGCGAGTGGTGCAGGAGCACGAGGTCCAGCGGTACGCCCGGGTCGTCCTGCCCGTCCCGGGCCGCCACGTGCTGGGCGCGCAGGGGCAGGTGGATCAGCGAACGCGGGGAGCGTGCCGCGAGCAGCCACAGCCCGGCGACGGTCCGGGCGGCTGCACGGTCGAGGCGGACGTCCAGGTAGTGGTCCCGGTCGACGAGTACGGCACGGGTCAGCGGCCTGGCGGGCCGGACGACTCTGAAGTCGTCGGGCCCCAGACGCGCCTGATGTACGACGACGGGTATCTTCACGTCCGCTCCGTGGTGCGTGAGGTGTGCGTTGCGGCGCGGCACGGACGCCGCGCTCCGGGTCGGCGTTCGCCGCGGGGCGCGTGCGGCCGGGATCGTCAGGGTAGTCGGCGAGGCGGATGCGTGCCTCGGCTCGGGCGGGGGGTGTCCGAGGGCGTTGATAGCGTGCCGCTGACCGGCCGGTTCGATCATGGAGGGACGGCAGTCGTGAGGGAAGTGGCACATCACGGAGTCGGCGAGGAGCGCGTCGCGCTCGCGCTGGAGGACATCAAGGGGAGGGCTTTCGGGCGCTGGCACACCATGCGTTACGGGTACTTCCGGCTCGACAGTCTGCGGGAGATGAGCGATGAGCTCCTCGACCACGTCGCCGCGCGCGGACTGAGCGCGCCGGAGCTCGACGAGGAGGCGCGGGTCGCGCTGTCGACCGCGGCGGAGTGCGCGCTGGGGGTGCTCAGCCTGGGCTGCTTTCCCGAGGGCGACCAGGAGATCCGGTTCCCGCTGGTCCGCGAGGAGTTGACGACAGAGGAGCTGTCCTTCCGGGACGTCGTCGACGAGGCGGCGACGGCGCGGACGTGGCTGGACGCCTTCGCGGCGGTCGTGGTGAGTGGTCTGGTGTGGGAGTGGCGGCGGGTCATCGGACTGCTGCTGAGGGACGACTACGCGCCCGCGGTCCGGGACGGCGTGCCGTATTCGAAGCTGACGTCGGTGTCGACGGAGGCGGATCTGGCGGCCATGGAGGCCCTGAGCGGCTATCTGACGGAGGAGGGCGGGCATCATCCCCGGGGCTGGCCGGTCGTGACCCTGTGCAAGCCCGGCGTGGAGGAGCGGGCCGAGGCCGCCCGGCGTCTGGACGCGGCCGGCGCGCCGACGCCGGACCAGCGGCTGCTGCGCGTCCTGCTCGACGACGACCAGGCGGCTTTCGAGGAGGCCCTCGTGAACCGGCTCGTGGCACACCGCGAGAGCATGGACGCGGACCCGGCCCCTCGGACGCTGCTGCCCATGGACACCCTCGCCCTGGCGGCCCTGGCCGTCCAGGTGCACGGATGGGACCTGCGGGTACGGTCCGGCTATCTGCCCCAGGGCCTCCTGGGGCGGACCGACGCGCTCCGCAGGGCGGCTGACGGCGAGCAGAACAAGCTCGGCCTGTGGCAGGCCGGGTAGTGGGACGGCACACGCCCCGCTCGGCGTCCCGCTACAGCCCGTGGCGGGCGAAGAAGCTCCCCACCCCTCGCCGTACTTCGGCGAGGGTCGCCTTCGCGTCGCCGGTGCCGACGAGCGCCGCGCGGGTGTCCGCCGCGACGAGGCCGGCGGCCTGGAGGCGCGGGAGCAGGGAGCCGTAGTCGGTGAAGGCCCAGTGGTTCGCGTCGGCGAGGAGGGCGCGGCGGGCGGGCAGGCCGGCCCAGGAGGAGTCGATGCGGGCGGCGCCCTCGAATCCGTCGGTGCGGAACAGCAGGAGGGGCTGCTCGGGGGTGGCCGGCATCGGGTGGAGGTCGAGATAGCCCTCCAGGTTCGCGACGGCACCGATCCGGCGGTCTCCGTGGGCCGCGTACACGACCGCCGTGCCGCCCGCGGAGTGCCCGTAGAGCCCGACCCGGTCGAGGTCCGTCACCGGGGCGAGCGGCAGGTCGCCGAGCCGGTCGAGGACGAACCGGAGGTCGTCGATCCGGGTGTCGACCATCGTGCGGAAGGTCGCCGGGTCCGGGGGCCCGAAGAGGACGGTCGTCCGGAGCCCGGTCGGCAGCTCGACCTGGGAGGCGTCGCCGGGGTGGTCGACGAGGACGACCACGCGGCCGTGGCTCGCCAGGTCCTCGGCGAGGGTCGTCCCGAGGGTGCGGGAGTCGCCGCCGCCCGGTGAGTACACGAGGACCGGGCGCCGCCCGGGCAGCGGCGGCGCGCCCGCGTACCCGTGGGTGAGGACCGCGCCCCAGTCCACCGTTCCCGGCGTCGGCAGCCCGGGCGTGCGGGCCGGCGCGTACGCGGCGAAGACCTCGGCCTCGGCCGGGGTGAGCTGCGGGGCGCGGGTGAGGCCGCGTACGGATCGCGCCGGGTAGAGCACGGTGAGCATCACCTCGCGTGCGCCGCCCACCCAGGGGTCGGTGCGGGCGGGATCCGTGAGGTGGACCGTCCGCAGGCCCACGGGGTGCGGGCCGGAGGGCCCCGGCAGCCGCGGGGTGACGGCGCCGGAGGAGGCGGACGCGACCGTGGGAAGCAGGGCGGCGGCGCTCCCGAATAGGGTGCCTTTCAGAAGAGTGCGTCGAGAAGTCATGCGGACATCCTCGGGACGGGACCGGGGCGACGCGAAGGTTCAGGCCCTGGCCGAAAGGCCGGACACGGACGGGGAGCTGTGCGCGTGCTGCGGATCCACTTCACCACGGAGGACTTCGCCCGCATCCGGTTCGCCTCCCGCCCCGCGCCGCTCCAGGAGTTGCACGCCGCGCTGACGACGGCCGTGACCCCCGGTGGCGGGCCGCTGTTCACGCCGTGGCGCGGCCGTGTCCTGCGCTCCCTCCCGGCCGCGACCGACCCGCTCGCCGACCTGGTCCCCGCGGGCCGGCCGCCCGTGTTCCTCGACGTCCTCGGCGACACCATGGCCGACGCCTTCGACCGGATCCGCGCCACCGGCCCCGGGCTCGTCCGGTCCGAGCTCGAACGGGTCTACGGCGGCCTGCCCGCCCCCGGCTGGATCCAGGGGCTGTACGCGGGTGACGAGACGGCCTGGCACACGGTGAGGCGCGCCCAGCGGGCCGCGTACGAGACGGTCCTCGCCCCGGTCTGGTCCGTCGTGCAGGATCTGCACCGCGAGGAGTTCACCCGCTACGCCCTGACGGTCGCCGAGCACGGTGTGGCCGCCGCCCTGACCGCTCTGGCCCCGGGAAGCCGGGTCCACGCGCGCGCGTGGGAGTGGCCCGGCGCGGCGCCGGCCCGTGACGTCCGGCTCGACGGGCGCGGCCTGGTTCTGCTGCCCACCTTCCATCACCCCGCGGGCCCGCTGCTCCAGGACACCCCGGGCCTTCAGGCGGTCCTGACGTACCCGGCCGGCAGCGGGGTCCCGCCCACCGCCGAGGGCCCGGTCGGCTCCACCGAGGCCCTGGCCGCCGTCCTGGGCCGCACACGGCTCGACGCCCTGCTCCTCCTCGCCGACCCGCACACCACGACGTCCCTGGCCCGCGCCCTCCGCGTCAGCAACGCGACCGCCTCGTCCCACGCGGCCGCGCTCAGGTCGGCGGGCATGACGACGACGACCCGCACGGGCCGCTCGGTCACCCATCGGCGTACGGCCCTGGGGACGCTGGTCGCCGGCGCCTGGGTCCGGTAGGCGCCGGGCTCAGCTGGGGCGGCCGAGCATGGCGAGCCGGCTGGTGGTGCGGTCGAGGTCGCGGGTCAGGGCGTGCCCGTCGGGGAGGGAGGCGAGGGGGTCGGCGCCGATGAGGACGAGTCGGAGGTCGCGGTCGTTGGCGACGTCGACGAGGTTCGCGAACCGCTGGCGTCCGTCGGCGGAGGCCTGGGCCAGGGGCGGGACGCCGTCCAGGACCAGGGTGTCGAAGCGTTCGGCGAGCGCCAGGTAGTCGGGCACGGCGGTGGTGGTCTCGCACAGGGCGTCGAAGGCGAACCAGACGAGGTCGCCGCGCACGGCACGGGCGGGCAGCTCCCGCAGGTGGGCCGGGACGGAGGTGGCCTCGGCGGGCGCCGGGGCGGTGAGGCCGTGGGTCGCCAGGGCGGGATCGCCCGGGGGCAGGCAGAGGCCGGTCGCGAAGCGGCGGCCGCCGTCCTGGGACGGGGGCGGCGCGAGGCGGCGGAAGTCCACGGGACCCGAGACGTCCAGGACGTCCATCCGTTCCTCGATGAGCTTGATGGTGGGCTCGAAGAGGTGGTGGTAGAGGGGGTCCGGCATCAGGCCGGCGGGCGGGTAGTTGGAGGTGGTGACGAGGGTGATACGGCGGTCGAGGAGCGTGCGGAACAGGCGGGCGATCAGCATCGCGTCGCCCGCGTCGTGCGCGTGGAACTCGTCGAAGACCAGGACGCGGCTGTCCCCGACGAGCTCGTCGAGGGCGCTGTCGACGGCGCTCTGACCGTCGTGGCGTGCACCGGGCCGGGTGACGCCGTCGTGCAGCCGCCGGAAGAAGTCGTGGAAGTGCAGACGGCGCTTGCGCTCGGTCGGCAGGCCTTCGTAGAAGGTGTCGACGAGCCAGCTCTTCCCGCGGCCGACCGGGCCCCACACGTACAGGTCGCGGGGCGGCTTGGGGAACGTCCAGGCCGGCTTGGCGAGTTCCGCCGCCAGCCGGGACAGTCGATCGACGGCCGGTTCCTGCGCGGGGGCTATGGAGAATCCGCGCCGCGCCGCGGCCTCGTGGAAGTGGCGGCGCATGGCCTGCTCGTGCTGGGGCACCGGTCTGTTCATCCGTTCGTGCGAGGGCTGTCGGGTCGAGGTGTCGCGGTCGGCGCCGGTTCGATGACGTCCACGGTCCCGCGTCCGCCGTCCACCCGGATGCGGTCGCCCGTGCGGATGCGGGTCGTGGCGTTGCCGCAGCCGACGACGGCCGGGATGCCGAGTTCACGCGCCACGATCGAGGCGTGCGAGAGGTTGGCGCCGACGTCGGTCACGATCGCCGAGATGCGGGTGAACAGCGGCGTCCAGCCGATGTTCGTCACGGTGGTCACCAGGATCTCGCCCGGCTTGATGACCTCGCCCTCCTCGACGGTGGCGACGACCCGGGCGACGCCCTCCACCACGCCGCCGGACGCGGGCGAGCCGGCGACCGTGTCCGTGGCGGGTGTGGTGTCGTGCGCGTCGAACAGGTCGGCCCGCCGGTTCGGGTCGGCGGCCCAGGCCAGCGGGTCGAACTCGCCGCGGATGAGGGTGGGGTACGGGGGAAGGGTGCGGTAGCCGTCGTACGCGGCGCGGCGGGCCGGCACCGCGGCGAGCGGGGCCCGGTCGCCGCGGAGGACGGTGAGGATCTCGTCGACGGACAGGAAGAACAGGTCGTCCCCCGCGCCACCGGTCTCCCCCGCGCCACCGGCCTCGCCCGCCCCGGTTGCCTTCCCCGCCCCAACGACCTCGCCCGCGCGCAGCACGAAGTCGCGCAGCAGCCAGAAGACGCGGGCCACCTCGGTGCGGGCGGCCTCCCGCAGGCGGGCCGAGGCCGCCCAGGCGTCGACCTTGGCGCGGATGGCCTTCACTCGCCCGGGGTGTGCGGCGGCGAGGCGGTCCCAGGCCGCGGCGCGGGCGGTGTTCTGGCGTGCGAGGCGCGCGGCCGCGTCCTCCTCGACCGTGCCGAGGGCGGCGAGCTGCCGGTCGATCCACCGCGGGTCCTCGGCGGGGCGCGGCAGGGACACCTCGAACTCGTGGGGGCCTCGATGGCCGTAGGCGCGCGTGTAGGTGTCGCGGTCGGTCTCGCCGCGGGCGAGGCGTTCCAGGCCGAGGAGGGGTCCCATGCTGGCCAGTTGGCCCTCGTCGCCGAGGCCGGTGGTCATCAGGTCGGCGTCCTCCTCGCCGACCAGGGACTCCAGGGTGCCGCGTACCTTGACGAGGGTGTCGCCGCCCTGGCGGGTGGCGGCCTGGAGCATGTGGCAGCAGCGGCGGAAGTACGGTGCCACCTCGGACTCCCACAGGGCGGTCAGCTCGCCGGCGGTCTTCGTCGCGGCGACCACGGCCCGCAGTTCCTCGCAGCGTACGGGCGCCTCGTCGAGGAACGCGGGCAGCTGCTTGCCGTTCGCACGGATGCGGCTCATCACGGCGAACGCCTCGCCGAGGGTGTCCCGCCAGACGCGGGGCCGGGAGGCGGGCAGCAAGGGGATCGTCACGCCTTGCGGAAGGCGGCCGAAGACGAGCTCGTTGGCCTGGGCGAACTTGCGGCCCTGTCCGAACGCGGCGGCGAGGGTGGCGGTGACGCTGAGGTTCATGTAGAAGCGGCCGCCGATGTTTCCGTACATCGGGCGTCCTTCGAGGGTGGCGCCGACCATGACGTCGCCCATGAACGCCTTGACGAAGGACCAGGTCGCGGGCGTCATCACGTCCGGGACGGCCTCGCCGAGGTTGGCGCTCGTCCAGAGGGAGTCGGTGCCGGTGCTGTCGTTCCACACCTCGGGCCGGGGCGCCGCGACGGTGGTGACGGGCCGTGCCTGGAGGATGCGGAAGGCGCCTGCCTCGCGGGCCCACTCGACGTCGCGCGGCTCGCCGTACAGGTCCTCGATCGCGAGTCCGATGCGGCCGAGCTCACCGGCCTCCGCCGCCGTGAGGACCGGGGCTTCGCGCAGGTCGGCGGGGACCGGCTGTTCCTTGGTGCCGTCGGCGGTCGGTACGGTCATCACCTCCTTCGCGGCGATACGTTCCTCCACAACGGCCAGGCTCGCCCGGTCGACGATCAGGGTGTCCGGGGTGACGAGACCGCTGACGACCGCTTCGCCCAGTCCCCAGGCCGCGTTCACCACGAGCCGGTCGGTTCGCCCGCCGAGCGGGTCGACGGTGAACATCACGCCGGCGGCGTCGGCGTCCACCAGTTCCTGCACCACCACGGCGAGCGACACGTCCTCGTGGGTGATGCCCGCCCTGGTCCGGTAGGCGAGGGCGCGGTCGGTCCACAGGGAGGCCCAGCAGCGGCGGACGGCCGCCAGGAGGGCGCCCGCGCCGGTGATGTTGAGGTACGTGTCCTGCTGGCCGGCGAAGGACAGGTCGGGCAGGTCCTCGGCCGTCGCGGACGACCGTACGGCCACCGTGCGCGTGCCGTCGCCGAGGGCCGCGTAGGCCGCCAGGACGGCCTGCTCGACGGCGGGCGGCAGCGGGCCCTCCTCGAAGAGGGCCCTGATGCGGGCGCCGGTGTCCGGAGCTCCGTCCGGTCCGGCGGCGAGCTCGGTACGGATGCCGTCGCTCACGCCCGCCGCGGTGACGAACTCCTGGTAGGCGGCGGTCGTGATGTGGAAGCCGCCGGGTACGGGAAGCCCTGCCCGGGCGAGCTCGGAGAGGGCCGCGCCCTTGCCTCCCGCCGACTCCAAGGTGGCGGTGGCAGCGTCCAGCGGCAGCACGAATTCCATGGTCCGATCCCCCAACTCGCCCGCAGAGAAGGATCATGATCGCATCCGGACCACCGCACGACCAGCCCCGCCTCTCCGCCTGGGCCTTCCGGCGGGTCAGCCGGGCTTGCGCAGGGAGCGGGTGAGGCGTTCACCGAGGGCGCGGTCCATGCCCGACGAGGAGTCGATGCCCAGCGAGGTCGCCAGGTCGAGGACGTGCAAGTCGGCGAGGGCTTCGGTGAGTTCGGCGAACGCCGTGGCGGCGGCACGCCCGCGCCGGATGCCCGCGGCGACGCAGGCGGCTCCGATGACGGCCGCCGGCCACCACCAGGCGCCGAGCACGAGATACCCGGCGCCCCAGGCGCACAGCCGCGCCGCCGCGCCGAACCGCTCCCGGGCGGCGTGCAGTTCGGCTCGGGTCCCGTCGGGGGCGAGGAGCCAGAGGTGGGGCCAGGCAGCCGCGAGGTCAAGGCGGTAGGTGCGCCAGAGCCGTTGCCCGGGCGCGGCCAGCCGGTCGCCCATGCCGAAGGGGTGGCGTGGCGCGGCGTCCGCGATGCGGGCACGGTCGGCGAAGTGGCGCTCCGCGAGGTCGGCGAGCCGGTCGGCGTCGTCCGCGCCGGAGATCCGGGCCCGGCCCGCGGTGACCAGCGCTTCGCGGAACGCTTCGTCGGCCGCGCGCCATCGGTGGAGCCGTCGGTCGGCGAGGCGCCTCAACAGGGGGCCGCGTGGCTCGGCGCACCAGAGGAGTTCCACTCCCCCGCCGAGGGCCCGGGCCGCCATCCCGGTCGCGGCGGCGACCAGCAGGATGCCGAGCGCCACGAGGGCGAGGGTGCCGGCGCTCCGGGACGCGGGGGAAGCGGCCAGCGCGTCGAGCCGGTTCCGTAGCGTCCCCGCGTCGGACCAGTGTGCGTGACCGAGCACCGTCGCCGTGGTGACGGCGGCGATGAAGAGCAGTCCCGGCAGTGCGACGAGCGTCAGCCAGCGTTCGGCGATCCGGCCCCCCAGCGCGCTGAGGAAGGCACTGGTCACCGGAGGTACACCTGGTTCAGGGGCCGGCCGAGGATCCCGCAGGCGGGCTGGTTCGGGACGGCGGCGTCGGGCACCTCGACGCGCCCGCACCGCCCCGTGGGGCAGGCCAGCACGTACAGCGCGGGGTGACCCGGCCCGGCGACCGGCAGGCTCTGGAAGCCGGGGACGGTCGGAGGGGGCGTCGTGCGGTACGAGCCGAGCCCGGCGCTGTGTCCGGCGGCGAGGAGCAGGTCCTCCAACGTGTCGAGCTGCTCGCCGAGTTGCTGGGGGGAACGGCCGTCGCGCAGGGCGGAGACGATGGTGGCGACGAGCCGCGCGCCTTCCTCGCCTAGTGCGTCGAGCTCCGACGAGGTGACGGGGTCCGCGAGGCGTCGGCAGAGCTCACCGAGCCGCGCGTCGCCGGTGTCCGCTCCGTCGGCCGTGTTCGCCACGCTCGCGCTCCTCCTCGGACGCCGGTTGCCCTTCGTGGGGATTGTACGGTCGGACTCCGGCGCTCCGAGGGCATCTTGGCTATCGTGAACAGGGGCCCGCACGTGGCACTCGCACGGGGACGCGCGGTCCGGGGCGGCATCAACCGGGGGTGGTCGTGGTCGGCACGGCAGGCGCGGCGGCGGCCGGAGGACCCGGCGCGGGGCCCGGCGCCGATCAACTGCTGCTCCGGCATCTGCGTACGGGCGACCGCGCGGCACTCGACGAGGCCATCGGCTCCTACCGCCGGGAGCTCGCCGCCGCGGAGCCCGGCGACGCACGCGTGCCGGGCCTCGCCGGCAATCTCCTGATCGCCCTGCACCGGCGGTGGCAACTGACGGGCGACGCCGACGATCTGACCGCGGTGATCGCTCTCGGCCGCCGGCGGGTGTCCGTCGAACCAGTGCGCCCGCAGGACGTGTTCCTGCTCGCCGTGGCCTACCGCCGGCGCTTCGACCTCCACGCCCGTGCGAGCGATCTCGACCAGGCGATCGACCTGCTCGACCGGGCCGCAGGCCTCCCCCAGGACGCCGCGTCGGGCGCGCAGGCGCTGGCCTCGCTGGGCGATGCCCTGCAAGTGCGGTACCGGAACGGCACGCACGTCGGGGCCTCCGGCGCCCGGGCGGCCGACGGAACGGATCTCGCGCGGGCGGCGGGCGCGTTACGGGACGCGCTGGAGATCCTGCCGCCCGGCTCGCCCGACCGGCCCGGCTACCGCACCAACCTCGCGACGGCGCTCCACGGCACGTATCTGCACAGCGGTGACACCGCCGCCCTGCGCGAGGCCCTGGACATGTGGCGGGCCGCACTGCGTGAGAGCCCGCGGGGCAGCGCGGTGCGCCGGCTCGTCCTGACGAACCTCTCCCAGGCTCTTCGCCAGTGGCACGAGCACGAGGGCGACGAGGCGTCTCGTGCGGAGATGCTGGAGGTGCACCGCACGGCCCTCGCCGAGACTCCGACCGGTCACCCGGACCGGCCCGAGCGGCTGGCGGGTCTGGGCGTGGCGCTGCGGGTGGCCGCCGAGGCCGACGGGGATCCCACGCGCCTGCGCGAGTCCGCGCGGCTGCTGCGCGAGGCCCTGCCGCTGTTCGACCCCGACGCTCCCGAGCGGGCCATGCGGATGAACAGCCTCGGCAACACGCTGCACCGGCTGGCCCAGTCGACCGGGGACGAGGCGGTCCTCGACGAGGCGATCGCCGTCCTGCGGTCCGCCCTGGCCCGGCAGCGGCCGGGCAGCGTCCCCTACGCCGACACCCTGGCCAATCTCGCCGTCACCCTGCGGGAGCGGGCGCTGCGCACGGACGATCTGGACTCCCTGCGCGAAGCCACCCGGCTGGCCCGCGAGGCACTCGACGCGGCCACCGCCTCCCCCGCCGCCCAGGTCGTACGCCTCGCCAACCTCGGCGTCGTCCTCCAGAGCTGGCACGGCGCGACCGGCGACACGGCCGCCGCGGACGAGGCCGTCGACACGGCCCGCCGGGCGCTCGCACTTGCCCCGCAGGCCGGCCCGGTCCGCGCGGACCGGTTGAACCACCTGGCCAACGCCTTGCGCGCACGGTTCGACGAGCGCTCCGACCTCGCGGACCTCGACGAGGCGGTCGCCTTCCTCGAAGAGGCCGCCGAGCAGGTGCCCTACGGCGATCCGGCGCTGGCCCTGGTGCTCTCGAACCTCGGCTCCACCCGCCTGACGCAACATCACCACAGCGCTGAAGAGGGCCTGTTGGAGCACGCGATCAGCGACCTGGGCCGCGCCGTCTGGTCCGTCCCCGAAGGCGGCTCGGCGCACGGATTCGCCCTGCGCTCGTACGGCGACGCGTTACGCGCCCTGTACCACCAGGACGGCGACCCCGGGGTGCTGCGCGCGGCCGAGGACTCCTACCGGCAGGCCGCCGCCACGAAGGCCATGCCCGCCCACGAGCGGGTCCTCGCGGCCTGGGACTGGGGAGCCGCCGCGGCGACGGGCCTGCGCTGGGACGAGGCTGTCCGTGGTCACGAACTGGCCCTGGAACTGCTGCCGTTCGCGGCGTCCGGCCGTCTGGCCCGCCGGGACCAGGAGCGCGGTCTGTCCCGCGTGCGGGGTCTCGCCGCCGAGGCCGCCGCGTGCGCGGTGCAGGCGGGGCGGCCGGAACTCGCGGTGTCGCTCCTGGAGCAGGGCCGTGGTGTCCTGCTCAGCCGGGCCATGGCCACCCGGGACGGCATCGGTCGGTTGCGCGACGCCCATCCGGGTCTCGCCGAGCGGTTCGTCGCGGTCCGCGACCGGCTCGACGCGCTGGAAGCCGCCGACGGGCCGGGCACGCCTCTGGGCCTGAGCCCGGCCGCGGACGCGGACCAGCGGCACACCCTGGCGAGCCGGCTCGAAGACCTGGTGGCGGAGATCCGCCAGGCTCCGGGCTTCTCCGACTTCCTCGCCGCACCGGACCGGGGCACCCTGCTCGCCTGCGCGCAGGACGGCCCCGTGGTCCTCGCCTACTGCAGCGGCTACCGCAGCGACGCCCTCGTCCTGCATCCGGGAGGCGTTCTCCTCGTACCGCTGCCCCGGGCCACGCCGGAAGCGGTCGGCGAACAGGCGGAACGGCTCCGGCGCGCGCTCGCCGACGCGATGGACCCCGCCCGCGACAAGGCCGCCCAGCGGACCGTCGCCGAGGTCCTGGAGTGGACGTGGGACCACGTCACCGGCCCGGTGCTGGACCGGCTCGGGCTGTCCGGCGCGGTAGGAGCGCGCGGCGAGCTGCCCAGGCTGTGGTGGGCACCGGGCGGGACGCTTTCGGCGCTGCCCCTGCACGCGGCAGGCCACCACGGTGACGTACCGCGGCACGCGGAGGGGGCGGGCCCCGTGCCCCGCACCGTCATGGACCGCGTGGTGTCCTCGTACACGCCGACCGTCCGGGCCCTCGGATACGCCAGGGCCCGCGCCGCCGCCCCGGCGCCGCCCGGCCGGGTCCTCGCCGTGGCCCTTCCCGAGACGCCGGGGGCCCGGCCGCTGGGCGGGGCACGACGCGAGGTGGAGGCGCTGCGCGGGCTGCTGCCGACCGATGTGCTGTACGGGGAGGAGGCCACGCTCGACCGGGTGATGGCCGCCCTGCCCGATCACCCCTGCGTCCACTTCGCCTGCCACGGCGTCAGCGAACCCGCCGATCCGTCGGCGGGCCGGCTCCTCGTGCACGACCACGCGACCAGGGCGTTGACCGTCCGGCAGATCGCCCGGCTCGACCTGCCGGCCGCGCGGCTCGCGGTGCTCTCGGCCTGCGACACGGCACGCGCGGACGGGGACCTCGCCGACGAGTCCATCCACATCACCTCCGCCTTCCAGCTCGCGGGATACGCCCACGCCGTCGGCACCCTGTGGCCGGTCCACGACGCCGTGGCCGCCCGCGTCACCCGCCTGCTCTACCGGGAGCTGCGTACCGACGGCGGGGGCGGGCCCGCCCTGGACGACGGACGGACGGCGGTCGCGCTGCACCGGGCGCTCCGGGAGTGCCGCACCGCGTTCGCCGCCGCCCCGAGCCTGTGGGCCGCACATGTACACGCGGGTGCCTGAAGCACCCCGCACGGACACGGAGGAGAGGGTCACGATGAGCCGATGGTGGCGGCGCAGGGGCGCACAAGGGGACGGGGAAGGCGGCGGGGACGGTACGGCCGACGAACGAGAGCGGGCGGAGTCGCCGCCGCCTCAGGAGGAGCGGGCCGGGCAGCCGGTCGCCGGGCGCATCACCCTCACCGAGGTGACGGAGGGCCGTCCCGAGGAGAAGATCATCGACATCGAGTTCTCCCCCGAGGAGTGGCACACGATGCGGGCCCGCGCCGTCATGGAGCGGCTCGGCGCCGAACACCCGGAAGCCCTCGACGCCGTACGCGACCTGGCCCGCGTGCTCGCCTCGACGCCGGGGCGCGACGAGGAGGCGGTCGCCTTCTACCAGCAGGTGGCCCGAGGCCAGTGGACCGTGCTCGGCTCCCGGCACGAGGAGACCCTGCGGACCTCCGCCGAACTCGCCGACCTCCTTCACCGGACCGGGCAGCTGCAACTCGCCGAGTCGGCCTGGCGCGACACCTTCCGCGGCAGCTCCGAGGCCCTGGGCCGCGATCACCCCGACACCCTGCGCCGCGCGGCCGGACTGGCCGCCGTCCTGGAGGACCTCAGGCGCGCCCCCGAGGCCGAACCCCTGCAACGGGACGTCCTCGAACGCCGCACCAGGCTCCTCGGGCCCGACCATCCGGACGTGCTGACCGCCGCCAACTCCCACGCCTGCTCCCTGCTCAAGTGCGGCCGCCACAAGGAGTCCGAGCGGGCGCTGCGCGCTCTCCTGCCCCGGCTGGAGGAGCGCTTCGGCCCCGACCACGAGCGCACGGCGGCGGCCCGGGCCAACCTGGGGGCCGTCCTCGTCCGGCTGAACCGCCACAGCGAGGCGGAGACGCACCTCCGCGCCGTCATCCGCTCCTTCGAGGTGACCGTCGGGCGCCGCCACGAGAGCACCTTCACCGCGCGCAACAACCTGGCGGCCGTCCTCCACGCCATGCAGCGCGAGGAGGACGCGGTCCCCCTCCTCCGGGACGTCCTGGCCGGCCGGGTGGCCCTCAACGGCGAGGACCACCCGATCACCGTCACGACCCGGGACAACCTGGCCAACGTCCTGATCGACGTGGGGCGCCACGCCGAAGCGGCCGCCCTCCTCGAACGCTGCGTCCGCGACTACCGGCGCATCTACGGGCCGGGGCATCCACGCGAACGGGCCGCCGAGGAGAAGCTGGCGTGGCTACGGGACGAGTCCGTGTAGGCGCGCCCGTGGTTCAGTCGCAGCAGTCGCAGCAGCACTTGCACGGGTTGCAGCAGCCACCGCCACCACCGCCGCCGCCGCAACCGTCGCCGCAACCGCCGGAGCCTCCCGATCCACCCGATCCGCCCGAACCGCCGAATCCGTTGCCGCCGCCACCCGAACCACCGTGAGAGCCGCCGGAGTTGCCGCCGCCGTGGCCGCCGAACCAGCCGTCGCCGCCCGAGCCGTCCCGGCCGGAGCCGTCACGACCGGAGCCGTCCCTGCTGGATCCGCCGCCACCGTTCCCCTCACCGAACGGGAAGGGGTCCCCGTCGCCGTCGTCCCCGCAGTCGCAGCAGTTGAAGCACAGGCCGCAGGAGGAGCACAGCCGGCGCCACTCGCGGCAGCGTCGGCAGTGGCCTTCCGACTGCCGGCCCGACGCCTCCGGGGGCACCGCGAGCGCGCCGACGCCGCACGTCGTGCCGGTGGAGGCCTCCGATGGCGTTTCCGTGGCCGTGCGGCGACCCAGCCAGGGCAGCAAGCGCGGTCCCCGCGGCTCGCGGTGCCGCTCCTGAGTGCGGTGGTGTCGGTGGCGGGGGTCGAAGACGCGGTCGACGGCGCGTTCCAACTCGTTGCTCAGGAGAGCCTGGACGAGGCGGCCGTCGACGAACACGGCGTCGGACAGGGCGAGTCGGATGCCGTGGACGGCGTCGTCGCACAGGCGGCGGACCTCGGCCCGGTGCGCGCCGGTGACGGCGATGGGGTTCCAGGCGCCTGAGGCCCGGTCCGCGTCCAGGTCCTCCACCGCGTCGAGGAGGTGGGCGAGGCGGCCGAAGAGGCGGCCGGCCTCGGTGAGGGGCTCGACGTTGCCCGGGCGGTCCGTGAGGACGGCGGTGTACGCGAAGGCGGCCGCCGTGGCGGTCTCGGTGGGTTCCGTGACGGTCAGGAGCGAGCCGCCGGGGCCGGTCGACCGCTCGATCTCCGGCTGGCGCGCGACCGCGCCGAGGAGCACCGCGGTGTCGAAGCCGAGCCGTTCGCCGCCCACCGCGCCCGCCCGGTCCCAGCCGTGGGCGATCCGGCGGGCCGCGAGGGCCACCGGGCGGCGGCCGACCAGACCGTCGCCGTCCGCCACGTGGTCGCGTATCTTCGCCGCGGCGAGGACGAGCGACACCGTCGCCGCGAGGCGGGCACCCTCGCCCTGCGCCACGTCCGCCGACCGCATCCCGCGCAGCGGGCACGGACCGGCGGCCCGGCGCCAGTCCCCGGTCCGCTGCGACTGCGCCTCGGTCAGCACCGAGACGATCAGGCCGTCGTAGTTGGTGGCGACCCTCGCGAACTGTCCGTACTCGCTGCGCAGGGCCAGGCACAGCCCGCACAGATGGGCCATCCACTCGGTCCGCAGGCCCTCGCCCAGGCGATGGCGGCACGGCCTGATGATTCCGAACATCGACGTTCTCCCCCGTTGGATCAGTTGCCCGCGCGTCCGGCCCGGTGGCTCGTCGACGCGCGGCCGACATCCTAGACGCCGGCGTCCCGCTGCTCGACGGCGTCGTCTTGTACGCCCTCCGGCGGCGCGGGACGGCCGGACGGGAGGGAGACCGCCCCACCTTTCACATCCACCTCAACTAGCCTGCCAGGCTGTCCAGTTACCTCGTAACGGACCGCCCACCGTGTCGTGACAAGTCGGTCCGTATGCCTTCTCAGCGACCTCGCGGCCACCCTAAGATTGTTCCGTTGTCATCGGATCCGTGACTCATGGAATTGGGTGACCCATGCCTCCTCGGCTTGTCGGCCATCAAGGCTCCCTGGCTGGACAGCAGTTCCCGATCGGCAGCACACCGGTGACCTTGGGTCGCAGCGGCGACAACAGCGTCGTGATAGTGGGTGAGAACGTCTCGCGCTTTCACGCCGAGGTGCGCCGTGAGGGCCATGGATTCGTTCTGTACGACAGCGGCAGCATCAACGGGACGCACGTCAACGGGGAGCGCGTCACCTCGCACGAGCTGCGGCCGGGGGATCTCATCCGGATCGGCACGGAGACGTTCCGCTTCGAGGCGGCCGACGCGATGGAGACGATTCTCGACCTGTCCGTGCTGCGGCCGCTCGGCCCCTCCGCGCAGGCGACCCTGGCGGCGGGTCCTGTCCTGAACGTGACGGTGTCGGGTGGCGGTCCGGTGGGGCTGAGTTTCGCCCTGCTCCTGGAGCACCTGATGGGGCACCGGGTGGCGATCACGGTGTACGACGGCCGGTGGACCCAGGAGGGGACGAAGGTCGTCTGGAAGAGCGAGAGCCAGGGCAACGTGCGGCGGCAGCAGGTCGTGACGGTGCAGAGCCGGCAGTATCTGAACCTCCCCGAGGAGGTGCAGGCGCGGCTGTTCCGCGGGGACGCGTACTCCGAGATGTGGCCGGTCGGCCCCGATTCGGTCCGGGGTCACAGCCCCCGGAACCTCCGTATCGCCTACATCGAGGACACGCTTCTCGAACTGGCCAACGAGAAACCGGACCGTATCCGGCTCGTACCCGAGGTATTCGACGCGGCCGAGCACGAGAAGTCCGGGGCCAAGGATCACGTGCTCGCCATTTGCGAGGGCGGCCGGTCGCGGACGCGGGAGCATTTCGCCGACAAATTCGGGAGCGCCGACAAATCCATCTACTCGCTGCACGGGCAGCACATTCAGGACGTCGTCCTCGGGCTGCGCGTCACATCGACGCTGACGGACCCCATGACGGTGCTGCTGACCGTGGCGCAGAACCGCTTTCTCCTCAACGCCCTGCGCGGTGAGGGATTCCTGAACATGCGGCTGACCGACGCCGAGGCCGCGGAGGTCGTCGGCATCGATCCGGTCCGGCACGTCTTCGAGGAATGCATCGCCTCCCGCCCGTGCGTCATGGGCCGTGACGACCACGGCGACTTCCAGTGCTCGACGCACAGCACGCTCTTCCTGCCCGCCATGGTGAAGGGTTCGGCGCTGTGGCGGCGGGTCCTCGAGGGGCTGGCGCTGTTCGGGGTCGCCGAGCGGGACCTGAGGGCCGTCACCGCGTTCCGGCTCGACATGGTGCAGCGGCCCAGGTTCACCACGCGGCTGCACTCGGCCACGTCGACGTCCCCGGGGACGTACGGATTCCTGCTCGGCGACGCCGCCAACGCCATCCACTTCTGGCCGGGTCGCGGGCTCAACAGCGGTCTGGGCTCCGCCGTTTCGCTGGCCCGGTCGCTCAACGGGGCCTGGACGGGACGGCCGTTCCGCGACGCGGACTTCGCGCGGCACGAGGCGGCGATGTCGATGCTCCAGTACCGGCACAAGAGCCGGGCCTGGAACACGATGATCACCACCGACGAGAACGGCGTCAGCCGCCCGATCAAGGAGAAGATCGCGCAGAGCATCGAGGAGAGCGAGGGCAAGGACCTCGACAGGCCCGCGGACGTCGACGCCCTCATGGAACGGCTCCGGTCGATCCGCGACCGCCTGTCGTCACGCCTCCCCGGCATGCCCGACGACGCGACCCTCCGCACCCACCTGGAGACGCTCGACTCCTCCACCCTGCGCACCCTGTGGGAGAGCGGAGCGTGGGACACCCTGATCGTCGGCGGCGAGGAGGTCGACATCGACATCTTCTACCAGCAGGACTCGTCCCCCGCGACCGCCCCGAAGAGGACCCGCGCGGCTTCGTGACGGAGGACGGCGGCCGGGTCTTGTCCACCGGGTGGTGGACAACCGGTTCCACCGGTCGAGGCTGCCGGGCGCCGTGCCCCGGCGGCCAGAGTTCCGTACATGAGAAACCTTCCCGTACGGACCGCACGCTGGAGTGCCCGGCATCCGTGGCGTGCGATCGTGTCCTGGTTCCTGTTCGTCACCCTCTGCCTGGGAAGCGGCATCGCGCTCGGCAACAACGCCGCGACCGCCGAGGACTTCCGCGTCGGTGAGGCGGGGCGGGCCGAGGCCATCGCCACCGACGGCGGCGTGCAGCGCCGGCCCACCGAGCACGTCCTGATCCGCGCGGAGTCCGGCCCGCTGGACCGGGCGGCGGCCGATGCCGCGGCCCGGGACGTCCGGGCCCGGATGGCGAGGCTGCCGGAGGTGGCCGAAGTGGGGCAGCCGGTCCGCTCGGCGGACGGCACGGCCCTGCGGATACGGGTCGTCCTGAACGGACCGGAGCTCGAAGGCAGGAAGAACGTCGTGCCGCTCCTGGAGCAGACGGCGATGGCCGCCGCCGCGCATCCCGGTGTGGTGGTGGAGGAGACCGGCTCCCCCGCGATCAGCAAGGGCGTCAACGACCAGCGGGGCAGGGACCTGGCGCTCTCCGAGCGCATCACGCTGCCGATCACCGTCGTCACGCTGCTGCTGGTCTTCGGCTCCGTGGTGATGGCGGCGGTGCCGCTGCTGCTCGCGCTCACCTCGATCGCCGCCGCGCTCGGCCTGTCGATGGTCGTCTCGCACGTGCTGCCCGACGCCGGTGTCGGCACCAATCTGATCCTGCTGATCGGACTCGCCGTCGGCGTCGACTACACCCTCTTCTACCTCAAGCGGGAACGCGAGGAGCGAGCGCGGGCAGGCGGACGCCTCGGCCCCGAGGCCCTGGTGGAGCTGGCCGCGGCCACCGCCGGCCGGACCATCGTCACCTCGGGCCTCGCCGTCATCGCGTCCACCGCGACCCTCTACCTCGCCACCGACGTCATCTTCTCCTCGCTCGCCACCGGCACCATCCTGGTCGTCGCCGTGGCCATGGTCAGCTCAATCACGGTGCTGCCCGCGCTCCTGGTGAAGACCGGTCAGCGGTCCGTACGGCGTGCCGCCCGCAAGGCCCGGCGGCGCGCGAGGCGCGGCAAGCCGGCGATCCGGAGCCCGTACGGCTTCCGGGGCCGCGCCGGCCGCGACCGCGACGACGTCCACGGCAACGGCCGCGTCCTCACGGCGCTCCTCGGCCTCGCCCGCAGGCGTCCGGTCGCCACCGTCGCCGCTTCCGTCCTCTTCCTGCTCGCGCTCGCCGCGCCCGCCCTCGGCATGAAGCTGGTGGACCCGGGCAAGGACACGTTCTCCCGGTCGATCCCCGCCATGCGGACGTACGACCGGCTCACCGCAGCCTTCCCCGAGCTCCTCGTCGAACACGAGGTGGTGGTGCGCGCCGCTCCCGACCGGGCCGACGAGGTCCGCCGGGCCCTCGCCGAACTCGGCCGGCGGGCCCAGGCCGACCCGCTGTTCGCCGGGGACACGGCGCCCCGGCTGCGTACCTCACGGGACCAGCGCGTCCACGTCCTCGGGCTGGCCGTGCCGCACGCCGCGCCGACCGCCGAGGCCATCGCCTCGCTCGACCGGCTCCGCTCCGGTCTCGTGCCCGCCACGGTCGGCGCCCTGCCGGGAGTGGAGACCGCGGTCAGCGGTGACGTCGCCCGCAGTCAGGACTACGTGGCCGACGAGCGCGCCAAGCTTCCCCTGGTCGTCGGGGCCCTGCTGCTGCTGTCCTTCCTCACCATGGCGATCGCGTTCCGCTCGGCGGTCGTCGCGCTGCTCGGCGTCCTGCTCAACCTGCTGTCCGCCGCGGCCGCGCTCGGCGCGCTCGTCCTGGTCTTCCAGGGCACCTGGGCCGAGGACCCGCTCGGCTTCGACTCGCTCGGCGCCATCGCCTCCCGCGTCCCGCTGTTCCTGCTGGTGATCCTCTTCGGCCTGTCCACGGACTACCAGATGTTCGTCGTCAGCCGGATCAAGGAGGCGCGCGAGGCGGGCATGCCGGCCCGCGAGGCGGTCATGCACGGCATCGGCGCCTCCGCCAAGGTCGTGACGAGCGCGGCCGTCGTGATGGTCACCGTCTTCGGGGCGTTCGTCGCCCTGCATCTGACCGAGATGAAGCAGATGGGGTTCTGTCTGGCCCTGGCGGTCCTGCTCGACACGGTCGTCATCCGGCTCCTGATCCTGCCCGCGGCGCTCCTGCTGCTCGGCGAGCGTGCCTGGTGGCCTCCGCTCCGGGCCCCCGTACGCTGATGATCGTGATGCAACGACCGCGGCGGGGCGACCCGTACTGGATCTGGCTGCTGCACGGTTGGGAACTCCTGGGCTGGGCGATCATGGGCGTGCTGGCCCTGACCACCGTCTTCGGGGACGTGCCCGCCGCGCGGGCGTACGGGTCGCTCGCGCTGATGGCCGTCCTCGGGGCCGCGAACGCGTACGTGCGCCGGGGGCGCGGGGGCGACCCGGTCCGGACCGGGTACGCCTATCTGGGTCTGCTGGTCGCCGTGCTCGGCACGCTGTCGTGGATGCGCGACGGCTTCGGGGCCCTGTACTTCGTGGTCCTGCCGCAGTTCGTGGTCTTCGCGAACAGCGCGCGGTCCGCGCTGGCCGCCAGCGCTCTCGGGGCGGCGGCGGTCAGCGTCGGCGGCACCCTGCGCGAGGGCTGGAGCCTCGGCGACCTGGCCGGCAACTCCGTCTCCTCCATCGGGGTCTTCGCGGTGAGCGCCCTGACGGTCCTGGTCACCCCCAGGGCGCTCGAGCTGCGCGACGACCGGGCCCGGTTGCGGGCCCAACTGGAGAGCGCCCGCACGGAACTGGCGGAGGCTCAGAAGCGGCAGGGCGCGGCGGAGGAGCGCGAGCGGCTGGCGCGGGAGATCCACGACACGCTCGCGCAGGGCTTCGCCTCCATCGTCGTCCTGGCGGAGGCGGCCCGTTCCGGGCTCGACGCCGACCCGGAGCGCACTGCCCGTCAGCTGCGGTCCATCGAGCAGACGGCCCGCGAGAACCTGGCCGAGGCCCGGGTCCTGGTCGGTGCCGCCCCGGCCGGCGGGGCCGCCGCCGGATCGGTGGCCACGACCCTGCGCCGTACCCTGGACCGGTTCGCCGAGGACACCGGTCTCGCGGTGGAGGCGGAACTCGCCGAGATCGACTGCGACCAGCCGACCCGCATCGCGCTCCTCCGCTGCACGCAGGAGTCGCTGGCCAACGTCCGCAAGCACGCGGCGGCCTCCACCGTCTCCGTGGTCCTGGCCCGGCAGCCGGGGGCCATCGAGCTGGAGGTCACCGACGACGGCCGCGGGTTCGTCGTCGGAGCGTCCCCCGGCTTCGGCCTGGACGGGATGCGGCGGCGGCTCGCCGAGTTCGGCGGGGAACTGACCGTCACCAGCTCCGTCGGGGACGGCACCCGCGTCCTCGTCCTCATCCCGGCCCAGAGCGAGGAAACGACGTGACCCCCACAGCCCCGGACCGCCGCCTCCGGCTCGTCGTGGCGGACGACCACACGGTGATGCGCGCCGGCCTCGTGGCCCTGCTGTCCGCCGAGCCGGGCCTGGAGATCGCCGGCGAGGCCGAGAACGGCGCCGCGGCCGTGGAACTCGTGGCGCGCCTCGCACCCGATCTGGCCCTGCTCGATCTCCGTATGCCCGTGCTGGACGGGGTGGGCGCCACGGCCGCGATCACGGCCGCGCACCCCCGGACCCGGGTGCTGATCCTCACCACCTACGACACCGACAGCGAGATCGAGCGGGCGGTCGAAGCCGGGGCCACCGGCTACCTTCTGAAGGACGCCACCCGGGAGCAGCTGGTGGACGCCATCCACGCCGCCTCCCGCGGCGAGACGGTCCTCGCCCCGCGGGTGGCACAGCAGCTGGTCGCCCGCATGCGGCGGCCGGTGCGGGTGACGCTGACCGCCCGCGAGAGCGACGTCCTGCGCGCGGTCGCCGACGGACTGTCCAACGCCGAGATCGGCAAGCGGCTGTTCATCGGCGAGGCCACGGTCAAGACGCACCTGCTGCGCATCTTCGCCAAGCTCGACGTCGGCGACCGCACCCGCGCGGTGGTCGTGGCCCTGGAGAACGGCCTGCTGACCCGCGGTTAGTCACCGGCCGCGCCCGGGCGAACGCGGGCGTTCACGCGACCTTCTCCCGCGGCGCCGGGGCGGCGGCCGTGTCCGCCGGGTCCAGGACCTTGCGGGTGACGCGTTCGGCGATGGCGGCGACGAGGGTGCGGGGGCGGCGGGGGTTGAGGTGCGCGCCCAGGGCGTTGCCGAGGCCGGGGGCGATGTAGGCGCGGTCGCGGTCGAGGGCGCGGAGGGTGGCCCGTACGACGGGTTCGGGGGTGGTCATCTTGCCGGTGACGGCCGCCTTGCGGGTTCCGATGGTGTCGAAGAAGGCGGTCTCCACCGGGCCGGGGCAGAGGGTGAGGACGCGGATGCCGCGGCGCCGGTACTCCTGGCGGAGGGCGAGGCCGAAGTTCAGCACGAAGGACTTCGAGGCGCCGTAGACGGCGAAGTAGGGAGAGGGCTGGAAGCCGGCGTTCGAGGCGACGTTGACGACCGCGCCTCCGCCGCGCTTCAGCATGCCGGGGAGCAGCGCGTGGGTGAGGTCGACGAGCGCGACGACGTTGACCATCAGCTGGTCGTGGTCGCGGGCCCCGTCGATCTCCTCGAAGCGGCCGCAGGTGCCGAAGCCCGCGTTGTTGACCAGGAGGTCGACGGTCAGACCGCGGGCGGCGAGCTCCTCGGCGACGCGGGTGGCCGCGTCCGGCTGGGCGAGGTCCTGGACCAGTACGTGAGCGCGGACGCCGTGCTCGCCGGTCAGGCGCTCGGCGAGGGCCGCGAGGCGGTCGCCGGAGCGGGCCACCAGGACCACGTCGTGCCCGCGGGCGGCGAGTTGTGCGGCGAACTCGGCTCCGAGTCCGGACGAGGCTCCAGTGATGAGGGCGGTGCTGTTCATGCGTTCCTCCGTCGTCTGAACCGAATGGCAACTGACACCGAGAGTACCCCTTTCACGGCAAGATGCAACAACGCTGTTTCAGTTATCCGGTTGGGCGCATCGGAGGTGTAACGTCTCCGGTAGCAACTGGTAGGACGCGGGCCTGGGAGGCGCGATGGGCGAGAAGGCGGCACAACCCCTGCGGGCGGACGCGGAGCGCAGCGTCCGCGCGATCCTGGAGGCGGCGGAGCGCGTACTCGCCGAAGATCCGGGCGCGTCCATGGAACAGATCGCCGCGGCGGCGGGGGTGTCACGGACGACCATCCACCGCCGGTTCGCACACCGCCAGGCACTCGTCGAGGCGCTGGCGACCTCGGCGGCGCGCCAGCTCGCCCAGGCCGTCGACGACGGCCGGCCGGACACCGCCCCGCCCCTGGTGGCGATGCACCGCATCACCGCCAACGTCCTCCAGGTCAAGGGCGCCTGGGCGTTCGCCCTGGGACTCCCGGAGGACCCGGACAGCGAGGCCGCCGCCCTTCAGCGCGACATCGCCGCCCGCTGCGTCGCCGTCCTGCGGCGCGCCCAGGCCGACAAGCTCATCGACGAGTCCGCCGACCTCGACTGGGTGCGCCGGGTCTACTACGCCCTCATCGGCGAATCGCTCCACGGCGACACCGCCGGTGCCGACGCCGACGCCCTCGCCACCCGCATCATCGACACCCTGCTCCGCGGCGCGGGCCCTCGCACCTGACCCGGGCCTCCCCTACCACGGGGTCATGCTCATGCCCTGGTCCACCCAGTCGGCGAAGGTCACGGGCCGTCCGCCCAGCCGCAGCGGCAGAATCAGGTCGCAACTGGCCCGGCCGTCGAACCACATCTCGCCGCGGTGCGGCCCGGTGACGACGAGCAGCGTGGAGAAGCCGCACCCGCCCTCCTGGAGGTAGACCGCGCCCGCGGTCTTCCGCTCCTGGAGCACCTCGCACTCGTTGTCCCACGCCTCCCACGCCCGCGTGTCCTCGCGCGAGGGCTCGCGCTCGTCGAGCTCGTCGTCGTACGCGCGGTACGAGTCGGGGTGCGGGAAGGGCTCGGCGAGCAGGTCGTAGTTGGTGTCGGTGTCGCCGTACCAGACCCAGCCCCGCGGGCCGCGCCACAGTGGGCGGAAGCGGGTGCCGGCGTCGCCGTGCCGGAGGAGGTGGTCGCGGTACTCGGCCGGGAGCACGATCCCGAGGTCGTCCTCCGCCTCCCGCACCTCCGCCTCGGTGAGGCGCCGCCCGAGCGGACTCCCGTGGCGCCGCACCGTCTCCGGGTCCAGGCGGTCGTATCGGTGCCCGCGGTGGAGGCGTCGGCACTCCGCCGCCCAGTCGGTCTTCACGGCACGAGGATAAGGGCCCGCCCCTCCGGCCCGCGGGCCTGGGTCAGGAGCTGAGGTGCTCGACCGTGCCCTGGTGGCGGAAGCGTTCGGCGGCCCAGGCGACGCGGTGGCTCTCCAGGCTGGTGACGGGGTCGGAGAGGATGTGGGACGGGTCGCCGGTGGCGAGGGCGTCGAGGAAGGCGTCGACGAGCCGCTGGTCGCCGCCGCCGTGCCCCGAGCCGGCGTCGGCACCGGTGACGCCGGGTCCGAGGGTCTCGGTCCTTCCGGTGACGAAGTCGGTGACGGTGAGGGTCGTGCCGTCGCCTTCCAGGCAGCCGTGGGTGCCGAAGACACGGGTCTTGCGATGGGCATGGGGGGTGAAGGCGGTCATGGTGAAGGACGCGGTGGCGCCGCCCTCGTATTCGAGGTTGACGACCTGGTGGTCGACGACGTCGTTGTCGCAGGCGTACACGCACCGCCCGTACGGTCCCTCGCGCAGGGCCCGGACCACGCCCTCGGACGTACGGGCCGGGGTGACCGCGGCCAGTGGCCACCGCTCGCGGGCCGGGTCGCCCAGGCACCCGAGGTAGAGGCGCGGGGCGGAGTACGGGCAGGCGGACTCGACGGCGCAGTCGAGGCAGTTGTCCGACGCGCCGGCCGGACGGTTCTCGGGGCGGAAGTGCGTGAGGCCGCCGAAGGAGGAGACCTTGCGCACCGGCTTGCCGACGATGTACGAGAGCCAGTCCAGGTCGTGCGAGGACTTGGCGAGCAGCATCGGGGTGGACAGGTCCTCGCGCCGCCAGTTGCCCCGTACGAAGGAGTGGGCGTGGTGCCACCAGCCGACCGGCTCCAGGTGCTCGACGCTGACGATCTCGCCGAGCCGGCCGGAGTCCACCACCGCCTTCACGCTCCGGGTGTACGGGGTGTAGCGCAGCACGTGGCACACGGCGAGCATCACCCCCGCCTCGGTGACGGCGGCCACGATCCGGCGTACGTCCTCCTCCCTGGTGGCCATCGGCTTCTCCAGGAGGACGTGGTAACCGAGTTCCGCGAACCGTACGGCGGGTTCGACGTGATCGGCGTCCTGGGTGGCGATGACGACCGCGTCGGCCTCGGGCGCCGACTCCGCCAGCTCGCGCCAGTCCCCGTACCGCACCGCCTTCGGATGCCTCGCCCGCGCGGAGGCCGCCCGCTCGGGGTCGGGTTCGGCGAGCGCGACGAGCTCGGCCCGGCCGGTGTCGGCGGCGCGGTCCGCGTACGTTCTGCCCCGCAGACCGGCGCCGACGAGGAGCAGGCGCAGGGGGTCGGCGGGACCGTGGACGGGCGTCTCCCGACGCGCGAGCTGCTTGGCCATGGTGAGGTGTCCTCCGGGGGCGGCTGTGGTGCGGGCGGTCCGCGTCTTAGGCCTGTCCGGTGGATCGGGGTCTATTCCTCGCCCGCCCCGGCCGCCGGTCGACGGCGTCGTCGGGGTCGACGGCGTCGTCGTCGGGGTAGAAGCGGTGCAGGGGCCCCGGCAGCCGGGAGCCGAGGGGCGCCATCGCGCCGTCCGCGCCGTGGCGGGCGAGCAGGTCGAGGGCGAGCCGGCCGCGGCGGACCCGCTCGCGGGCGGTGTCGAGGGCGAGGGTCCGCAGATGGGTGCCGTACGGGTAGATGCCCGGGGCCTTGGAGAGGCCGAACTTCAGGTAGAGGGGGGCGCCGCGCCGGATGAGCTCGGCGAGCTCGTACATCCGCACGTAGCCGCCGAGGTCGTCGGGGGCCTCGATGTAGAGGTCCATGGGGGCGGCCGAGACCCGCCGGATGCCGGTGAGGTGATCGAGCGTCAGGTCGCTGGGCACGTTGATGGAGTCGGCGCCGAGTCGTTCGTAGACGGCGTACGAGGCGGGGTTGGCCGGGCCGATCAGGGCGGAGACCTTGAGCGTGGTGCCGGCCGGGAGGATGCCCTTGAGGCGGGCCCGGTGCAGTGTCCAGAGGACGCCCTCGTCGGCGACGAGCAGGCACGTGACGCCCAGTCCGGTGGCCCGGACGGCGTCCTCGACGCAGCCGGCGACGGCGTCGTGGCCGCGGGCGCGCGGGCCGGCGCCGCGCGAGTCGGTGCGTGCGGAGCCGCCGATGTCCCAGGTGCCGCGCGGGCCGGTGAACAGGCAGAGCTCGATGCCGCGTTCGGCGGTGGCGGCGACCATGGCGGCGATCTCCGCGTCGGTCAGCATCCAGACGCCGCTGCCCTGGCTGATCCGGTGCACCGGTACGTCGAGCCGCTCGGCCTCGGCCAGGACCGCGTCCAGCACCTCGGGGCCCTCGCAGGAGGGGATCTCGGTGCGCCAGCGGCCGCCGCCGGGGAAGGTGTGCGGTGAGGCGTCGGCGGGTGCCGGGGCCGGTGCCCCCAGGCCGAGGGCGGCGAGCGCCTCCCCGGCGGGCCGGCGGAGGGTCGGGGAGGAAGCGTCGGTCACGTACTGCCCTTCGCGTTCGGGATTTCGGACATAGTTCGAAATGCTGGCGTGACAGTAGGGAGGCGCGCGAAGAGCGTCAAGGGGCCGGGCGCCGGGGCCCGATCGCCCGTACTTCCCGGTGAGCGGGAACCGCCACCTGCGCCGGACAGCCCCTCCCTGACAGGCTCCGATCCGCCGTGGTTCCACCGCCCGCGCCCCGGCCGAGGGGCCGGGCCGCAGGGAGGACGTGACAGATCATGAGGGGCGCGCAGACGATCGCCGGGCTCGCGGACTGGGCCGCGGAGAGGTACGGGCACGAGGAGGCCCTGGTCTTCGGTGCGGAGCGCTGGACGTTCGGGGAGCTGCGCGACCGGGTCGACCGGGCCGCCCGCGCGGTGATCGCGCACGGCCTGCGGCCCGGTGACGCGGTGGCCGTGTGGGCGCCCAACAGCGCCCGCTGGGTGGTGGCCGCGCTGGGGGCGGTGGCGGCGGGCGGGGTGCTCGTCCCGGTGAACACCCGCTACAAGGCGGCGGAGGCCGCCGACATCCTGCGCAGGTCCCGCACCCGGCTCCTGTTCACCGAACACGACTTCCTGGGCACGGACTACCGCGTGCTGCTCGCCGCCTCGGGCGAGGAACTCCCCCTCCTGGAACGGACGGTGACCCTGCACTCCGCGGACTGGCCGGCCTTCCTCGCGGAGGCGGACCGGGTGACCGGGGAGGAGCGCCGCGCCCGTTCGGCCGGCGTCCGACCCGCCGACACCGCCGACATCCTGTTCACCTCCGGCACCTCGGGCAGGCCCAAGGGCGTGCCGACCACCCACGAGCAGAACCTGCGCGTGTACGACGCCTGGGCGCGTACGGTCACGCTCCGGCGCGGCGACCGGTACCTCCTGGTCAACCCGTTCTTCCACACCTTCGGTTACAAGGCCGGGGTCCTCGCCTGCCTGCTGCGCGGGGCGACGATCCTCCCGGAGCGGGTGTTCGACGCGGGGGCAGTGCTGGGGCGGATGCAGGAGGAACGCGTGTCCGTCCTGACGGGCGCACCGACGGTCTTCACCTCCCTCCTCCACCACCCGGAGCGGGAGTCGTACGACCTCTCGTCGATGCGGATGGCGGTCACGGGCGCCGCGAACATCCCCACGGCGCTCATCGAGGAGATCAGGACGGAGCTGGGCGCGCGGAGCGTCAACACCGCCTACGGGCTCACGGAGTCGACGGGCGTGGTCGCGATCTGCCCGCCGCACGAGTCCCCCGAGACGCTGGCCCGCACGTCGGGGACGGCCCTTGAGGGCACGGAACTGCGCGTGGACGCGCCGCCCGGACAGCCGGGCGAGATCCTCACCCGCGGCTACCACGTGATGCACGGCTATCTCGACGACCCCGAGGCCACCGCCCAGGCCGTCGACGCGGACGGCTGGCTGCACACGGGGGACGTGGGCGTGCTCGACGAGCGCGGGTTCCTGCGGATCACCGACCGCCTGAAGGACATGTTCGTGGTGGGCGGCTTCAACGTGTACCCGGCGGAGGTCGAGCAGGTGCTGCGCGGTCACCCGGCCGTCCTCGACGTGGCCGTCGTGGGCGCTCCGGACGCGCGGCTCGGCGAGGTCGGCGTCGCCTACTGCGTACCGGCGGGCGGGGCGCCGGTCGACGCGGCGGAACTCACCGCGTACACGCGGGAGCGGCTTGCCAACTTCAAGGTCCCGCGCGCCTTCCGGTCCGTGCCCGCCCTGCCGCACAACGCGGCGGGCAAGGTCGACAAGAACGCGCTGCGGCGGCCCGCCGGGCACACCACCACCACCATCGGATGAGGAGAGCAACAACGTGAACGACAGCAACACCGAGTCCGCCGCCGTCGACGCGGTCGATGTCGTGGTCGTCGGCGCGGGCGTCACCGGCCTGTACGCCGTGCACCGGCTGCGCGGCCTCGGCCACCGCGTGCGCGGCTTCGAGCGGGGCGCCGACGTGGGCGGCGTCTGGTACTGGAACCGCTACCCGGGCGCCCGCTGCGACGTGGAGTCCGTGGACTACTCGTACTCCTTCGACGAGGAGCTCCAGGAGGAGTGGGACTGGAGCGAGAAGTACGCCACCCAGCCGGAGATCATCCGCTATCTCCGGCACGTCGCCGACCGCCACGACCTGCGCAGCGGCTACACCTTCTCGACGTCGGTGGTGACGGCCGAGCTGGACGAGGAGACGATGCGCTGGACGGTCCGTACGGACGGCGGCGAGGTGGTGTCGGCCCGGTTCTGCGTGTTCGCCGTCGGCTGCCTCTCCAGCACCCACGTGCCGGACATCGCGGGGGCCGGGGAGTTCGCCGGCGCCACCTACCACACCGGTGCCTGGCCGCACGAGGGCGTGGACTTCGGCGGTCTGCGCGTCGGCGTGATCGGCACCGGCTCCTCCGGCATCCAGGCCATCCCGCTGATCGCCGAGCAGGCCGCGCACCTGACCGTCTTCCAGCGCAGCGCCAACTTCAGCATCCCCGCGGGCAACAAGCCGCTGGACGACGAGACGCGCCGCCGCCAGAAGGCCGGTTACGCCGAACGGCGGCGTCTCTCCCGGCTCAGCGGCGGCGGGTCGCCGCACGCGGCGCACCCGTCGGCGACGTTCGACGTGTCGCCCGAGGAGCGGCGGGCCGCGTTCGAGGAGCGCTGGGAGCTCGGCGGCGTCCTGTACTCCAAGACGTTCCCGGACCAGCTCACCGACCCCGCGGCGAACGACGCCGCCCGCGCGTTCTGGGAGGAGAAAGTACGGGCCCTCATCGAGGACCCGGCCGCCGCCGACCTCCTCGTCCCCACGGACCACCCCATCGGCACCAAGCGGATCGTCACCGACTCCCACTACTACGAGACGTTCAACCGCCCCGACGTGAGCCTCGTGAGCCTGCGGGACAACGCGATCGAACGGATCGAGAAGACCGGGATCGTGCTGGCCGACGGCACGCGCGTGGAGCTGGACGCGATCGTGTTCGCGACCGGTTTCGACGCCATGACGGGGGCGATCGACCGCGTGGAGGTCAGGGGGCGCGGCGGGCGGACCTTGAAGGACGCCTGGAGCGCCGGCCCCCGCACCTATCTGGGCCTGGGCGTCGACGGCTTCCCGAACCTCTTCAACCTCACCGGTGCCGGCAGTCCCTCCGTGATGGCCAACGTGGTGCTCTGCGCCGAGCAGCACGGCGACTGGCTCGCCGACTGCCTGAGCCATCTCGACGAGCACGGCTACCGCGCGATCGAGGCGAGCGAGGAGGCCGTCGACGGGTGGGTCGCGCAGTGCCGCGACCGGGCGGCGGCCACCCTGTTCCCGGCGGCGAACTCCTGGTACCTGGGGGCCAACATCCCCGGCAAACCGCGGGTGTTCATGCCGTTCATCGGCGGCTTCGGGGTGTACGGGGAGATCATCGCGGACGTGGCCGCCTCGGGCTACGAGGGGTTCACGCTGATACGGGACTGAGCCCGGCCGCGCCCACGGAAAGCGCCCCGCCCCTCACCGACCGGGTGAGGGGCGGGGCGCACGCGCACGCGTACCGCGGGGTCAGTCGCGGTCAGCCCTCGCCGAGTGCCTTCCGCAGCGCGGCGAAGGCGGTCTCCCGGGCCTCGGCGGCCGCCGGGAGCGCGCCCGCCATGGACAGGAAGCCGTGGAACATCCCCGGATGGTGCTGGGCCTCCACCGGAACGCCCGCGGCCACGAGGGCGTCCGCGTAGGCCAGGCCGTCGTCCCGCAGCGGATCGAAGCCGGCGGTGACGACCTGGGCGGGCGGCAGCCCGGAGAGGTCGGCGCCCGCGAGCGGGGCCGCGTAGGGGCTGGTGCGGTCCACCGGCCTGGGCAGATAGCAGTCCCAGTACCAGCGCAGATGGTCGGCGGTCAGGAAGTAACCCCGGGCGTTCTCCCGGTGCGAGGCACGCGCCCGGGTGGGGTCGAGCATCGGGTAGTAGAGCGCCTGGCAGACGATCTCCGGGCCGCCCCGGTCGCGGGCGAGCAGGGTGAGGACGGTGGCGAGGTTGGCGCCCGCGCTGTCCCCGGCGACGGCGAGCCGGCGGCCCGGGAAGGCCGACGCCGCCCACAGCAGGGCCGTATAGGCGTCCTCGGGGGCGGCGGGGAAGGGGTGCTCGGGGGCGCGCCGGTAGTCGACGGAGACGACGGTGGCCTCGGTGGCCAGGGCGAGGGAGCGGCAGAAGTGGTCGTGGCTGTCGAGGTCGCAGAGGACGAAGCCGCCCCCGTGACAGAACACGATCACGGGGGCGGCCTCGTGGACACCGGGGTCGTAGACGCGTACGGGCACGCCGTCGGCGTCCTCGTCCGTGACACGGGCGACCGGCGGCGGGGGGACGGCCGGCTTGGGGCGGGCGGCGAAGAAGGCCCGCACCTCGGCGATGTCCGTCATCTCGGTGGCCAGCGGCGGGAAGCCCGCGGTGGCCAGGTCGATGACCGCCTGGACCTCGGGATCGGGTCGGTTCACTCGTCGGTTCCCTTCTCGGTGAGGAGCGGCATCCGGCCCGCCGACGCGCCGCCGTCCACGGCGAGTTCGGCGCCGGAGAGATACGAGGAGTCGTCGGAGGCGAGGAAGGCGACGAGCCGGGCCACTTCCTCGGGCTCCCCCACCCGTCCGAGCGGCGCGCCGGGATGCTCCTTGGTGCCCAGATGGGCGGTCATCGCCGTGGCGATGGCGCCCGGGTGGACGGAGTTGACCCGGATGCCGTCCGGGCCGAGTTCGAGCGCCGCCGTCCTGGTCAGGCCGCGCAGCCCCCACTTCGCGGCGCCGTACGCGCCGTGCCCCCAGATGCCCTGGAGTCCGGCCTGCGAGGAGATGTTGACGATGGAACCTCCGCCGCCCGCCCGCATCGCCCCGGCGACGGCGCGGACGCCGAGGAACGGTCCCATCAGGTTGACCCGGAGGATCGCCTCAAGGCGTGCCGGGTCCTCCTCGGTGATGGGTGAAGTGGAGTAGACGGCCGCGTTGTTGACGAGGACGTCGAGCCGTCCGAAGGCGTCGAGGGCGGTGGCCACGGCGGCGTCCCAGGACCGCTCGTCGGTGACGTCGTGGCGTACGAAGCGGGCGGCGGCGCCGAGGGACGCGGCCGTCGCGGCGCCCTCCGCCTCCAGGACGTCGGTGACGACGACCTTCGCCCCGAGGGCGGCGAAGAGGCGGGCCTCGGCCTCGCCCATGCCGCGTGCCGCGCCGGTGACCAGCGCGACCTTTCCGGTCAGGTCCACGGGCATCAGCGGTTCTCCTCCGTCGGATCCACAGTCGGGTCTTCGGTCGGGTTCTCGGTCAGGTCTTCGGTCGGTCGCAGGGTCGGTCGGAGGGTCGGTCCTGTGGTCCAGCCGCCGTCGACGGCCAGTTCGGCGCCGGTGACGTACGAGGCGGCGTCCGAGAGGAGGAAGGCGACCGCCCGAGCGATCTCCAGGGGCTCGCCGACCCTTCCCATCGGGGTGTCCGGATACTTTCCCTCGCCGCGTTCGATGCCCACGTGGGCGGTCATCGGCGTGTGAATCATGCCCGGGTGAACGGAGTTGACGCGGATCCGCTCGGCTCCGAGCTCCACCGCGCCCAGCTTGGTGAGCCCGCGCACGCCCCATTTGGCGGCGCCGTACCCGGCTGTCCTCGCCAGGCCCATGAGGCCGGCGGCGGAGGAGATGTTGACGATGGAGCCGCCGCCGCTCGCCCGCATCGCCGGGATCACGGCCCGCATGCCGAGGAACACACCGGTCAGGTTGATGTCGAGGACGCGGCGGAAGGCCTCCGCGGACTGCTCCTCCAGGAGGTGCGAACCGCCGGAGATCCCCGCGTTGTTGACCAGTCCGTCCACCCGACCGAAGGTCTCGGCGGCGAAGGCGACGGCCTCCCGCCAGCCGGACTCCGAGGTGACGTCGTGCCGGAAGAAGCGGGCGGCGGCGCCGAGCCGCTCGGCCGCGTCCCGCCCTTCCTCCTCCCGTACGTCGGTGAGCACCACCAGCGCGCCCGCCTCGACCGCCACCCGGGCGGTCTCCTCGCCGATCCCGCGCGCGCCGCCGGTGACGATGACCGTGCGGCCGCGCAGGTCCGCCACGGGACCGGGGGCGACGCTGTCCGCCTGCCGGGTCATCGCTGCTCGGCGGAGCGCGTACGGGCGATGTGGCCGACCGCGAGCCAGCTGAAGGTCATGGCGGGGCCGATGGTCGCGCCGGGGCCCGGGTAGGTCTCGCCCATGACGGCGGAGGAGACGTTGCCGGAGGCGTACAGGCCGTCGATGACGCTGCCGTCCTCCCGCAGGACGCGGGCGGTGGGGTCGGTGACCAGGCCGCCCTTGGTGCCGATGTCGCCCGGGTGGACGGGGATGGCGTAGTACGGGCCCTTGTCGAGCGGGGCCAGGTTGGGGTTGGGCAGCGTCGGGTCGCCGTAGTAGCGGTCGTAGACGCTGTCGCCGCGGTGGAAGTCCTCGTCGCGGCCGGCGCGGGCGAAGCCGTTGAAGCGGTCGACGGTGGCGCGCAGCCGCTTCGGGGCGACCCCGATGGCCGTGGCCAGCCCGTCGACGGTCGGGGCCTTCTTCACGAAGCCGCTCTCCAGCCAGGCCTTGGGGAACGCCTGGCCCGGGAAGAGGCCCATGAAGATGTAGCGGGCCTTCGAGGTGGCGTCGAGGATCAGCCAGGACGGCACGGTGGACGCCCCGGGCTTGTCGTGGGCGTACATGGCGTCGACGAACTCGTGGTACGGGGCGGCCTCGTTGGCGTACCGCTCGCCCGCCTCGTTCACGATCATCATGCCGGGGATGCCTCGGTCGGCGACCAGGAAGAACGGCCTGCCGTCGGGAGGCACCACCGAAGGCGCGCCCCACACCTTGTCCATCAGGTCGGTGGCGGCACCGAGGGCCACGGCCGGTTCCAGGGCGTCGCCGGTCTGTCCCTCGGATGCGGAGCTCCACTCGGTGGAGGTCGGCGCGGGCAGGTGCTTCTCGCGGAGCCGCTGGTCGTGGGAGAAGCCGCCGGAGGCGAGGACGACACCGCCCCTGGCGCGGACGGTGAGCTCGCGGCCGTCCCTGGTGACCCGGACGCCGGTGACGCGGCCGTTCTCCTCGACGAGGCCGGTGAGCGGGGCGGAGAGCCACAGTTCGCCGCCGAGCGCGTCGAGCGAGTGCCGCATCCGGGCGATCAGCGCCTCGCCGAGGGAGAGGAGTGCCTGTCCGGAGAGCCGGGCCTTGGCCGCCTGGACGCCGACCTTCACGGCGGTACGGCGGCCGGACCAGGTCCGTCCGACCATGTTGAGCTGCCGGAAGTCCTTGGAGGTGATGGTGAGCCCGTACGTGGGCAGCCCGGCGCGGCGCATGGTGGCGCGCTGCTCGGGGCCGAGCTTCTTGAAGTCGAAGACCTGCGGCTCGATGGAGCGTCCCTGCGGGTAGCCGCCGAGGCGCTCGGGGTAGTAGTCGGAGTAGCCGGGCGTGTAGACGAAGCGCACGTCCGTGCGG
This sequence comes from Streptomyces sp. NPDC037273, assembly GCF_055603625.1. NCBI lineage: Bacteria > Bacillati > Actinomycetota > Actinomycetes > Kitasatosporales > Streptomycetaceae > Streptomyces > Streptomyces sp. NPDC037273. Next base: position 529,095 of record NZ_JBVJVO010000005.1, read on the forward strand.
TCGTGGAATTCGCGGACCATCCGGGGTCCGTGGGTGACGTAGGCGTCCTTGCGGTCGGCCGGGACCCGGTCGCCGACCGTGGCGTCGAGATAGGCGCGGGCCTTCTCGGGGGTGTCGCCGAGTCCGGCGGCGTCGAGGTGGAAGTTGTCCGGGACCCAGATCGCGCCGCCGGACAGGGCGGTGGAGCCGCCGTAGACGTCGGTCTTCTCCACCACGAGGGCGCTCAGTCCGCGCAGCCGGGCGGTGAGGGCCGCGGCCATGCCGGCGGCGCCGGAGCCGACGACCACCACGTCGTACGTGTGGTCCCACGTGTCGTTCATCGCGTTCTCCCTGGTCGGGTCGGAAAAGCCGGGGTGGGGCCGGCGGCCGGGGCGGACCGTCCACCGCCCGGGCCGCCGGGGCTCAGCGCGCGGTGATCCGCGCGTCGGTGAGGACCTGGGCGTCCCCGCGGTCCGCCGCGGTGGCCGTGAGGCGGTAGCCGTCGGGGGCGGCCCAGACGCGGAGCCGCAGGGTCTCGCCGGGGAAGAAGACGCCGGCGAAGCGGGTCCGGCAGCCGGTGACGGCGTTCGCGTCGCCGTCGAGGAAGCGGTCGGTGACCGCCTTGACCGCCATCCCGAAGGTGCAGAGGCCGTGCAGGATGGGCCGGTCGTGGCCCGCCCTGCGGGCGGTGGCGGGGTCGGCGTGGAGCGGGTTCCAGTCCCCGGTGAGCCGGTAGAGCAGGGCCTGCTGGCGGAGGGTCGGGATCTCGGTCGTCAGGTCGGGCTCGCGGTCGGGGGCGGGGAGGCGCTCGGAGGGGCCCCGGTCGCCGCCGAAGCCGCCCTCGCCGTGGACGAAGATCTGGTTGCACTGGGTGAGGAGCGGCTCGCCGTCGTCGCCGAGGAGGGTGGATTCCTGGACGATGACGGCGGCCTTGCCCTTGTCGTGGACGGCCGCCGCGCGGGTGACGGCGGTGGCCGCCCGGGCGGTGGCGGGCAGCGGGCGGTGCACGGTGATCTCCTGGCCGCCGTGCAACACGTGTGCCAGGTCGATGTCGACGCCGGGGAGGTCGAAGACCTGGAAGCCGACGCCGCCGGTGCCGCCCGCGACGACGCCGAAGGTGGGCAGGACCCGCAGGCCCCGCTCGTGTCCCTCGTAGACGTACCGCAGTTCGCGCGGGTCGGTCTCGCGGGCGCCGGCGCCGAGCGCCAGGTGGTAGAGCCGTACGTCGCGCTCGTCCCACCTGACGTCGGTGCGCACCGGCGGCGCGGAGAGCGCCTTGGTGACGTCGATGGGCATCAGAAGGCGCCCACGGCGTAGCGGCTGCGGAAGAACAGCAGCGGGCGGCCGTCCTCGCCGGCGTCCAGGGCGACGACCTGCGCGGTGACGAGGTAGTGGTCGCCTGCCTCGTACACGGCGTCCAGTTCGCACTCGACGTAGGCCAGGGCCCCGTCGACGCGGACGGTGCCGTGCTCGCCGACGGTCCAGGGCACCCCGTCGAACTTGTCGGGGCCGCTGCGTCCGAGGGCGGCGCAGGTGCCCTGCTGGTCCTCGGCGAGGATGTTGACGCAGAAGCGGCCGGACCGTTCGATCCTCGGCCAGCTGGTCGAGTTCCGGCCGACGGCCAGCATGACCAGCGGGGGGTCGAGGGAGAGCGAGGCGAAGGACTGGCAGGCGAAGCCGACGGGCTCGGCGCCGTCGGCGTCGAGGCTCGCCACCACCGTGATGCCGCTGGCGAAGCGTCCGAGGACGTCACGGAACTCGGAGGGCGGGATCAGCCGTTCCACTGGTGACCCCAGAAGCTGTCGGCGGTGATCTCCTTCGCGACCCAGGTGGCGGGGTCGACGACGAGGCCGTCCCAGCCGTACTCGACCTGGAAGCCGCCGGGCGCCATGGCGTAGAAGGACACCATGCGGTCGTTGGTGTGGCGGCCGAGGCTGGAGGCGATCGGGATGCCCGCCGCCTGCATGCGGTCGAGGCCGCGGCCGACGTCGTCGAGGGTCTCCAGCTCGACCATGAAGTGCACGATGCCGGGGGGCAGCGCGCCGGGGTAGAGGCCGAGGCTGTGGTGGCGGCGGTTGGGGCTGAGGAAGTGCATCCAGTGGAAGTCCCGCTGCTCGGTGGCGGTCGGGACGGCCTGCGGCGGCAGCTTCATCGAGTCGCGCAGCTGGAAGCCGAGCAGGTTCTCGTAGAAGTCGAGGGCGGCCTCGATGTCCGGCACCGGGAGCACGACGTGGCCGAGGCCCAGGTCCCCGGTGACGAAGCGGTTGCCGTAGGGGGTGCCGAGCGCGGTGTGGTCCTGGGCCTGGCCCCAGTAGATCTCCAGGGGGTTGCCGCCGGGGTCCGTGATGTGGATCAGGCCCTGGACGCGGCGCTCGGCGAGTTCGGCGGAGTCGGCGGCCTTGACGGCGATGCCGGCGGCCTCCAGTTCCTCGGTGGCGCGGGCGAGCGCGGCGGCGTTCGCCACCTCCCAGCCGGCGGCGAGGAGCCGGTCGCTCTCGCCGGCCTGGATGACGATGCGGTACGCGCGGTCGTCCAGGCGGAGGCAGAGGGTGTCCTCGGTGGTGCCGGTCGCCTCGACCATGCCGAGGACGTCGAGGGCGTAGCGGCGCCACTCGTCCAGGGTGGTGGTCTCCAGGCGGAGGTAGCCGAGAGCACGGATGTCCATGGTGTGCACCTCTTCGGTGGAAGGTTCGTGAGGTTCGGTGGGTTGCGCGAGGTTCAGTGGGTGAAGAAGTCGACGGCGAGGCGGTTGAACTCGTCGGCCCGCTCGGTCTGGGCCCAGTGGCCGCAGTGCGGGAAGACGTGCAGCCGCGCGTCGGGGATGGTCTTGAGGGCGACGAGGGCGCCGTCGAGCGGGTTGACGCGGTCCTCGCGGCCCCAGGTGAGCAGGACCGGCTGGGTGATCCGGTGGGCCTCGCGCCAGAGCATCGTGTCCTCGGCCCAGGCCGGGTTGGCGAACGAGGCTCCCATGCGGGCGTTGCCGAGCCGGGTCTCGGGGTCGGTGGCGGAGGCCCAGCGCTCCTCGACGAGTTCGTCGGTGACGATCGACTGGTCGTACGCCATGACGCCGAGGAAGGCGCGCAGGTGTTCCTTGGTCGGTTCGGGTGCGGCGCTGAACTCGAAGAGGCGCTTGATGCCCTCGGTGGGGTCGGGCGCGAAGAGGTTGACGGAGACTCCGCCGGGTCCCATCAGGAGGAGCTTGCCGACCTTCTCCGGGTGGTCGAGGGCCATCCGCACGGCGGTGCCGCCGCCGAGCGAGTTTCCGATGAAGTGGGCCCGCTCGATGCCGAGTTCGTCCATGAGGGCGGCGACGGCGTCGGCGCTGAAGCTGAAGTAGTCCTTGTCGAGTTCCGGCTTGTCGGAGCGTCCGAAGCAGGGCTGGTCGACGAGGAGGGTGCGGAAGTGCCCGGCGAGGACGGGCAGGTTGCGGCCGAAGTTGCTCCAGCCGGAGGCCCCGGGCCCGCCGCCGTGGAGCAGGATGACGACGGGGGCGCCGGCCGCCGATGTCTCCGTGGTCTCCCGGTCGGCGGGGCCGGCCTCGTGGTAGTGGAGGGTGAGTCCCGCGGCCTTGGCGGTGCGGGAGGTCGACGCGTAGGTGAGCTCTGTCATCTGAGGCGCCTCTCAGGCCATGGTGTCTTGGATGTCGATGCCGAGCGCGCACTGCCCGTACATGACCAGGGCCCGCTCGGGGTCGTTGGCGGCGTGGCCGCGGCCGGTGTGGGCGTCGCGCCAGGCGCGCTGGACGGCGCCGGGGCCGGTCCGCATGGCGCTGCCGCCGGCGTTCTCCATCAGCAGGTCGATGGCGGCGACCGCGCGTTCGGTGGCGAGCACCTGGTCGCGGCGGGTGCGGGTGCGCACCTCCATCGGGATCTCCTCGCCGCGCTCGGCGAGGGCGTACATCTCGCCGATGTTGCGGGTCAGTTGGAGCCAGCTCGCGTCGATGTCGCTCGCGGCGCGGGCGATGCGGACCTGGGCGAAGGGGTCTTCGGCGACCTGCTGTCCGTACGAGACGCGGAACCGCTTGCGGGTGGCCTCGGTGTACGCGTCGAAGGCGCCTTCGGCGATGCCGACGATCGGGGTGGAGATGGTGGTGGTGAACACGCCGGCGTAGGGCAGCCGGTACAGGGGCTCGGGGTTGATCTCGTGGCCGGGCACCTTCAGGGCGGTGACCGGGCCGAAGCTCAGGGCGCGGTGCTCGGGGACGAAGACGTCCTCGACGACCACGTCGTTGCTGCCGGTGCCGCGCAGGCCGACGGTGTCCCACACGTCGTCGACGCGGTACTCGGCGCGGGGGACGAGGAAGGTGCGCATGTCGACCGGGTTGCCCTCGCCGTCGGTGACGAGGCAGCCGAGGAGTGCCCAGCGGGCGTGGTCGCAGCCGGAGGAGAAGTGCCACCGGCCCGAGAGCCGGAAGCCGCCGTCGACCGCGGAGGCCTTGCCGGTGGGGGCGTACGAGGAGGCGATGCGGGTCTTGTGGTCCTCGCCCCACACCTCCTGCTGGGCGCGGGGGTCGAACAGGGCGACGTGCCAGGGGTGGACGCCGACCACGGAAGCGACCCAGCCGGTCGATCCGCACGCCTTGGCGATCTCCTTGACCGCCGAGTAGAAGACCACCGGGTCGGCGGCGCGGCCGCCGAAGGCCTTCGGCTGGAGGAGCTGGAAGAAGCCGGTGTCCTCGAGCTCCTTGACGGAGGTGTCGGGCACCCGGCGCAGCGACTCCGCCTCGGCCGCGCGCTCGCGCAGGGCGGGGGCGAGGTCACGGATCGCTGCCAGGACGTCATCGGCCATGGGGCATCCCCTTTCGGGTCGTGGTGGGGGAATGCCAGGACCGTACGGCGAGCCGTCCGGCCGCGAAATGCGCTGCTCCCACTGAGCGGGAACCGCCGCCGGGGAAGGGCCCGTCGGGGCGTGAACCCCTTCCTGGGAAGGGGTTTCGCGGCTCAGAGCATGGGGTCGTGGACGTCCATGCCGAGGGCGTCCTGGGCGTAGAGGACGAGGGCCCGTTCGATGTCGTTGGCGGCCTGGCCCCGGCCGGTGTGCAGGTCGCGCCAGGCGCGCTGGAGGACGTCGTCGCCGACGCGCAGCGGTCCGCGGCCGGCGTTCTCCATGAGGAGGTCGACGGCGGTGAGGGCGCGTTCGGTGGCGAGGGCCTGGTCCCTGCGGGTGCGGGCGCGCAGTTCCCTGGGGATCTCGGCTCCGCCGCGGGCGGCCGCGTACAGCTCGGCGATGTTGCGGGCGAGCTGCAGCCGGGCGGCGTCGATTTCTCCGGCGGCGCGGGCGATCCGTACCTGCGCGAAGGGGTCCTCGGCGGCGCGGCTGCCGGGTGGGGCGGCGAGGCGGGCGCGGGCGGCGCCGACCTGGTCCTCGTGGGCGCCTTCGGCGATGCCGACCATGGCGGTGGAGATGGCGGTCGTGAAGAGGGAGGCGTACGGGAGCCGGTACAGGGGTTCGGGATGGATCTCCTGCCCGGGGCAGCGCAGGGAGGTCACGGGGCCGTAGCCGAGGGTCCGGTGGGCGGGGACGAAGGCCTCGTCGACGACGATGTCGTTGCTGCCGCTGCCGCGCAGGCCGACCGTCTCCCACACGTCGTCGACGCGGTAGTCGGAGCGCGGCACCAGGAAGGTCAGCACGTCCACCGGCCGGCCGTCCGCGTCGTCGACGACGCCGCCGAGGAGCGCCCAGCGGGCGTGGTCGCAGCCGGCGGCGAAGTGCCAGCGGCCGGACAGCAGGTAGCCGCCGTCGACGGCGGTGACCTCGCCGGTGGGGGCGTGGGAGGAGCAGATCCGGGTGGAGCCGTCGGCGCCCCAGACCTCTTCCTGGGCCCGGGGGTCGTACTGGGCGACGTACCAGGGGTGGACGCCGAGGACCGAGGCCGCCCAGCCGGTCGATCCGCACGCCTTGGCGATCTCGTGCACGGCGGCGTAGAAGACGGCGGGGTCGGCGGCGAGTCCGCCGTACGCCGTGGGCAGGAGGAGCCGGAAGAAGCCCGCGTCCGCCAGCGCCTCGACGGAGGCGTCGGGCAGCCTGCGCAGTGCTTCCGCCTCGGCCGCGCGCTCGCGCAGGGCGGGGGCGAGAGCGCGGACCGCCGCGAGAACGTCCTCGTCACGCATGGGTGCCCCCTCTCGGAATCAGGCCTCGTCGTCCCGTGACGACAGGAAACCTACGCGTTACTGTTCCGAGACGGAACTCCCCCTTCACAGCGCCGTCATCCTCTGGCAATCTCCACGCAATACCGGAGATTACGGACCTGGCCAAAGGTCGATCGGCTGTGCTGTCCGTGTGGGAGGTGTCGATGACGACCCATGCTGTCGAGGCTTCCGAGGCCGGGATGGCGCCGCTGTCCCTCCTTGAGAAGGCGGCGAAGGTGCTCAGCGCCTTCGAGAGCGCCGGCCCCCGGCTCACCCTCACCGAGGTCGTGCAGCGCTCGGGCATCCGCCGCTCCTCCGCGCACCGCATCCTCGATCAGCTGGTGCAGCTGCGCTGGCTCGAGCGCGAGGGCCGCGACTACCGCCTGGGCATGGGCATGCTGGAGCTCGGCGCCATGGCCTCGCACCACAACCGGCTGCGCCGGGCCGCGCTGCCGCACCTCCACGCCCTCCACGAGTCCACCGGCCATCTGGTGCACCTGACCGTCCTTGACGGCTCCGAGGTGGTCTACCTGGAGCGGATCGGCGGCTCGGACGACTCCGTCGTCCCCTCCCGCATGGGCGGCCGCCAGCCCGCGTACTGCACCGCCTCCGGCAAGGCCATCCTCGCCTTCGGCGACGACGCCCCGGTCGCCCAGGTCATCCGGGACGGCCTGAGGGCCCGCACCCCCCGCACCATCACCCGCCCCGACTCCTTCCGCCGCGAACTGGCGATGACCCGGGAGCGCGGCGTGGCCTTCGACCACGAGGAGGGGTACCGCGGCGTCTTCTGCGTGGCCGCCCCGCTCCGCGGCGCCGGCCGCGCCATCGCCGCGGTCTCCGTCAGCGGCCACGGCGTCCACCGGGAGATGGAACGCCTCGCCCCGGCCGTCCGCGGCTGCGCGCGCTCGGTGTGGCAGTCGATGTTCGGGCCGGGACGGCAGCAGGAGAAGCGTGCCCAGCCGGCCGGTGCCGGCTCCACCTCGGGCCTCCCCCAGCCCTCGATGGACAACATGATGTCCTGGCTGCGCTTCAGCGACTGGATGTGAGCCGCTCCCCGAGGGCCGCGAGCCCGGTGCCGTAGGTGCCGTCCCCGAAGACGGCCTCCACCCGCGGCACCACCTCGTCCGCGCTCCGGTACGAGGCCGACCACGTCACCTCGGCCCCCTCGGGATGCGGCCGCACGGCCAGCGTCCCCACGTAGTCGTGGACGGGGAGGGCGACGGGTTCGAGCAGGGCGTAGCGGTACGAGCGGCCTTCCGCGTCCCTGTCGAGCAGCCGCTCCCGCGCGACGGTCCTGCCGTCGACCGCGAACACCCGGACGACTCCGGGGGCTTCGGGGTCGTCGCCCTCTTCGAGGGTCGACGGCGGCACGTGCGGGTGCCAGTCGGCGAGTGCGCCGAAGTCCCCGACGACCGCCCACACGGCGTCGGGGGTGGCCGCGAGGACGGCGGAGCGCACGAGCGTGCGGGGCTTCATGGTGGTCTCCTCGGTACGGGTGGGGGTACGGGGGTCCGCTGAAGCCGCGGCCGCCGGGTGACGGCCGCGGCTCGCTCGTGCGGTGCTCACCAGGTGCTGTCGCCGCGCAGGACCGCGTCGGCGCCGCCGTCGGCGAAGACGGTCTGGCCGGTGACGTGGGTGTTCTCGGGCGAGACGAGCCAGGCGATCAGCGGGGCGATCTGCTCGGGGCGGGCGTGGCCGTGCAGCGGCATCGGGACGCTGCGCTCGACCAGGACCCGCATGTCGGGGTCGTCGAGCAGCGGCCGGGTGAGCGGGGTGACGACGACACCGGGGGCGACGGCGTTGAGCGGGACGCCCGCGCCCGCCCAGTCGTCGGTGGCGGCGGCGCGGCGGACCCAGCGGGAGATCGACGCCTTGGAGGAGGAGTAGACGAGGTGGCCCTCGCCGCGGTCGACGGCGGCGCGCGCGGCGGCCACGGCCGCCGTCTCGTCGCCGGCGAGCGCCGCGTCGACGATCGCCGGGTCGGTCGGGTGGACGGAGTCGACGGAACCGACGACCACCGCCCTCGGGTCGGTGCCGGCGGCGAGCAGCGGGCGCAGGCCGTCGAGCGTGGCCACGGCACCGAAGTGGTTGATCCTGACCGTGCGGGGATCGAAGTGGGCGACGCCGGCGCAGGCCACGACGGCGTCGAGCCGGCCGCCGGACAGCTCGTGGGCGCGCGCGACGAGCGCGGCCCGGCCCGCGGCCGTCGACAGGTCGGCATGGATGTCGGCGTCGGCGAGGTCGGCGCCGATGACGGTGTGACCCCGCCGCGCCAGGAGGGTCGCGGTGGCCTTGCCGATGCCGGAGGCCGCTCCGGTGACCAGACAGGTGCGGGACATGACGGTCCCCCCTCTCAGGAGTAGGTGATCTCGACGCGGTCGGTGAGGGGCAGGGCCTGGCAGGCCAGCACGTACCCCTCGGCGATGTCCTGGTCGTCCAGGGCGTCGTTGCGGAGCATCTTGACCTCGCCCGCCACGACCCGGCAGGTGCAGGCGCTGCAGGCGCCTTCGCGGCAGGAGTACGGGGCGTCCACGCCCGCGGCCAGGAGGACGTCGAGCAGGGGCGCCGTCACGGGCCAGGCGACCGTGTGCGTCTCGTCGTCGAGCTCGACGACGGCCGTGCCCGCGGCCGCGGCCTCGCCGCCCTCCGGGACCGCCGGGGCGTCGAAGACGTCCGCGCCGAGCGAGAAGAACCGCTCCCGGTGGATGCGGTCGCCGGGCGCGCCGAGGGTCCGCAGGGCCTGTTCGACGGCGTCCATGAGCGGCTGCGGGCCGCAGACGAAGGCCTCGCGCTCGGCGTACGGCGCGAGCGTGGCGGCCAGCCGGTCCACGGACGGCAGGCCCTGGAGGGACTCCAGCCAGTGGACGACGAGCAGCCGGTGCGGGTGGGCCTGGGTGAGCGCCCTCAGTTCGTCGCGGAATACGACCGAGGACTCGTCGCGGTTGGCGTAGAGGAGCACCACCCTGCCCCGGCCCTCGGCCAGTGCCGACTTGGCGATCGACAGGACCGGGGTGATGCCGCTCCCGCCGGCGACCAGGAGCAGGTCGCCGTCGAAGGAGGCCGGGGTGAAGGTGCCCGCCGGGGGCAGCACCTCCAGCTCGTCGCCGGCCGCGAGCCGGTCGCAGACCCAGTTGGAGCCGTACCCGCCCGCGACCCGCTTGACGGTGATCTTCAGCGGCTCGCCGGTGTGGGGCGAGCTGGCGAGCGAGTAGCAGCGGGCGGCCGGGCGGCCGTCCGCGCCGGGCAGCTTCAGGGTGAGGAACTGCCCGGGGCGGTACGCGAAGCGGTCGGCGCTCTCCGGTGGCGCCTGGAGCACCAGGGAGTGCGCGTCGGCCGTCTCCGCGATGACCTCGACGATACGCAGCCGGTGGGTGCGCGCTGCCGTCGGGGAAGGCTCGGGCTTCACCGGCGTCACGGGGGTCGTGAGCTCAGGCATCCACGGCCTCCAGGCCGGCCGGCTCCAGGGTGCCGATGGTGAGCCTGCCGTCCTCGACCGCGCGGTCGATGCTGGCCCGCAGCGCCCGGCAGGTCCGTATCCGGGCACTCGTACCGCCCTGGTCCACCCGGTCGCGGAACTCCGCGCAGACGACGGCCGCGTCGGCCGTCCACTGCACGGAGGTGTGGGCGACGCTGAACTTCTCGCACAGGACCTGGTTGCCGCAGGCCGCGCACTCCACCGCTCGCATGTCAGGCTCCGGTCCCGGTCTCCGCCGCGCGGCGCGCCAGGTTCTCCTCGACCTCCGCGCGCCATGCGGTGTTGGCGCGCTGGGTGTCGATCTCGAACTCGAAGCGGCGGGTCATCTCGTCCTTGACGTCGGCGACGTCGACGTAGAACTGCTCGTACCAGCGCCGGAGTTGGTAGACGGGGCCGTCCTCCTCGGTGAGCAGGGGGTTGTCGATGCGGGTCTTGTTGCGCCAGATCTCGACGTCCTGCTCGAAGCCGACGGTGGCTCCTTCGGCGGTGAGCCGCGCGGCCTCGGTGGCCTGTTCGTCGGTCATGCCGGGCAGGCGCTTGACGATGGCGCCGTACTGGAGGAGGAAGCTGTTCGCGTCGATCGGGTAGTGGCAGTTGATGAGGACGATCTCCATCTCGACGCCGCCGCCGACGTCGCTGTAGAGCTGGTCGATCATGTAGGAGGGGCCGAAGTAGGAGGCGTCGGAGCGCAGTCGGCCGGAGCTGAGGGTGCCGAGTTCCATGTCGCCGCGGGGGCTGCTCTCCATGTACTGCGTGGCGACGTGGCCGTCGAAGACGTTCTTGAAGTACTCGGGGAAGGCGTAGTGGACGTAGTAGAAGTGCGCCATGTCGACGACGTTGTCCACGATCTCGCGGCAGTTGGCGCCTTCGACGCGGAGGGTCTTCCAGGTCCAGTCGCTCCACTGGTCGGCCTCGGGGCCGTGGATGCCGGCGATCTCGGGGACGGTGACCCCGGGGGGTGGCGGGTTGCCCTCGGGGTCGTTCCAGACGAAGAGCTGCTTGTTGCGCTCCAGGGAGATCCAGGCGCGGGTCCTGGCCCTGGGCGGGACGCGGCGGGCGTACGGGATGCCGGCGCAGCGGCCGTCGCCCGACCAGCGCCAGTCGTGGAAGGGGCAGGCGACGGCGTCGCCCTTGACGGTGCCCTGGGCGAGGTTGCCGCCCATGTGCGGGCAGAAGGCGTTGAGGACGTGCAGTTCGCCGTCGTCCTCGCCCTGGAAGACCACCAGCTTGGTGCCGAAGGCCTCGACCTCGTGGGGCTTCCCGTCCTTGAAGTCCTCGGCGAGGCCGATGCAGTGCCAGCCTCGCGCGAAGCGTGTCGGCGGCGTTCCCGTCTCGATGACCCGGACCTCGTCGTTGAGAGCAGTCATCTCGTCCCTCCTGGGTGTCTGTCGGTGCGGAGCAGTGCGGTGCGGTGGGGAGCGGTGCGGTGCGGTGCGGTGCGGTGCCGTACGCGGGAGTGGCGGCTCAGTTCCGCGCGGCGAGTTCGACGGCGATGTCGATGAGCTGGTCCTCCTGGCCGCCGACCAGACGGCGTTCGCCGGCGCGGAGGAGGATCTCGGCGCCGGAGACGCCGTAGCGCTCGGCCTGCCGGTAGGCGTGCTTGAGGAAGCTGGAGTAGACGCCGGCGTGGCCCATGAGGAGGGCGAGCCGGTCGAGCCGGCACTCGTCGTCCATGACGGGGCGGACGACGTCCTCGGCCGCGTCGATGATCTTCAGTACGTCGACGCCGGTCCGGATGCCCATCTTGGCGCAGACGGCGACCAGGGCCTCGACGGCGGTGTTGCCCGCGCCGGCGCCGAGCCGGCGGGTCGAGCCGTCGATCTGCAGCGCCCCGGCCTTGACGGCGGCGATGGAGTTGCCGGTGCCGAGGGCCAGGTTCTCGTGGCCGTGGAAGCCGACCTGGGCGTCGTCGCCGAGTTCGGCGACGAGTGCCTCGACCCGGTCGGTGACGTCGTCCATGACCATGGCGCCGGCCGAGTCGACCACGTAGACGCACTGGCAGCCGGCGTCGGCCATGACGCGGCCCTGCCGGGCCAGCTTCTCGGGGGTCGTGGAGTGGGCCATCATCAGGAAGCCGACGGTCTCAAGGCCCATCTCCCGGGCGAGGCCGAAGTGCTGGTCCGCGATGTCGGCCTCGGTGCAGTGGGTGGCGATGCGGCAGATGCTCGCGCCGTTGCCGTGCGCGGCCCGGATGTCGTCCTTGACGCCGAGCCCGGGGAGCATGAGGAAGGCGATCCTGGCCCGTCGCGCGGTCTCCACCGCGGCCTTGATCAGGTCCTGTTCGGGTGTCCTGGAGAAGCCGTAGTTGAACGACGATCCGCCGAGCCCGTCGCCGTGCGTCACCTCGATCACCGGCACCCCGGCGTCGTCGAGGGCGGCGACGACCGACCGTACGTCGTCCGCCGTGAACTGGTGGCGCTTGGCGTGCGAGCCGTCGCGCAGCGAGGAGTCGGTGATCCGGATGTCGAGGAGTTCCGAGTAGGGCATGTGCTGTTCTCCTTACGCGCCCGGGGCGAGGAGCGCCTTGGCGAACTCCTCGCCGACCTTGGTGGCGGCGGCGGTCATGATGTCGAGGTTTCCGGCGTACGGCGGCAGGTAGTCGCCCGCGCCCTCCACCTCCAGGAAGATCGCGACGCGCGCCATCCCGCCGTTCTCGGGACTGGGGTCGTCGAACTGCGGCTCGGCGCGCAGCCGGTAGCCGGGCACGTAGGCGGCGACCTGGTCCGCGACCGCCTTGACGGAGAGCGCGATGGCCTCGCGGTCGGCGTCCTCGGGGATGGCGCAGAAGACCGTGTCGCGCATGATCACGGGCGGCTCGGCCGGGTTCAGGATGATGATGGCCTTGCCGCGCGCGGCGCCGCCGATCGTCTCGATCCCGCGCGAGGTCGTCCGGGTGAACTCGTCGATGTTCGCGCGGGTTCCGGGGCCGGCCGACACGGACGCCACCGAGGCGACGATCTCCGCGTACGCCACCGGGACGACGCGCGAGACCGCGTACACCATGGGGATGGTGGCCTGCCCGCCACAGGTGATCATGTTGACGTTGGGCTGGTCGAGGTGTTCGCGCAGGTTGGCGGGCGGCACGACGGCGGGCCCGACGGCCGCCGGGGTCAAGTCGACGGCTTTGATGCCCAGTTCGGCGTAGCGGGGTGCGTTGGCCCGGTGGACGTAGGCGCTGGTGGCCTCGAAGACGATGTCCGGCTTCTCGTCCCGCGCGAGCAGCCAGTCCACGCCCTCGTGGCTGGCTTCGATCCCCGCCCGGGCGGCGCGGGCGAGGCCCTCGCTCTCCGGGTCGACGCCGATCATCCAGCGCGGCTCGACGTGCTCGGAGCGCAGCAGCTTGTACAGGAGGTCGGTCCCGATGTTCCCGGAACCGACGATGGCGGCGGTCGCCTTGGTCTTGATGGTCATGATCACCTCAGATGAACGAGAGGGAGACGGAGCCGAGGCCGCTGAACGCGGCGGTGTAGGTCGCGCCGGCCGTGACGTCGACGGCCCGGGTGCACGAGCCAGGCAGCACGACGTGTCCCTTCTTCAGGGCCACGCCGTAGCGCGCGACGGTCCGCGCCAGCCACGCCACCGACACCGCCGGATCCCCGAGCACGGCGTCGCTCCGCCCCTCGGCGAGGAGCTCGCCGCCGCTGGTCAACCGGGCCTCGATCGCCTTGAGATCGAGCTCGCGGGGGTCCCGGCCCTCGCCGATGACGTATCCGGCGGAGGAGGCGTTGTCGGCGATGGTGTCGGCGATGGTGATCCGCCAGTCGCGGATCCGGCTGTCGATCAACTCCAGGGCGGGCACGACGCGTTCGGTCGCGGCGAGGACGTCGGCGGGGGTGCAGCCCTCGCCCGGGAGGTCGTCGCCGAGGACGAATCCGACCTCGACCTCCACGCGGGGCCGGCAGTAGCGGGCGATCTCGACCGGGACGTCCTCCCTGAGCTCCATGTCATGGAGCAGGTGGCCGTAGTCCGGCTCGTCGACGCCCATCATCCGCTGCATCACCGGGGACGAGAGGCCGACCTTGTGCCCGCGCACCTCGGCGCCCTCGGCTTGGCGGCGCCGGATGTTCACGAGCTGGATCTCGTACGCGTCCTCCGTCCCGATCCCCTCGAACACCTCTGTCAGCGGAGCGATCGGCGTTACCCCGATCTCGGCGGAGCGCAGCAGCTCGGCCGCCTCGGTCCTCTGGCGGTCCGTGAGCATCACGATGTCCCTCCCACGCGCGGCTTTGACTGTCCGCCGAGGCTAGGCCCGCCCTTCCACCCCCCGTGAGCCCGCTTTCCCGGTCAGCGGGAAACCCTCCCCGCCCCTCCGCCGCGGGCCGCGCGCGGGCTCCCGCCCACCGGTCAGGCGAGTGCCGCCATGTGGTCGGGGTGCCGGCCGGCGACGTCGTGGGCGGCCTGGACGAAGGCGGCGACGGCCGCGGATCGGGAGGTCTCCGGCCAGGCGACCATGACCGCGCTGGGGCTGAGGCCGGTGACCGGCCGGCAGACGATGTCCGGGCGCCGGTACCGCTCTGTGGTGGAGCGGGCCAGGAACCCCACGGCCTGTCCCAGTGCGACGACCTCCAGGAGCTGCTCGACGCTGTCCACGAGCGGCCCCTCGGGAGTGTCGGCGGGCGCCGGGCCTGTGCGGCCTTCGCCCGTTTCCGCTCCGTCGCGTCCGGTGTAGTAGGCGGTGTGGGAGGGATCGGCCCCCTTCCAGCGCGGGACCGGTTCGCCCTGGAGGTCGGCCGGCCGCAGTCGGCGGCGTCCGGCCAGGCGGTGCGCGGCGGGGAGGACGGCCAGGCGCGGCTCGACCACGAGTGTCTCGGCATCCAGCCCCCGGCCGTCGAACGGGCCGCGCAGCAGCCCCACGTCGGCGCGGCCGTCCCTCAGCATGGCGATCGGCTCCCCGCTGCCGCCGACGACGACCTCGGGCGGCGGCAGATGGGCTCCCGATTCCCGGTAGGCGGCGAGGATCTCCCGCAGCAGCCCGGCATCGCCGCCCGGTTTGACCGCCACGACGAGCTGGGGTGTGGGCCGGCCGGCCCGGGACGCTCGCCGGGCGGCCGCGTGCACCGCGTCGACGGCGATCCGGGCCTGGTCGAGCAGCACCCGGCCGGCGTCGGTCAGCCTCACCTGCCGGGTGGTGCGCTCCAGGAGGCGTACCCCGAGCCGGGACTCCATCTTGGCGATCGCCTTCGACAGCGGGGGCTGCGCGATGCCCAGGCGTTGCGCGGCCCGGCTGAAGTTCAGTTCCTCGGCGACCGCGATGAAGTACCTCAGCTCGCGCACCTCCAGCTCACTCATACCCGTGGACTATAGATCCAGAGTCATCCGGTCTTTCCCCGCGGCCCGTTGGCGAGGGGAGGCTGTGTGCCATGACCACTTCACAGAAGATCGCTCTGATCACCGGTGCCAACAAGGGAATCGGCAAGGAGACGGCGCGCGGGCTCGCGGCCCTCGGCATCACCGTGCTGATCGGCTCGCGCGACGCCGAGCGTGGCGAGGCGGCGGCCGAGGAGCTCCGCGCGGGCGGCGTCGACGTCCGGTGCGTTCCGCTGGACGTCACCGACGAGGCCTCGGTCGAGGCCGCCGCCAAGCACATCGACGCCGCGTTCGGCCGCCTCGACGTCCTGGTCAACAACGCGGCGATCGCCCCCGCGCCCCGGAAGCCGAGCGAGACCCCGGCCGCCACGGTCCGGGAGGCCTACGAGACCAACGTGTTCGGCGTCGTCGCGGTGACCCACGCCGTGATCCCCCTGCTCCGCCGCTCCCCCGCCGCACGGATCGTCAACATGTCCAGCGAGCTGGGCTCCCTGACGCACCTGGCCGACCCGGAAAGCCCGTGGGCCCCTTACTACTCGGTCCTCCTGCCGTACTGCACCTCGAAGAGCGCGCTGAACGCGATCACCGTGCTCTACGCGAACGAGCTGCGCGCCGACGGCATCCTGGTCAACGCGGTGAGCCCCGGCTACTGCGCGACCGACCTCAACCGCCACTCCGGGATGCGCACGGCGGAGGAGGGCGCGGCCATCGCGGTCGAGCTGGCGACGGTGGGCGAGGACGGCCCGACCGGCGCCTTCTTCGCCGAGGACGGGCCGATCCCCTGGTGAGGCCGTGAAGCGCGGTGCTACCGCGCGCCGTAGACCGGGAGGGGTGTTTCCGAGGCGGCGAGGAGCTTGAGGGTGGCGGCGCCGGCTTCGGCGGGGGTCCAGCGGGCGCCGTTGTCGGCGGTGGGGCCGGGGCGCCAGCCGTCCATGACGGTGATGCGTCCGGCTTCGGCTTCGAAGACGCGGCCGGTGACGCCGGCGGAGGCGGCGGAGCCGAGCCAGACGACGAGGGGGGAGACGTTCTCGGGGGCCATGGCGTCGAAGGCGGCGCCGTCGGGCGCGGCCATGGTGTCGGCGAAGGTCTGCTCGGTCATGCGGGTGCGGGCGGCGGGGGCGATGGCGTTGACCTGGACCCCGTACCGCGCGGACTCGGCGGCGGCGACGAGGGTGAGACCGATGATGCCGGCCTTGGCGGCGGCGTAGTTGCCCTGTCCGACGCTGCCGAGCAGGCCGGCGCCCGAGCTGGTGTTGATGACGCGGGCGTCGGGCGTGCGGCCGGCCTTGGCTTCGGCGCGCCAGTGGGCGGCGGCGCGCTGGAAGGGCAGGAAGTGGCCCTTGAGGTGGACGCGCATGACGGCGTCCCAGTCGTCCTCGGCGAGGTTGACGAGCATGCGGTCGCGGAGGAAGCCGGCGTTGTTGACGAGGGTGTCGAGGCGGCCGAAGGTGTCGAGGGCGGTGGCGATGAGGGAGTCGGCGCCGTCGGCGGTGGCGATGTCGCCGCCGTGGGCGACGGCCTGGCCGCCGGCGGCGGTGATCTCGTCGACGACCCGCTGGGCGGGGCCGGTTTCACCGCCGGTGCCGTCGAGGCCGACGCCCAGGTCGTTGACGACGACCCGGGCGCCTTCGGCGGCGAAGGCGAGGGCGTGGGCGCGGCCGAGTCCGCGGCCGGCGCCGGTGACGATGACGACGCGTCCGTCGCAGAGTGCGGTCATGGTGGGTGCCTTTCGTTCGGTACGGGAGGTCAGTGGTCGGCCGTGGCCGCGTCCAGGAAGGCGGGGCGTTCGCCGCCGCCGTGGACGGGGAGGCTGGCGCCGCTGATGTAGGCGGCGCGGTCGGAGGCGAGGAAGACGCAGGCGTCGCCGACGTCGGAGGGCTCGGCGAGGCGGCCGAGGGGGACGGTGCGTCCGACGGCGGCGATGCCGTCCTCGTCGCCGTAGTGGAGGTGGGAGAGTTCGGTGCGGACCATGCCGAGGACGAGGGTGTTGACCCGTACGCGGGGGGCCCATTCGACGGCCATGGAGCGGGCGAGGTTGTCGAGACCGGCCTTGGCCGCTCCGTAGGCGGCGCTGCCCGGTGAGGGTCGGGTGCCGCTGACGCTGCCGATCATGATGATGGCCCCGCCTCCCGGTTGGGCGCGCATGACCTCGTACGCGGCGAGGGAGGCGGTCAGGGGGGCGACGAGGTTCAGTTCGACGACGCGGGCCTGTTGCTCGGCCGCTCCGTCGCCGAGCATCCGGAAGGGCGTCCCCCCGGCGTTGTTGACGAGGACGTCGAGGCGGCCGTGGTCGTCGCGTACCCGGTGGAAGAAGTCGGTGACGGCGGCCGGGTCGCGAAGGTCGACGGGGAGGAAGCGGGCGGTGCGTCCGGCTGCCTCTATGGGCCGGTCGGGGGCCCTTCGCGCGCAGGTCACGACGGACGCGCCGGCTTCGAGCAGGGACCGGGTGATCCCGGCGCCGACGCCCCGGGTGCCGCCGGTGACGACGGCGACGGATCCCGACAGATCGATGGTGACTGCCAATGCACACCTCCCGCAGCGGGCGAACCGCTGCTATCTTCCGCCTAACAAACGTTTGGTGGAAAGGTAGCTGATCTGCTCATGGGTGTCTCCACCTCCGCCCCGGACGAGGGCATCGCCGTCGTCACCGTCGACTTCCCACCCGTCAACGCCCTGCCCGTGCAGGGCTGGTACGACCTCGCCGCCGCCGTGCGCGCCGCCGGAGCCGATCCCAAGGTGCGCTGCGTCGTGCTCACCGCCGCGGGCCGCGGCTTCAACGCCGGCGTCGACATCAAGGAGATCCAGCGCACGGCCGGGCACGAGGCCCTCATCGGCGCCAACCGCGGCTGCTACGAGGCCTTCGCCGCCGTGTACGACTGCGAGGTGCCGGTGGTCGCCGCCGTCCACGGCTTCTGCCTCGGCGGCGGCATCGGCCTGGTCGGCAACGCCGACGCGATCGTCGCGTCCGACGACGCCACCTTCGGCCTGCCCGAACTCGACCGGGGCGCGCTCGGCGCGGCCACACACCTGGCCCGGCTGGTCCCCCAGCAGCTGATGCGGGCCCTGTACTACACCTCGCGCACGGTCACGGCCGAGGAGCTGCACCGGCACGGCTCGGTGTGGCGGGTCGTCCCGCGCGCGGGACTGCTCGACGCGGCACTCGAACTCGCCCGGGAGATCGCCGCCAAGGACGGGCAGCTGATCCGGCTCGCCAAGGCCGCGATCAACGGCATCGACCCCGTGGACGTACACCGGAGCTACCGCTTCGAGCAGGGCTTCACCTTCGAGGCCAACCTCAGCGGCGTCGCCGACCGGGTCCGCGACACGTTCGGCAAGACCGCCGCCACCGGCACGGACCAGGAGGAGCAGTCGTGAGCAGGGACAAGACGATGACCGCCGAGGAGGTCGTGGGCCGGCTCCGCAGCGGGATGACGATCGGCATCGGCGGCTGGGGCTCCCGGCGCAAGCCGATGGCGCTGGTACGGGCGCTGCTGAGGTCCGACCTCACCGACCTGACCCTGGTGTCGTACGGCGGCGCCGACGTCGGGCTGCTCGCCGCCGCGGGCAAGGTCCGCAAGGTGATCGCGGCCTTCGCGACGCTCGACTCGGTGCCCCTGGAGCCGCACTTCGTCGCCGCCCGGCAGCGGGGGGACTTCGAGCTGGTGGAGCTGGACGAGGCCATGGTGATGTGGGGCCTGACCGCGGCCGTGCACCGGCTGCCGTTCATGCCGATCAGGGCCGGGCTCGCCTCCGACGTCATGACCGTCAACCCGTCCCTGCGGACCGTGACCTCCCCGTACGGCGACCGCGAGGAGCTGGTCGCCGTGCCCGCACTGCGCCTGGACGCCGCGCTCGTGCACCTCAACCGGGCCGACGCGCACGGCAACGGCCAATACCTCGGCCCCGACCCGTACTTCGACGACCTGTTCTGCGAGGCCGCCGACACCGCGTACGTCTCCTGCGAGCGGATCGTGGAGACCACGGAGCTCCTCAAGGACGCGGGGCCGCAGTCGCTGCTGCTCAAGCGCGCGTTCGTCGACGGCGTCGTCGAGACCCCGAACGGCGCGCACTTCACCTCCTGCGCCCCCGACTACGAACGGGACGAGGCCTTCCAGCGGGCGTACGCGAAGGCGGCCAAGGACCCGGAGACGTGGCAGGCCTTCACCGACCGGTTCCTGTCCGGCGACGAGGACGCCTACCAGGCCGCGGTCGCGGCCTTCCACGAGGAGGAAGCATGAGCGGCACCGACAGCACCACCACGGCGACCCGGGCCGAGTACTGCGTCATCGCCTGCGCCGAGGCCTGGCGGGGCGCGGGCGAGATCCTGGCCAGCCCGATGGGCACCGTCCCCATGATCGGCGCGCGCCTCGCCAAGCTCACCTTCTCCCCCGAACTGCTCCTCACCGACGGCGAGGCCCTGCTCATCGCCGACGTGCCCGCCATCGGCGGCGCACCCCGCGTCGTGGAGGGCTGGCTGCCCTACCGCCAGCACCTGGCCCTCGTCACCACCGGGCGACGGCACGTGATGATGGGCGCGAGCCAGATCGACCGGCACGGCAACCAGAACATCAGCTGCATCGGCGACTGGCAGCGCCCCAAGCGCCAACTCCTCGGCGTGCGCGGCGCACCCGTCAACACCCTCAACAACCCCACGAGTTACTGGGTCCCCAAGCACTCGCCCCGAGTCTTCGTCGAGCGCGTCGACATGGTCTCGGGCGTCGGCTACGACCGCGCCGCGGCGGCCGGCCCCACCGCGACCCGCTACCACCGGATCGCCGGAGTCGTCAGCGACCTCGGCGTCTTCGACTTCGAGACCCCCGACCGCACGATGCGGCTCCGCTCGCTGCACCCCGGCGTCACCGTCGAACAGGTCAAGGATGCCACCGGCTTCGCCCTGACCGTGCCCGACGACGTGCCGTACACCCGCGAACCCACCGCCGAGGAACTGCGCCTCATCCGCGAGGAGATCGACCCCACGGGGCTGCGCGACCGCGAGGTCCCGTCATGAGCGACGTCACGATCGCCACGCCGCTCACCGAGCTCGTCGGGGTGCGGCACCCGGTCGTGCAGACCGGGATGGGATGGGTGGCCGGTCCCCGCCTGGTCTCGGCGACCGCCGACGCGGGCGCCCTCGGCATCCTCGCCTCCGCGACGATGAGCGTCGACCAGCTCCGCTCCGCGGTCCGCGAGGTCAAGTCCCGCACGGACGCTCCCTTCGGCGTCAACCTGCGGGCGGACGCCGGGGACGCGGCCGAACGCGTCCGCCTCATCATCGACGAGGGCGTCAAGGTCGCCTCCTTCGCCCTCGCCCCGTCCCGTGAACTCATCGCACGGCTCAAGGACGCCGGCGTCGTCGTCATCCCGTCCATCGGAGCCAAACGACACGCCGAGAAAGTCGCCGCCTGGGGCGCCGACGCGGTGATCGTGCAAGGCGGAGAGGGCGGCGGCCACACCGGCAGCGTCGCCACCACCGTCCTGCTCCCCCAGGTCGTCGACGCCGTGGACATCCCCGTCGTCGCCGCCGGCGGATTCCACGACGGCCGCGGCCTCGTCGCCGCGCTCGCCTACGGCGCGGCCGGCATCGCCATGGGCACCCGCTTCCTGCTCACCTCCGACAGCACCGTCCCCGACGCGGTGAAAGCCCGCTACCTCGCCGCCGCCGTCAAAGACATCACCGTCACCACCAAGGTCGACGGCCTCCCCCACCGGATGCTGCGCACCGACCTCGTCGACGCCCTGGAACGCTCCGGCCGTGCCGCCTCCCTCCTCCGCGCCGTCCGGCACGCCTCCGCCTTCCGGCGCGTCTCCGGCATGAGCTGGCCCGACATGATCCGCGACGGCCTGGCCATGAAACACGGCAAGGACCTGACCTGGAGCCAGATCCTCCTGGCCGCCAACACCCCCATGCTCCTCAAAGCCTCCATGGTGGACGGCCGCACCGATCTCGGCGTCATGGCCTCCGGCCAGGTCGCGGGCGTCATCGAGGACCTCCCGTCCTGCGCCGAACTCATCGATCGCCTCATGACCGAGGCCCACGCCACCCTCGACGCCCTGCCGGGCAGGGACTAACCACACCCTGGCCCTGGCCCCGGCCCGGACCATCCTCCGGGCCCTGCCAGGCGCGGGCCGAACGCGGCTCGCCGGTGGCCAGGGCCGGCCTCCTGGCCTTGCCATGGGCAGGCCGACCGCGGCTCGCCCATGGCCGGGGGCGGCCTCCGGGCTCCGCCCGGCCCTGCCTGACCGCGGCTCACCTCCGGCCCGGGCCACGCTCCGGGCTCCGCCCGGCCCCCACTGACCGCGACTCACCCCCGGCCCGGTGGCCACCCTCCGGGCTCCGCCCGGCACAGACCGACCGCAGCTCACCTCCGGCTCGGGCCGGCCTCCGGGCCCCGCCCGGCGCGGATCGACCGCGCCCGGATCCGGGCACGGGCCAGTCCCCGGTGCCTCTCCGCCGTGCGCTCCATGCCCACGCCACCCACCCCACCCCACCCCACCCCACCCCACTCCACTCCACCCACCCACCCACCCACCCACCCCACGGGAATCCCCTTCACACCCTTTGGAGTCGACTCATGCGTGCTCTCCCCCTCAGACGTGCCACCGCCGTCGTCACCGCCACCGTCGTCCTGAGCGGACTGCCCGCTCTGGCGGTGGCCGATGACGCCCCGGCGGGCGCGGCGGCCTCGGCCACGCGTCACACCGGGTCCGGCGGCGCCGTCCGCCAGGTCTCGCTCCAGGGCGCGGTCAACGTCCGTGACCTGGGCGGTTATCGCACCGAGCAGGGTCGGCGGGTCCGCTACGGCCAGGTGTTCCGGGGCGATGCCCTGGGGCGGCTGAGCGAGGCCGACGTGGCGACGCTGGGCGGGCTCGGCCTGGGCGCCGTGGTGGACTTCCGTACCCCGCAGGAGGTGGCGCGGGACGGCGCCGACCGTCTGCCGGGCGGCCTCGCGGTGACGGCGCGTTCCGTGGACGACCTCGGTCTGTACGCGACGACGAACGCGGCCATCGGCTCCAGGGATCCTCAGCGGCAGCGCGAGCTGCTCGGGGACGGCAAGGCGGAGCGGCTGATGCGGGACATGTACCGCAGTTATGTGGACGACCCGGAGAGCCGGAGCCGGTTCGCCGCGACGATCAGGGACCTGGCCCGGCCCGAGGGGGACCCGCTGCTGTTCCACTGCTCCTCGGGGAAGGACCGCACGGGGTGGACGAGTTATGTGATCCTGCGGGCCGTGGGTGTTCCGGCCGCGACCGCCGAGCGGGACTATCTGCGCTCCAACGACTTCCGCGCCGAGGCGGACCGCCGGGTCCGCGAGGGCCTGAAGCAGGCGGGGCTGATGGAGGACCCGGAGCTGCTCGTCCCGCTGCAGGAGGTCCGGGCCGACTATCTCGGGGCTGCCCTGGACCGGATACGGACGGAGTACGGCTCCTTCCAGCGCTACCTGACCGAGGGCCTCGGCCTCGATGCCCGTACCCTGGCGAAGCTCCGCGCGAGACTGGTGCGCTGACCAGGCCCCACGACACGAGTCCGCCGGGGCGCGCGCCCCGGCGGACCTCTGCCTCCCCCCATCTCCACGCACCGCACACGAACGGACCCGTCACATGCCCATCCAGCGGCTCAACCACGCCGTGCTCTTCGTCTCCGACCTGGCGCGCAGCACCGCCTTCTACTGCGACGTCCTCGAATTCCGGGCGCTGCCGCAGGCGTTCCCGGGGGCGGTGTTCCTCCAGGCGGCGGGCTCGGCCAACGACCACGACCTCGGCCTGTTCCAGTCCGCCGACCAGGGCTCCGCGCACCGCACGGGCCGGGTCGGCCTGTACCACCTGGCGTGGGAGGTGGACACCCTGGCCGAGCTGAGCCGGGTGCGGAGCCGGCTGGCCGAGGCGGGCGCCCTGACGGGGGCGAGCAACCACGCCTCGACCAAGGCCCTGTACGCCCGCGACCCCGACGGCATCGAGTTCGAGGTGTGCTGGCTCGTCCCCGACGCCGCCGTCGTCACGGAGCTGTCCACGATGACCTCGCCGACCCGCCCCCTCGACATCGACGCCGAGATCGCCACGTACGGTGCGGAGACCCCCGGAGGCCCCCGCACCGATCACACCGTCTGGCAGCGACTCTTCGGCGCGACACCCGGAAACGTCACAGACGCCCGGTGACCCTCACAGACGCTCGATGATCGTCACGTTCGCCTGGCCGCCGCCTTCGCACATGGTCTGGAGGCCGTAACGGCCGCCGGTGCGCTCCAGTTCGTGGAGGAGGGTGGTGGTGAGCCTGGTGCCGGTGGCGCCGAGGGGGTGGCCGAGGGCGATGGCGCCGCCGTTGACGTTGACCTTGTCGGGGTCGGCGCCGGTGTCCTTGAGCCAGGCGAGGACGACGGGGGCGAAGGCCTCGTTGATCTCGACGAGGTCGATCTCGTCGAGGGTCATCCCGGCCTTCTTGAGGGCGTAGGCGGTGGCGGGGATGGGCGCGGAGAGCATGCGGATGGGGTCTTCGCCGCGTACGGACAGATGGTGGACGCGGGCGCGCGGGGTCAGGCCGTGTTCCCGTACGGCGCGTTCCGAGGCGATCAGCATCGCGGAGGCGCCGTCGGAGACCTGGGAGGAGACGGCGGCGGTGATCCGGCCGCCCTCGACGACGGGCTTGAGGCCGGCCATCTTCTCCAGGGTGGTGTCGCGGCGCGGGCCTTCGTCGGTGGTGACGTCGCCGAAGGGGACGATCTCGCGGTCGAAGCGGCCCTCGTCGATGGCGCGGGCGGCCCGCTGGTGCGAGCGGAGGGCGAACTCCTCCATGTCGCGGCGGGTGATGTCCCACTTGGTCGCGATGAGTTCGGCACCGTGGAACTGGTTGACGGGCTGGTCGCCGTAGCGGGCGCGCCAGCCGACGGAGCCGGCGTACGGGCCTTCGGTGAGGCCGAGCGGGTCGGCGGCCTGGCGGCTGGCGAAGGCGATGGGGATCATCGACATGTTCTGTACGCCGCCGGCGACGACGAGGTCCTGGGTGCCGGAGAGGACGCCCTGGGCGGCGAAGTGCAGGGCCTGCTGGGAGGAGCCGCACTGGCGGTCGACGGTGGTGCCGGGGACTTCCTCGGGGAGTCCGGCGGCGAGCCAGCAGGTGCGGGCTATGTCGCCGGCCTGCGGGCCGACGGTGTCGAGGCAGCCGAAGACGACGTCCTCGACGGCGGCCGGGTCGGCCCCCGAGCGTTCCATGAGCGCCTTGAGGATGTGGGCGCCGAGGTCGGCCGGGTGGACGGCGGACAGGCCGCCGTTCCGCCGGCCGACCGGGGTCCGTACCGCTTCGACGATGTAGGCCTCGGCCATGGTCACTCCTTCTTCGTACGGGATGCGTGCGTGCGATGTCCGTCTCGGAGGGCGACGCCTTCCAGCACCATGGACAGGTACTGGCGGGCGATCTCCTCCGGGCTGTGCTGTCCGCCCGGCCGGTACCAGGACGCGGCGACCCAGACGGTGTCGCGCACGAAGCGGTAGGTGAGCCGGACGTCGAGGTCGGTGCGGAAGACCCCGGCGGCGACGCCGCGTTCCAGGGTCCTGAGCCAGGCTTCCTCGAAGCGCCGCTGCGAGCCGGCGAGGTAGCCGAAGCGCGGCTGTTCCCGCAGGTGCCTGGATTCCTTCTGGTAGATGGCGACGGCGGCGCGGTGCCGGTCGATCTCCCGGAAGGATTCGGTGACGAGGGCTTCGAGCGTCTCCCGGGGGCCGAGCAGGGCGGCGAGCACGGCGTCGTACCGTTCCCACAGCTCGTCGAGGAAGGCGCGGAGGATCTCGTCGAGCATCGACTCCTTGGAGTCGAAGTGGTAGTAGAGGCTGCCGGCGAGCAGGCCGGCCGCGTCGGCGATGCGGCGGACCGTGGTGGCGTCGTACCCCTGGGCGGCGAACACCTCGGCGGCCGTGTCCAGGATCTCGCGGCGCCGCTCGGGCGCCGGTCTCACGGGTGCTGGCTGCTGACGGAGAGGACTTCGCCCGTCAGGTAGGAGGAGTAGCCGCTGGCGAGGAAGACGATCACGTTGGCCACCTCCCAGGGCTCCGCGTACCGTCCGAACGCCTCGCGGGAGGTGAGTTCTTCGAGGAGTTCGGGGGTGGTGACCTTCACCAGGTGCGGGTGCATGGCGAGGCTCGGGGAGACGGCGTTGACCCGGACGCCGTAGTCGGCGGCTTCGAGGGCGGCGCAGCGGGTGAGGGCCATCACGCCGGCTTTGGCGGCGGCGTAGTGGGCCTGGCCCCGCTGGGCCCGCCAGCCGACGACGGAGGCGTTGTTGACGACGACGCCGCCGGCGGCCGCGGCCTTCATGCGGCGGAGGGCGGCGCGGGTGCAGCGGAAGGTGCCGTTGAGGGTGACGTCGAGGACCTTGTCCCATTGTTCGTCGGTCATGTCGACGAGGTCGGCGGTGCCGCCGAGGCCCGCGTTGTTGACGACGATGTCGAGGCGTCCGTGGCGTTCCTCGGCGAGGTCGAACAGGGCGCCGACCTGGGTCTCGTCTGTGACGTCGCAGGGCAGGGCGGCGACCCGGCCGGCGCCGAACTCCGCGGCGAGCTCGGCCTCGGACTCCTTGAGCCGGCGGGCGTGGGCGTCGGAGAGGACGACGCTCGCTCCTTCCTCCAGGAGCCGCCGGGCGGTCGCGCCGCCGATGCCGGCGCCGGCGGCGGCGGTGACGACGGCGGTGCGGCCGGCGAGCAGGCCGTGGCCGGGTACGTAGGGGGGTGGGGCGGCGGTCATGGGCGGACCTCCTTGGGCAGGCCGAGGACGCGCTCGGCGATGATGTTCCGCTGGATCTCGTTGGAGCCGGCGTAGATGGTGTCGGAGCGGGAGAAGAGGAACAGCCGCTGCCAGTCGGTGAGGTCGTAGGGTTCGCCGGCGGCGTGCATGCCGTCCGCGCCGCAGACGTCCATGGCGAGTTCGCCGAGTTCCCGGTGCCAGGTGGCCCAGAAGATCTTCCCGATGGAGGCCTCGGGGCCGGGGGCGCCGGCGGCGGCTCCGCCGAGCATGCGCAGGGCGTTGAACCGGATGGTCTCCAGGCCGATCCAGGCGCGGGCGATCCGGTCGCGGATCAGCGGGTCGTCGGCGGCGCCGTTGCGGCGGGCGAGCTCGATGACGGCCTCCAGTTCGCGGCGGAAGCCGACCTGCTGGCCGAGGGTGGACACGCCCCGCTCGAAGCCGAGGGTGGCCATGGCGACCTTCCAGCCGTCGCCGGGGGCGCCGACGATGTGGGAGGCGTGGGTGCGGGCGCCGTCGAAGAAGACCTCGTTGAACTCCGAGGTGCCGGTGAGCTGGACGATGGGCCTGATCTCGACGCCGGGCTGGTCGAGCGGGACCAGGAGGTAGGAGAGGCCGTGGTGGCGGGTCGATCCGGGTTCGGTGCGGGCGACGACGAAGCACCAGTCGGCTTCGTGGGCGAGTGAGGTCCACACCTTCTGCCCGGTGACCGTCCACCGGTCGCCGTCGAGTTCGGCGCGGGTGCGGACGTTGGCGAGGTCGGAGCCGGCGTCCGGCTCCGAGTAGCCCTGGCACCACAGTTCCTCGGCGGCGACGATCGGCGGGAGGAACCGCTCGCGCTGTTCGGGTGTGCCGAAGGCGATGAGGGTGGGTCCCAGGAGCTGTTCGCCGATGTGGTTGACGCGGGCGGGGGCGTCGGCGAGGGCGTACTCCTCGTGGAAGGCGACCTGTTGTTCGAGGCTCGCGCCCCGTCCGCCGTACTCCTTGGGCCAGCCGACGCAGGTCCATCCTTCGGCGGCCATGTGCCGCTCCCAGGCGAGGCGTTCGGCGTGTGCCTCGTGTTCGCGTCCGGGGCCGCCGCGGCCGCGCAGGGCGGCGAACTCGCCCGTGAGGTGGGAGCGCAGCCAGCTGCGGACCTCTCTGCGGAACTCCTCGACGTTGCTCATGGCCGTACGTTAACCTACCAAACACTTGTTAGGGAAGGAGGGCGGATGTCCGCTGCCCGCACCGCAACCACGGAGCCGGTCCGCTACGAACGCCAGGGCCCGGTGGCCGTGGTCACCATGGACCGGCCCGATTACCGCAACGCCCAGAACTCCGCGATGACGTACGCCCTCGACCGCGCCTTCTACCGCGCGGCCGACGACGACGAGGTCAAGGTCGTCGTGCTCGCCGGAGCGGGGAAGCACTTCTCCGCCGGCCACGACATCGGCACCCCCGAGCGCGACGCCCACCTGCCGTACGACCGCAAGGCCGGACTCTGGTGGGACCACTCGGACAAGAAGGGCGCGGAGAGCCGCTTCGCCCGCGAGTCCGAGGTCTACCTGGGCATGTGCCGGCGCTGGCGCGAACTGCCCAAGCCGATGGTCGCCTCCGTCCAGGGCGCCTGCGTCGCCGGCGGTCTCATGCTGGCCTGGGTGTGCGACCTCATCGTCGCCTCCGAGGACGCGTTCTTCGCCGACCCGGTCGTCCGCATGGGCATCCCCGGCGTCGAGTACTTCGCCCACCCCTGGGTCATGCCGCCGCGCGTCGCCAAGGAGTTCCTCTTCACCGGTGACCGCATGGGCGCCCGGCGCGCCTACGAGGTCGGCATGGTCAACCGGGTCGTCCCGGCCGGGGAACTCACCGAGCGGACGATGGAGCTCGCCCACCGGATCGCCGAGATGCCCCGCATGGGCCTGGCCCTGACCAAGCGCGCCGTCAACCAGGCCGAGGACCTCCAGGGCCTGCACACCGGCATGGACTCCGTCTTCGGCCTGCACCACCTCGCGCACGCGCACAACGCCGAGACCGCCCCGGACCCCCTGGGCGGCATGGACATACGCTCGATGAAGGCGGCGGGAGCCTGATGGACCTCGACTTCACCGTGGCGGAGGACGCCTTCCGGGCCGAGGCCCGCGCCTGGCTCACCGCCCACGTGCCCGAAACCCCGCTGCCCTCCCTGGAGACGGAGGAAGGCTTCGCCGCCCACCGGGAATGGGAACGGACCCTGTCCGCGGACCGCTGGTCGGTCGTCTCCTGGCCCGAGGAGTACGGCGGCCGGGGCGCGTCCATCCTCCGCTGGCTGATCTTCGAGGAGGAGTACTACGCGGCCGGCGCCCCCGGCAGGGTCAGCCAGAACGGCATCAACCTCCTGGCCCCCACCCTCTTCGAGCACGGCACCGCGGCACAGCGCGCCCGCGTGCTGCCCTCCATGGCGAGCGGCGCGACGATCTGGGCCCAGGCCTGGTCCGAGCCGGAGTCCGGCTCGGACCTCGCCTCGCTGCGCTCCACCGCCCGCCGCACCGACGGCGGCTGGCTCCTGAACGGCCAGAAGACCTGGTCGTCCCGGGCCGCGTTCGCCGACCGCGCCTTCGGTCTGTTCCGCAGCGAACCCGACACGCCGAGGCCCCACCAGGGCCTGACGTACCTGATGTTCCCGCTGGACGCCGACGGCGTGACCGTACGGCCCATCGGGCGCATCGACGGCAAGCCCGCCTTCGCCGAACTCTTCCTCGACGACGTCTTCGTCCCGGACGAGGACGTCATCGGCGCGCCCGGCGAGGGCTGGCGGGTCGCGATGAGCACGGCGGGCAACGAGCGGGGCCTGACCCTGCGCAGCCCCGGCCGCTTCCTGGCCGCCGCCGACCGTCTGACGGCCCTGTGGCGGGAGAGCGCCGAGCCCTCCGACACCGCCCTGCGCGACCGGGTCGCCGACGCGGTCATCGGCGCCCGCGCCTACCGGCTCTTCACCTACGCCAACGCGTCGAGACTCGCCGCCGGAGGGTCCATCGGCGCCGAGTCCAGCCTCAACAAGGTCTTCTGGTCCGAGCTCGACATCGCGCTCCACGAGACCGCCCTCGACCTCCTCGGCCCGTACGGCGAACTGTCCGACGAGGCCGCCGACGCGCCCGCGCACGGCGCCTGGGCCGAAGGCCACACCTTCTCGCTCGCCGGCCCCGTCTACGCCGGCACCAACGAGATCCAGCGCGACATCATCGCCGAGCGGCTGCTCGGCCTCCCGAAGGGACGCCGGTGATGCGGTTCCTCCTCGACGACGAACAGCGGGAGTTCGCCCGCTCCCTCGACGCCATGCTCACGGCGGCCGACACCCCCGGGGCCGTACGCTCCTGGGCCGCCAGCGACACCGCGCCCGGCCGCGCCCTCTGGACCCGGCTCGCCGAATCGGGCGTCTTCGCCCTCGCCGTACCGGAGCGGCACGAGGGCATGGGCCCGCTGCCGGTCGAACTGACCGTCGCCCTCACCGAGTCGGGCCGGCACGCCGTGCCGGGGCCGCTGGTCGAGACGGTCGCCGCGGCCACGCTCCTCGACCGGCTCGGCGACGCCGGCACCGCCGGGAAGGCGGCCGCCGCCTGGCTGCCGCGGATCGCCTCCGGCAAGGCGATCGTCTCGCTCTGCGTGCCGGCGCTCGGCGGCCCCTACGCCCTGGACGCGGACGCCGCCGACGCCGTACTCGTCGTCGAGGGCGACACCGTACGCCTGGCGGACACCACCGGCCCCGTCCAGACCTCCGCCGACCCCGCCCGCCGCCTCGCCCGCCCGCTCGGCGGCACCGTCCTGGCGCGGGGTCCCGAGGTCGCCGCGGCGGCCGCGCACGCCGCCGACGTCGCCGCCCTGGCCGCCGCCGCGCAGTCCCTCGGCCTGGGCCGCGCCCTCCTCGACCGCACGGTCGCGTACGTGAAGCAGCGCTCCCAGTTCGGCGTCCCCATCGGCTCCTTCCAGGCGCTCAAGCACCGTCTCGCCGACACCCTCATCGCCCTGGAGTTCGCCCAGCCGCTGCTGCACTCCGCCGCCCTGGCCCTGGCCGAAGGCGCCCCCCACGGCTCCGCCGAGGTCGCCGCGGCGAAGGTCACGGCCGGCGAGGCCGCGTACGCCGCCGCCCGCACCGCCCTCCAGCTGCACGGGGCCGTCGGCTACACCGAGGAACTCGACCTCGCGCTCTGGATCCGCAAGGCCCGCCCCCTCCGCGACGCCTGGGGCACCCCCGCGGCCTGCCGCGCCCGCGTCCTCGCCTCCTGAACGGCGCCCGCTCCCCCGCCCGGGGGAGCGGGCCCGGCACCCCTACCGCACCCGGAGTCAGTCAGCCGTGTCCCCCGCCCCGTCCCCGCACGTCC
This sequence comes from Streptomyces sp. NPDC037273, assembly GCF_055603625.1. Lineage (NCBI taxonomy): Bacteria > Bacillati > Actinomycetota > Actinomycetes > Kitasatosporales > Streptomycetaceae > Streptomyces > Streptomyces sp. NPDC037273. The sequence goes on from NZ_JBVJVO010000005.1 coordinate 559,041, forward strand.
CCGCGAGATCCTCCGACCCCGCGCTGCTGCGCAGGGTGGCGCTGTCGAGCCTGCTCGGCACCGTCATCGAGTACTACGACTTCCTGCTCTACGGCACGATGGCCGCGCTCGTCTTCGGCGAGCTGTTCTTCCCCGCGTCCGACTCCGCCACCGGCACCATCGCCGCGTTCGGCACGCTCGCCGCCGGTTACGTGGCACGCCCGCTCGGCGGCGCGGTCTTCGGTCACTTCGGAGACCGGCTCGGCCGCAAGTCCATGCTCGTGCTCACCATGGTCCTGATGGGCGTGGCGAGCATCCTCATCGGTGTCCTGCCCACGTACGGGACGATCGGCGTGGCCGCGCCCGTGCTGCTCGTGCTGTTCCGCGTCGTCCAGGGCGTCGCGATCGGCGGCGAGTGGGCCGGAGCGACGCTCATGGTCGTCGAGCACGCCGACCCCCGCCGGCGCGGTCTGTGGAGCGGTGTGATGCAGATGGGTTCGCCGATCGGCTTCCTGCTCTCCACCGTCGCGGTCACCCTCGTCTCGCGGCTCCCCCGCGAGTCCTTCCTCGCCTGGGGGTGGCGCGTCCCTTTCCTGTTCAGCGCGGTGCTGCTGTGCGTCGGCCTGTACGTGCGGATCTCCCTCAGCGAGAGCCCGCTGTTCCAGCGGGCGGCGGAGGCCCGGGGCGCCGGGACGGACGGCGTCCCGCTGGCGCGGGTGCTGCGCAGCCCCCGCAACCTCGTCCTCGCGTGTGCCGTGGGCATCGGCCCGTTCGCGCTGACGGCGCTGATCAGCACGTACATGCTGACGTACGCCACCTCGATCGGGTACGCCACCTCCGAGGTGATGACCGGTCTGCTCTTCACCTCGGTCACGGGCCTGGTGGCCATCCCGCTCTTCTCCGCGCTCTCCGACCGCGTCGGCCGCCGGGGCGTCGTGCTCGGCGGCGCGGCGGGCGTGGTGCTGCTCGCCTTCCCGGTGTACGCCCTGGTCGACGCACGCTCGCCCGTGCTGCTCGTGCTCGGCATGATGCTCGGCCAGGTGGTGCAGGCCGCGATGTACGCGCCGCTCGGGCCGCTGCTCTCCGAGATGTTCGGCACCCGCGTCCGCTACACGGGCGCCTCGCTCGGCTACCAGCTCGCCGCGCTGATCGGCGGCGGGTTCACCCCGCTGCTCGCGGGCACCCTGCTCTCCGCCGCGGACGACGCCCGCAGCGCGCCCCTCGCGGTGCTCGCCGTCGTCTGCGGACTCGTGACCGCGCTGGCCGTCTGGCGCACGGCCGAGACCCGGGGGCGTGACCTGTCGCAGGAGGACCCGGCCGGGCCGGGACGCGAGGCCCGTACCCGTACGACATCGAGAGGAGCGGAAGCGTGAGGCTGACGGAGGAACAGGAAGAACTGAGGTCCGCCGTGCGGGCCGTGCTCGGGCGCCACGCGGGCGAGGCGGCCTGGCGGCCGCTGACCCGGCAGATCGGTGTCGCGGGGCTCGCCGTCCCCGAGGAGTACGGCGGCGCCGGCTGCGGGCCCGTCGAGGTCGCCGTGGTGATGGAGGAGCTGGGGCGCGAGCTCAGCCCCGTCCCGTACCTCGGCTCCGCGGTCCTCACGGTCCAGGCGCTGCTCGCCTCCGGCGACGAGGAGGCCCGAGCCCGCCTGCTGCCGGACCTGGCCTCGGGCGACCTGGTCGGCGCCCTGGCGTGGGCCGAGCGCGGCTCGTGGGAGCCGGGCGCGGTACGGTCCGAGGCCGTCCCCGGGCCCGGCGGGACCTGGCGGATCACCGGCACCAAGGAGCACGTCCTCGACGGCGCGGAGGCGGGCGTGCTGCTCGTGGCGGCGCGTTCCGCCGCCGGGGTCTCGCTCTTCGAAGTGCCCGCCGAGGGTACGGGCGTGGCCCGCGAGGCGTACGTGACGATGGACTCCACCCGGGCGCAGGCCCGCGTCACCCTGGCGGGGGTGGAGGCCCGGCTCGTCGGCGTCGAGGGCGAGGGCGACCGTGTGCTGTCGCACGTCCTCGACCTGGCCTGTACGGCCCTCGCCGCCGAACAGGTCGGCGGCGCGGCGCGCTGCCTGGAGGTCACGCTGGCCTATGCAGGTGAGCGCGTCCAGTTCGGCCGCCCCATCGGTTCCTTCCAGGCGGTCAAGCATCGCCTCGCGGACGCGTACGTCCTGGTCGAGTCGGCCCGCTCGGCCGCCCTGGGCGCCGCCTTCGCGGCCGCCGACGGCGCCGACGACTTCTCCCGTCTCACCTCGGCCGCCAAGTCGGCCTGCTCCGAAGCCTTCTCCGCCCTCGCGGGCGAGATGATCCAGCTCCACGGCGGCATCGGCATCACCTGGGAGCACGACGCCCACCGCTACTTCAAACGCGCCCACGGCTCCTCCCGGCTCCTCGGCTCCCCCGCCTGGCACCGCACCCGCCTGGCCGCGGCTCTGGGCCTGACCGCCGCCTGAGCCGACCGCCGGTCCGGACCGCGCGCACGAGGCGTCGCGGCCGGACCGGCGCGCTCATTCCGCCCGCAGGGTGGCGAGCGCCGTGTGGAACAGGAAGGCTTCCGCGCGGTCCCAGGACCAGCCGTTCTCGACCACGAGGGTGCGCCAGGTGGTGGGGCCGAACCAGAACCAGAGGAGGTCGGCCGTCTCCTCCTCCGCGCGAGGGTAGGGCGCCAGGGTGTGCAGGTGGCGGGCGGCCGTCCGGAGCGCGGCGCGGTAGTCGGCGGTGGCGCGCTGCCAGAAGGCCTCGCCGTCCTCGTGCGAGGGCAGGGCCTTGTGGATGGCCTCGTGGACGCTGAACATGCCCTCGTTGCCGGTGCGGGTGCCGTGGGCGAGGGCGTTGAGGACGGCCTCGGGGTCACGTTCGGCGAGGAGGCCGGTGATCGTCCGCCCCGAGCCCGTGGCGCGGACCGCCGTGTCGACGATCTCGTTGAGGATGTCGCTCTTGCTGCCGGCGCTGGCGAAGACGGCCTTGGAGGAGACGCCCGCCTCGGCGGCGATCTCCGCGACGGTGACGCGCCCGTAGCCGCGCTCGGCGAACAGCCGGGTCGCCGACTGGAGGATCGATTCCCTTGTCCGGGCGGCGGCTTGCTCGCGCAGGGGGGAGACGTACTTGCGCTTGGTCGGCATGGGGACAGCTTAGTCGAGAAAGCGCTCGACCTATTCAATAGGTGCTGTGTAACCTCAATCTCCGTCAGGGCGATGCCCCGCCCTGCGCGTGAGAGGAACCGACCCTTATGGCGATGTCAGCCGAGGAAGCGGCCATCGGGCTCTTCACGGTCCTGGCGACCGGCGACGCGACACTGGCCGCGGCGGCCGTGCACGAGGAGTTCACCAACCGGGAGGCCGTCGTCTCCCCCGCCGCCTGCTCCCTCCCCGGACCCGCCGGCGCCCTGGCGTCGGGCGCGTGGCTGCGCTCCGCCTTCGCCGATCTGAGCTTCCCCGTGACCGACCTGGTCCAGGACGGCGAACAGGTGTGGATACGACTCCACATGACGGGCCGTCACGCCGGCCCCTTCGTCCGCTACCGCGACGGCGTCCTCGACCAGGCGATCCCGCCCACCGGGGCCCTGATCGACTCCGAGCAGGTCCACCTGCTGCACCTGAAGGACGGCAAGGTCGTCCGCCACGAAGCCGTCCGCGACGACGTCACCCTGCTCGGGCAGCTCGGCGTCCTCACGCCCGGCCCCACCGGCCGGCTCGTCGAGGAGTGGCTCGCGGACGGCCGCGCGGCCCGCGCCGCCGCCGAGATCACCGAGGCCGCCGAACGGGCCGCCGCCTCCGCCCACGAGCACACGGCCGGCTGAGCCCGCACCGCACCACGAACCGAGAACAGCGAGGAGTGGACACAGAAGTGTCACTGCGTCACCTGAAGATCTTCCGAAGGAAAAGCCTCATCGCGTCCAGTGGCCTGGCGCTCGCGGTGTCCCTCTTAACCACCCAGGCCCCTTCGGCGCAGCCGGTCGCGACCGAGCCCCGGGCCGCCCCCGTCGCCGCCACCGCGACGGGAACGGGAGCCGTCTCCCCGTACGCGCAGAGCGGCCCGCGCAACCTGATCAAGCGGCTCCAGGACACGTACATCAGCAGCACCGACAACGCCGATCACTCACAGGGACACCTACTGCACGTCGGCACCCCGGACGGCGGCGCGACGAAGTTCCGCGGCTTCCTCCAGTTCGACGTCTCCCGGCTGACAGGCGCCGACATCGGCAAGGCGTACGTACGGCTGTACAACTCCTTCGTCCCGGCGGCGGACTGCGGCAAGAACCCCTGGTTCGGCGTGTACCGGGTGGCCGAACCCTGGAGCCAGTCCACCATCACCTGGGCGAACCAGCCCACGGTCGGCGAGGGCGTCGGCGTCAACTTCGGCGTGGGGCACCCCTCGACGGGCTGCGAGGACCAGCCGAGCACGTACCTGCCCGACGACTCCAAGGGCATCCTGCGCGTCGACGTCACCGAGATGGTCCGCGCGTGGACCCGGCCCGGCACCACCACGCCCAACTACGGCATCCGGCTGAGCGGCAGCGAAGGCGCGCCCAACCCGTCGACCGGCGTCACCGGCTACCACGACTTCTGCTCCATGAACCCGACGGGCCCGACGCAGGACCGGGCGTGCACGAAGTCGTACTTCGCCCCCACCCTCGAAGTCGAGTTCAACTCCGGTGCCACACCGCTCATCACGGGCAACGAGTACGGTCCCCCGTACGCCGGCGGCTACCCCGTCGCCACGGAGGCCCTGGAGTTCCTGGACTCCGCCAACCCCGCGGTCTGGCCCGACTCCAAGCCGTACCAGCGCTGGCTTCCCGACGCCTACCACTCCGTCGAGGACGCCACCCTCAAGGGCGCCGACTGGAAGGGCGGGACCTCCCACAAGCTGCGCCCCGGCGGCGTCTACGGAAAACAGGTCCTGGTCACCGGTGACGGCTCCAGCGGCTTCGTCGGCGTCATCCCCTACCCGGCCCTGTCCGGCTACCACTGGGCCGTCAACGTCAAGGGCGCCGGCGAACCCGGCGACCTGCACGGCGTCGAACTCCTCCCGGACGGCGGGGTCGTCGCCGCCTTCGCCGGGACACCGACCGTCTCGGGCAAGATCGAGCTCTACAGCAGGGAGCAGGGCAAGCCCGGCAGCTGGAGCGGCGCACCGGTGCAGTCGATCCCGCTGACCTCCGCTCACGAGGTCCTGTACGAACCCGTCCCGAGCGGTGGCGGCTACGTCTGGGCCCTCGGCGGCCTGGAACTGCTCAGGTTCCCGTACGACACCGCCACGAAGCGGCTCGGGAATCCCACCCGGTTCCCCCTGCCCAAGAACCCGAAGGGCGAGAACGCCTGGGGGCACGACCTGACCCCGGTCTACGGCAACCCGGACCGCTTCTGGGTGGGCGCCAACGCCGGCGTGGCCCAGTTCTCGAAGAGCGGCGCCGTGAACTGCCACACCAAGGACGACCCGGCCAAGTGGCCGGCCCTCCCCCAGGTCGAGGAGGTCCCGAACGGCGTCAACCACTGGTGCGCCGACCTCGCCAACCCCCTCGCCAACTCCCGGACCATGCTCAACAGCGTCGGGAACGACCCGGTGACCCAGCGCGTGGCCACGACCTGCTCCAAGGACTGCGGCCTGGGGAACGTCAATCCCGACGGCAGCCTCGGTTACACCACCAGCTGGATCGAGATCGCCAGCGCGACCGCCGACAGCACCGCGTACCGCTGGAGCGAGAACAGCAAGCACTACAAGGCGACGTGGGGCGTCGCCGCCTACCAGTGACGCCCTGACCCTGACGTTCTGTCCCCGCGGTCGTTCGTCCACGCCTCGTGGACCTTGTGGAGGGCCTGGAGGAGGTCCTCGCGGTCGTCGGAGGTGAGGTGGGCGGAGAGCGGGATGTCGATGGTCTCGCCGATGCGGCGGGCGGTCAGCGGCAGGGTGGCGCGGGCGGCGGCCTGGTCGGGGCCGAGGAGGTAGGCCCAGTTCCAGAAGGCGCGGGCGTTGGGCCGGTCGGCGCTGCCGAGCGCGGTGGCCTTGATGCCTTCGGCGCGGAGGGCCGCGGCGTACCACTCGGCGTCGGCGGCGCTCGCCCCGACGACGCGCGCGGTGAGGAACTGTCCGGTGTAGGCGCCGGGGGCCACGGGGGTCCGCAGGCGGAGGCCGTCGAGGGAGTCGAGCTCCCCGGCGAGGGCGTCGTACGTGTGCCGGTGACGGCTCAGCCGCTCGTGGAGGCGGTCGAACATGGACCGGGCGAGCGCGGCCCTGATCTCGTCCATGCGCCAGGCGAAGTGCGGGTGCTCGCGGTCGCTGACGGGAGGCGGGGTGTCGGGGAAGTGGCGGGGTGCAGATCGTCGTCGACGCCGACGAGGAGCGGACGGTGGCCCGCCAGGAGGACCGCGCTGGGCGTGGCCGAGAACGTGAAGGCGGCGCAGGCGACCGGGGAGCCGGCCGGCAGGTCGAGGGCGAGCAGGGCCAGGGCGATCGCGGCCGTTCCGCTGGTGCAGGCGAGGGCGTGCGCGCTGCCGAGCGCCTCGGTGATCCGGCGTTCGAGGCGGCCGTTGTGGGTGTCGTCGAACGGGCGGTCGTCGTAGCGGAAGAAGCGGCGCTCGCGCAGGGCCGCCACCGCCGCTTCCTCGTCATCGGTGGAGATGAACGTGTCGCCGGTCTCGTACGTGGGCCATGGCACCGTACGCACGGGGGTGCCGCCGTCGACGGCGAGGAGGGTGGAGCGCAGGGCAGGAGGCATCGCATCACCGATCGCGTCGGGGAGGGGGCGCGGTCCTCACAGGGGCCCGCTGCGCCCCGTGTGGTGTTCGGCCCCACCGAAGCACCGCGACCGGCCGGCCCCCAATCCGTTCAACGGCTTCAACGCGCCCCTCGCCGCCGCGCGGTGGATGCCCTACTTTTCTCCCCATGCCCTCCCCGCTGCTGCACCGGCGCTGCCCCGAGCTGACCGGCACGCTGCCCTTCCTGCGGCTCGGCGAGGCGCCCACGCCGGTGCGGCCGCTGCCCGGCTTCGGCGAGCGCTCCGAGCTGTGGATCAAGGACGAGAGCGGTTACGGAGACGGCGGCTGGGGCGGCAACAAGGTCCGCAAGCTGGAGTGGCTGCTCCCGGAGGCCCGGCGGCGCGGCGCGCGGACCCTGCTCACCGTCGGTGGGCTCGGGACGAACTGGGGGCTCGCGGCGGCCACGTACGCGCGGGAGCTGGGGATCGGCGTGGCGCTCGGGCTCATCGACCAGCCGGTCGACGCGCAGGTGCGGGAGCGGTTGGAGCGGCTCCGGGCCTCGGGCGCGACGCTGCACTTCCTGCGCTCCAAGTCGCGGCTGATCCTGGCCGCCCCGTGGCTCTTCGCCCGGCACACGCACGGCGGCAGGCTGCCGTACTTCCTTCCGGCGGGGGGTTCCTCGCCGCTCGGGACGCTCGGCGCCGTCGAGACGGCCCTTGAGCTCGCGGCGCAGGTCGAGGACGGGGTGCTGCCGGAGCCGGCCTGGCTCGTCACGGCCGTGGGCTCCGGCGGCACCGCCGCGGGTCTCGCCCTCGGGCTGCGGCTCGCGGGGCTGCGCACCCGCGTGCTCGGGGTCGTCGTCAACGACACCCTGCGGCTCGACTCCGCCGCCCTTCTCGGTCTGGCGGGCCGTTCCGCCGGCCTTCTGCGCGCCCGGGGTGCCGATCCGCGCGGTGCCGTACTCGCCCCGGACGCCATTCGCACCGAGACGGCCTGGCTGGGCGAGGGGTACGCGCACCCGACCCCCGCCGGTGACGCGGCCCTGGCCCGCGCCGCCTCCCAGGCGGGCCTGGCCCTGGAGCGCACGTACACCGCCAAGGCGTTCGCGGCCCTGCTGGACCTGGAGGCGGCCGGCCGCCTCGACGGCGGCCCGGTGGTGTTCCTGCAGACGCACGGGCCGCGCCCGCGCTGACCGCGCCGGCTTGGCGCGAGGTCAGGGGCGTGGCCTAGGGGGTGTCTTGTCGATCAGGCCGGATCAGGGAGCGGCGTCTGGTGCCGTGCATCGCAAGGCGGAGGAGGGAGGCAACGCGGAGCGTTGT
>NZ_JBVJVO010000006.1:0-139136 GCF_055603625.1 Streptomyces sp. NPDC037273
AAGGTGCGGACGCTTCCTTCGTTCCTGTTTCCAGGCCCTCCGGGCGCTTCCTTCGTTTCCGACTCTATCAGATCTTTCCGATCCGATTTCCTCGGTGCTTTCCGGTCCCTTTCGCTTTCGCTCCGGGCCCTTCCGGCGATTCCGACTCTATCAGATCCTTTCGGCGTCTGATTCCCAGTCAGCGGGGTTTGTCTTTCCGGCTGTTGGGCCGTTCCGACGTCTCAAACTCTAGCGGATTTCCCCGGCGGCTCATAATCGAGTCTTTCGAAATGAATTTCGGCATGCCGAAATTCGTCCCGGTGGGGAGATCGTGCTGAGTAAGAGGTGCCGCATCTGCGGCGGGATGGTTGTCGGAGAACCGTTCCGGCTCGGTGACAACTCGGAGAACAGTACGCATCCGGAAGGGGCGTGTCAACCCCCGGCCAGGGCGTCAGCGGAGCGTCGCCGGAGGGTCAGTCGAGGTCCTTGAGGCGGCCGCCGGCGTCGGGCTGGGTGAGCTCGACGCGGCGGAGGAGGCGGATGAGGACTTCGCCGAGGATGCCCCGCTCGTCGGTGGTGAGGTCCTGGAGGAGGTCCTCCTCGAAGGCGGTGGCCATGCGCATGGCCTCCAGCCACTTGGAGCGGCCCTCGTCGGTGAGCTCGACGATCACGCGGACGCGGTTGTTCTCGTCGCGGTCGCGGGTGACCAGGCCTTCTCCCGCCATGCGGTCGATGCGGTGGGTCATCGCGGCCGGGGTGAGGCCGAGGCGCTTGGCGAGCTCGCCGGGGCCGAGCCGGTAGGGCTCGCCGGCGAGGACCAGGGTCTTGAGGACCTCCCACTCGGCGTTGCTGATGCCGAGGTCGGCGAGCTGGCGGCCGTACGCCACGTTCATGCGGCGGTTCAGCCGGCCCAGCGCGGAGACGACCTTCTCGACCTGGGGGTCGAGGTCGCGGAACTCGCGCTGATAGGCGGCGATCTGCTCGTCGAGGCTCGGCTCCTGGGGGGCCTGCTGGCCGGACCGCTCGGTGGTGTCGGACATGCGGCGAGTATCCCACGGGCCCCGTTGGCATTGAAGTCCTTCAGTGTGTACTGTTAAGGCGTTAACTTTAGTGTTGAAGTCTTCAAGGTTCAGGGTTACACCTCTGAACCTGCGACCGAAGTGGGTGAGTGTGACCGAGGCGAGGGGCGCGATGCGCCGGATTCAGGCAGGCAGCGCGCTGAGCGCGTTCGGACTCGGCTTCACGGTGCCGTACCTCTATGTGTACGTCGCCCAGGTGCGGGATCTGGGCGCGGCGACGGCGGGCATCGTGCTGGCGGTCTTCGCCATGGCCGCACTCGTGGTGCTGCCCTTCAGCGGGCGGGCCATCGACCGGCGCGGGCCGGTGCCCGTGCTGCTGGTCGCCTCGGTGGTCGCCGCCGTGGGTGCGGTGGGGATGGGCTTCGCGTCGAGCGTGCCGGCGGCCGTGGGTGCCGCGGCGCTGCTCGGTGCCGGTACGGCGGTGCTCCAGCCGGCCCTGGCGACGATGATCGTCTGGTGCTCGACGCCGGTCGGCCGGACCCGGGCCTTCGCCATGCAGTTCTTCCTGCAGAACCTGGGCCTCGGTGTCGGTGGTCTGATCGGCGGTCTGCTGGTCGACACGAGCCGTCCGGGCAGCTTCATCCTGCTGTTCTCGATCGAGGCGGCGATGTTCCTGGTCCTCGCGGCGATCGTCGGGACCGTGCGGATGCCGGGTTCGCCGGCGTTCCAGGGCGCGCGTCCGTCCGAGGGCGGCAAGGGCGGCGGTGTTCGGGCGCTGCTCGGGCACAAGGCGATGGTGCAGCTGTGCGTGCTGGGCTTCGTCCTCTTCTTCGCCTGCTACGGACAGTTCGAGTCGGGCCTGGCCGCGTACGGCACCGAGGCGGCCGGCATTCAGCCGTCGACGCTCGGGATCGCGCTGGCCGCCAACACGGCGGTGATCGTGGCGGCCCAGTTCCTGGTGCTGAAGTTCGTCGAGCGCCGGAAGCGGACGCGGGTGATCGCGGCCGTGGGTCTGATCTGGACCGTGGCGTGGCTGATCGCCGGGTACGCGGGTCTCGGGCACGGCAGCCAGACGATGGCGACGGCCGCGTTCATCTCGACGTACGCGCTGTTCGGGCTCGGTGAGGCGATGCTGTCGCCGACCGTGGCGCCGCTGGTGGCCGATCTGGCGCCGGAGTCGATGGTGGGGCAGTACAACTCGGCGTTCGCGCTGGTCAAGCAGCTGGCGCTGGCGGTCGGTCCGGCCGTGGGCGGGCCCATGGGGGCCGCGCTGCACGGTCCGTACATCGTGACGTTCGTGCTGTTCTCGCTGGGCATCACGTTCCTGGCGGTCCGGCTGGGCCGGCGGCTGACGCCGGAGCAGAACCAGCCTTCGCTGGCCGGGAAGCCGTCGAAGGTCGTGGCGCGGCACCAGCCCGAGAAGGAGGCCGCGGCCGTCTAGTCGGCCCCGGTGACGCGGTCGGGGAGGGCGAACTCGCACCAGACCGCTTTGCCGCCGCCCGGTGTGCGGCGGCTCCCCCAGGACGAGGCGATCGTCGCGATGATGGAGATCCCGCGACCCGCCTCGTCTTCCGTTTCCGCTCTGCGGCGGCGCGGGAGGTGGTCGTCTCCGTCGGTGACCTCGATGATCAGCCGGCGGTCGGTGCGGCGCAGCCGGAGCCGCATGGGCGGGGTGCCGTGCTGGAGGGAGTTCGCGACGAGTTCGCTGGTGGCGAGGACGCCCAGGTCGCGCAGTTCGACGGGGAAGCGCCAGCTGGACAGGACGCCGGAGGCGAAGGCACGCGCGCGGGGGGCGGCCTCGACGCCGCCGAGGAGTTCCAGGGCGGCGTTGTGGAAGAGCTCGGCGTCCGCTCCGGCGCGGGAGGGGTGCTGGACGACGAGGACGGCGACGTCGTCGTCGTGCTCGGCGGTGACTCCGAGGGAGCGGAGCAGCCGGTCGCAGACGACCTGGGGGGTGCCGCTGGCGCCGGAGAGTGCGCGGGCGAGGGCGGCGACGCCCTCGTCGATGTCCTCGCGGCGGCGTTCGACCAGGCCGTCGGTGTAGAGGACGGCGGTGGAGCCGGGCGGCAGGGCGATGGAGCCGGAGGCGTGCAGCCAGCCGCCGGTGCCGAGTGGCGGTCCGGTGGGGTCCTCGGCGCGGCGGACGGTGCCGTCCTCGTCGCGGACGAGGATCGGGAGGTGGCCTGCGGAGGCGTAGACGAGCTTGCCCTCGTTGGGGTCGTGGATCGCGTAGACGCAGGTGGCGATCTGGCTGGCGTCGATCTCGGCGGCGAGGCCGTCGAGGAGCTGGAGCACCTCGTGCGGGGGCAGGTCCAGGCGCGCGTAGGCCCGGACGGCGGTGCGGAGCTGGCCCATGACGGCGGCGGCGCGGACGCCGCGGCCCATGACGTCGCCGATGACGAGTGCGGTGCGGCCGGCGCCGAGGGTGATCACGTCGTACCAGTCGCCGCCGACGGCCGCGTCGGTGCCGCCGGGCTGGTAGGTGGCGGCGATGCGGAGGTCGTCGGGCTGTTCCAGTTCCTGCGGGAGCAGGGAGCGCTGGAGGGTGACGGCGGTCTCGCGGTGGCGGCGCTCGCTGGCGCGGAGCCGCTCGGCGGCTTCGGCGTGGTCGGTGACGTCGGAGGCGTGGACGAGGACTCCGCCGCCGTCGAGCCGGGGGCTGTCGACGGGCAGGCAGGTGACCGTGTACGACCCGCCGTCCTGGGTGCGGCGCGACTTGACCGTGCGGGGCTTGCCGCTGCGGAGCACCTGGTCCATGAGCGGCAGCAAGCCGAGTTCGTCGGCCTCGGGGCAGGTGTCGGCGACGGTCGCGCCGGCGGGGCGGGGGCCGAACGCGGCGGCGTAGGCGTCGTTCACGTACGCGATGCGGTGTTCGGGGCCGTACACGAGGGCGACCAGGCCGGGGAGGCGGCCGAGGAGCTCCCGTACGGAGAAGTCCTCCAGGGAGGGGACCTCGGCGGTCTCGGCGGTGTCGTCGGTCTCGGCGGGCTGCTCCAGCTGCTGCCCGTACTCACCGCGGGCTGCGGGCACGGAGCCTTCGGTCCCCCGCGCCGCGCGGCGCTGCGTGCCGGGGAGCCGGGCGCTCCAACGGGTGAAGTTCACGGATCTGTATGCCTCGTGGTGTCGGTGCCGTGCAGAGTCACGCTGTGCAGGTGTGAGCCCACCTATGGTCACACGTCCAGTGTGGACGAGTGCACTGACAGTGATGTCAGGACGACGGCTTGTCGCCGGTGTCGGGTGGCGGAGCGGCGGCGAGTTCGAATTCGGCGCGGGGGTGTTCCAGCGAGCCGAGGGAGACGATCTCCCGTTTGAACAGGCCGGACAGGGTCCATTCGGCGAGGACCCGGGCCTTGCGGTTGAAGGTGGGGACCCGGCTGAGGTGGTAGGCGCGGTGCATGAACCAGGCGGGATATCCCTTGAGCTTGCGTCCGTAGACGTGGGCGACTCCCTGGTGGAGGCCGAGGGAGGCGACGGAGCCGACGTACGCGTGCGCGTACTCCTTGAGGGGTTGTCCGCGCAGGGAGGCGGCGATGTTGGCGGCGAGGACCTTGGCCTGGCGGACGGCGTGCTGGGCGTTGGGCGCGCATTCCCTGCCGGGTTCGTCGGAGGTCACGTCGGGGACGGCCGCGGCGTCGCCGGCGGCCCAGGCGTGGTCGACGCCGTCGACGGTGAGCCGGGCGGTGCAGCGGATCCTGCCGCGTTCGTTCAGCGGCAGGTCGGTGGCGGCGAGGACCGGCGCGGGTTTGACGCCGGCGGTCCAGACGACGGTACGGGTGGGCAGGCGGGTGCCGTCGCTGAGGACGGCGACCCGGTCCTCGCAGGAGTCGAGGCGGGTCTCCAGGCGTACGTCGATGTTCCGGCCGCGCAGCTCGCGGACGGCGTACTTGCCCATCTCCTCGCCGACCTCGGGGAGGATCCGGCCGGAGGCCTCGACGAGGACCCATTTCAGGTCCTCGGGCTTGACGTTGTGGTAGTACCGCGCGGTGTAGCGGGCCATGTCCTCCAGCTCGGCGAGGGCCTCCACGCCCGCGTAGCCGCCGCCGACGAAGACGAAGGTGAGGGCGGCGTCGCGGAGGGCGGGGTCGCGGGTGGAGGAGGCGATGTCCATCTGCTCGATGACGTGGTTGCGCAGGCCGATGGCCTCCTCGACGGTCTTGAAGCCGATGCCGTGGTCGGCGAGGCCGGGGACCGGGAGGGTGCGGGAGACGGAGCCGGGCGCGAGGACCAGTTCGTCGTAGGTGAGCTCGGTCGGTCCCGTGCCCTCCTCCTCGGTGGCGAGGGTGGAGAGGGTCGCGGTCCTTTTGGCGTGGTCGATGGTCCTGACCTCGCCGATGAGGATCCGGCAGCGGTCGAGGACCCGGCGGAGCGGTACGACGACGTGGCGCGGGGAGATCGAACCGGCCGCGGCCTCGGGCAGGAACGGCTGGTACGTCATGTACGGCTCGGGGGTGACCACCACGATCTCGGCGGTGCCGGCTCTGAGCTCGGCCCTGAGCTGCCGCTGGAGGCGCAGCGCGGTGTACATGCCGACGTATCCACCGCCGACCACGAGAATGCGCGCAGGTTCGGTCACTGTCCCATGACGCACCGCCGTCCGTTGTTTGTCCACAGGCTCGGCAAATTGTGTGACCGGAGGGGTATGGAGGCGCGGGGTGGCGTTCACTTCACTCGCGGAGGTGTTCGCGCAGGTCAGAGCGGGTGGGGCGGGGAGGTTACGGGGTCGGAATCGGGAGTGTTCCGGGCCTTGCTCCGATCGGGGGGCGGACCGTACGGAACTTCCCCTTCTGAATTGACCCCGACTCAACTATGTTCGTACTTCATCGGGGTGTCGGATCGGAGCGCGTGGACCTCAGCGCCGGTCGGACGAGAACCCCGTGTCAGGGCGGGGAGTCTCCGGGGGGAGACATCATGAGCGGGGGAACGCTTATGCAGATTCAGGATTCGCGATGGCCGACGGGCGCCGGGACGGCGATCGTCGACGACGGCCACGGTTCGGGGAGCGCTGTCTCCGAGCCGCGCAACGGAACGGTGGTGCCCGGCGGCAGGTCCGCCCCGCTGCGGGTGGACGCCCAGCGCAATCTGGAGCACGTCCTGCGCGCCGCGCGCGAGGTGTTCGGCGAGCTGGGCTACGGGGCCCCGATGGAGGACGTGGCGCGTCGCGCCCGCGTGGGGGTCGGCACGGTCTACCGCCGGTTCCCCAGCAAGGACGTCCTGGTGCGGCGGATAGCCGAGGAGGAGACCTCCCGGCTGACCGACCAGGCGCGGGCGGCGCTGGGCCAGGAGGAGGAGCCGTGGTCGGCGCTCTCCCGGTTCCTGCGGACCTCGGTTGCCTCGGGCGCGGGTCGTCTCCTGCCGCCGCAGGTGCTGCGGGTCGGCGTGGACGAGCCGGTGGTGCTGCCCGTCGGCGACGAGGGTGACGACACGGCCCGGGTCCCGTACCAGCGGGGTGGCGCCGAGCAGGGCGACGCGCGTGTGGTCGCGCCGCGCGGTGTGCCTGCGGAGGAGCGGGACGACGCGGGAGCGGCGGAGCTGCTGGAGGTCGTCGGCCGGCTCGTCGACCGGGCGCGTGAGGCGGGTGAGCTGCGGGCGGACGTGACCGTCGCGGACGTCCTCCTGGTCATCGCCACGGCGGCGCCTGCGCTGCCGGACGCGGTGCAGCAGGCGGCTGCCTCGGCCCGGCTCCTCGACATCCTGCTCGAGGGCCTTCGGTCCCGGTAACTCCCTCCGTCTCCTCGTACGTCGCGGCTCGTACGTCGCGGTGGGAGGCGGCTGTTCCGTGGTCCGGGCGGACCAACGAGCATGACACGAACGTGTGAGCGGTTACGCCCGGATACCGGAAGTCTCCCCGGACGAGTGGTAAGTGGACGCGCCGCTTCGGCGTGCCCGCGCTCTGTGGCAGGCTTGGCCGGTGTTCGGGTCTGGGCGTGCGTGACGGGGGCTTCCGCGATGAGCGGTGACGGTCGGGACGAGCCGCTGGGCGACGGCGGTGGCATCGAGCCCGGGGGGTCGCTCCCCCCGCAGGTGCCGAGCCAGGGTGGACCCGGTGGTCTCTCCGGCGCGCCCGAACGGTCCGGTGCGGTCGGCCAGGCCGACCCGAGCGTTCCCCAGCAGCGGGAGGGGAAGTCCTTCACACCGGTCGCGGGCCTGGTGCCCGCGGTGTCTCCCGACGACGCTTCCGGCGAGGCCGAGGACGACGAGTCCGAGGGCGTGCTGCCGCCGCCCGTCGCGCTGCCGCCCTCGGACGCCGAGCTCGTGCAACTCATGCGGGACGGGGACGGATCGGCGTACGAGGAGCTGTTCCGGCGGCACTCCGACGCCGTGCGGCGGTACGCGCGGACCTGCTGCCGGGACGCGCACACCGCCGACGACCTGACGGCCGAGGTGTTCGCCCGTACCCTCCAGGCGGTACGGGGCGGGGCCGGGCCCGAGCAGGCCGTGCGCGCCTACCTCATGACCACCGTGCGGCGGGTCGCGGCGAACTGGGCCAGGACGCAGAAGCGCGAACACCTCGTCGAGGACTTCGCCGTCTTCGCGGCGGAGGCGGCCCGCTCCTCCGAGGTCTCCGACCAGACTGTTTCCTTTGGAGCGGGCATGGACCTCGGCGCGGACGTCCGCGCCATGCACGAGGCCGAGCAGTCGCTCGCCATGCAGGCCTTCCGGTCGCTGCCCGAGCGCTGGCAGGCCGTGCTGTGGCACACCACCGTCGAGGAGGAGTCGCCCAGCGACGTCGCCCCGCTCTTCGGCCTCACCGCCAACGCCACCGCCGTGCTCGCCAGCCGGGCCCGCGAAGGCCTCAAGCAGGCCTATCTCCAGGCCCACGTCAGCCAGTCGCTGACCGCGGGCGGGGACTGCGCCCGGTACGCGGACCGGCTCGGCGCCTACGCGCGCGGCGGGCTGCGGATGCGGGCCGAGCGCGGCCTGCGCAAGCACCTGGAGGAGTGCGCCAAGTGCCGGCTCGCCGCCGGTGAACTCGCCCACGTCAACGCCGGGATCCCCGCGCTGCTGCCGGTCGCCGTCATCGGCTGGTTCGCCGCCGGGTACTCGCTCAAGGCCGCCGGGGTCGTCGCCGGTGGCACCGCCGCCGCGGCCGGAGCGGGCGCGGCGGCCGCGGCCTCCGGCTCCTCCGGCGGCGCGGCCTCCGGCGGGGCCGCCGCCGAAGGCCTCGGCGCGCCCGCGAAGGCCGGGATCGCCGCGGCCATAGCGGTGGCGGCCGCCGCGGGCCTCGTGTGGGCCATGGCCGGGGACCCGCAGCCGGTGGCCGCGCCGAAGCCCGCGCCGCAGGTCGTCACCCCGGTCGTGCCGCCTGAGCCCGCGCCGCCGCCGAAGCCGACGCCCAAGCCCGTACCGCCGCCCCCGCCCGTACGGTCCGAGCCGCCGCCGCCCAAGCCGACCCCGACGCCGACCCCGACGCCGGAGAAGCCGTCCCCCAAGCCGACGCCGAAGCCCACGCCCAAGCCCACGCCGCCGCCCAGCCCCAAGCCGAAGCCGACCCCGAAGCCCACACCGCCGCCGACGGTCGCGGCGCCGACCGTCTACCGGGTCGACGAGCTGCAGTACGGGGTCTTCGGCGACGGCACCAAGCCCGAGGTGTCCCTCGCGGACAGCAGCTGGATGTGGCAGCGGAGCAGCCTCTCCATCGGCGGTACGCCGTACGCGCACGGCGTCAGCGTCCACGCGCCCTCGTCGCTGCTCGTCGACCTCAACCGGCAGTGCACCAGCTACGACGCGGTCGTCGGCATCGACGACCTGAGCGCCTGGCTCGGCTCCGGCGGCGTCCGCTTCTCCGTCTACGGCGACGGGGAGCGGCTCTGGCGCTCGGACGTCGTCCGGGCGGGCGACCCGCCGCTCCCGGTGCACGTCGACATCACCGGCCGCAGCACCCTCCGGCTCGTCGTCGAGGAGCACACGCCGTTCGGGCGGGCGGCCGTCGCGGACTGGGCGGAGTCCCGGATCAGCTGCTCCTGACGGAGACCAGGGACAGGACGCCGTCGACGTCGAGGCCCTCGCCGGCCGCGCGGGCGGCGGCCAGGCCCGGTGCGCCGAGGACGGCGAGGGCCTTCGCGGTCAGCGCCTCGGCGTCCCGCAGCTGGGGGACCGAGCGGGGGATGTCGCCGCGCCAGACGTCGACCGCGGCCAGGACGGTCACGGCGAGGGCGGGTTCGCCCGCCTCGGCCAGGGTGGTCGCGAGGCCCTCGCCGAGCGCCGCGCCGACCAGGGTCGCGCACTGGCCCTCGTGTGCGGCGCGCAGCGCGGCCGCGGCGCGGGCGACGGCCTCGGCCCCCTTGCCCTCGTACGCTTCGACGAGCGCGGCGAGGCCGCTCACCGCGGCCGCGAAGTGCGGGGGCGGGGTGCCGCCGTTGACCAGCCGGCCTGCCTCCTCCAGCTGACGGCGGGCCTCCGGGACGTCGCCCTCGTGCAGGGCGATGGCGGCGCGCAGGAAGCCGACGATCGTCCGGGCGTCGTGGACGCGGTAGCGCTCGGCCTCCGCCTCGGCCTCCGCGAGGCCCTTCTTCGCGGCCTCCATGTCACCCGAGTGGTAGCGGAGTTCGGCGAGACGGGCGAGGAGGAAGGGGCTCTCGGCGTGCGCGCCGACCTCGCGGGCCAGCCCGAGCGCCTCCACGTACGCCGCTCCGGCCTCCTCGTGGCGGCCCCGCATCATGTGGGCCTCGGCCGCCGCACTCGCGACCTGCGCCCCCATCCAGCGGTCGCCGACCCGGCGGGCCAGCTCCCGCAGCTCCGCCAGGTCCTCGTCGACCCCGGGCATGTCGCCGGGCATGTCGACGACCATGTGGGTGCGGAACATCAGCGTGACGCCGATCTCCCAGTCGCCGCCGTGCCGGCGGCAGTTGGCGACGGCGGTGTCGAGCAGGGCGCGGATGGCGGCCGGTTGCTCGGTGAGGTACGCGGTGAACGGCCAGAGCAGACCGGGGAAGCGGGCGGCCTCGGGGCCGGGGTCGGCGCCGAACGCGGCACGCACCCGCCGCACCAGGGCGGAGACCTCCGGGTCGTCCTGGAACTCGGTGGCGTCGTGGGATTCCACGGCGAGGAAGAAGTGCAGCATCCGCAGGTGCATGCGCGGCCAGTACCGGGGATCGGCCGGATCCTCCGGGTCCTCGCCGAGCGCGACCGCGCGCTCGACCCAGGCCAGGCCCTCGGGACGGTAGTTGCGCAGCCACCAGAACCAGCCCATCGCGAAGACCAGCCGGTGGGCCGCGGCCTCGTCGGGGTCGGCGACGAGCACCCGGTGGAAGGCGGCCCTGATGTTGTCGAGGTCCCGCTCGATCCGCTCGATCCAGGGCAGCTGCTCCCCGGAGCGCAGCCGGGGCTCCGCGGTCTCGGCGAGCGCCGTGAAGTGGGCGGTGTGGACGGCCTCGGCGGCGGCGAGGAGGCCGGGGGTCTCGGCGGCGCGCTCGACGGCGTACTCGTGGATCGTCTCCAGGAGGCGGTAGCGCATCTCGCCCCCGTCGACGGGGGCGGCGACCACGAGGGACTTGTCGACCAGCGCGCCGAGCGCGTCCGCGGCGCGCGGGGAGAGCGCCTCCGCGGCCGCCAGGTCCCAGCCGCCGGCGAAGACGGAGACCTGGCGCAGGAGGGTGCGCTCGTCGGGGTCGAGGAGCTCCCAGGACCAGTCGACGACGGCGCGCAGGGTCTGCTGGCGGGGCAGGACCGTGCGGGAGCCCGAGGTGAGCAGCCGGAACCGGTCGTCCAGACGGTCGGCGATCTGCCGGGGGGTGAGCAGCCTGAGGCGGGCGGCGGCCAGTTCGATGGCGAGCGGCAGGCCGTCGAGCCGGCGGCAGATCTCCTCCACCGCGCCGCCGTCCCGCAGGGGGTCGAACGCCGGACGCACCGCGCGGGCCCGCTCGGCGAACAGCCGGTGCGCCGGGTCGGGCGGCAGCGGCTCGACCGGCCTGACCGACTCGCCGGGCACACCCAGGGGTTCGCGGCTGGTCGCCAGGATCCGCAGCCGCGGACAGTGCGTCAGCAGGGTCTCGGCGAGCGCGGCGGCCGCGTCGATGACGTGCTCGCAGTTGTCCAGGACCAGAAGGAGCGGGCGGTCCGCCAGGTGCTCCACGAGATGGGCGGTCGGGTCGTCCCTGAGCGGCACGCCCTCGCGGGTGATCAGGCTGATCTCCCGGAGCCGCAGCGCGGACAGGACGGCGCCGGGGAGCGCCTCCGGGTCGTCCAGGGGCGCCAGTTCGGCTATCCACGCCTCGGGGCCGGCCGCCCTGACCGCCGCCTCCTCCGCGAGCCGCGTCTTGCCGGAGCCGCCGGGCCCCGTGAGCGTGACGAGGCGCGAGCGGCCCAGCTCCGCGTCGAGCGCCGCGAGCTCGGGCTCGCGGCCGACGAAGGAGGTGAGACGGGGGCGGATGTTGCCGGCCGGGGGCGGCTGGGGCGGTGCGGTCTGGGGCTGGTCCGGCCGGGGCTGGTCCGTCTGGGACGGGGGCGTGGGGGGCTGATCCGTCTGGGGCTGGTCCGTCTGGGGCTGGTCCGTCCGGGACGGGGGCGTGCCGGTGGGAGCCGTCGCGGTGGGGGCCGTGCGGGAGGGCGGGGGCGGGGGCGGGCCCGTGAGGAGTTCGTGGTGGAGGGCGGTGAGTTCGGGGCCGGGGTCGGCGCCGAGGGCGTCCGCGAGGGTGCGGCGGGCGGACTCGTACGCGGTGAGGGCGTCGGCGTGGCGGCCCTCGGCGCGCAGGGCGCGGATGAGCTGGGCGCGGAAGGTCTCGTCGTACGGGTACGTGGTGGTCAGCTCGGACAGTTCCGGTACGAGTCCGTCGGTGGCGCCCCTGCGCAGGTCGGCCTCGACGCGCCGGCGGAGGGCGGCGAGCCGCTGGGCCTCGGGGCGGACGCCCGCCGGGTCGGGCAGGTCGGCGAGGGCGGGGCCGCGGAAGAGGCCGAGGGCCTCCCGGAGGAGCGCGGCGGCCGCGTCGGGGTCGTCGGCGTCGAGGCGCGTCCCCGCGTCCCTGACGGCGCGCTCGAACACGTACAGGTCGATGTCCTCGAGGCCGGCGACGAGCCGGTAGCCGGGGCCGGGGGTGGAGGCGACGGCCTCCCGGCCGATGACCCGGCGGAGGCGGCCGACCAGGGCCTGGAGGGCGGCGGGGGTGTCCAGCGGCGGCTCGTCCCCGTACACGTCGTCGGCGAGCTCGGTGACGGACGCGGGCCGTCCGCCGCGCAGCGCGAGCGCCGCGAGGAGGGCGCGCAGCCGGGCGCCGCCGAGAGGGAGGGGGGTGCCGTCGGGCCGGAGGGCCTCGGTGGTGCCGAGGATGAGATACCGCACCGGCTCATTGTGGCCGGTGGCGGGGGCGGGCGCCTCGGGGTTTGCCCCTAGGCGTCAGAACGCCGAGGTGTCGAGCTCGAAGCCGAGCGGGTGGGGAAGCGGGACGATCGTCCCCAGCTTGTGGACGGCCTTGTGGTCGTAGTCGTCTCCGGCGGGGCCGGAGCAGACGACGGCCTCGCCGGCCTCGCGGTCGATGAGGAGGTAGAGGGGGATGCCCGCGCGCGCGTAGGCCCGGGACTTCCGGCACCGGTCACGGTGCGCTGACAAGAAGGAGGTCACCTCGGCGACGAGCAGGACGGCAGCTGGGGCCTGCCAGATCAATTCGTTCCGGAAGGCGCCTCTGAGGGCAAGTGTGAGGTCCGGAACGACGCGGCCGTCGACCGGTCTGCCGGGGCCGCCCGGTCCACCAGGCGTCCTCAGTCCGATGCCGGCGTGCGCGCTCAACCGCCTGTCGGTGTCGGTCAGCTGGTCGCGCAGTCCCGCCACGATCTCTCCGTGCTGCCCGTCGTCGGGTGGCGACACGCATACTTCTCCTTCGATCAGCTCCACCCGCCAGCCCTCGGGCTCCTGCGCGCTGTACAGCTCGAAGACCTGCTCCACCGTCGACATGCCGTCATTCTCCCGCTCGGCGGGCCTCAGGCCGGGAGGGAGCGGGAGGCCGGGATGAGGGGGCCCTGGACGGCGCGGTGGGCGCGGGGCTGGGTGGTGTCGGTCCAGCAGGAGCCGCGGCGGGCGAGGAGGCGGCGGAGCCAGAGTTCGGTGGAGACGAGGTCGGCGAGGCCGTCGAGGGGGACGGGGGCGCCGTCGGCGGCGGAGCGGAGGGCCTTGCGGACGACGCGGGCGTCGATGAGGCCGGCGTCGGCGAGGAGCGGGGCGTCGAAGAGGGCCAGGAGGCCCGGGAGGGCGGCGCGGAGGCCCGCGCGGGTGGCGGCGGCGGGAACGGCGGGGTGGGGTACGCCCCAGCCCGGCGGGAGTTCGCGGACGCCGGCGCCGGCGAGGACCGTGCGGAGCACGCCCGCGCGTGCGTCCGGCTGGACCCGGAGCGATTCGGGGAGCGCCCGGCAGGCCCGTACGACCTGGTTGTCGAGGAAGGGGGCGTGCAGCCGCTGGCCGCGGATCTCGGCGGCCTGCTCCAGGACACGGTGGTCGGCGGCGGCGCGGACCAGGGCGGCACGCGCGCGTGCCTCG
The DNA here is from genome assembly GCF_055603625.1 of Streptomyces sp. NPDC037273. Classification (NCBI taxonomy): domain Bacteria; kingdom Bacillati; phylum Actinomycetota; class Actinomycetes; order Kitasatosporales; family Streptomycetaceae; genus Streptomyces; species Streptomyces sp. NPDC037273. The sequence continues at coordinate 13,462 of NZ_JBVJVO010000006.1, forward strand.
CCCGGGCGCTGGACGGCGGCGGGCAGGGTCGCCGCCCGGTTCAGGCGAACCGATACTTCGGCCAGCGCCTCCCCCGTCAGCCAGCGCGCCGCGGGCCCCGGCCGGGACCAGGCGAGGGCGGACAGCGAGGCCTCCAGGGGCCCGAAGCCGTCGGGCGCCACGCGGTTCGCCTCGAGGACCCGGCGGGCGGCCGTCTCCAGACCGGTGCGGTACGGGGTACGGGCCAGCTTCCGCGCCGCCCGGTAGACGGTCAGCGGCACCAGGAACGCCCCCGCGGACGGGCCCGAGGCCTTGGCGAGCGCGGTCACGGGACGCACCAGGGAGCGCCGCCTGCGGTCCATCAGGAGGTCGGCCAGGCGCGCCGGGTGGGCGTCGAGGACCTGCTTGGCGCCCATCCCGGTGAAGTGGTCGGCGCTGCCGCCCGCGAGCCGCCGCCGGTGCCGCTCGGCCGTGACGAGCGCGGGGCCCGGCTCGTCGGTGAGGGGGCCGTCCAGGGCGGCGTACGGCAGAGCCTCCTCGCCGGCGGCGACGACCACGTGGTGCAGGCGCGGGTCGGAGGCCAGCTCGCGGGCCCGCTTCAGCTCGGCCTCGCGGCCCGAACCCGCGCGCGTGGCCAGGTCGTTGAAGGTGACGGCGAGCAGCCGCTCACCCGCGCCCGCTCCGTGCCCGATGATCGTGCCCGGCACGCCGGGGAGGCCGGCCGCGAGGAGCGCGAGGGTGCCGGAGGCACTGCCGCCTGACAGGTCGGCGCCGATGCCGGGGGCCGGGCCCGCGCCCCGGGCGGCGCGGCGGTCGGCGGGTCCCATGCCGGGGACCGGGCCCGGGTCGGGGAGCGGGGCCTCGGGCGCGTGCCGGGGGGCGGTGAGCCGGGCGCGTACGGCTTCGACGAGGGCGTCCCGCACCCCTTCGACGGCCTGGCGCGGCTCGGCCTCGGGCGCGGCGACGGCGAGCGAGGCGACCTGTTCGTACCCGGCGATCTCGCGCGAGCCCTCGCGCAGGATCAGCGCGTGGCCGGGCGGCACCCGTCGCACCCCCTCGTACGGGGTGGAGTCGCGCAGCGCCTCCGGGGTCTCGGGGCAGGCGAGCAGGGCCGCCAGGTGGCCGATGTCGAGCTGAGCCTCGACGAGGTCGGCGAGCGGCAGGGCGGCCGTGGCGAACGCGGTGCCGCCGGCCCACGGGGTGTGGAACACCGGCCGGGCGCCGGCGAGGTCGCCGGTGACGGTGACCCGGCGGCCGGCCCTGACGACGGCCGTGTAGCTGCCGGGCCATGCCGTGAGATGCCGCAGCGCGCCCCCGCGCGCGGTGAGCAGGCCGATCCGCAGTTCCTCGTCGCTCGCCGCGCAACAGCCGAGCACGGCGAGGCGGGTGTGGTCGTCGACGGCCACCAGGCGCACCTCGTCGGGCCGCCAGTCGCCGACCGCCCACAGCGGGTCGGGGCCGCCCCACAGGAGCTGTGCGCCCACCGGCTGCACCGTGCGCCCCTCGGCCGCCGGATCGCCGGAGCCGTATCCGAGGCCGTCGTGCCGGCCGGAGCCGTATCCGGGACCGTCGTGCCGGGCGGAGCCGTATCCGGGACCGTCGTACCCTGCGGAGCCGTATCCGGGAGGGTCGTACCCGGTCGCGGAGGACAAGCCGGCGACACTGCTCCAGCCCACCAGCCATCGCATCGGCGCCTCCACATCCGTTTCGGTGGGAGACATGCTGCCACGACAACGGCGCACGGGGCGGGGTCCGGGTGCACGCGCGCGAAAGCCGAATGCGCCCCTGGCATGGGCCAGTTGGGCGTCGGAGACACACCGGCGTCATTCGGCCAAATATCGACCGTGCCCGGTGGGTTTGGAACGCGGACGGGGTGTTCTCGCCGCCGCCGGACGCCCGGCAGCCCGGGAGGCGCTCCCGCCTCCCGGTGCCGTCCGCCGCCCGCGGGGAATGGGGCGGCGGAATCCCCCAGCCCACTGGTCCGGGACACCGTTCCCGGCCGAGCGGGCCGACCCACGCGTCATTCATGGAAGCGCTCCCCCTCGGACCGGACGAGAGCGCACGGCCGGGCGCACGGCCACACGGCGGGAGCACGGGCCGGGCCGCCGGCACCCGACGGCGGCCGGTCACACAACAATCTCGCCATACGGAACACCGCCCCTTAACGGTAGGGATGCGGCGAACTACGCTGTGTTTACGAATGCCGCACGCCTATGCCCGGCGTCGTGGCGGCCGGCTGTGTTGTCGAGGGGTGGCGTCATGTCCAGGGAGCAACGCGGGCCGAACGAAAAGCTCGGCACGGTTCTCGCCCTCGCGGGAATCAGCAACGCCGGGCTAGCCCGGCGCGTCAACGACCTCGGCGCACAGCGGGGTCTGACGCTTCGTTACGACAAGACCTCGGTCGCCCGCTGGGTGTCGAAGGGCATGGTGCCGCAGGGCGCCGCCCCGCACCTGATCGCCGCCGCGATCGGCCAGAAGCTCGGGCGGCCCGTGCCGCTGCACGAGATCGGGCTCGCGGACGCCGACCCGGCGCCCGAGGTGGGGCTCGCCTTCCCGCGCGACGTGGGCGAGGCGGTCCGCTCGGCCACCGATCTGTACCGGCTCGACCTCGCGGGGCGGCGGGCCGGCGGGGGCGGCATCTGGCAGTCGCTCGCCGGCTCCTTCGCGGTCAGCGCGTACGCGACCCCGACCTCCCGCTGGCTGATAACGCCCGCCGACCCGTCGGTCGAGCGCGAGGCCCCGCGGCCCGGCCCGGGCGGGGGCGGCGCGGCGGCCGCGGAGCACGCGCGCGTGGGGCACAGCGATGTCGCCAAGCTCCGCGAGGCCGCCGAGGACGCCCGCCGCTGGGACTCCAAGTACGGCGGCGGGGACTGGCGCTCCTCCATGGTCCCCGAGTGCTTACGCGTGGACGCGGCTCCGCTGCTGCTCGGCTCGTACTCGGACGAGGTCGGCCGGGCCCTGTTCGGGGCGACCGCCGAGCTGACCCGACTCGCCGGCTGGATGGCCTTCGACACCGGGCAGCAGGAGGCCGCCCAGCGCTACTACATCCAGGCCCTGCGGCTCGCCCGCGCCGCCGCGGACGTGCCCCTCGGCGGCTATGTCCTCGCCTCCATGTCCCTGCAGGCCACCTACCGGGGCTTCGCCGACGAGGGCGTCGACCTCGCCCAGGCCGCCCTCGAACGCAACAGGGGGCTCGCCACCGCCCGCACCATGTCCTTCTTCCGGCTCGTCGAGGCACGCGCGCACGCCAAGGCCGGGGACGGGGTCGCCGCCGCGGCCGCGCTCAAGTCCGCCGAGGGCTGGCTGGAGCGGTCCCGGGAGGGCGACGCCGACCCGACGTGGCTCGGCTTCTACTCGTACGACCGGTTCTGCGCCGACGCGGCCGAGTGCTACCGGGACCTGAAGGCGCCCCGGGAGGTGCGCCGCTTCACCGAGCAGGCGCTGTCGAGGCCCACCGAGGAGTTCGTCCGCTCGCACGGGCTGCGGCTCGTGGTCTCCGCCGTCGCCGAGCTGGAGTCGGGGAACCTCGACGCGGCCTGCGCGGCGGGCACGCGCGCGGTGGAGGTGGCGGGGCGGATCTCCTCGGCGCGGACCACGGAGTACGTACGGGATCTGCTGCACCGGCTCGAACCGTACGGGGACGAGCCGCGGGTCATGGAGCTGCGGGAGAGGGCCCGGCCCCTCCTCGTCTCCCCAGCGTGACGCGCCGCTCCGGCGGGGCCCGTGGCCCGACCGTGACGCGCGTCCCACGAAGTGGGCGTTTAGCGGCGTTGTCAGTGGGCCAGTGCACTATCGGGGGTGGGAGGTGGCGCTGGTGTTTGACTGTGACGTACTGGTGATCGGCGGAGGGATCGTCGGTCTCTCGACGGCGTACGCGGTGACGCGTGCCGCTCCCGGTACCCGGGTCACGGTTCTGGAGAAGGAGCACGCTCTCGCGCGCCACCAGACCGGGCGCAACAGCGGGGTGATCCACAGCGGGATCTACTACCGGCCGGGCTCGCTCAAGGCGCGGTACGCGGTCGAGGGCGCGGCCGAGATGGTGAAGTTCTGTGCGGAATGGGGCATTTCGCACGAGGTGACCGGAAAGCTCATCGTCGCCACCACGCGCGACGAGCTGCCCCGGCTGCACGCGCTCGTGCAGCGCGGCCGGGAGAACGGCATCCCGGTGCGCGAGCTCGGCCCGGCGCAGATCAGCGAGTACGAGCCCCGCGTGCGCGGCCTCGCCGCGATCCACGTCGGCACGACCGGCATCTGCGACTACGGCGCCGTCTCCGAGCGGCTCGCCGAGGCCTCCAAGGCCCGCATCCTGTACGGCGCCGAGGTCACCGTGATCGACCGGCGGCCGTGGGGCGTCGCCGTGCGGACGGCGGACGGCCGGATCGTGCGGGCCCGGGTCCTCGTCAACTGCGCGGGCCTCCACTGCGACCGGATCGCGCGCCTCGCCGGCGACGACCCCGGCATGCGGATCGTCCCCTTCCGGGGCGAGTACTACGAGCTGAAGGACCCCTCGCTGGTGCGGGGCCTGGTCTATCCCGTCCCCGACCCCGCCTTCCCCTTCCTCGGCGTCCACCTCACCCGGGGCATCGACGGCGGCGTCCACATCGGGCCCAACGCGGTGCCGGCGCTCGCCCGCGAGGGATACGGCTGGTCTGTCGTCCGCCCGCGCGAGCTGGCCGGCACCCTCGCCTGGCCCGGCTCCTGGGCCATCGCCCGCGCCCACTGGAGATACGGCGCCGGCGAGATGCACCGCTCCCTCTCGAAGCGCGCCTTCACCGAAGCGGTCCGCCGGCTCCTCCCGGTCGTCCGCGAGTCCGACCTCCGGCGCGCGGCGCCGGGCGTGCGGGCCCAGGCCGTCCTGCGGGACGGCACCCTCGTCGACGACTTCCTCTTCCGCGAGGAAGCCCGCACGGTGCACGTGCTCAACGCTCCCTCGCCCGCCGCCACCGCCTCGCTCCCGATCGGCCGCGAGGTCGCGTCACGAGCGCTGGCCCAGCTGTAGCGGGGGCCGGGGGACGGTGGCCCACCCCGGGGGCCGCCGTAGAATCGGTGGCATTGTGTCTGAGCAGATTGAGAACGGCCCGCAGGCCGCCGCCGAGCCCGCCAAGACCGCCGCCGAGCCCGCCGCCGAGCCCGCCAAGGCCGCCGCGCGGCGGGGCAGCCGGATGTTCGCTCCCGGCGAGGGGCCCATGCCCGATCCCGCCGGGGCGCACCACGAGCGGCGCATCCGCAGTTTCCAGCCGCGCCGGAGCCGGGTCACCTACGGGCAGGCCGAGGCGATGCTGAAGCGGTGGCCCGACTGGGGCCTCGACATCGACGGCAAGGGCGTCCTCGACCTCGGCGAGATGTTCGACGGGCTGCCCGTCGTCATGGAGATCGGCTTCGGCATGGGCGAGGCGACGGCGCAGATGGCCGCGGCCGACCCCGGCACCGGCATCCTCGCCGTGGACGTGCACACGCCCGGCCAGGGCAATCTGCTCGGCCTCGCCGACCGGAACGGACTGACCAACGTCCGGGTCGCCAACGGCGACGCGATCATCCTGCTCCGCGAGATGCTCGGCGACGCGAGCCTCGACGGCTGCCGGGTCTACTTCCCCGACCCGTGGCCCAAGGCCCGCCACCACAAGCGCCGGCTCATCCAGCCCGAGTTCCTCAGCCTCCTCGCGCCGCGCATGAAGCCCGGGGCCGTGCTGCACTGCGCCACGGACTGGGAGGAGTACGCCGTGCAGATGCTGGAGGTGCTCTCCGCGCACCCGGACTACGAGAACACGCAGGCCGACGGGGGCTACGCGCCCCGCCCGGACTTCCGTCCGCTCACCCGCTTCGAGGGCCAGGGCCTCGACAAGGGCCACGTCGTCCACGACCTCCTGTTCCGCCGGAAGTGACCGGGACCTCCGCCGCAAGTGACCGGGACCTCCGCCGGAAGCGACCCGGACCTCCGGCGGAAGTGACGGGGACGGCTTAACCCCGTCGCCCCGTGTCGGTGGGGGTCGTTAGGGTCGCTCACGTGTCGAACCCTGCCCCCGCCGACCTGCCCGCCGCCGGCCGGCCCCCCGAGGACACCGCGCCCGTGCCGCACCGGGACAGCGACGAGCCGGCCTTCCCGGCCGCCGCCGACCGGTCGAAGTGGCGCTACAAGCCACGCCGCGCGTTCTGGCGCAGCCGGGTGGTCCGGGCCGTCGCCGTGATCACGCTGCTCGCGCTGTGCGCCCTGGTCATCCTGGCGCTGGTCCGCGAGCAGACCGGCACCCAGGGCTTCCTCGTCGGCCTGGGCCTCGCCGTGCTTCCCGTACCGCTGCTCATGGCGGCGTTCCGCTGGCTCGACCGGGTCGAGCCGGGGCCGTGGAAGAACCTGCTGTTCGCCTTCGCCTGGGGCGCCTTCGCCGCCGCGCTGGTCGCGATCCTGGCGAACTCCTTCGCGGTCCGCTGGATAGCCACGGCCACGGCGGACCCGGACTCGGCCGACAACCTCGGGGCGACCGTCATCGCGCCGGTGGTGGAGGAGAGCGCGAAGGCCGCCGCGGTCCTGCTGCTGTTCCTCTTCCGCCGGCGGCACTTCGGCGGGCTCGTCGACGGCGTCGTCTTCGCCGGTTTCACCGCGACCGGCTTCGCCTTCACCGAGAACATCCTCTACCTGGGCAACGCCTTCGGAGAGGACCAGGAGGTCGGCCGCGCGGGCATCGGCATGGTCACCGCGGGCACCTTCTTCGTCCGGGTGGTGATGTCGCCGTTCGCGCACCCGCTGTTCACCGTGCTCACCGGCATCGGTTTCGGCTTCGCCGCGCTCGCCCCGCGCGGCAAGCGGCTGCGGAAGGTGCTGCTGCCGCTCGCCGGGCTGCTGCTCGCGATGGGCCTGCACGCCGCCTGGAACGGCTCGGCCACCTTCGGCGGCCCGTGGGCGTTCTACGCGGTGTACGGGGCGCTGATGGTCCCGGCCTTCGGCCTGCTGACCTGGCTCGCGGTGTGGAGCCGGCAGCGCGAGCTGCGCACGATATCCGGCGAGCTCCCGGCGTACGCGGCGGCCGGCTGGCTCTCCCCCGCCGAGCCGCTCGCGCTCTCCTCGATGCGGGCCCGCCAGCTGGCCCGGTCCTTCGCGGGCCGGACGTACGGCCCGGAGGCCGCGCGGGCCGTCGGCGAGTACGAGTCGTTCGCGACGACCCTGGCGTTCCTGCGGGACCGGGCCCGGCGCGGCACGGCCGGGCCCGATTTCCCGGCCCGCGAGCAGGAGCTGCTGCACCACCTGTGGCAGCGGCGCGCGGTCGCCTCGCCCTCCCTGACGTACGCGGCGCGGGCGACGGGCCGGGTGTGGGCGCCGCCGCAGTACCTGGACTACGGCGGCTACAACCCGTACCGGAGCTAGCCAGCGCCCCGAAGGAAGGGCCTCAGCGGGCCGACGCCTCCGTCAGGAGGTCGAGCTCCGACGCGGTGAGCGTCAGGTCGGCCGCCGCGATCAGGGCCGGGACCTGCTCGACCGTGCGGGCCGAGGCGATCGGCGCGGCGACGGTGGGGCGGGAGGCGAGCCAGGCGAGGGCGACGCTGGCGAGCTCGGCCTGGTGGGCCTCGGCGACGGTGTCGAGGGCGGAGAGGACGGCCCGGCCGCGCTCGGTGTCGAGGTGCTTGCCGGCGGCGCGGGCGCTGTCGACGGTGACGCCGGGGCGGTACTTGCCGGTGAGGAAGCCGGAGGCGAGGCCGTAGTAGGGGACGGCGGCGAGGCCGGCCTGTTCGGCGGTCTCCAGGAGCGGGCCTTCGTAGGTGTCGCGGGAGACCAGGTTGTAGTGCGGCTGGAGGGCCACGTACCGGGCGAGGCCCTCGGTCTCGGCGAAGTCGAGGGAGGCGCGCAGCCGCTCGGGGGAGATGTTGGAGGCGGCGACGGCGCGGACCTTGCCGTCCTTCACCAGCTGGTCGAGGGCGGTGACGATCTCCTCGACGGGGACGGTCTCGTCGTCGAAGTGCGTGTAGTACAGGTCGATGTGGTCGGTGCCGAGGCGGCGCAGCGACTCCTCGGCGGCGGCCTTGATGGTGGTGGCGGAGAGCCCCTTGAAGTGGGGGTGGGCGCCGACCTTGGTGGCGACGACGATGTCGTCGCGGTTGCCGCGGGAGGCGAGCCAGCGGCCGATGACCGTCTCGGACTCGCCGCCCTCGTTGCCCTCGGCCCAGGCGGAGTAGACGTCGGCGGAGTCGACGAAGTTGCCGCCCGCCGCGGCGTAGGCGTCGAGGACGGCGAAGGACTGGGCCTCGTCGGCGGTCCAGCCGAAGACGTTGCCGCCGAGGGCGAGCGGGAAGACGTGCAGGTCGGAACTGCCCAGCGGGCGCAGAGAGGTCATGGGGGGATCAACCGCTCGCGCCGCCGGGCCTATTCCGTCCGGGCTCCGGGAGGCGGGGCGCCCGGAGCGGGTGACGGGGTCAGAGCGACAGGCCCTTGGAGCGGAGCCAGGCCGCCGGGTCGATGCCGTCGCCGCCGGAGGTGTGGACCTCCATGTGGAGGTGGGCGCCGGTGACGTTGCCGGTGGCGCCGACGCGGCCGATGGTCTCGCCGGTGCCGACGGTCTGGCCTGCGGAGACCGTCATGGAGGAGAGGTGGCAGTACCAGACCTCGGTGCCGTCGGCGAGCTCCAGGACGATCCGGTAGCCGTAGGAGCCGGACCAGCCCGCGGACTTGACGGTGGCGCCGTGGACGGCCTTGAGCGGGGTGCCGGTGGGCGCGGCGAAGTCGAGGCCGGTGTGGTAGCCGGAGGACCACATCGAGCCGGACTGCATGTAGGTGGCGGTGAGGCTGTACGAGGAGAGGGGCAGCGAGTAGCTCGCGGCGAGCTTGGCGAGGCGCTCGGCCTCCGCCTTGGCCGCGGCTTCCGCTTCCGCCTTGGCCTTCGCTTCGGCCTCGGCCTTCGCCTTGGCGTCGGCGGCCGCCTTCTCCGCCGCCGCTTCCTTGGCCTTGGCCTCGGCGGCGGCCTTCTCGGCGGCGAGCTTCTCCGCGGCGGCCTTCTCGGCGGCGTCGGCGGAGGCCTGCTGCGACTCGGCCTGCTGGAGGATGCGGGCGCGCAGGGCCTCGCCCGCGTCGGCGGCGCCGGACGCGGTCCTGGTGGCGCTGTCGGCCTGCTCGTCGGCGCCGGTGGTGTAGGTGGCGGCGGTGAGCGGGTTGGGGTTGGCGCGGGCCGCGCTGACGGGCGCGCTGTCCTCGCCGGGGAGGAGGTCGCCGACGCCGGGGAGGTCGTGGGGGTCCGGGAGGTCCAGGTCGGGGAGCGATATCGCGACCGGGGGCTTCTCCTGCGCGGTGGCGAGGCCGCCCGCGCCGACGGCGGCGATCACGCCGACGCCGAGGACGGTGGAGGAACGGGCGAAGTTGGAGCGCTGCTTGACGACCCGGTGGCGGCCGCCGGAGCGGCTCTGCGCGCGGAGGGAGTCCTCGGTGGGATTCCACTCGGTGTCCGGGGCGGCGGGACCCGCACCACCACCGAAGGCATCGAAGGGGGCTTCGGGTGCGGGAGTGTTGGACGCCACGGAGGCGCGCTCCTTTCCTTCCTTCTCGCCTACCGGGTTAGCTGACGGGTTCGGAGCAGGAAGGTCTCCTACGGGCTCGACCGCACGGGTGCGTGGTCCGCACGGGTGCGAAGGGGCCCGATTCACCCCAAGTGGTGGTTCCCCGGTTCCTTTTCAGGATTCGGCGCGTGCGCACGGTGCCGCCTCTTGCGACGGGTGTGACGACCGCGCTGCGTTATCGAACGTTAATAGACAGGGGGTCCCGATTCCAAGCCGTTCCGCTTGATCGTTCATTGAATTGGGAGGTAATCGCCCGAGTTGACCCCCGTTCAGAACGGGATAAGGGAAACCTCGCGATCTGACGTTATGTCAATTGTTATCGCAGTGACACCCCTCGACTACACCTGGTGACCGGACCCGCCGGGCGGCACCACCGGCATCGTCCTGCGCCGCTCCGGCTGCCCCGCCGCCGGCCTGCTCACCGCGAGCAGCGCCATGTCGTCCGTCGACCCGCCGCCGGTGTGGAGCCGTACGTCGTCCACGAGCGCGTCGAGGAGTTCCTCGGGTCCCGGGAAGATCCGGCCGGCCAGTCGCTCGGCCGGATCGTAGAAGACGCCTTCGGCGTTCCGCGCCTCCGAGAGGCCGTCGGTGTAGAAGAGCAGGGTCGCGCCCGGCGGATAGGGCCGCGCCTCGGCCCGGTCAGGCCAGGCCGCGAGATCCCCCATGCCGAGCGGCAGCGCGGGCTCGGCCGGGTCCAGCAGGTCCAGGTGCCCGTCCGCGTACAGCAGCAGCGGCGGCGGGTGCCCGCGGTTCACCACCCGTACGAAACCGCTGAAGGTGCCGCTGCCGTCGGCGCGCGGAAGCTCGGCGAGGACGGCGGTGGTGAACCCCTCGAAGGCGTCGAGCCCGTGCCGCCGGGTGCCCTCCCTGGCCAGCGCCCGTTCGAGGCGCTCGGCCACGCCCTCCAGGGTCCGTTCCTGTTCGGCCGCCTCGCGGAAGGCCCCGATGACGACGGCAACGGCCTCCACCGCGTCCATCCCCTTGCCCCGTACGTCCCCGACGACGAGCCGCACCCCGTGCGGGGTGTCCTGGACGGCGAACAGGTCGCCGCCGATGAACGCGTCCGCCTGCGCCGCCTCGTACCGCGCCGCGCACTGGAGCCCGCCGATCCGCTCGGCGGGCATCGGGAGGACCGCCTTCTGCGCGGTCTCCGCGATGACCCGCGCCGAGGCGAGCCGTTCGCCGCTGCGGCGCACCACCCGGTTGATGAGGAGGGCGAGCGCGGAGACCGTGAGGACGGTCAGGGTCTCGGTGAGCGCCGGGATCTCGTCGGCGGTGCCGTTGTAGACGTGCAGCCCGATGGAGGCGAGGACGGCGGCGATCCCGGTGAGCAGGGTGGTGAGCGTCGAGAAGAAGGGCGCGGCGATCAGCGGGGCGGCGGAGAAGAGCGGCGCCGCCGTGTACGCGGGCGGGGTCGACACGTCGAAGAAGACCCCGCCCACGATGACCAGCGGGGGCAGCGCGCGGATGAACCGCCGCGCGCCGCCGTACGCCGGACGGCCCTCGTCACGCCGCCGCCCGCCGCCCGCCACTCCTTGGGGGTGCCCCACCTGTGCTCTCCTGCCCGGTCCGACCGGCCGCGGTCCGCACCGCGCCCTCCCAGCGTGGCCGCCGCCGCACCGGCGGGCGACTCCCACGGGGCCGAGTGGCGTAGCCCGGAAGGTCAGGCGCTTCCTGGGGGGCTCTCCTCCGCCAGCCGTCCGCCCCTGGACAGCAGGGCCATCGCCGCCGCGCAGACCAGACCGACGGCGCACAGGGCGAGCCAGGGTGCCGCCGACCAGCCGGTGACGTCGAGCAGCGCGCCCGTCCCGAGGTTCCCGAGGGTGATGCCGATCCCGCACACGGTGTTGTAGAGCCCGTAGTGGGTGGCGACCCAGCGGCCCCGGGAGAGGGCGACGACGGTGTCCATCTCGTAGGGGTAGAGCACCGCGTTCGCGACGGCGAGGACCGCCGCGCAGAGCAACAGCCCGGCCGCGCCCCGGCCCAGCGCCGCCGGTGCCAGGAACGCGCCGCCCATGAGGGCGAGCCCGAGGACGAGGCAGCGCTCCCGGGTGAGGCGCCGCCGGCACCAGGCCGTGATCCGCAGCTGCCCGGCGAGCGCCACGAGCGCGGAGACGACGAACAGCGCCGTGGTGAGCGCCGTGCCGTCGGCCGCGAGCGGCAGCGCCAGGTAGACCTGGAAGGACAGGACGTACGAGCCGGTCATGGCGAGCGAGAAGAACCAGAAGGTCCGGTGGGACAGCACCGTGCGGAACTGCCCCCGCTCCCCCGCCCCCTTCGGCTCGCGCACGGCCCGTACGGGAAGGTGCCGGAGCTGTACGAGGGTCAGGCCGGCGAACAGGACCGCCGCGACCAGGCACGTCAGCCGGAACGACACCCCGGTCAGGGCCACCCCGACGAGCGGCCCGAGCAGGATGCCCGCCTGGTAGTACACGTTGAAGAGCGCGAAGGCCTCGACCCGCCGCTCCTCCCCCGCCTCGGCCGCGAGGCAGGCCCGTACGGCGGGGTTGAACAGCGCCCCCGCGAGCCCGGTCGCCAGCGAGGCGGCGATCAGCATCGGCAGCGACTGGGCGAAGGCGAGCGCCCCGAAGCCCACCGTCCGCAGCGCGCAGCCGGCCACGATGAGCGGCTTGAAGCCGAGCCGGTCGGCGAGCGCCCCGCCGACGAGGAACATGCCCTGCTGGGACAGGTTCCTGGCGCCGAGGACGAGCCCGACCGCCCAGGCCGCCATGCCGAGCCCGTCCGCGAGGTGCGCGGCCAGGTACGGCATCAGCATGTAGAAGCCGAGGTTGATGGTGAGCTGGTTGAGGAAGAGGAGCCGTACGGCGGGCTCGAAGGTACGGCTCTGCCGCCAGACGCCGCCCTTGGCGGGCGCGGTCGCCGTCGTCACCGGGCACGCTCCAGGACCCGGCGGGTCCAGCCGCTGACCGTGTCGGCGGAGACGTACGCGGCGGGGTCCTCCCGTACGGGACCGTCGAGCAGCCCGTGCGCCGCGCAGAACTCGTCGTTGAAGACGGTGTCGAAGTACCGCTGCGGCCCGTCAGGGAAGACGGCCGCGATCCGGGTGCCGCGCGGCCGCGTGCGGGCCAGCCAGCCGGCGACCAGGGCGACCGCGCCCACGCTCCAGCCGCCGGTCGCGAAGTGGCGCGAGGCCAGCCGCCGGGCCGTCCGGACCGCCTCCGCCGGGCCCACCCAGTGCACCTCGTCGAAGGCCCCGTGGTCGACGTTCCCCGGATGGATGGAGGAGCCGAGGCCGCGCATCAGCCGCTCCCCGGCCGGCAGGCCGAAGACGGTGGAGTTCACCGAGTCCACGCCCACCAGTTCCAGGGCGGGGCTGCCGGTCGCGCGCAGCGCCCGGGAGATGCCGGCCGAGTGGCCGCCGGTGCCGACCGCGCAGACGAGGACGTCGATCCGGTCGAGCTGCGCGGACAGTTCGGCGGCGAGCCCCGCATAGGCGGCGGGGTTGTCGGGGTTCCCGTACTGGTCGGGCCACCAGGCCCCGTCGAGGCTCAGCAGCAGTTCGGCGACCCGGTCCATCCGGGCCTGCTGCCAGCCGCCCCGCGGGCTCGGCTCGGTCACCACGTGCACCCGGGCGCCGTGGGCGACGAGCATCCGCTCGACGATCGGTTCGAGGCCCGGGTCGGTGACGACGTGCACGGGGTGGCCGTGGAGGACGCCCGCGAGGGCGAGGCCGAGGCCGAGGGTCCCGGAGGTCGACTCGACGATCGGGGCGCCGGGCCGCAGTGCACCCCGGCGGCGGGCCTGCTCGACCATGTAGAGGGCGGCGCGGTCCTTGATGCCGCCGAAGTTGAAGCCTTCGAGCTTGGCCCAGTAGCCGTCGTCCGTCCACAGGACGGGGGTGTTGCCGACGGTCTGCCCCTCGACGGGCAGCATCAGTGGTGCGGTCATGGTGTACGTCCTTGGAGTGGGTACGCGAAAGGGAACCTGGTCACGCGAGTGCGGGACCCGGTTCAGTTCCGGTCCACCCCGAGGGCGATGAGCAGCCGGCCCGGCCGGGGGCCTGGGCCCGCCCGGTCCCGGACGCAGAGCGCGCGCGGGTCGGTGCGGAGGTCCGCTTCGTACGGCAGGACCGCGGCGGCGCCGGCGTCGGGCGCGGCGGGCTGGGAGGCCGCGGCCTGCGCGGGGAGATGGGCGTCGAAGGTCCAGGCGTCCCCCGACCGCTCGCAGCCGTGCGGAAGCGCGGGGGCGGAGAGGGTGGCGGTGCCCGGGGTGGGCAGCTGGTGGCCCTGGGAGCCGTGGCAGACGCTGACGAGCAGGGCGAGGAGCGCGAGCAGCACGAGCACGGCGGGCGCCCGCCGGCTCACTTCGCTCACATCGCGCGCACGCTCGTCACTCATGGTGCGCGTGAGACTACGGTGGGGTGCGGGGCCCCGGCAAAGAGGCGGGCACGCTTTTGGCCACCGTTTACTTCCGACAGTCCCGTCAGAGGTGCCGCTCCGCGTAGACCTCCATCGCGTCCCGGACGAGGATCGCGGTGCCCTCGCCGTGCCGGTCGTAGTGGGCGGTGAAGCGCGGGTCGTCGACGTACATCCGGCCGAGCCCGATCACGTACTCCTTGGTGGGGGCCGTGGTGGCGGACAGCCAGGTGACCTGGCGCCGGGTGATGGCCTGCACCTCGTCGCTGCCGGCGGCCAGTCCGTCGCGCGCGGCCTGTCCGAAGTCACGGGCGATGGCGGCCTGTTCGTCCAGGAAGGCCTTCTTCTGCCCGGCGTCGAGCGAGCGCCACCAGCGGTCGCCCCGCTGATAGGCCTCGCCGCCCCAGCGTTCGGTGACCTCCTGCTCGTACGCCGTGTGGTCGAAGCCGTCGAACACTTCCTCGGCCATGAGTTCTTCTCCCTTCTCGGTCTTGTGGAGGGTGGTCCGCACCGACGCGATCTGGCGTCCGATGCGCTCGCGTTCCTGTTCCAGGAGGGCGAGGTGGGTGCGCAGGGCGGCGGAGGTGTCCCGCTGGCCCGCGAGGACCTCGGCGATGGCGGGCAGCGAGAGCCCCAGCTCGCGCAGCAGCAGGATGCGCTGGAGCCGTACCAGCGCCGCCTGGTCGTAGTACCGGTAACCGTTCGCGCCGATCCGGCTCGGTTCCAGCAGTCCGCGCTCCCCGTAGTGGCGGAGGGTGCGGCTGGTGGTGCCGGCCTTCTTGGCGACCTCTTGGATCGACCACTCCATGACTAGAACGCTAGATCTTGACGTTGCGTAAAGGTCAAGCGGAACGGGTGGCGACACGACGAAGGCCCGGATCCAGTGACTGGATCCGGGCCTTCGCTGCTACTGAGTAGCGGGGACAGGATTTGAACCTGCGACCTCTGGGTTATGAGCCCAGCGAGCTACCGAGCTGCTCCACCCCGCGTCGGTAAACACGACTGTACGCCATGGGTGGGGCGATCACGAAATCCGTTTCCGTCCTACCCGCTCAGCAGCCGCAGTCGTCGGAGTCGACCGGCGCCGTCAGCGGGTCCGCGGCCTTCTCCGCGGGGCCCTCCCAGGTCTCGTACGCGAAGCCCTCGCGCACCCAGTACTCGAAGCCGCCGAGCATCTCCTTGACCTGGTAGCCCAGCTCGGCGAGGGCCAGCGCGGCGCGCGTGGCGCCGTTGCAGCCGGGGCCCCAGCAGTAGGTGACGACGGGGACGGACTTGTCGAGCAGCTGCCCGGCCTGCTCGGGGATGAGCGCGGTCGGCAGGTGGATCGCGCCGGGGACGTGCCCCTGGTCCCAGGAGGCCGTCGAGCGCGAGTCGATGACGACGAAGCCCGGGTCGGTGCCGTCGGCGGCCGCGGTGGCCAGCGCGGAGGCCACGTCGGAGACGTCGGCGTGGAAGGCGAGGCTCGCCGAGAAGTAGGCGGCCGCGGCGGCGGGGGAGGCCGGCGGGGTGCGGAGAACCGGGTTGACCTGCGTCGTTGTCGTCGTCATGGTGATCAATCTACGGAGAACGATCTTCGAGCTGAAGGGGTGATTCACGGCGCTCACCGGCATCCGCCGGGGAATCCCCGGCGTTCGCCACCAGGCGGCGGGGATCTCACGTGCCGGGACGACACACCCCACCCGGAGCCCCTCGGCTCGTGTCACATAGGCAGGGTTTCATCCGTCATGAAGGCATGACGGACCACGAAGGGGGAGATCGACGAGTGGACGCCGAGAAGGAACGTGCCGCCGGTGAGTTCGCGGCCGCAGGGGCCGACACGGAACTCCTGGCCCGGCGCTTCGAGGCCGACCGGAATCATCTGCGGGCCGTGGCCTACCGGATGCTGGGCTCGCTCAGCGAGGCCGAGGACGCCGTCCAGGAGACCTGGATCAAGCTGAGCCGCGCGGACGTCAGCGCGGTGGAGAACCTCAGCGGCTGGCTGACCACCGTCGTCGGCCGCGTCTGCCTGGACATGCTGCGCTCGCGCGGCTCGCGCCGCGAGGACCCGCTGGAGTACTACGTCCCCGACCCGGTGGTCCGGGCCGCCGACACCACCGACCCGGAGCACGCCGCCGAACTCACCGAGTCGGTCGGCCTCGCGCTCCTCGTCGTCCTGGAGACGCTCTCGCCGGCCGAGCGGATCGCGTTCGTCCTGCACGACATGTTCGCCGTCTCCTTCGACGAGATCGCGGAGATCGTGGACCGCACCCCGGCCGCGACCCGCCAGCTCGCCAGCCGCGCCCGCCGCCGGGTGCAGGACGCCACCCCGTCCCAGGGCCCGGACGCCCGGCGCCAGCGGGAGATCGCCGACGCCTTCCTCGCCGCCGCGAACGGCGGCGACTTCGAGGGCCTCCTCGCCGTCCTCGACCCGGACGTCGTGCTCCGCGCGGACGGCGGACGCATCCTCGCGGCCCACTCGAAGGAGGTCAGGGGCGCCGAGGCCGTCATCTCGCAGGCCCTCCTGTACTCCAAGTTCAAGGCGGCCTCGCTGCCCGTCGTGGTCAACGGCGCGCCCGCCTTCGTCTCGGTCGTCGACGGACGCCCCTCCTCGCTCCTGGCGTTCACTATCTCCGCGGACGACCGGATCGTCGCCCTCCAGGTCCTCGCCGACCCGGAGCGGCTGGCCGCGCTCGGCCTCACCGAGGAGGAGCTGGCCCGCGCCGCGTAGGAAGCGCCCCCGGGCCGGTCCGCGCGCTCGGGCCGGTCCACGTGCGGGAGGGTGCCATTCGTGCGAATTTGTACGGGTTGGTTCCCTCCCGCTCGTAAAGGTGGCCACCGTGCAGCTGACGCCCGAGGAGGCCCGCCGGACGGCGGCCGAAGCCTGGATCTGGGGCTATCCGATCCTGGACAACTACCGCACGATGTACCCGCAGGCGATCGACTCCGACGACCCGCGGTACGTGGGCGGGTTCGGCCGCTTCCGCCACTACTCGGAGCCGTTCACCCCGGCCAACACCGACGTCGTGACCCCGAACAACGACACCCCGTACTCCGTGGCCTGGCTCGACCTGCGCGCCGAGCCCTTCGTCGTCTCCGTCCCGGCCCTCGACCGCTACTACGTGCTGCCGTTCCACGACCTCGACACCGCGTTCGTCGGATACGTCGGAGCCCGCACCACCGGCCAGGACGCGGGCGACTACCTCGTCGCGGGCCCCGGCTGGAACGGCCCCGTCCCCGACGGCATCGCCGGCGTCCTGCGCGCCGACACCTTCCTCGTCGGCGTCATCGGCCGCACCTACCTGGCCGGCCCCGACGACGTGCCCGCTCTGCGCGCCATCCAGGAGAGGTACGAGCTTCGCCCCCTCTCCGCGTACACGGACACGGCCGCCCCGCACCCCGCCGACGAACCGGTCTGGCCGGTCTGGCGCGAGGAGGACTTCGGGAGCATCGAGTTCTTCACCCTGCTCGACTTCCTGCTCCGGTTCTTCCCCGTCCTGGACCAGGACCGCGACCTGCGCGGCCGCCTCGCCGCCCTCGGGGCCTCCGGCACCGGCGAGTTCGAACCCGCCGCGCTCGCCCCGGAGCTCCGGAAGGCCGTCGAGCAGGGCATCGCCGACGGCCGCGCCCGCCTGCGGGAGGCCGTCGAGGTCACCGCGGTCTCCACCGGCCTCTTCGGCACCCGGGCCGAGCTCGGCGACAACCACCTCGGCCGCGCCCTCGCGGCGGACGTCGGCCTCTACGGACTCCCCGCCGCCGAGGCCTGGTACCACGGCTGGCTCGCGGACGACCGCGGCGACCAGCCCCCGAGCGGCGACCGCGACCACGTCGTCCACTTCCCCGCCGGCCACCTGCCCCCGGCCCGCTTCTTCTGGTCGGTCACCCTGTACGGCCTCCCGGAGCGGCTGCTCGTCGCCAACGAGATCGACCGGTACTCGATCGGCGACCGCACCCCGGGGCTCGTGTACGACGACGACGGCGGCCTCACCCTGTACGTCCGCAAGGACCGCCCGGCCGACCCCAAGCAGGCCGCCAACTGGCTGCCCGCACCCGCCGGCCCCTTCAGCCTCGTCGCCCGCCTCTACGGCCCCGACCCCTCCGTCCTCGACGGCACCTGGCGGCTCCCGCCGCTCACCGTCCAGGACTGACCGGCCCTCACTTCCCCCTGGCTGCCGACCAGGACGCCTCGGCCGCCAGGGCGACGGCCGCGCTCACCACACCCAGGACCGCGCCCGCGGCGACATCGCCCGGGTAGTGCACGCCGGTGTGCACCCGCGAGTACCCCACCGCGCCCGCCAGCACCCCGAGGGGCGCCGCCGCGACCGGCAGCACCACACCGACGGCCGTGGCGAAGGCGACCGCCGACGCGGTGTGCCCGGACGGGAACGAGGCCGAGTCCGGCATCGGCACGTGCCTGCCCACCTCCACCCTGGCCGCCTCCCGGTCCGGGCGCGCCCGGCGGACCAGCCGCTTGCCGAGCAGGTTCGCCGAGGCCGAGGCCACCGCGATCGCCCCGACCCCGGCCAGCGCCGCCCGGCGCGGCCGGCCCGGCACGAGGGCGAGCGCCGCCGCCACCCCGAACGAGATCTTCGAATGGTCGGCCGTCCTGGACAGCCGGCGCAGCTTCGCGTCGAGCGTGGGCGTGGGCGTCGCGGCCACCGCGGCGTACACGGCACCGTCGACCGCTCGGAGGTCGCTGAGGACGCCCCGGAGGGGGCCGGTCCTGGTCGTCGTGGTCATGTGCTGTTCCTTCGGGTGGTGCCGGTCAGGATTCGAGGGCGAGCGCGGTGATCCGTCTCCAGTCCAACGGCGGTTGCGGCGGTACGGTGCCCGGCCTGTTGCGCGGCACCAGGACCCGCAGGGCGCCGGGGCGGAGCGTGCAGACGACCGGGGTGGGCAGGGTGAGCGCCTCGCCGTCGACGGCGACGGAGATGGTGCCGTCGAGGTATCCGCGATGGCCGTTGACGTGCGCGCTCCGGCCGGCGCCGGCCGCGGTGCCGTAGCCGTAACCGCCCACGGGCTTCCCGATGGTCCCCACGACCTCGACCCTACGGGCCGTCAGGACCCGCAGGCCCGTCGCCTGGGTACCCCGTACGGCGAGCTCCGCCGCCTGCGCCGCGCCCTCCACGCGGACGCCGATCACCCCGAGTTCGCCGCCGTCGAGGCGCGGACGGTGGGCGCCGGCGGCGCCGAACGGGTCGGGCGCCGCATAGGGGTTGTTGCTGACGAGGAGCGCCTGCTGGGAGGGAAGCCGGACGGTGTCGGCGACCGCGTCGAGACGGTCGCCCCCGCCGCCCTGCAGCAGGTCGGGCAGCACCTCGATCGCGGTGCCCGCCTTGTCGTCGCGGTACTCGGGGTGCTGGACGACGTCCGCGTACACCCCGAAGGACACCGTGTTGACGAAGGGCCGCCCGGCGACCGAGCCCAGGTCGACGCGGAGCTCCTCGCCGTCGGTCAGCGCGTCCAGGCAGGTCGCCGGATCGGTGCGGTCGAGGCCCAGGTCCATCGCGAAGTGGTTGCGCGTGCCGGCCGAGATGACCAGGAACGGCAGGTCGTGCTCGGCGGCCACCGCCGCGACCAGCGCCTGCGTGCCGTCGCCGCCCGCCACCCCGAGCAGGTCCGCGCCGTCCGCGACCGCCTGCCGGGCGAGCGCGGTGACGTCGGTCCCGGCCGACAGGTCCAGCAGATGCACCCGGGCGCCCAGCCGCTCGGCACGCTCGACCAGCCGGAAGCGGCCGACCTTCCCGCCCCCGGACTTCGGGTTCATGATCAGGACCGGCCGTTGGGGGCGCCGCGCGGGCTCACCCCTCATCAGTTCGGCCCGCGGCCGCTCCGGAAGCCGCAGCGCCGCCCGCGCGCACCCCAGGGCCGTACCCCAGAGCGCCAGCGCCACCAGCGCGTTCCCCCACACACCGCCGGCGACGTACAGCCACAGGACCGCGACCGGCGCGCCCACCGCGAGCACCGCCCCCGCCGCCCGCAGCGGCCCCCGGTGCGCCAGGAACCACCAGATCCCCACGGCCGCCGCCGCCAGCCCCACGAGCCCGCTCAGCAGGATCAGCAGCCCGCCGCCCAGCGCCGTCAGCAGCGCCACGACCGCCGCCCCCGCGGCCAGCAGCGCGCACCGGGCCAACACCCGGGCCTCCCCCATCGGATCCCCCGATCCGTCCCACGTCGCCGACACCGGCCCCACCTCCACGCTCCGCGCCCCGCGCGCTCCACGTTCCAGACTCGTCCACGCTGCCTCACCCCGCGCCCCGGAAGGACCCGTTCGCAGCAAGAAGATCTTCACCCGGAAACCTCTCCGTGAACCTCCGCCCGGGAACGACGAAACGCCCCGCCTGCGAGAACCGGTCGGGGCGCTCCGGGCGGCCCGAGGGTCTCCCCTCGCCCGCCTCACGTAGGCCGTGTGGGACTCGAACCCACAACCAATGGAATAAAAGTCCTGGCTGGGGCCTGCTGAGTGATGCCGGAGAGTGCCGCTCCGTCCGGTGTGCCCTGGTCTGACGGGGTGAACGGTGCCGCGCGATCCGGCCGGAAGCGGGCCGTGCCGGAACATCCGCTCACGCACGGACGGCACTGGGCGCCCGCCGCTACCTTGCTGCTGTCGAGGGCATGGTCAGGTCCTCACGGGTGCCGGAGGTTTCCATGACTAGCGCCCGCGCGGGCCTCTTGGCGGTGGTCGTCACAACGGCCTCAGCGCATTCACTCCGCCGAGGCCGCCCTTCCGGATCGTCACACGTGAGCGTGCTCGATCCACCCTCAATTCTACGACTACGGGCCGGACGGGGCAGAGGGAGAGCGGGCCGTCGGGCGGTCCGGCTCAGCCGCGTTCTTCCTCTTCGGCCTCCATGCGGCGGATTCCCTGGTGGGTGAGGGAGACCATCGCGGGGGTGTTGCCCGGTTCCCAGTCGACGCTGACCAGGTCCTCGCCGGCGAGGTAGGTGCAGGCGGCGGCCAGGTCCTCTTCCGGGATGCGCAGGTCGTTCCGCAGTTTCCGCCCCGGGACTCCGAGGAGCCGGTTGCCTTCGGTGGCTTCGTAGAGGGCGGTCAGGACCCGTTCGCGGTAGACCTGTCGCTCGCGGAGTGTCGCCATGACCGGGGTCCTTTCATGCGAGAGGCCGGCGGGTGGGTTCTCCCGGGTGTCGGGTACCCCACCCGCCGCCTTCGGTCGGAGGAATGGTCAGGGGTGCTCACGGCCAGGTGCCCGTGCGCCTTCGGTGGGCGACTTGCTCCGTCGGTGTGCGGTGGTGGTGGCCGGGCGGCCGGCGGACGGCCGGGAAGGGGTCGCCGAAGTGGTGGGCGGCGATGCGTGCGTCGTGCTGGGCGTTGAGCCGGTGGATCAGGCGGCTGCCGAGCGCGATCAGCAGGGCGATCGCGGCGATCGTGATCAGGGTTTCCATGGGGTCACCTCCGCGGGTTCCCCGGTACGGGGATCATCCGCGCGCCGATGAGCGGGTGCCGGAGCGGCGGCGAGGCGGATCCGCCGTCGGTCTCCCAGGCGTCCTCGCTGCTGCGGGCGTCGCGCATGCGGCGGCCGGTCGCGGCCTCGTCGGACATCAGGACACCGGCGGCCAGGACGCTGCCGGGGACGGCGGCGGCGGTCATCAGACGGGCGGCTGCGGCGGGTTCCGTCTCGGGCGGGATCACCAGCAGGTCGACGCGGCCGACGGTGTAGGAGAGCAGGATCATCTTGTCGGGATCCTGTTCGGTGAACCAGCCGACGTGCACGGTGTGCCCGGTGACAGGAACCTTGTGCGGGACGACGGGCCAGCGGGTGGGGTTCACCGTGACGCGGGTGATGCGTCCGTAGGACTCCTCCAGCGCGTCGACCAGGGGCGGAAGCTCCGTGGCGAGGTCACGCGAGCGAGGCCACCAGGCGCCGTCCAGGAGACCGGCGAGTGTGGTCTTCGGCGTCAGCGAAAGGCGCGCCGAATGCGAGGGTGCGAGGGAGGTGGTCATGATCGCGGACCCGTCTCCGGGCCGCCCTGCAGGGCGGCCCAGTGTCTTGATCGCCGGAAACGACGTCCGCGTGGGAGCGGGTGTTCGAGTTACTCCCGGTATCTTCAGCGTACTCCGCGCTGTGTTCGGACGAGTGGGTTCTCACCAGGCGGTTTCCGACCGGGAACAGCGCCCGGCCGATGCTCGCGGGCGTGACCACAGGTACGCGGAGTACCGTGAGACCACGGCGGTATCTCGCCGGCCATGAGGTGTCGGCGGCCCCGCGCAGCTAGGCGGACCATCATGGCCGAATCCGAAAGCCCCTCTCCTCCGAAGCTCCTTCCGGACGAGATCCACCGAGCGGTGAAGCCCGGCACGGCCCTGCTCCGGCTGCGGACGACGCACTCCCGCGAAGGCGTTCTCGACGGCGCGTGGTGGCCCCGTTCCCGGGACGTCGAGACCGAGCTGCCCGCCCTGATCCAGGCGGTCACCGCGCACCTGGGCCCCGTCACGCGGGTCGGCCTGGACACGGACGCCTGGGAGAAGGTCCCGACCCGTGTGGTCGTCGACGACCGGGTCGTGCGCCTCGACTCCTTTCCCGTCGGTGACGACACCGTCCTCATCACCCGTGGCGACAACGACCACTTCGCCCTGTTGGTGGTCCCGCCGCACGCCACGGCGGATGCGGCCCGCGCGGCGATGGCCCGTGCGATCGCCGCAGATAACGTCACCCAGGCCGCCGAAATCCTTCTCGCCACGCTTCCCGAACAGGGGACCGATCGCAAGGAGTCGGCATGATCCAGATGGCGGACATCCGTGAGTGGCGAACCCACGACGTCGTGGACACGCGGGGCCACAGGATCGGAGATCTGGAGGCGATCTACGTCGACACCAGTACCGATCAGCCGTTCATGGCCACGGTCCGGGTCGGCCTGCCCACCCGCCACCATCTGGTGTTCGTGCCCCTGGACGGTGCGACGGCGGGGCCGGGCTATGTGAAGGTCGCCCATGACAAGGCTCTGGTGAAGCGGTGCCCTTCGATCGGCACCGACGACGTCCTTCCCGCCGAAGACGAGGAAGCGGTCTTCCGGCACTACGACCTCCCCTACGAGCCCGGGGCGAACGGTGAACGGCAGCTGGCCCGCCGCTGAGCCCCCCGACCGACCGAGGAGGTGGCCCTCGTGTCGCTCTTCCTCGCCCTGATCATCGTGGCGATCGTGCTGGGCATCATCGGCGCCGTCGCCGACGGACTGCTCTTCCTTCTGTTCATCGGCATCGTGCTGCTCGTGGCAGACCTCATCTACATCGCCATGCGCGTGCGCCGCTCCGCCCATCGCCGTCCGGTCCGGTGACCCCGACGCACCGGGCGAACGGGTCTGAACTGCGACGAAGCCGCAGGTCGCTGACCTGGGGCTGAAGCACCCTCAAGCCGCCTTGGCGACGCCCTGAAGCCCATGACACCGACGGTTCCACCCCTGGGCCGTAGGGCGCGGTAGGCGAATGCCTCCTGGCGGAAGGCGTTGCGGACGTCCGTCGGCTGGGACCGGTACGAGTCCGAGCCGAAGACCGACGGCAGCGCGGGCACGATCGCGCTCGACAGCGTGAACATCGAGGTCCTGCGTGCTCAGAAGGCCCTTCAGGCGAAGGAGCGGAGGAAGGCCGGCGCCGCCTGGCAGGACACGGGCAAGGTCTTCACCAAGGAGGACGGCTCCTGGCTCCACCCGGAGACGGTCTCGGAGACCCTCCGCCACTCCACGATCACCCTGACCTCGGACACCTACACGAGCCTCCTCCCCGAGGTCGACCGCGCGGTGGCCGAGGCGGCCGCAGCACTCATTCCCCGGCGGCGCCAAGAGCCGCCCGCGGCAGGGTAGATCGGACTCCTCTAGCGCCCCATCACCTCACCGAGATCTCCCGGGTCCGGACTCAGAAGCGCCTGCGAGCGGACATCGCCACCTGGATGGAGAACCCCTCGAAGGGGCCCGGAGGGTCCTTCCGCGAAGGTGAACACCCCTCCGACCCCACCATGGTCTGGGCGATCCTCATGGCCTGGCTCGTGGGGGCACGGGAGCAGATCACCGAGGACCAGGCCCGGGACACCGTCCACTGGGTGTCGGACAGCCTGGGAATCCAGCATGACGACCTGCTCCAGGTCTCGGGGCTCATCGGTCACCCGGACGGATCCGACATGACCCTGAGCCAGGCAGTGGAGCACTACGGAGGCCCGATGCCCTTCGTCCTCTCCATGGTGCTGCTTTCCGGCGGTCTGGTCGCCACCGTCGGCGACGGGGACCCGGACTGGCTCAAGCAGTTCGACCTGACGTCCTGAACACATTCGGCCTGTGCCCCGAAATACCGGCCCGCTCACGCATCGCTCACGCACGGGCCCACGAACGACGGAGCGCCCCACCCGGTCACAACCAGGTGGGGCGCTCCCCGGCAGGTCAGAGGGTTTCCCCTCCCCCACCACGTGTAGGCCGTGTGGGACTCGAACCCACAACCAATGGATTAAAAGTCCACTGCTCTGCCAATTGAGCTAACGGCCCGTGGACAAGCACACCCGTGCAGCATAGCCCGAGAGATCCCCGGAACCGATCGGGTATCCGACACCGGCCGCGCCGTGGGGCGCGGCCGGGTCGGGTCCGGGGGTCAGAACAGGGACTTGTAGGTGTTCCAGCCGCCGGTGCCGATGAGCATGCGGGGACCGTAGGAGCCGGTGCAGGTGCCGTCGTAGGAGTAGAGGCGGCCGGAGGTGTCCCGGGCGGCGAGGTCGGCGCAGCCGTCGCCGGAGATGTCGCCGGTGCCGACCACGGAGGTGTAGCCGCCCCAGCCGGTGCCGATCTTGACGCGGGCGGTGAACCCGCCGGTCGTGGTGGCGTAGTAACGCCAGATCGCGCCGGAGGAGTCGATGCCGAGGAGGTCGCCGCGGCCGTCGCGGTTCAGGTCGCCGGCGCCGACGACCTTCTTGTACAGCTTCCAGTTGGTGGCGACCCTGACCCGGCCCTTCATGCGGTGGTCGGCCGTACCGGCGTAGACGTAGACGTCGCCGGTCGACGCCTGGCGGGCGATCAGATCGGTGAAGCCGTCGCCGTTCACGTCGCCGGGCGAGGTCAGGATGTCGTACTGGCCCCAGCCCGAACCCAGTGCCGTGTACGGCGAGGAGGCCATGACGACCTTCCCGCAGCCCGGCCGGTAGGCCCGCAGCTGGTCGCCGACGCGGGCGAGGACGTCGGCGCAGCCGTCGGCGTTCACGTCGCCGAAGGGCACCAGGACGGAGCCGGCGGGGAACTTCGTACCCGAGCCGACGGCACGCGCCGAGAGGCCGCCGTACCCGTCGCCGCGGTACATCGACACCAGACCGGTCGAGTCGACCGCGAGCAGCTCGCCCTGCTTGTCGTTGCCGGCCAGGTCACGCCAGGCGGGCACGCCGCCGGAGACGGTGATCATGCCGCCGACGACCAGGTCCTCGCCCTGCCCGTCGGCCGTGCCGGCCCGCAGGTCCCACAGGTAGGGGCCGTTCGGCGCGACCTTGCCGGCCGAGGTCCTGCCGTCCCAGGCGACGTCGACCCGGCCGCGGGTCTCGTTGCCGCCGTAGCTGCGGATCAGGGCGCCGGAGAACCGGTCGCGGATCGACAGCTGCCAGAAGGAGGCCGGCTTGGACAGCGTCCAGGACGCCTTCCAGCCGCTCTTCGACAGCGCGCTCGTCGGCGTGCTCGACGAGGAGGCCTTGAGGTCCGAGGCCGGTACGCCGGTCCACACGACGTGGACGCGGTGCGCGGAGTCCTGGTAGGCGACCGCGCCGCCGAAGCGGTCCACGGTCCAGGCCTCGCGGCGGGCGCCGTTCACCGTCGTGGCGTCGACGAGGATGCGGGGCGAGGCCGCCGTGCCCGTGTGGAAGTCGGTGATCCGCAGGTACGAGCCGGAGTTCTGCTCCATCAGATAGCCGTCGCCGAGCAGCGCGCCGCCCGACACCCCCGGCTTCAGGGCGATCTTCCGGTTGGTCCGCAGGTCGACGACGCCCTGCTTGGCGAACTGGGAGCAGGCCCAGTACAGCCAGGGACCCGCCGTCTGGAGCTCGGTCACGGCGCAGTCGGCGCCGGTGGCGACCTTGGCGAGCTCCTTGCCGGTGGCCAGGTCGGTACGGGCGACCTCGCCCGTCGTGGCCGTACCGGCGAACAGCGTGTCGCCCCACAGGGCGGCCGCCGTCTGCTTCCTGGTCAGCACGGTCCGGCCGGCGTCCAGGTCGACCACCGACATGTCCTCGCCGGGCAGGATCTGCCCGGGCGCGTTGACGCGGCCCGCCTGGAAGACGGCCCACCGGCCGGACGCGTCGGCGATCCGGGCCTGGTCCTTGTTGGTCGGGACCCGCACCTCCTGTCCTGAGGACCGGCGGGCGACGACGTCGAGGGACGAGAAGGAGTCCGCGCGCGCCAGCATGACCGTACGGCCGTCGCCGCTGTCGAACAGCGGGGCGGAACCCTCCTGCTGGCCCGGCGCCGGACCGGCCCACACCGGCTTGGGGTCGCCGGTGTGCAGCGGGCCCACCGGCAGCGTCCAGCCGTACAGGCCACGGCCCTTGGCGGTGTCCTCCTCCAGCGTCGTCAGCCGGCCCGCACCGAGGGCGAGCGACTCGACGCGGGCCGGCAGCGTCCCCAGCCGGCTCAGCTTCTCCAGGACCGGCGTGCCGCTCTTGTCCGGCACCGCCTTGAGGAGCGCCCAGTCGTCGGCGGACGTACCGCCGACGACGGCCACGCCGCTCCCGTCGGAGATCTGCGTCAGCTCGTCCTCGGCCATGTCCAGGAGCGGCTTGGTCCGGCCGTCCGGGTGCAGCGCGACCAGCGGCCGCCGCAGCGCGGCGTCCGAACCCGTCGCGTCCCCGACGGCCAGGATCCACTCCCCGACAAGACCGATGCGGTCGGTGCCCAGGCCCTCGGGCAGCACCCTCGTCTGCTCGGCCCCGTTCAGGTCGGCCCGCTGCCGCACGTGCACCGTGCGGTCCCGGTCCACCCACGCGATCTTGTCCGGCGACACCGCCACCGGCGCCACCGGCACGCTCCCGGTCGGCGTCGCCGCCACGACGGTCATCTGCCCCGTCTTCAGGTCGACGACCCCGAGGTCCGTGAAGTCGTACGGCTGCGCGGCACCGGTCCGGCCGAACCGGATCACCGCGACGGAGCCGTCACCGGCCGCCAGCCGCGCGTGGTGCAGGTCCGCGTCCGCCGGCCACCCGGTCACCGCCACCGGCGCCGCCGCCGCGTCCGCCGCGCTCCGCAGGTAGAACCCGGTCGTCGCCGACAGGTCCTCCGCCGACACGTACTGCTGGAACAGCAGCGTCTCGCCCAGCAGCCCCCGGTATCCCGCGTCCCGCGGCATGTCGAGCACCCGCTCGGTGCCGGTCGTCAGATCGCGCAGGTAGTGACTGCCGATCCCCCGCTGCACGTACGCGTAGCGCCCGCCGGTGCCGGACTCGGCGAAGAACTGGTACCCCTTGCCGTACCCCAGCCGCACGCTCTTCGCCGGGTCGCCGAAGGCCGTCCACTCCAGCTCCCCGCCGGCGCCCTCCGTCTCGTGCACGTATCCCGCCGGTCCGACCGCCGTGACGGTCTCCTGCCGCGGCACCCCCCGCGAGTTCGGCGCGACATCCAGCTGGTCGATCCCCACCACCGGCGACGCGTGCGCCACCACCATCGGCGACAGCACCACCCCCGACGCCAGCAGCGCGGTCGACAGAACGGCGATACGCGCGCGGGGCCGCCGCGCGCGTGCGAAACGAGACAAAGAGAGGTCCCTCCCCGGGGCAACCTGAAAGTTCCTGGAACCGGCGAAGCGTCCCCGGGCCCCCTGCCCGGCACTTCCCACCCGATTCGACCACGTGAGCGTATCCCGCCCACCCCCGCATACGGCCCAGGGCCCGCCCCGGCACCGAAGTGCGGGGCGGGCCCTCCCGGCCGCCGCCCCGGACACGAGGTCAGGACGGCGGCCGGACCGTCACGACAGCGTCTTGTACGTCTGCCAGCCCGTGCCGGCCTTGACCCGGCCGGCGAAGCCACCCGCGCCGTTTCCGGCGTACCGCCACAGCGCGCCGGTCGTGTCGCGGGCCACGAGATCGGCGCGGCCGTCGCCGGTGATGTCGCCGACGCCGACCACCGCGTTGTAGGACTGCCAGCCGACGCCGAGCTGCACCCGGCCGCCGAGGGTGCCCTTGCCCGTCCCGTAGTACCGCCACAGGACGCCGTTCTTGTCCCGGGCCAGCACGTCTCCCGCCTTGTCGCCGTTCAGATCGCCCACACCCACGACCGCGTTGTAGGACTGCCAGCCGTACCCGGCCCTCACCCGCGGCTTGAACCCACCCGCGCCGTTGTCGGCGTACAGCCACAGCTCACCGGCCGGGGTCCGCCCGAGGAGATCCGCCCGGCCGTCGCCCGTCAGGTCGCCGGGCGAGGACAGCACGTCGTACGCCTGCCACCCCCAACCGAGCGAGGCCTTCGGCCCGTTCGGCGCGAACGCCGTGCCGCAACCCCCGTTGTGCCGGGTCAGGGCCCCCGCGGAGTTCCGTACGAGGATGTCGTTGCACCCGTCGCCCGACAGGTCACCGAACGGGACGACCGTCGAGGTCGCCGGCCAGCCGGTCGCCGAGGCACCCGTGCCCAGACCACCGGTGCCGGTGCCCGTGCGCACGGTCAGCGTCCCGCCCGACGTGAGGGTGAGCAGGTCGCCCTTCCCGTCACCGCTGACATCACGCCACTTGGGCAGCGGCTTCGGCGGAACGGGAGCCGTGGTCGCGGCGCGCAGCTGGAAGACGGAACCGGCGGTCTGGCCCCAGACGGCGACGGGACGGTTGTCCGCGCCGACCGTCACCTCGCCGAAGGCGTAGCCGTCCGGGTTGGTGCTCAGAGGCTTCGGGGCCGCGGACCAGACGCCGTTCACGCGAGAGGACGTCATGAGCTTGCGGGAGTCCCCGCCCTGCGTCCATACGGCGTGCGCGCTGCCGTCGGGACCGACCGCGAGGTCGAACTGGTCGTCCGGCACATAGCCCGTCGACAGCACCTTCACCGGCGCCCAGCTGCTCGTCGCCGCGGACCAGGTGGTGGTCTGGGCGCTGTACCCGGAGCCCTCGACGTACGCGACGCCCAGCAGCGTCACGTCACCCTCGGGCCCGACGGCGACCTGGCGCCACGTACCGGTCCTGAACCCGTTGGCCGGCCCGCTGTTCCCCCACCGGTCACCACCGGCCGGGCGCCGGGCGAAGACCTGGAAGGGTTCGGCGGCGGACCCGTCTCCCCAGTCCGAGAAGACCAGCGAGACGCTGCCGTCCCGGCCGACCGCGAGGGAGGGGGTGGTGGCGCGCGAGGCCGGGTTCGACACGGTGACCGGCGTGCTCCAGGCGGTGGCGTCGGCAGCCAGGTCGGCCACCTTCACCTCGGCCTTGACGGCGCCGCTCTGCGCGAAGGCCAGGGTGGCCGTGCCCTGCTCGGAGACCGCGAGCTCCAGCGACTCGGCCAGCTCCAGGTCAGCCAGTTCCTCGCTCACCCGGACCGGATCCGACCAGGCCTGGCCCGGCCCCGTACGGACCGCCGTGTAGACGGCACTCGTCCGTCCCGACCACTTCGACCACACCGCCACCAGGCGACCGGACGGAGAACCGGCCACCTGGGCACGCGGCACCGGGAGCTCGGGCAGCGCGGACCACGTGGTGGCGCCCGCTTCGAGCGCGGCCGACTTGAACACGTCGCCCGCCGACCACTCCGCGAGAACCGCACCGTCGGCGGAGACGACCAGCCGGGCATCCTGCGGATAGCCGACGGTCGTGGCCAGCAGTTGTGGCGCTCCCCAGACCGTGCTGCCGGCCGGCCGCGTCCTCGCCGTGAGTTCGTACGGGGTCTCGGCGCCGTTCCCCCGATAGGTGAGGGCGACGACCGCGCCGTTCTTGGCCGTCTTCAGATCGAGCACACCCTCCGACGCCGTGCCGTCCGACAGCGGGACGGACGCCGCCCACGGGTCGAGGGCCACGGGGGCGGCGGCGGCAGGCGCGGCGGTTACGGCGAAGGCGGCCGGGGCGGCGGTCCCCGCCACCCCGAGGCCGACGACGGGTATGAGCGCGGTGCCGAGTACACGGCGAAGCGTGGCCCTCCGGGGCCGTACGTGTCGATTCACGTCGTCTCCATGCATGCGAGTGGGCGCCCGAAGGGGACGCGGCACCTCGTGCCGCGGTCGGCGACGCGATCGCGTGCCCCGCTGAGACGAACCCCCCGTGCAAGTGCGGGGAGCGTAACAGCGGCGGCGCGGATCGCGGCCGGATTTTCTTCCCGGGCCGGCTCCACAGGTCGCCGGAAACGCGGAAGGGCCCGTACGACGGTGTCGTACGGCCCCTTCTCTGTCAGGTCAATCGACCTCAGCCGTTGCGCTTCCAGCGGGGCTTGTCGTCGCGGCGGCCGAAGGAGCCGCCGGTGGAGCCGGTGCCGCGGTGGTCGTCACGACGGCCGAAGGGACGGTCGCCGCCGCCGGAGCGGAAGCCGCCGGAGGGGCGGTCGTCACGACGGTCGCGGTTGAACGGACGGTCGCTGCCACGGTGGCCGCCGGAGGGGCGGTCGTCGCGGCGCTCGAACGGGCGGCCGCCACGGTCGTCACGGTTGAAGCCACCCGACGGGCGGTCGTCACGGCGGAAGCCACCGGACGGACGGTCGTCGCGACGGAAGCCGCCACGGTCGCCACCACGGTCATCGCGGTTGAAGCCACCCGAGGGACGGTCGTCACGGCGGAAGCCGCCACGGTCGCCACCACGGTCGTCACGGTTGAAGCCACCCGAGGGACGGTCGTCACGGCGGAAGCCGCCACGGTCGCCACCACGGTCGTCACGGTTGAAGCCACCGGACGGACGGTCGTCGCGACGGAAGCCACCGGACGGACGGTCGTCGCGACGGAAGCCACCACGGTCGCCACCACGGTCGTCACGGTTGAAGCCACCGGACGGACGGTCGTCACGGCGGAAGCCACCCGACGGGCGGTCGTCGCGACGGAAGCCACCGGAGGGGCGGTCGTCGCGGCGGAAGCCGCCACGGTCGCCACCGCGGTCGCGGCGCTCGTAGTTGCCGCGCTCGTCACGGGCGGGGCGCTCCTCGCGGCGCTGCTCCTCGATGCGAGCCTGACGCTCGGCCTCGACGGCGGCGGCCGCGACCTCGGCCTCGGCGGCCTCGGTCACCTCGGCGACAGCGGCCTCCGGGTCCTCGCCACGCTCACGGGCGGCGCGGGCCACCAGGCGGTCGGCCTCCTCGCGGAGCTCGACGGCACGGCGCTGGAGGCGCTCCAGCTGCTTGGTGAGGTCGACGACCTCGCGCTCGGCCTGCTTGGCGGAGTTGTTCGCGGAGTCGGCCTGGACCTCGGTCAGCGAACGGGCGCCGGTGATCTCGGCGACCTCCGGGTCGAAGGCGCCGGCGCCGCCGACGATGTGGCGCGTGGCGTCGACGCCCGCGTCCTCCATCAGGCGGAAGATCTGGCGGCGCTGGTGCGGCAGGGCCAGGGAGACCACGACACCGGAGCGGCCGGCACGGGCGGTGCGGCCCGAGCGGTGCAGGTAGTCCTTGTGGTCGCCGGCCGGGTCCACGTTGAGGACCAGGTCGATGCCGTCGACGTGGATGCCTCGGGCGGCGACGTCGGTCGCGACGAGCGCGTTGACGTAGCCGTCCTTGAAGTCGGCCAGGGTGCGCGTACGGGCGCCCTGGGTCATGCCGCCGTGCAGCGCGTCGGCCTTCACACCGGACTCGCGGAGCTGCTCGGCGATGCGGTCGGCGCCCAGCTGGGTGCGGACGAAGATGATCGTGCGGCCCTTGCGGGCGGCGATCGCGGCGGTGACCGGGGCCTTGTCCTTCGGCTTCACGACGAGGACGTGGTGGGTCATGGTCGTGACGGCGCCGGCGGACGGGTCGACCTCGTGCGTGATCGGGTCCACCAGGTAGCGCTTGACCAGGCTGTCGATCTCGTTCTCCAGGGTGGCGGAGAAGAGGAGGCGCTGGCCGCCGACCGGAACCTGGTCGAGCAGCTCGGTGACCTCGGGCAGGAAGCCCAGGTCGGCCATCTGGTCGGCCTCGTCGAGGACGGCGATCTGGACGTTCTCGAGGGAGCAGGCGCCGCGGTTGATGATGTCGCGCAGACGGCCGGGGGTGGCGACGAGGATGTCGACGCCGCGCTCCAGGGCGTAGATCTGGTTGCCCATGGACGTACCGCCGCAGACGACCTTCATCTTGAGGCCGAGCACGTCGCCGTAGGGCTGGAGGGCGTCCGCGACCTGCATCGCGAGCTCACGGGTCGGGGTGAGGATGACGCCGCGGGGCTTCTTCTTGTCGGTGTGACCGCCGGCCAGGGTGGCGAGCAGCGGGAGACCGAAGGAGAGGGTCTTGCCGGAGCCGGTGCGGCCACGGCCGAGGATGTCCTTGCCGGCCAGGGCGTCCGGGATGGTCGCGGCCTGGATCGGGAAGGGGGTGGTGACGCCGTTCTGGGCGAGCTTGCGCACGACGCCCTCGGGCAGACCGAGGTCGCCGAAGGTGATGGTGGGCTCGTCGGACTCGGCGGACTCCTCGGACTCCTCGTCGAAGGCGTCGGAGTCGGAGAGGGAGTCGGCGTCGATGACCTCGTCGACGAGGGTGTCGGCCTCGGTGGCGGCGAGCTCGGTGGCCTCTACGGCCTCGACGATCTCGTCGTTCTCGGGCAGGACGGCGTGGTCAGAACTGAAAATGGACATGCGAAATGCGAAACCTTCCGGAGTCTCGGCACGCGCCCGTCAACTCCGTGATTTCGCAAATCGACCGCCTCAATGCGGTCCAGCCACGGCTAGGGAGAGTACGCGCCACGCGGCGCTCTTCTGTGTCGGCGCCGGGCAATGGGATCAAACGATCTACCACCATACGCACCCTCCCCCACCTATGGCAAATCGGACTCCGTCACACCGGTCCGACCTGCGGCGAGCTCCGAGGGCGCTCCCGGCCCGTCCGCCGCCCGCATCGCGCCCAGCTGGGTGTCGGGGCCCGAGGGCGGCGGATCGGTGGGATTCGAGGTCGGTTCCGGCGTGGGTTCGGGCGTCGGGACCGTCGGCTCGGGGGTCGGCTCCGGGCTCGGCGGGGTCGGCTCGGGCGTCGGGGTGGACCCGCCGCCGGAGCCGCCCGCTCCGCCGTTCCCGCCGCCGCCGTTGTCCCCGCTCCCGCCGCCGCTCGCGCCGCCCGGACCCTGGTGGCCGCCGGTCGGCTGCGGCTTCGACGGGCCGCCGGAGCCGCCCGGACCCTCGACCGGGAGGACCACGCCCGTGGAGGGCTTCGCCGAGCCCGAGGGCGATCCGCTCGGCACCGGGGATTCCGTACCGGCTCCGGCCGCCTCGGGGCCGCTTTTGCCGGGCCGGCCGTTCCAGGTGCCGCCGCCGCTGCCGGAGCCTCCGGCGGCGCCGCCGGACTCGGCCGCCACGCCCTGCTTCCCCCCGGACGCGCCGGGCGCCGGCTTGGCGCCTTCGTCACCGACACTCATACAGCCGCTGAGACCGGCACAGGCCGCGACGGCCAGCGCGGTGGCGGCCCATCTCACCGGGGTGGGCAATTGGCGCACGAGGGCACCTCCAGGACACAACAGGCAGGAACGAAACGCGTCACCCTGCCCAACTCCCTTGACACCACAAGGGACACGCCCGGATACGACCCGGCCGCCACCCGACTGCCGCCCCGGCCACCGCCCGGCCGACCGGGCCGGCTCAGCCGTAGCCGAGCGCGTGCAGCCGCTCGTCGTCGATGCCGAAGTGGTGGGCGATCTCGTGCACCACGGTGATCTCGGTCTCCGCGACCACGTCCTCGCGCGACTCGCACATCCGCAGCGTCGGCCCCCGGTAGATCGTGATCCGGTCCGGCAGGACGCCGGCGTACCACTCACCGCGCTCGGTCAGCGGTGTCCCCTCGTAGAGCCCGAGCAGCTCGGGGTCGTCCGGGGCGGGCTCGTCCTCCACGAACACGGCGACGTTGTCCATCAGCCGTGTCAGCTCCGGCGGAATCCGGTCCAGGGCCTCGGCGACAAGCTCCTCGAACTCCTCGCGCGTCATCTCCAGCACCCGCCCATTCTCCCCCGCCCGGGGCCGCCTCCCACGTGCCGGGGGAAACCGTTTTGGCGATAGCGGCCGACATCCCATATGCTTCAGACGTCCCCGACGCGCTGAGAAGCGCGCAGGTGGGCCCTTAGCCCTCATCGTCTAGTGGCCCAGGACGCCGCCCTTTCAAGGCGGTAGCACGGGTTCGAATCCCGTTGGGGGTACGCATTACCGTGTGCGAGACTAGTGCTCGCACATAGCCAGGACCTGTGGAGCAGTTGGTTAGCTCGCCACCCTGTCAAGGTGGAGGTCGCGGGTTCAAGTCCCGTCAGGTTCGCTGAGACTGGAAACAGTCTCGTGGCTGGGTAGCTCAGTTGGTACGAGCGATCGCCTGAAAAGCGATAGGTCGCCGGTTCGACCCCGGCCCCAGCCACACAGAGAAGGCCCCGTTCGAAAGAACGGGGCCTTCTGCGTTTCACGTGAAACATCAAGGCGGCGGCCGTACGGGGAAGGGGCCCGCGCCCCTCCCCCGCGCGCGGTCAGACCTCCTCGCGCTCCCGCGTCCGGCCGGCCCGCCGGCCCCGCAGGGCGAAGGCCACCGCCACGACGGCCACCACGGCGACGAGCAGCGCCCAGTCGGGCACGGCGCGGCCGAGGGAGGCGATCCGCTCCTCGACGGCGAAGGACTGGTCGACGGAGAGCAGGCCCGGCAGGGCGGTCGTCCCGTCGAAGACGAGGAAGAGCGTGCCGAGGGAGATGAAGAACAGGCCCGAGATCAGCGAGGTCGAGTGGACCTCAAGGCGGCCGATCCGGATCGGGCGGCCGCGCAGCCAGCGCCGCCGGCCCAGGTCGTACCGCTCCCAGAGCAGTGCGAGGACGAACAGCGGGACGGCCATGCCGAGGGCGTACACGGCGAGGAGCAGGCCGCCGTACGCCGGGCTGCCGCTCAGCGCCGCCACTGTCAGGACGCTGCCGAGGATCGGGCCCGCGCAGAAGCCGGCGAGGCCGTAGACGAGGCCGAGGGCGTAGACGGAGAGCGCGGAGGTGGGGCGGATTTGGCCGCTCGCCTCGGCGATACGGCGGGAGGCGAAGCCCAGGCCGAGGATCTGGAGGACGCCGAGCCCGATGATCAGCCAGCCGCCGGCCGTGACGAGCAGGTCCCGGTGGCCGTAGAAGAAGCGGCCCGCGAAGGAGCCGGCCGCGCCGAGCGGGACGAGGGTGGTGGCCAGGCCCGCGTAGAGGATGCCGGTCCTGGCGACCAGCTTGGCGCGGGTGTCGATCGAGTACGCGAAGAACGCGGGCAGCAGCAGGGCGCTGCACGGGCTGAGGAGGGCGAGCAGGCCGCCGAGGAAGGCGGCGAAGTAGCCGATCCCGGAGGTCACGGCCGGGCCTTCGCCGTCTTCGCGGTCTTCGCCGCCGCCTCGATGGCCTCCGTGAAGGTCTCCATGGGCTGGGCTCCGGCGATCGGCCGGCCGTTGATCAGGAAGGACGGGGTGGAGGTGGCGCCGAGCGCGTACCCCTGCTCCTGGTCCTTGCGGACGGCCTCGCGGGCGGCCGCCCCCTCGCTGTCCTTGGCGAAGCGGGCCGCGTCAGGGACGCCGGCCTCCTTGGCGAGGGCCGCGAGCCGGTCCTTCCCGAAGCCCTTCTCCTTCGCGCCCTCCGCGTAGGCGGCCTTGTGGAACTCCCAGAACCTGCCCTGCTGCCCGGCAGCCCAGGAGGCGCGGGCGACGGCCTCCGACTCCTCGCCGAAGATCGGGAAGTTGCGCCACTCGATGCGCAGGGTCCCGTTGTCGACGTACTTCTTCACCAGGAGCGGCTCGGTGTCCCGGGCGAACTTCCCGCAGTAGCCGCACTTGAAGTCGGCGTACTCGATGAGCACGACCGGCGCGTCGGCCCGGCCGAGGGCGAGCTTGTCGGAGGCGTCACGGCGGGCGTACGCCTCCAGGTCGGGGTAGACGCCCGCGGAAGGGTCGGCGGACACCTCGGCGACGGACGTCGAGCCGGCGGCGCCGGGGGACGCGGGCTTGGTCGCGGTGTACGAGACGACGCCGAGCAGCACGGCCGCGGCGGCTACCCCGGCGACGATCGCGGCCGGCCTGGCCCTGGACTTCGGCGAGGGCTTCGACGGGGGACGGGGGTGGGGGGCGGACGGGGACGAGGGCTTGGTCGTGGGGTTGGACATGCGAGAACGATAGATACGACCCCGGTCCCGGCACCGCATACACCCCCACAGCGGGAGGGAACGAGAGGAACCCGACACCGGTGGACGCGGACGGTCACGGAACGGCGGCAGCACGGCGGAGGGCGTAAATCGGTTCGCCGGTTCTCGGGCGCAGGTGCGATCCTGGATTCCGTATGTCTACTTCCTTCGCCGCCCTCCAGTCCGTCCTGGCCGAGGTCTCGCTGCGGGACTCCCACCGGCTCGGCCGCCGTCTCGAAGGCGCCCGCCGCATCCGCAAGCCCGAGGCCCGTGAGGCCGTCCTGGACGAGATCGCCGCCGAGGCGGCCAAGGCCAAGGAGCGCGTCGACGGGCGCGCCTCCCGCGTGCCCGCGGTCACGTACCCCGAGCAGCTGCCGGTCTCGCAGAAGAAGGACGAGATCCTGGAGGCGATACGCGACCACCAGGTCGTGATCGTCGCCGGTGAGACGGGCTCCGGAAAGACCACCCAGATCCCGAAGATCTGCCTGGAGCTCGGCCGGGGCGTCCGGGGCATGATCGGACACACCCAGCCCCGCCGGATCGCGGCCCGCACGGTCGCCGAGCGCGTGGCCGAGGAGCTGAGGACCCCGCTGGGCGAGGCCGTCGGCTGGAAGGTCCGCTTCACCGACCAGGTGAACCCCGACGCGACCTTCGTGAAGCTGATGACGGACGGCATCCTGCTCGCCGAGATCCAGACGGACCGCGAGCTGCGCGCGTACGACACGATCATCATCGACGAGGCCCACGAGCGGTCCCTCAACATCGACTTCCTGCTCGGCTATCTGGCCCAGCTGCTGCCGAAGCGCCCCGACCTCAAGGTCGTCATCACCTCCGCGACCATCGACCCCGAGCGCTTCTCCCGCCACTTCGGCGACGCCCCGATCGTCGAGGTCAGCGGCCGTACGTACCCGGTCGAGGTCCGCTACCGGCCCCTCCTGGAAGAGGACTCCGAGGAGTCCGACCGCGACCAGATCACCGCGATCTGCGACGCCGTCGACGAGCTCCAGAAGGAAGGCCCCGGCGACGTCCTCGTCTTCCTCTCCGGCGAGCGCGAGATCCGCGACACCGCGGACGCCCTCACCAAGAAGAGGCTCTTCAACACGGAGATCCTGCCGCTCTACGCACGGCTGTCCCACGCCGAGCAGCACCGGGTCTTCCAGGCGCACTCCGGCCGCCGGGTCGTCCTCGCGACGAACGTCGCCGAGACCTCGCTGACCGTCCCCGGCATCAAGTACGTGATCGACCCGGGCACCGCCCGCATCTCGCGCTACTCGCACCGCACCAAGGTCCAGCGCCTGCCGATCGAGCCCGTCAGCCAGGCCAGCGCCAACCAGCGCAAGGGCCGCTGCGGCCGTACGAGCGACGGCATCTGCATCCGCCTCTACTCCGAGGACGACTTCCTCACCCGCCCGGAGTTCACGGACGCCGAGATCCTCCGTACGAACCTGGCCTCCGTCATCCTCCAGATGACCGCCGCCGGCCTCGGCGACATCGAGAAGTTCCCCTTCATCGACCCGCCGGACCACCGCAACATCCGGGACGGCGTCCAGCTCCTCCAAGAGCTCGGGGCGATCGACCCGAACGAGAAGGATCCGAAGAAGCGGCTGACCCAGCAGGGCCGGAAGCTCTCGCAGCTGCCCGTGGACCCACGGCTCGCCCGGATGGTCCTGGAGGCCGACAAGAACGGCTGCGTCCGCGAGGTCATGGTCATCGCGGCGGCGCTCTCCATCCAGGACCCGCGCGAGCGGCCCTCCGAGAAGCAGGCACAGGCCGACCAGCAGCACGCCCGCTTCAAGGACGAGACGAGCGACTTCCTCGCCTTCCTCAACCTGTGGCGGTACGTCCGCGAGCAGCAGAAGGAGCGGGGCTCCAGCTCCTTCCGCCGGATGTGCAAACAGGAGTACCTGAACTTCCTGCGCATCCGCGAGTGGCAGGACAT
Source organism: Streptomyces sp. NPDC037273 (assembly GCF_055603625.1). Lineage (NCBI taxonomy): Bacteria > Bacillati > Actinomycetota > Actinomycetes > Kitasatosporales > Streptomycetaceae > Streptomyces > Streptomyces sp. NPDC037273. Next base: position 51,462 of record NZ_JBVJVO010000006.1, read on the forward strand.
CTACAGCCAGCTGCGCACGGTCGCCAAGCAGATGGGCATCCACCTCAACGAGGAGGACGCGCCGGAGCAGTCCGTGCACGTCTCCCTCCTCTCCGGCCTGCTCTCCCACATCGGCCTGAAGGACGTGAAGGAGTCCAAGGAGGGCCAGGGCCGCGACCAGAAGCGCGAGAGCGGCCGCGGCAAGTACGTCGGCGCCCGCAACGCCAAGTTCGCGATCTTCCCCGGCTCCGCGCTCTTCAAGAAGCCCCCGCGCTTCGTCATGTCGGCCGAGCTCGTCGAGACCTCGCGGCTCTGGGCCCGGGTCAACGCCCGGATCGAGCCCGAGTGGATCGAGCCGCTCGCCCAGCACCTGGTGAAGAAGACCTACAGCGAGCCGCACTGGGAGAAGGACCAGGCGGCCGTGATGGCCTTCGAGAAGGTGACGCTCTACGGCGTCCCGATCGTCGCCGACCGCAAGGTGAACTACGGCCGGATCGACCCGGAGGTCTCCCGCGAGCTGTTCATCAGGAACGCGCTGGTCGAGGGCGACTGGCGGACCCACCACAAGTTCTTCGCGGACAACCGCAGACTCCTCACCGAGGTCGAGGAGCTGGAGCACCGCGCCCGGCGCCGCGACATCCTCGTCGACGACGAGACGCTCTTCGACTTCTACGACAAGCGCGTCCCCGAACACGTCGTGTCCGGCGCCCACTTCGACTCCTGGTGGAAGCACAAGCACCGCGACGAGCCGGAGTTCCTCGACTTCGAGCGCGAGATGCTCATCAACGAGAAGGCCGGGGCCGTCACCAAGGACGACTATCCGGACTCGTGGCGGCAGGGCCCGCTGAAGTTCCGGGTGACGTACCAGTTCGAGCCCGGCGCGGACGCGGACGGCGTGACCGTCCACATCCCCCTCCAGGTGCTGAACCAGGTGACCGACGAGGGCTTCGAGTGGCAGATCCCCGGTCTGCGCACGGAGGTCGTCACGGAGCTGATCCGCTCCCTGCCGAAGCCGATCCGCCGCCACTACGTGCCGGCGCCGAACTTCGCGACCCGCTTCCTGGACGCGGTCGTGCCCGTCCAGGAGCCGCTGGCCGGCGCGCTCGCCCGCGAGCTCCAGCGGATGGTCGGCGTCCCGGTCACGGCCGAGGACTTCGACTGGGCGAAGGTCCCCGAGCACCTCAAGGTGACCTTCCGGATCGTCGACGAGCGGCGCCGGAAGCTCGCCGAGGACAAGGACCTGGAGACGCTGCGGCTGAAGCTGCGCCCCAAGGCCCGCCAGGCGCTCTCCAAGGCCGCCGCGGCGGCCACGGGCGGCCCTGACGGCTCCGGGCCCTCCCTGGAGCGCACGGGGCTCAAGGACTGGACGATCGGGACGCTCACCAAGGTCTTCGAGACCAAGCGCGGCGGCCAGCCGGTCAAGGCGTACCCGGCGCTGGTCGACGAGGGCGAGTCGGTGGCCGTGCGGCTCTTCGACTCGGAGGCCGAGCAGGCGCAGGCCATGTGGCGGGGCACCCGGAAGCTGATCATGCTGAACATCCCGGTGAACCCGGCGAAGTTCGCCTCGGAGAAGCTCACCAACCAGCAGAAGCTGGCCCTGTCCGCGAACCCGCACGGCTCGATCCAGGCCCTCTTCGACGACTGCGCCACCGCCGCCGCCGACAAGCTGATCGCCGACCACGGCGGCCCGGCCTGGGACGAGGAGTCCTTCCGGAAGCTGTACGACAAAGTCCGCGCGGACCTGGTGGACACGACGGTACGGACGGTGGGCCAGGTCCAGCAGATCCTCGCGGCCTGGCAGGCGTGCGAGCGCCGGCTGAAGTCCACGAACAGCCTGGCCCTGATCGACAACCTCACCGACGTGCGGGCCCAGCTCGCCTGGCTGATGCCGGCCGGCTTCGTCACCCGTACCGGCCTGAAGCGGCTGCCCGACCTCATGCGCTACCTCGTGGCGGTGGACCGGCGGCTCCAGCAGATGCCGACCGGCGTCCAGCGGGACACCACCCGGATGGAGAAGGTCCGGGAGATGCAGGACGAGTACGCCTGGCTGCTCGAACAGCTCCCGAAGGGCCGTCCCGTGCCGTCCGAGGTGACCGACATCCGCTGGATGATCGAGGAGCTGCGGGTGAGCTACTTCGCGCACGCGCTCGGCACGGCGTACCCGATCTCGGACAAGCGGATCGTGAAGGCGATCGACGCGGCGGCCCCGTAGCGGGCGGGTTCGACCTCACCCCCTGACCTGCTGTACAGTCTGTCTCGCAGCCGCTCACGAGAGGCTGCGAGACAAGGCTCTGTGGAGCAGTTGGTTAGCTCGCCACCCTGTCAAGGTGGAGGTCGCGGGTTCAAGTCCCGTCAGAGTCGCTCGAAACTAAGGCCCGCATCGAAAGATGCGGGCCTTAGTCGTGCTCCCGGGGCTTCGTCGTGTTCCCGGGCCTCCGGAGCCGCGGGCTCCCCCGGCTCCCCGGACCGCCCGAGCCGCCCGGGCTCCCCGGGCTGCCGTCCCGACGGGGGCGGGGCTGTGCGCCCGCCTGAGGGCCTCGTCGCGCCCGGTCCCCCCGAGGGGACCCCCGGCCTCCCCGCACGCCCGCCACGGGGCTCTCCGGGCTCGCGGTCCGGGCGGCCTGGGCCTGCGGGACGAAAGTCCCACCAAGCCATGACCAACGGCGGGTCGGGAGCGGCGCCCCGGGTGGCAGGCTGTTTCTTGGCAAGGCTTCACCAGTGTGACGGGTGTCACTGAAAGAGTTTCAGAAACGCCTTCACTTACACCCCTCCTACACTGGCCCGATTTAATATGTGCAATTGCACCACCCGTCGAGGGGTGGCGCCGGGCACAAAAAAGATCGCGCCAGACCCGGCGGAGTCCAGCGCGATCGTTGACGGAGGCCCTGTTGGGGCAGGGAGCCGTCGGCAGTACTAGGGGTGGGCGACCAGGTTGGGGGACCCGGTAGTGCCCGGTGATGCAGGGTGCTGCGGGGTGTTGAGCGAGCCTCAGGCCTCGCTGCGCTGCTGCGGAATACCCGCCAGCAGTGCGCGAACCTCGGCCTCGCGGTAACGGCGGTGCCCACCCAGCGTGCGGATGGACGTGAGCTTGCCCGCCTTCGCCCAACGGGTCACCGTCTTCGGGTCGACACGGAACATCGTGGCAACCTCGGCAGGGGTCAGCAGCGGCTCGGCATCAGGGGTGCGAGCGGTCATGAGCGGCCTCCTCGGGAGAACCGAACCTTCTCGGTTCTTTCCTCTAAATTCTGCACCTTGACCCGCGTTGCCCGAAATGGCAGAAGCGGGCCGAGTCGGTTATAGGACGAACGGCTTGTCCTCGGCACTACAACTACACCATCCGTCCAGCCACGTCGGCCAAACCGATGGAATTGCCCTCGCAGGTGTTCATCAGCGGCGGAAGTCGATGGACCATGCCATAACGGACAGTCACGCGGCTGTGACGATCAGTCACAGAGCGATCAGGAGTCCTCAGACCCCCCATAGAGTGCAATGCTGAGCGTTCCGCCCTTACTTGGGCGGAAGGAACCCTCCCCGGACTCCTTGTCCTATTTTGGCACGAGGGTGGGTGATCGACGCAAGGGTGCGGTAAGTGCTGTCCGTCACGCTTGAGCCAAAGGCCCGGATCGGGACCAACGTCCCCACCCCGCGGATGCCGAAGGACCCGGAGCGCCGGAAACAAGACACCGGAGCCCCTGAATCCGGAAAGCGTTGAAGATCATTTACACCGGCCGGACATGTCTTGTCGATACCGACCTGACGAAGATGCCCGACTGATGTCAGTTCGCGAAACGCAGGTCCCTGACCACCCGCCACCGCTCCGCGAGCCGCCCGTACAACTCGCTCGCCGTCTCCCCGTCCCCCGCCCGCAGCGCCGCGATCCCCTCCGCGAGCTCCGCCGCCGAACGGTCCTCCGCCAGCCATTCCGCCGAGACCGCGTGCACCAGACCGCCGTAGTCCAGCTCCACGAGCGCCCGCGGATGGAACTCCTCGAGCCAGCGCCCCACGTCCCGCAGGCCCTCCGTCATCGGCCCCTCGTCGATCGACTCCCGCAGCGCCCGCAGCGCCCGCGCCAGCCGCCGACGGGCCTGCGCCATCGTCGTCCGGTAGCGCAGCACCGGCGCCCGGCCCGCCTCCGTACCCCCCGGCTCCCCCGGCTCGTACTCCCGCTCCTCGTCCCCGAAGAGCGCGAACCAGCGCAGCGGCACGTGCCACACCCCGGTGCGGATCCACGGCCGCGCGTCCGGGTTCCGGATCAGCCACCTCTCGAAGTCGCTCGCCACCTGGACGCGCACCACGGGCGGCAGCATCGCGTCGAGCACCGACGCCGGATACCCCTCCGCCACCAGCTCCCGGATCGCCAGCCACCCCCGAAGCCGGGTCCGCCACGGGCAGATCACCACCACCCCGTCCACGTGTGCGACGAAGGCCTCGCCGCTCTCGTGGACCGGCACCGGCACCGGCGGCACCGGCAGCAGGTCGGCGATCGACCGCCGCAGCTCCTCCTGCGCCCCCGGGGTGCGCGGCCGGCGGGCGTACCGCGCCCAGTGGCTCCGCTCCGGCTCGGGGAACGCGGCCAGCGGCTCGTACACCCGCAGATAGGACGCGTAGGGAACGGGGACCGTGGGGGCGACCGACATGTCGCGAATCCTTCCACGCGGGTCCCCCGCGAGGGGGTGATCCTGAGCACTGCGGCCGATCTACGCCCAGGTAGGACTTACTCTCTTGCCGAACTGGTCCTCCCCCACCCGCAGGGAGGCCCGCAACCGCCGCTTCGTACTTGGGAGTCACCACCGTGACCGATGTGACCGGCGTTCCTGTCGACGTACTGAACACTCTGTTCCACTCGGAGCAGGGTGGCCACGAGCAAGTCGTCCTCTGTCAGGACCGCGCATCCGGCCTCAAGGCCGTCATCGCCCTCCACTCCACCGCCCTGGGCCCCGCCCTCGGCGGCACCCGTTTCTACCCGTACGCCACCGAGGCCGAGGCGATCGCGGACGCGCTCAACCTCTCCCGCGGCATGTCGTACAAGAACGCCATGGCCGGTCTCGACCACGGCGGCGGCAAGGCCGTCATCATCGGCGACCCGGAGAAGATCAAGACGGAGGAGCTCCTGCTCGCCTACGGGCGCATGGTGGCCTCCCTCGGCGGCCGGTACGTCACGGCCTGCGACGTCGGCACCTACGTCGCCGACATGGACGTCGTCGCCCGCGAGAACAAGTGGACCACCGGCCGCTCCCCCGAGAACGGCGGCGCCGGCGACTCCTCCGTCCTCACCGCCTTCGGCGTCTTCCAGGGCATGCGCGCCTCCGCGCAGACCCTGTGGGGCGACCCGACCCTCCGCGGCCGCAAGGTCGGCGTCGCGGGCGTCGGCAAGGTCGGCCACTACCTCGTCGAGCACCTCCTCCAGGACGGCGCCGAGGTCGTGATCACCGATGTGCGCGAGGAGTCGGTGCGCCGGATCACCGACAAGCACCCGCAGGTCACCGTGGTCGCCGACACCGAGGCGCTGATCCGCGTCGAGGGCCTCGACATCTACGCGCCGTGCGCGCTGGGCGGCGCCCTGAACGACGCGACCGTGCCGGTCCTCACCGCGAAGATCGTCTGCGGCGCGGCCAACAACCAGCTCGCCCACCCGGGCGTCGAGAAGGACCTCGCCGACCGCGGGATCCTCTACGCGCCCGACTACGTGGTCAACGCCGGTGGCGTGATCCAGGTCGCCGACGAGCTGCACGGCTTCGACTTCGACCGCTGCAAGGTCAAGGCGACGAAGATCTTCGACACGACCCTGGAGATCTTCGCACGTGCGAAGGCGGACGGCATTCCGCCGGCCGCGGCGGCCGACCGGATCGCCGAGCAGCGCATGGCGGAGGCCCGGCGCGGCTGAGCCGTGACCGTGCCGCGCACCGCGCCGCACCGGGGGCCGGCCCGTCGCCGGGGAGACTTCACTCACTCCCCTCGGCGGGTCGGCCCTCAAGAAGAGGTTAAAATCGCGATTGACCAGCGAGGAAAGGGCACCTCGAAGGTTCTGTACCGGGGTATGTGATGCGCGCGGCGTACCGTAGACCCGCGGAAACAGGTACCGTTGAAGCCCTACGGACCGGTCTCTCTGTCGAGAGCCCGTTCCGAATCATGAACGCGTGTCAAGACTCTGGGGCCACCGAGCCCCGTCACCGAGGGGGTCGAGCCATGGGGCGCGGCCGGGCAAAGGCCAAGCAGACCAAGGTCGCCCGCCAGCTGAAGTACAGCAGCGGCGGGACGGACCTGACGCGTCTGGCCAATGAGCTGGGCGCATCGACTTCGAGCCAGCCGCCGAATGGCGAGCCGTTCGAAGACGACGACGAGGAAGACGACCCGTACGCCCAGTACGCGGATCTCTACAACACGGACGACGAGGACGAGGACGACGAGTCCGGTCCTGCTGCGTCGCCGCGTCGCGCTTGACCTTCTGAACCACCGAAACCCGGTCCGGGGAATCCCCGGCCGGGTTTCCGTGCTGTCCGCACCCGGACGGCAGGACCGTGGACACGCGAACGGGGCGCCCCCTCAGGAGCGCCCCGTTCGTGTTGTCCTCCGCCGCCGTCAGCCGGCGTAGTCGCCGACCAGCTCGGCGCCGGTCGTGTGCGCCCCGCGCTCGGTGATCTCGCCCGCGACCCAGGCCTCGACCCCGCGGTCCGCCAGCGTCGTCAGGGCGGCGTCCACCGACTCGGCCGGCACGACGGCCATCATGCCGACGCCCATGTTCAGCGTCTTCTCCAGCTCCAGGCGCTCCACCTGACCGGCCTTGCCGACCAGGTCGAAGATCGCGCCCGGGGTCCACGTGGAGCGGTCCACGGTGGCGTGCAGGCCGTCCGGGATCACCCGGGCCAGGTTGGCGGCGAGGCCACCGCCCGTGATGTGGCTGTACGCGTGGACGTCCGTGGTCCGGGTGAGGGCCAGGCAGTCGAGCGAGTAGATCTTCGTGGGCTCCAGGAGCTCCTCGCCGAGCGTCCGGCCGAGCTCCTCGACGTGCTGGTCGAGGGTCATGCCGGCGCGGTCGAAGACCACGTGCCGGACGAGCGAGTACCCGTTGGAGTGAAGACCCGACGATGCCATCGCGATGACCGCGTCACCCGTACGGATCCGGTCCGCGCCGAGCAGCCGGTCGTACTCGACGACACCGGTGCCGGCACCGGCCACGTCGAAGTCGTCCGGGCCCAGGAGGCCCGGGTGCTCCGCCGTCTCGCCGCCGACGAGGGCGCAGCCGGCCAGGACGCAGCCCTCGGCGATGCCCTTGACGATGGCGGCGACCCGCTCGGGGTGGACCTTGCCGACGCAGATGTAGTCGGTCATGAAGAGCGGCTCGGCGCCGCAGACGACGATGTCGTCCATGACCATGGCGACCAGGTCGTGGCCGATGGTGTCGTACACGCCCATCTGGCGGGCGATGTCGACCTTCGTGCCGACGCCGTCGGTCGCCGAGGCGAGCAGCGGACGCTCGTACCGCTTGAGGGCGGAGGCGTCGAAGAGGCCGGCGAAACCGCCGAGGCCGCCGAGGACCTCGGGGCGCTGCGTCTTCTTCACCCACTCCTTCATGAGCTCGACGGCGCGGTCGCCCGCTTCGATGTCGACGCCCGCGGACGCGTAGCTGGCACCGGTGGTCTGAGACATGGGTTCAGAGCTTTCGTGTCGTTACTGCGGGTGTGCAGCGAGGTCTTACGGGCGACGCAGCGCGTCGGCGGCCGCGGTGGCGGCGGGGCCGGCGGCCAGCTCGGTCTCCAGGAGCTGCTTGCCGAGGAGCTCCGGGTCCGGCAGCTCCATCGGGTACTCGCCGTCGAAGCAGGCACGGCAGAGGTTCGGCTTCTGGATGGTGGTCGCCTCGATCATCCCCTCCAGGGAGATGTACGAGAGCGAGTCCGCCCCGAGCGACGTGCCGATCTCCTCGATCGACATGCCGTTGGCGATCAGCTCCGCGCGGGTCGCGAAGTCGATGCCGAAGAAGCAGGGCCACTTGACCGGCGGCGAGGAGATCCGGATGTGGATCTCGGCCGCGCCGGCCTCGCGGAGCATCCGGACCAGCGCGCGCTGGGTGTTGCCGCGGACGATCGAGTCGTCCACGACCACCAGGCGCTTGCCCTTGATGACTTCCTTGAGGGGGTTCAGCTTCAGCCGGATGCCGAGCTGGCGGATGGTCTGGGAGGGCTGGATGAAGGTGCGCCCGACGTAGGCGTTCTTCACCAGGCCGGCGCCGAAGGGGATGCCCGAGGCCTCGGCGTAGCCGATGGCGGCCGGGGTGCCGGACTCCGGCGTCGCTATCACCAGGTCGGCCTCGACGGGCGCCTCCTTGGCGAGGCGGCGGCCCATCTCCACGCGGGAGAGGTACACGTTCCGGCCGGCGATGTCCGTGTCGGGACGGGCCAGGTACACGTACTCGAAGACACAGCCCTTGGGCTTCGCTTCCGCGAATCGCGAGGTGCGGATGCCGTTCTCGTCGATCGCGATCATCTCGCCCGGCTCGACCTCGCGGACGTAGCTGGCGCCGCAGATGTCGAGGGCGGCGGACTCCGAGGCGACGACCCAGCCGCGCTCGAGGCGGCCGAGGACCAGCGGGCGGATGCCCTGCGGGTCACGGGCGGCGTAGAGCGTGTGCTCGTCCATGAAGACGAGGGAGAAGGCGCCCCGGACGTCGGGGAGGACCTTCGCGGCGGCCTGCTCGATGGTGAGCGGCTCGCCGTCCTCGTCGACCTGGGCCGCGAGGAGCGCGGTGAGCAGGTCGGTGTCGTTGGTCGCGGCCACCCGGGTGGAGCGGCCTTCCTTCTTGGGAAGGTCGGCGACCATCTCGGCGAGCTGGGCCGTGTTCACCAGGTTGCCGTTGTGGCCGAGCGCGATGGAGCCGTGGGCGGTTGCCCGGAACGTCGGCTGCGCGTTCTCCCACACGGAAGCCCCGGTGGTCGAGTAGCGGGCGTGACCGACCGCGATATGACCCTGGAGGGAACCGAGAGAAGTCTCGTCGAAGACCTGGGAGACAAGTCCCATGTCCTTGAAGACGAGGATCTGGGAGCCGTTGCTAACCGCGATTCCCGCGGATTCCTGACCCCGATGCTGGAGGGCGTAGAGCCCGAAGTACGTGAGCTTTGCGACCTCTTCACCCGGAGCCCAGACACCGAAGACGCCACAAGCGTCCTGGGGGCCTTTCTCACCGGGGAGCAAGTCGTGATTGAGTCGACCGTCTCCGCGTGGCACGTTTCCGAGTGTAGACGGGCTCGACCACTGGTCCGAATTGAGGAAAACCGGGACCACCGTCACTCGTGCGATCACACCAAATGATCGTTTCCGCCTTGGAGGGGCCTACGAGTCAGGCGCGCGAAGGGATTCCGGCCCCGTGACCCCCACGAGCGGACGCTCGTACCAGGCCCGGGGCCCCCTCGCGATGTGACGGAGTTCGCAGTCGGCGTCCGCTCAGCGGGTGGCCGCCGTCGCCGTGAGGCCCTCGCCCGAGCCATCGGTGAGCGTCAGCGTTCGGTGGTTCAGCCGAAACGTCAGCGGACCGTCGAGGAGCTCGTACAGCTTCGTCTCCAGCGCCATCTGCGGGCTCGTGCAGATCATCCGGGTGGTCGCCGCCGGGCCCTCGACCGTGAGCGTCCTGGCCTTCTCGTCGACGCGGGCGGTCGCCGAGAAGTTGTTGCAGCCGAGATTTCCGCTGACCCGGCCGTCCGCTCCGACGACGAAGCGCGCCTTGGCCCCGCTGCCGTCGGGCAGCGAGGACGCCGTGTCCCCGGTGATCAGACCGTCGACCTTCCAGGTGGTGCCGCGCAGCGCGGCGGCCGGCTCGGCGGTCAGCTCCAGGCCGTCGCCGCCGTCGCTTCCGCCGGACCGGGCGAGGCTGAGCCCGTCCCCCTCGATCCGCCCCTTCAGTGGCCCCGAGAACACCTTGAGCAGCGCGTCCTCGAAGCGCTGCCGGTCGGCGGGACAGCCGATCGCCGTGGTCTCCCGCTGGGTGACCGTCACCGTGTCGCCCCGCACCACGACGTCGGCACCGAAGGTGTTGCAGCCGGTGTTCCCCAGCACCCGGCCGCCCTTCTCCTCGAAGTCGACCCGCGCCCCGTCGGGCGCGGCCGACCTGCGGCCGTCGACGGTGACGGCGTCGACCGTCCAGTGCGTGCCGGCGACCGGCAGGTCAGGCGAGACGGTGGCCGCACCACCGGAACCGGCGCCTCCCTCCGTACCGCAGGCCGTGAGCAGAAGGAGGGGGACCAGGACGACGAGTGCGCGTGGCTTCGGCATGCCGTTGGGACGGAACGGCGGCCCGTACGGTTCCGGGGCTAACCCATCAGCGGCAGCAGGTCCTCCAGATCCGCACGCTCGCCGCTCGCGCTGACCCGGGCCCCGTCCAGCTCCGCCGCCCACTCCGCACGGCCCGTCGCCAGCCTGATCCAGGTCAGCGGGTCCGTCTCCACCACATTGGGCGGGGTGCCCCGGGTGTGCCGGGGGCCCTCCACGCACTGCACCACCGCGTACGGCGGGATCCGGACCTCCACCGAACCCCCGGGGGCCTTCACCGCGAGGGCGTCCGCGAGGAGCCGGGTGCAGGCCGCCAGGGCCTGCCGGTCGTACGGCACGCCGGCGCCGGTCGCCGCGTTCAGATCGTCGGTGTGCACGACCAGTTCGACGGTCCGGGTCACCAGGAAGTCGCCCAGGGACATCGCCCCGAACCGCGTCGTCACGAGCCGCTCGTCGGAGGCCTCCGCGAGCCGCTCCTCGAAGACCGCGAGCGTCCGGTCGAACAGCGCCGGCAGGTCGTCCGTGGCGATCGCCCGGGTGTCCTCGTCGATGTCGGCCGCGCCTTTCGCGGTCGCGAGCGGCCAGTCGGCGAGAGCGAGTTCACGCCGTACGGGCTCCGCCTCCGTCAGCCGCTGCGAGAGCGAGCCGAGCACCATCGTCAGATGCGCGAGCAGCTCCCGCACGGTCCAGTCGCCGAGCCGCGTCGGCCGGTCGAGCGCCTCGGACGGCAGCGCGACGACCGCGTCCCGTACCTGCCCGAACTGGGCGAGCACGGCGGCCCTGGTCTTGGCGGAGTCGTAACGGCGAGGGCGCTTCTTGGCGGGTGGCATGGCCCGAGGCTAGCGCCGAGACTGGAAAGAGGAGGTCCCCTTTTCGCGAGAGGCTGTGACGGGACCATGACCCACCACGAGCACCCCGACGCCGCCTTGGTGCGGCAGGGCTACGAAGCCTTCAAGACGGGCGACATGGAGACCCTGGCCTCCATGATGACCAGCGACTGTACGCACCACGCGCCGGGCCGCACCCGCTTCGGCGGCCACTTCAAGGGCCGGGACAACATCCTCGCGATGTACCGGGACCTGGGCGAGTACACCGGCGGCACCATGCGCGTCGAGATGGGCAAGATCTGCGTCGACGGACGCGGTCACGCCATCGCGAACCACACGTGGTTCGCCGAACACGGCGACCGGGGCATCGAGATGCCCGGCGCCCTCTTCTTCACCCTCGTCGGCGGCAAGGTCTCCGACATCGACGAATGCGTCGAGGACATCGCCGAGCTCGACGCCTTCTACTCCCTGGGCGACGCCGCCGCATGACGGAAGAGCCCCCGCCCGGGAAGGGCGGGGGCTCACACCGTACGCGTACCGACGATCAGGCCAGCAGGGCCGGGATCGTGGCCTCGTGGGCCTCGCGCAGCTCCGCGAGGGAGAGCGCGAACTCGCCCTGCACGTCCACGGAATCGCCGTCGACGACACCGATCCGGGTCGCCGGCAGACCCCGCGCACCGCACATGTCGGTGAAGCGGAGCTCCTCGCTGCGCGGGACGGCGACGACCGCACGGCCCGCCGACTCGCTGAAGAGGAACGTGAAGGCGTCCAGGCCCTCGGGGACGACCAGCCGCGCGCCGTTCCCGCCGCGCAGGCAGGACTCGACGACCGCCTGCACGAGACCGCCGTCGGACAGGTCGTGCGCCGCGTCGATCATGCCGTCGCGGGAGGCCGAGATCAGGATCTCGCCGAGCAGCTTCTCCCGGTCGAGGTCCACCGCCGGCGGCATGCCGCCGAGGTGCTGGTGGATGACCTCGGACCACGCCGAGCCGCCGAACTCCTCACGCGTGTCGCCGAGCAGGTAGAGGAGCTGGCCCTCTTCCGCGAAGGCGATCGGCGTACGGCGGTTCACGTCGTCGATCACACCGAGCACGGCCACGACCGGCGTCGGGTGGATCGCCGTCTCGCCCGTCTGGTTGTACAGCGAGACGTTGCCGCCGGTGACCGGGGTGCCCAGCTGGAAGCAGCCGTCCGCGAGACCACGGGTGGCCTCGGCGAACTGCCACATCACGGCCGGGTCCTCGGGCGAGCCGAAGTTCAGGCAGTCCGAGATGGCGAGCGGCTTGGCACCGGAGGCGGCGACGTTGCGGTACGCCTCCGCCAGCGCGAGCTGCGCGCCCGTGTACGGGTCGAGCTTCGCGTACCGGCCGTTGCCGTCGGTCGCCATGGCCACGCCGAGGTTGGTCTCCTCGTCGATGCGGACCATGCCGGCGTCCTCGGGCTGCGCCAGGACCGTGTTGCCCTGCACGAACCGGTCGTACTGGTCCGTGATCCAGGACTTCGAGGCCTGGTTCGGCGAGGAGACGAGCTTGAGGACCTGGTCCTTGAGCTCGGCGCCGTCCTGCGGGCGGGGCAGCTTGCCCGCGTCGTCCGCCTGGAGGGCGTCCTGCCACTCCGGGCGCGCGAACGGCCGGTGGTAGGTCGGGCCCTCGTGGGCGACGGAGCGCGGCGGCACGTCGACGATCTGCTCGCCGTGCCAGAAGATCTCCAGCCGCTCGCCCTCGGTGACCTCACCGATGACGACCGCGATGACGTCCCACTTCTCGCAGATCTCCAGGAAGCGGTCGACGTGCTGCGGCTCGACGATCGCGCACATGCGCTCCTGCGACTCGCTCATGAGGATTTCCTCGGGCGAGAGCGTGGCGTCGCGCAGGTGGACCTTCTCCAGGTCGACCCGCATGCCGCCGGAGCCCGCGGAGGCCAGCTCGGACGTGGCGCAGGAGAGCCCGGCGCCGCCGAGGTCCTGGATGCCCGCGACGAGCTTCTCCTTGAAGATCTCCAGGGTGCACTCGATGAGGAGCTTCTCCTGGAACGGGTCGCCGACCTGGACGGCGGGGCGCTTGGTGGGCTTCGAGTCGTCGAAGGTCTCGGACGCGAGGACCGAGACGCCGCCGATGCCGTCGCCGCCCGTGCGGGCGCCGTACAGGATGACCTTGTTGCCGGGGCCTGAGGCCTTGGCGAGGTGGATGTCCTCGTGCTTCATCACGCCGATGCAGCCGGCGTTGACGAGCGGGTTGCCCTGGTAGCAGGAGTCGAAGACGACCTCGCCACCGATGTTGGGCAGGCCGAGGCAGTTGCCGTAGCCGCCGATGCCGGCGACGACACCGGGCAGCACGCGCTTGGTGTCGGGGTGGTCGGCCGCGCCGAAGCGCAGCGGGTCGACGACCGCGACCGGACGGGCACCCATGGCGAGGATGTCGCGGACGATGCCGCCGACGCCGGTGGCCGCGCCCTGGTAGGGCTCGATGTACGAGGGGTGGTTGTGCGACTCGACCTTGAAGGTGACCGCGTACCCCTGGCCGACGTCGACGACGCCCGCGTTCTCACCGATGCCGACGAGCATGGCGTCGTTGGCGGGGGTCTTCTCGCCGAACTGCTTCAGGTGGACCTTGCTGCTCTTGTAGGAGCAGTGCTCGGACCACATGACGGAGTACATGGCGAGCTCGGCGCCGGTGGGACGGCGGCCGAGGATCTCGCGGATGCGCGCGTACTCGTCCTCCTTGAGGCCGAGCTCCTTCCAGGGCTGCTCGCTGTCCGGCGTCTCGCTCGCGTGCTTGACGGTGTCGAGGCTCATCAGGCGTTGACCAGCTTCTTGAGGATCGAGGTGAAGAAACCGAGACCGTCCGTCTTGCCGGTGCCGATCAGCGGCTCGACGGCGTGCTCGGGGTGCGGCATGAGGCCGACCACGTTGCCCGCGGCGTTGGTGATGCCCGCGATGTCGCGCAGCGAGCCGTTGGGGTTGACGTCCAGGTAGCGGAAGGCAACCCGCCCCTCGGCCTCCAGCTCGTCGAGCGTGCGCTCGTCGGCGACGTACCGGCCGTCCATGTTCTTGAGCGGGACCTCGATCTCCTGGCCCGCGGAGTAGTCCGAGGTCCAGGCGGTCTCCGCGTTCTCCACCCGCAGCTTCTGGTCGCGGCAGATGAAGTGGAGGTGGTTGTTGCGCAGCATCGCGCCCGGCAGCAGATGGGCCTCGGTGAGGATCTGGAAGCCGTTGCAGATGCCGAGGACGGGCATGCCCGCCTTGGCCTGCTCGATGATCGTCTCCATCACCGGCGAGAAGCGGGAGATGGCTCCGGCCCGCAGGTAGTCGCCGTAGGAGAAGCCACCGGCCAGGACCACGGCGTCGACCTGCTTGAGGTCCTTGTCGCGGTGCCACAGCGAGACGGGCTCGGCCCCCGCGAGGCGGGCGGCGCGCAGCGCGTCCTGGTCGTCGAGCGTTCCGGGGAACGTGACGACGCCGATGCGTGCGGTCACGACTCCACCTTCACGATGAAGTCTTCGATCACGGTGTTGGCAAGGAAGGTTTCGGCCATCTCATGGATGCGGGCGAGGGCGGCCTCGTCGACCGGTCCCTCCACCTCCAGCTCGAAGCGCTTCCCCTGGCGGACGTCGGCGATTCCGTCGTATCCCAGGCGGGGCAGTGCACGCTGCACCGCCTGCCCCTGAGGGTCGAGGATCTCCGGCTTGAGCATGACGTCGACTACGACGCGTGCCACTGGCACTCCCGGTGGTGTGTTGCGTGGGCGGTTCCCTCAGCGTACCTGCCTCCAAATTCTACGCGGGTAGAGATCTGAAGGATCCTACAAAAGCACGGTTCGGAGCGGCGTGGGTCACACGAAGGGCCGTCCACACACCGCGCGGAAGCTCCCCCGAAAATTCCGGTGAAATATTGCGGGCCGCAATGCGCCGGGACACGCTGAAACAATTGCCAGGGCTTCACAATGCGATGCCCGCCGCTGTACAAAGGAATCCAGAAGAAAGCAGCATTGTCCCGGCACAGCCGTACGGTCGGCATCGCAGCACGTCAGAGGCGCCACAAGCGCACTCTCGACCTCGGCGGCCGCAGGAAAGGACCGATATCCGTGGCTCAGCGTGTGGTGGTCACTCTCTCCGACGACATCGACGGCGGAGAAGCGGCTGAAACGGTCGCGTTCGGCCTCGACGGGAAGATGTACGAGATCGACCTGAATGCTGCCAATGCAAAGAAACTCCGCAAGACCCTCGCCCCCTACCTCGCCGCCGGCCGCAAGCTTCCGGCCCGGGTAGCGGCAGGCCGGAGCCCCTCGGCGGAGACGTACACCCACACCGCCCTCGCGCCCGATCCGGCGGCGGTCCGCGCCTGGGCCCAGTCCAACAAGATGGACGTCCCCGCCCGCGGCCGCATCCCGAAGCGCGTCTACGAGGCCTTCCGCGCGGCGAGTTGAGCGGCTTCCCGAGCGGGACCCGGACCCGGGGCCTCCACCCCGCCCCGGACCCGGCCCGACCTCGGGCGGAACCGATTTGCATGGCACCCCCCATGATCCGGTAGAGTCTGGATCACGCCGAGGGGCAAGGCCGCAAAGCCAAACCTCACGCAGCGTGCGGGTGTAGTTCAGTAGCAGAACATCCCCCTTCCAGGGGGAAGGCGCAGTGTGCAATTCCTGTCACCCGCTCTGCACCGCTTGTCCGGACCACGGTTGTGGATCAGGTAGAGTGGTGCTCGCACCGCCCGGTGAAAGCCGAGCGGCAGCAATGCGGACGTGGCTCAGTTGGTAGAGCATCACCTTGCCAAGGTGAGGGTCGCGAGTTCGAATCTCGTCGTCCGCTCAGGAAGAACGAAGGCCCCGGTTCTCAGGAACCGGGGCCTTCGTCGTATGCCTTCCCCCTTCACACCGCCCGCCGACCGGTGTGAACGGGCCCACACCGGAAGGTGGCACGAGCGCCCCCGGGGATGGGTATATAGTTAGCAGCGCGCTACGGCGCATGCGGACGTGGCTCAGTTGGTAGAGCATCACCTTGCCAAGGTGAGGGTCGCGAGTTCGAATCTCGTCGTCCGCTCCATGAAGAAGCCCCCCGGTCGATCCGACCGGGGGGCTTTCTCGTTGCTACGACCAGCTGTTCCCGGTCAGCAGCTCGAACGCCTCGACGTACTTGGCGCGCGTCGCGTCCACGATCTCCTGCGGGAGCGGCGGCGGAGGCTGCTCGCTCTTGCGGTCCCAGCCCGAGGCCGGCGAGGTCAGCCAGTTCCGCACGAACTGCTTGTCGTACGAGGGCTGGGCGCGGCCCGGCTGCCACTGGTCGGCCGGCCAGAAGCGGGACGAGTCCGGGGTGAGGACCTCGTCGGCCAGGACGAGCGTGTCGCCCTCGAAGCCGAACTCGAACTTGGTGTCCGCGAGGATGATGCCCCGCTCGCGGGCGATGTCACGGGCCCGGCCGTACACGGCGAGGGTCTGCTGACGCAGCAGCGCGGCCGTCTCGGCGCCGACCTGGCGGGCGACCTCCTCGTACGACACGTTCTCGTCGTGGTCGCCGACCGCGGCCTTCGTCGCCGGGGTGAAGATCGGCGCGGGCAGCTCCGAACCGTCGCTCAGGCCCTCGGGCAGCGCGAGACCGCAGACCGTGCGGGACTCGTCGTACTCCACGAGGCCCGAGCCGGTCAGATAGCCGCGGGCGACGCACTCGACCGGGACCATGTTCAGCGACTTGCAGATCAGGGTGCGGCCCGCCCAGTCGGCGGGGGCGCCGGCCGGCAGCTCGGTGGAGAGCACGTGGTTGGGGACCAGGTCGGTGAGCCGGTCGAACCACCACAGGGACAGCTGGGTGAGGACCCGGCCCTTGTCGGGGATCTCGGTGGGCAGCACCCAGTCATAGGCCGACATGCGGTCGCTCGCCACCATGACGAGGTCGCCCGCCTCGTTCCGGTACAGGTCGCGGACCTTGCCCGTGTGGAGATGGGTGAGGCCCGGGACCTGGACGGGCTCGGGCTTTTCTACGAATCCGGACACGGTTCCTCCGCGTAGGTTGATCCAGGAGCGAGTCCGATTCTCTCGCACACGCGGACGGACGCGACCGTCGGGCCCGGCGACCCCCTGATCAGTCCCTCTTACAGATCCGGTCGAGGAGGTTCGCGGTGGCGCGCTGGACCCGCGAGTCGACATGGCCCGGCCGGTCCAGCGCCGGCGACCAGGCGAAGGTGCCGGACGCGAAGACCCAGGCGCCCGAAGGAGCCCGGTAGAGACTCGTCTCCTGGTGACGCAGGGCGCCCTCACCGTCCCGGTAGGGCGAGTGCGCCAGCAGGATGCGGCCCTGGTGCTCGGGGAGCGGGGTGCGCGGGAAGTACCGGTCGGCCTCCCCCGCGACCAGACCCGGGAGTTCGTCGCCGTCGCCGGCGCCGGTGGCCTCCCAGAGCCAGTGATCGGCGTTCCGTACGACCAGCGGGTGCGGTTCGGGCACCCGCCCCGCGTACTGGATGCCGAGGAGCTGCTGCTCCGGCCGGTCGACCTCCCGCCAGAGCGCGGGACGGCCGGGGCCGCGCCGCTTCCGGCAGGTCAGCAGCCGGTCCGGCACCCCGGACGGCGAAGGGCCGAGCTCCACCTGCCAGTACATGGTGTTGGCGGACAGGAACACCAGCGACGTGCCCTGGTCCCGGGCGAGTTCGGCGGTCCTGCGCATCGGCGCCGACCAGTACTCGTCGTGGCCGGGGAAGACCAGGCCCCGGTAGCGGCTCGGGTCCACCCGGCCCGCGTGCAGATCGCGCGTCTCCGCGTACGCCAGGTCGTAGCCGTACCGCTCGGCCCAGCGGATGAAGTCGTACGCGTGCCCCACGTGCAGCGGCAGGCCCGCCCCCGCGTACGGCCGGTCGAAGGAGACCGTGACGGCCGCCTCCTCCTCGCCGAGCAGCCGCCCGTCCTCGTCCCACGCGTGGTAGAGGCTCGCGCCCGTGTGACCGTCCTCCGGATAGAGGTTGTACGCCTGCCAGGTCACGTCCGGGAGGACGAGCAGCAGATCGGCCGGATGGTTGTCCCGGACCGTGAAGGGGATGTGCGAGCGGTAGCCGTCGGCGGTGGTCAGCACGGCCACGTACGCGCCGATCGACCAGTACGTCGGGACCTGCAACCGCCAGGACTGCCACCAGTGGTGACACGAGACCGTGCGGTCCGCGGTCAGCGGGGCCGGCTGGACGATCCCGGACAGCCGCGGACTCGTGGTGATCTTCGCCGCGCCGTCGCCGCCGTAGTGCCCGATCCGGTACACGTCCACCGAGAACTGCTGCGGCGGGTCCACCGTGACATGGAAGTCGATCGACTCCCCCGGCGCCACGGCCCCGTCCGACGCGAAGCCCTTGATCTGCCGGCGCACGTCGTCGGCCGTACGGGGGCCGCCGCTGCCGCCCCTGGCCAGGATCTCGTCCGCGTACCAGGGGACCATCTGACCGGTGTCGTCGAAGTAGTTGTCCGAGCCGCGCAGCCACGGCAGCGGGCCCTGGCCGAAGGGATCGCTCACGGCATGCGCGAGCGCACCCGACTCCCACCGTCTGATCTGCTCCGCCCCCATGCTGCGCCCCTCCCTCGACTCCCCCGGTCGGCTGGCCTGCTCATCGGCTTGTCGGCTGGTCAGTGCCGCTGGTTCTTGCCTTTGTCAGTGACGGTCTCCAGCACATCACATAACGCACGCACTCCGTCACCGTTCGTCGTGAATTGACGAGAGTGGAAGGCCGCCCTCCGGCCGTCGCCCGGTCGTCGTCGGGCCGTGGTCCGGTCGTCGTCGGGCCGTGGTCCGGCCGTCGTCCGGCTGCCGCGTGCGGCGGCCGCCCGGTCGTCGTCCGGCTGCCGCGTGTGGCGCGGACGGCCTCAGACCAGGCGTACGGGCTTCTCCGGGCGCACGCCGGTGCGGGCCAGCCAGACGGTCAGCGGCTCCGGGTCGCCGTCCTCGACGAGCGCGAGGACGCGGGGCCCGAGGTCCGCCGCACGCTCGCCGCCGACGAGCAGCGCGGGCCCGTCGAGCCAGTCGAGGCCGGGCGCCGCCTCCGCGGTGTCCACCGCCGCACAGCAGACCATCGCCGTGACGTGGTCCGCGAGCAGGTCACGGCCGGTACGCGGCGGCTGGAGCGGGAACAGCGGCAGAGGCCCGTCCGGACCGCTCACCGCCACCGCCTTACCGCCCTTCTCCGCGCGGCGCGCACTCTCGGCCGCCGCGGCCACCCGCGCCTCCCGCGCCGCCTCCTCCCGCACCAACAGCGCGCTGAGCGCCCCGGCGAGCGCCTCGGCGGCCGGGTTCACGGGCTCGTCGTCGTCATCGAAGTCGTCGACTTCGGCCGCCTGCGGCGTCGCGGGCTCGTGGTCGTGGTCGTGCACGGGCTCGTGGCGTACGGCCTCGGGGGTCGGGCGTACGGCTTCGGGGGTCGACGCCGAGGGGCTTGTGGGGCTTGTGGGGCTTGTGGGGCGGGTGGTGGTCAGGTGGGTGATGACGCGGGTGAGGGTGGGCGCGGTGGTGTGGGTGGCGGGGTCGGTGGTGGGGTCGGCGACACCGAGGCCGTCGAGGACTTGGTGGAGGCGGGCGGCGTCGGTGCGCCACTTCCGGTCGACGACCTCCTCCGGGTACTGGCTCCACTCCACCGGGGACCAGTCGGGGCCGGCCTCGGCCGGGCCGCCGTGGAAGAGGCGGGCGGCGAGCAGGGAGGTGGCCTCGTCGACCGCGCCCGGCTCCTCCAGGAGGTCGCAGGCGGGCCGCTCGCCGAGCCGGGAGGAGAAGCCCTCCGCGAGCCGGTCGCGACGGGAGAGTTCGGTCAGCGCGGAGACCACGCCCGCGTCGAGCTTCGCGGGCCAGCGGCCCATCCGCCAGGCGGGCAGCGCGACCCGGGTCAGGAGACGGTCCCAGCCCGCGTACGCCAGGCCGACCTGCTCCTGGGCCACGATCCGTACGCCGTAGTCGACGGCCTGGGCACGCTCCGAACCGGCCGCGGCGACCCCGCGCTCCATCTCGGCGGCGTGCCCGCGGCAGGCCCGCAGCAGGACGCGGGCGATCCGCCCGACGCCATGGGCGCCGAGCCGGCGCAGCGGGTCGAGGCCCGGCTCATCCGGTACGGCGACGGCGGCGTCGAGCCCTCGGACGAAGCGGCGCGCGGCGGCTATGTCGGGGTGCGCGGCCGGGCCCGTACCGGCGACGACCGGGGCGAGGACCGCGCGCAGTTCGGCGACGCGCATCCACCACAGGAACGGCGAACCTATGACGAGGACAGGGGCGCCGTCGCCGCCCGGGGCCGTCCGCAGCGCGCGATGGGCCCGGTGGGTGCGGTCCTCCAGCCAGCTGTCGCAGTCCGGCGTCAGGGCTATCCCGGCGGGAGCCGGGACGTCGAGCCGGTCGGCCAGGTCCCGGACGAGCCGGTACAGATCGGGGGCGGCGGTCTCGGCGAGCTCCACCGTCGGCGTCGCGGCCGGGCGGGCCCGGGCGACGACGAGGGCGACGGCCGTGGCGACGAGGAGGACGAGGACCGCGAGGACGGTCACGACCCAGCGGGCCGTGTCCCAGGCCGGGCCGGTGAAGTGGCCGGTGACCCCGCCCGCGTACAGCACGACGGCCACCGCGGCGGGGAGCACCGCGAGGCCCAGGGCCCTGCCTCGGACACGGAGAACGGCGAGGGCCCGGGAGTGCGCGGCGCGCGCACCCCACTCCTCGCCGACAACGGAACCGGTACCGGACACGCCGGACATCACCCCCTCCTGCCCTCGTCGGGACTGCCTGTGGCGGTGTTGCTCACTCCCCCACTGTGGCACCCGCCACTGACATCGCAATGCCGGTGGGCCAAGTGCCGGAACGCCTGCGCCGCACCCTAGTTGGGGCCTTGGCGACCGTCATCCGTATGGCCCATTCGTCACTCGATGGAATGGCTTTGGGTAAAGGTGATGGCGCTCAAGTGGCCGTGTGGTTCACAGGTTCTCCACCACACGGCCACAAGAGGAATCGGACAGGACCGGCCAGGCTCGGCCAGGATCCGCCGGAATCAGGCCTCGGCGGCCTTCCGCGCGATGTCCGTACGGTGCTGCGAACCGTCAAGGCGGATACGGCCGACCGCCGCGTACGCCCGCTCGCGCGCCTGCGCCAGGTCCGCGCCGGTCGCCGTGACCGAGAGGACACGGCCGCCCGCGCTGACGACCTTCCCACCGTCCGCCTTCGTCCCCGCGTGGAGCACGTACGCGTGCGGGGCGTCCAGCTCCGCCACCTCGGCGAGACCCTCGATCGGGTCGCCGGTGCGCGGGGTGTCCGGGTAGTTGTGGGAGGCGATGACCACGGTGACGGCCGCGTCGTCGGACCAGCTCAGCGGGGCCTGGTCGGCCAGCGTGCCGTTGGCCGAGTTCAGCAGGACACCGGCGAGCGGGGTCTTCAGACGGGCCAGGACCACCTGGGTCTCGGGGTCGCCGAAGCGGGCGTTGAACTCGATGACCCGGACACCGCGGCTGGTGATCGCCAGACCCGCGTACAGCAGACCCGAGAACGGCGTGCCACGGCGGCGCAGCTCGTCGACCGTCGGCTGGAGGACGGTCGCGAGGACCTCGTCGACCAGCTTCGGGTCGGCCCAGGGCAGCGGCGAGTAGGCGCCCATGCCACCGGTGTTCGGACCCTCGTCGCCGTCGAGCGCGCGCTTGAAGTCCTGCGCCGGCTGCAGCGGGAGGACGGTCGTGCCGTCGGTGATCGCGAAGAGGGAGACCTCGGGGCCGTCCAGGTACTCCTCGATGACCACCCGGTCGCAGGCGAGCGCGTGGGCCCGCGCCTGCTCGACGTCCTCGGTGACGACGACGCCCTTGCCGGCGGCCAGACCGTCGTCCTTCACCACGTACGGAGCGCCGAAGGCGTCGAGCGCCTCGTCGATCTCCTCCGGGGTCGTACAGACGTAGCTGCGGGCGGTGGGCACGCCCGCGCCGGCCATGACGTCCTTCGCGAAGGCCTTGGAGCCTTCGAGGAGCGCCGCCTCCTGGGAGGGGCCGAAGACGGGGATGCCGGCCGCGCGGACGGCGTCGGCGACACCCGCGACCAGCGGGGCCTCCGGGCCGACCACGACGAGTTCGGCGCCGAGCTCGGTGGCGAGGCGCGCGACGGCGTCGCCGTCCAGTTGGTCGACGGGGTGCAGCTCGGCGACCTCCGCGATTCCGGCGTTGCCGGGCGCGCAGTGCAGAGCGGTGACGTCGGGATCGAGGGAGAGAGAGCGGCACAGGGCGTGTTCGCGGGCGCCGCCGCCGATGACGAGGACCTTCACGCCAGCCAGGGTAGCCCGCTGGCCGGGATGCCCCTTGTGCGGGCCACCGAGCGAGACGCCCCTACTCGTTCGTGTATTCCTCCACAACAGTGGCTCCCAGCTCCCGCACGATCAGGTCGTGCCCCGACAGCGCCGAGTCCACCAGGTCCGGATCGTCCTCCTCCGGCACGTCGTCCTCGGGCGCCACCGGCTGCGGCGCCGGCGGGCTGTACGCGGGCGCGGGTGCCTGCGCCGGCGCCGCTGCCGCCGCCTGCGGGAACGCGGCCGGTGCCTGCTGCGCCTGCACCGGAGCGGCCGGCGGCGCCTGCTGGAACGCCGGCGCGGGCGCGGCGGGACGACCGCCGCCGAAGCCCCCGTTCGCTCCCCCGCCGCCGAAGCCACCGGTGCCGCCCGAGCCGCCGAAGCCGGTCGCGGCCGGCGGGGGCGTCGCCCCGCCCGACGGATCGATGATCGCCTCGATCTTCCAGTTCACATGGAACTGCTCGGCGAGCGCCTGCTTCAGGACGTCCTCACTGCCACTGCTCGCGAAGTTGTCGCGCGCCCCGGCGTTCAGGAATCCGAGCTGCAACGTCGTCCCGTCGAAGCCCGCCACCTGCGCGTTCTGACTCAGCAGAATCCAGGTGAACCGCCGCCGGTTCTTCACCGCGTCCAGAATCTGCGGCCACAGATTCCGCACCTGCGCCGCGTCCCCACCGCCTCCCCCGGCCGCCGGAGCCATCGGAGCCGCCGGCGCGGGCTGCGCCTGTACGGGAGCGGGCGCGGGTGCGGGCGCCTGCGCGGCCTGCCCGCCCGGCCATGCACCGGCCTGCGGCGCAGCCGCCGGGGCGCCCTGCGCCGCCGCGCCGGGCCACGCGCCGGGCGCACCACTGCCGGGCGCCGCCGCCCCCGGCCACGCACCCGGACGGGGCGCGGCCGGACCGGCCTGATCCGGAGCTGGCTGCGCCTGTACGGGCGCAGCGGCTTGTACAGGCGCAGGTGCTTGTACGGGCGCGGGTGCGTGTACAGGTGCAGGTGCTTGTACGGGTGCCGGCGGGGGCGGCGGCGGGGCCATCGGCGTATGGGCGTCGGGCCCGGGCACGTACCCCATGGCCGCCTGCGGCGGTCCGGGCGTGAAGACGGGCGCGGGCGCCGCGGCGGCCCCACGCTCCAGCCGGTCGAGCCTGGCGAGCAGCGAACGCTCGTCGTCGAAGGCGGCGGGCAGCAGCACGCGCGCGCAGATCAGTTCGAGCTGCAGCCGGGGCGAGGTCGCCCCCCGCATCTCCGTGAGACCCGAGTTCACCAGGTCGGCCGCCCGGCTCAGCTCGGCGGCACCGAACACCGACGCCTGGGCCTGCATCCGCTCGATCACATCGGCCGGAGCGTCGATGAGCCCCTTCTCCGCCGCGTCCGGCACCGCCGCCAGGATCACCAGGTCCCGCAGCCGCTCCAACAGGTCGGCCACGAACCTCCGCGGATCGTTGCCGCCCTCGATGACCCGGTCCACCACCTCGAAGGCCGCGGCCCCGTCCCCCGAAGCGAACGAGTCCACCACCGAGTCCAGCAGCGACCCGTCCGTATATCCCAGCAGCGACGTCGCCATGGCATACGTCACACCGTCGTCCGCCGCTCCCGCGAGCAGCTGGTCCATCACCGACATCGAGTCACGCACGGACCCCGCGCCCGCCCGCACCACCAGCGGCAGCACCCCGTCCGCGACCGGAATGCCCTCCCGCCCGCACACCTCTCCCAGGTACTCCCGCAGCGTCCCCGGCGGCACCAGCCGGAACGGATAGTGGTGCGTCCTCGACCTGATCGTCCCGATGACCTTCTCGGGCTCCGTCGTCGCGAAGATGAACTTCAAGTGCTCCGGCGGCTCCTCCACCACCTTCAGCAGCGCGTTGAACCCCGCCGACGTGACCATGTGCGCCTCGTCGATGATGTAGATCTTGTACCTGCTCGACGCCGGCCCGAAGAACGCCTTCTCCCGCAGGTCACGCGCGTCGTCCACACCACCGTGCGACGCCGCGTCGATCTCGATCACATCGATCGACCCCGGCCCGTTCCTCGCCAGATCCCTGCACGACTGACACTCCCCACACGGCGTCGGCGTCGGCCCCTGCTCACAGTTCAGACACCGCGCCAAGATCCGCGCACTCGTCGTCTTCCCACACCCACGCGGCCCACTGAACAGGTACGCGTGATTGACCCTGTTGTTCCGCAGCGCCTGCTGCAACGGGTCAGTGACATGCTCCTGCCCGATGACCTCAGCAAAGGACTCCGGGCGATAGCGGCGGTACAACGCGAGAGACGACACATCTACGAGGTTATAGGCGCCCACCGACAACCCGGGAAAACCCCACCACTGAGCGGGGGCGGCCGGGCCTCGGGATGGCCGGTCCGGGCCGGGCCCTGACCTCGGACCCCCCGGCCCCATCGGCTCTCACGGCTCCGGAAACGTAAGCGCCCCCCACGCACCTGCCAGAGCCGACCTACCCTTGCTGCCTTCCGGCCCTGGGGGAGTTCAGTCAGATAGCACCGCGTGAGGGGCTCCGCCCAGCCTACCCGATCCGGGGAGCGCTCCGTGCCCCTGCGGTCGGGGGGGTCTGGGGCGGGTGCCGGGCGGAGCCTCTGCGGGATTTCGGGCGGGGCCTCGGCGGGATTTCGGGCCGGTCGCCGGCGAACCCTCGGCGGGTTCCCGGGCTGGACCTCGACGGGTCCTCGGCGGGACCTCGGGCGGGTCTTCGGCTGGACCTCGGTGGATTCCCGGGCAGGTCTTCGGCTGGGCCTCGGCGGGTTCCCGGGCGGGTCTTCGGTGGGACCTCGGGTGGACTTCAGGCGCGTCCCTCCGGGGATCTTGTCCGCCGTCCCGCCGCTCGGTCCCGCTCCTCCGTACGGGCTCGGAGTCCGCTCCAGGGGTGCTCGAACGGATCACGTTCGCGAGCACCCCTCAACGTCTTGTATTGTTTGCGGCGGAGGATTCGCCTAGAGGCCTAGGGCGCACGCTTGGAAAGCGTGTTGGGGGCAACCCCTCACGAGTTCGAATCTCGTATCCTCCGCCAGTGCCTCACCGGGCACGTTGTCGAAGGGCCCCACCGTTCGCGGTGGGGCCCTTCGACGTTGTGCAGGGCGGGGTGTTCCGGGGAGGCGGGCGACACGCCCGGGGTTTATGCCCGAGATGCGCGCTTTGCGCGTATCGCATCTACTGGGGCCATCCGATCCCAAGCGCCACAGGGCGCGCTTCTGGAGGCTGGCCATGGCCACGTTGACCGTGTGGAAGTTCGATGCGCCCGAGGGTGCCGCAGCCGTCGAGGACACCTTGCTGCAGCTGCAGAAGCAAGAGCTCATCAAGGTGCTCGACGCCGCCACGGTCAGCTGGCCCGCCGACGCGAGCAAGCCCAAGACGAAGCAGCTCAACAACCTCACCGGCGCCGGCGCCCTCTCCGGCACCTTCTGGGGCATGCTCTTCGGGCTCCTCTTCTTCATGCCCCTCCTCGGCGCGGCGGTCGGTGCGGCAGCCGGCGCGCTGGGCGGCAAGATGGCCGACGTCGGCATCGACGACGACTTCATCGACTCGGTGAAGTCCAAGGTCACGCCCGGCAGTTCCGCGCTCTTCCTCCTCTCCACCGACGCCGTCGTCGACCGCGTCCGCGCCGCGTTCCCCACGGGTCACGCCGAGCTCATCCAGTCCAACCTGGACACCGACAAGGAAGCCAAGCTCCGCGAGGTCTTCTCCTCCTGACCCCCGCCCCACCCCATTCCCCCACTCCCCTGCTCCCGGACCGCGACGCGCCTGCCCCGTCGCGGTCCGGGCTTTTCCATGCCCAGGCCGCCCCACCCGCCCTGTCACGCGACAAACCCCCGTTCACCGGTTCGGGGGGTCATCAGAGGGAGGGACGTTACTGCGGGCATCCGTATGTAGTCATGCCGATACTTTCTGTGATGACCAGTCGGCGCTCGACCAAACAGGGGTTATCGATGCGGAAGTTGGCTTCAGTGGTGGTGGCTGCGGGGTTGTTCTTTGGGGGGATGGGGGTGGCGGCGGCCGACTCATGGCACTCCTGGACGATGCAGACGACCGGCGCCAAGTTCGTCGGCAGGTACAAGTGGCAGCCCAAGGACCAGCCCCCGAGCGGGCTCCACGTACAGGGGCGGTTGGCCGATGAGTCCGCCGGCGACGGCCATAACGTCTACCTCGAGGTGCAGATCGCCGCATACCCGGAGCGCCGCATCAAGGGCGTTCAGAGGGGGACCGTCAAGATCGACGAGGTTCTCAAGGACCCAGCGCTCTTGGTGACCCGCGACGTGGACGTGCAGCTGTGCCGAGACCGAGGGGCTCTGCGTCCGGACAACTGCGCGAAGCTGCAGAAGTTCTCACGCAACTAGTCGCCGGCCTGGGGAGCCGTCCCTGCGGCTCCCCCTTCCAGAGAGCCCCAACACGATGGACACCATCCTCCGCGCCGAGGGCGTGGATCTCTTCTACGGCGAGTCTCAGGCCGTACGCGGCGTTGACTTCACACTCCAGCGGGGAGAAGTTGCCGCCATCATGGGCAGCAGTGGCTCGGGGAAGTCATCTCTGCTGTACTGCCTCGCCGGAATCTTGCCTCCCACCGATGGCCGGGTGGTCTTCGATGGTATCGATCTGGGATCCCTCCCTGATGGAGAGCTGAGCGCGTTGCGCCGCAGCCGACTTGGCTTCGTCTTCCAATATGGAGAACTCCTTCCGGAACTGACTGTCGAGGAAAATGCTGCGCTTCCGCTACGTCTGGCCGGAATCAGCAAGGAACACGCGCATGCGGTCGCCGGACAAGTACTGGGCCGACTTGGACTGGGCGACCTGCTACGCCGTCGGACCTCAAAGCTGTCAGGTGGTCAAAGCCAACGGGTAGCTGTCGCTCGAGCACTGGTACACCAGCCGGATGTGGTGTTCGCAGACGAACCGACCGGGGCACTCGACAGCGCTAACGCGGAGACCGTGTTGAGCGAGTTCCTCGACCTCGCTCGCCGTCAAGAGACCGCAGTAGTCATCGTCACGCACGCCAACGACGTGGCAGCGAAGGCAGACAAGCAGTACACGATGACGGACGGCGTCCTGACCCACCGGGTGACGGTGTGAACGCCTTACTCCTCGGCATGCGCCTGCTCTTGGGAAGCGAGCGCAGAGGACGCATCCGTTTTCTCCTAATGGCCCTCGGCTCAGCACTCGGCGTGGCCTGCCTGATCGCCGTTCTCTCCATTCCCTCAATCCTCGCGGCCCACGATGCCCGAACCGCGGCCCGCGAGCCCCGCCCCGGGGACTCCACCAGCACGTTCCAGCACGTGGAACGCAACGACCCGTACGGAGCGCAACCACTCCGTCGGCTCTTCGTCGCACGCACGAAGCCAGGTCACGGACCCGTCCCACCAGGCATCTCACGACTTCCGGAAGCCGGCGAGGCAGTCATCTCACCGAAACTGCGGGAAGTCTTGGCAGCACATCCAGCTGCATCCGGACTGGTACCTGGACGTGTGACAGGCATCATCGGGGCGGATGGGCTGGGGGGCCAGGACGACTTGTACGCCTACATCGGCACCACCGCTGATGCCCTACCCGACGCAGTACCACTCGACAGCTTCGGGAGTAAGTACTCCAAGCAGGAGATCATCGAGCCATCGACGATCGACATTCTCCGCTTCACCCTCGGGTGCATCGTTCTCCTCCCTCTCGTCATCTTCCTCTCCGTCTGTGCACGTCTCTCCAGCGAATCCCGTGCGCGTCGGCTTGCCGCTCTGCGGCTTGTCGGGCTCAGCGCGAAGGACACCCTGCGGGTCAATGCCGCCGAAAGTGTGACAGCCGCATTCGCTGGGGCCTTGCTCGGAATCGTCGGGTACCTCGGGGTCAATGAAGTGGTGGCGCGGGTCGGGCTGCCCGGGATTCGCTGGTACCCGGCAGATGGTTGGCCCGAATGGTCCACGCTTGCAACATGCCTGGTCGGGTGTCCAACTCTTGCGTGGGTGGTGGGGCAATTCAGTGCCCGCCGGGCGGCATTCTCACCGATCAACGTGAGACGGACCGGTGAACGGAAGCGTCCGCGAAGGTTCGGAGCGCTGCTTCTTCTGCCTGGACTCGGTGTTATCGGCGGATACTGCGCGCTAAGCCTCGCGGGGCGTGACCCGTCGGGTGGCTCTACTAGCACCGTGCTGATTCCCAGCGCCGTTCTGCTGACTGGTGCCGGACTCGTCCTCGGGTTGGCACCGATCACTGCATCGTTGGCGACACGACTGGCAAGAGCTGCACGGTCACTCCCGCTGACACTCGCCATGCGCCGGACGGAGGTGGATCCGGGGGCGTCGCTCCATGTGATCACTGGGCTGGTCTTGCTGGTGTTCGGGGCCTCCCTCGCTCAAGGGGTTCTCATCGAACTGGACCAGGTCAGCCGGAGAACGTCGCCCCTTCAGGAGTACTCAATCAAGCTGAACGACCTGCGGCCTGGTCAACGGATGGATCTGGCTCAGGTCCCCGGGGTGACGCAACAGGTCCTCTCGTACACCTCATGGGATCCGTTGGACGGGAGCGACGTCCCGCACGCAGATTTGGTGGTTGCAACCTGCACACAGCTCGCCGCAGCCACCCAGCGGGCTACGGGCTGCGTGGACGGCAAAGTCATGCAGCTGCGCGATGACCGTCGGCCGCTCCGATACGACCCGAGGCCCGGAGAGCGCTATCCCTTCGCGTTGCAGAACGGACGGAAGGTCATGCTCACCGTGCCGCAAGGCCGGATTGATGTCCGTGCCTGGGACCTGTCGGTCTTCGATTCGGGCACGTTGCTCGTGCCTCCTTCGCTTCTGCCTAGTGGGATGGCGGATGAGGAGGGGACGTTGACGTTGGTGAGTGGGTCGGATGAGGGGACGGTGCGGAGGGTGTTGGACGGGGTTGGGGGGGTGGCGCCTACGGCGGGGGTGGAGGCGGTGGGGGTGGTGGTGGATGCGGTGGCGCAGTTGAGGGTGATTCGGAGTTTGTTGGTGGTGGGGATGGGGTTGGGGCTGGTTATTGGGGTGGCGGCGTTTGTGGTGTCGGTGGCGGACAGGGGGATGGAGAGGCGGGGGGAGGTGGCGGCGTTGGTGTTGTTGGGGGCGAGGGCGGGGACGTTGAGGTTGGTGCAGGTGGTGCAGGTGGTGGTGCCGTTGGGGGTGGGGCTGGGGGCGGCGGTGGTGGCCGGGTGGTTGGCGGAGTCGAGTTATCTGATCACCGGGGGTGGGGCGGTGCATTGGGACTGGGAGGGGTTGCCGGTGTTGGTGGCGGGGGCGTTGGGGGTGATGGTCGCGGCCGGGGTGGCGTCGGTGCCGATGGTGCGACGGCATGTGGACCCTGAGCAGATTCGGCGGGATTGAGGGATGGGGAGCGATTAGTTTTTGGGGTGGTGGGGGTCTTAGTGGTCGGGTGACCTACTGAGGAGTGAGGAGATCGTCGTGGCCGAGAACGTCGTCAAGGGGCCTGCCAGCTACTTTCCGTCCATCGAGAAGAAGTACGGGCGGCCTGTTGGGGAGTGGCAGGAGTTGATTCGGGCGTCGCCGCTGGGGAAGCACATGGAGCTGGTGGCGTGGCTGAAGTCGGAGTACGGGTTGGGGCATGGGCATGCGAACGCGCTCGTGGCCTACACGTTGGCCGAGGGGAAGTAGGGGCGGCTTCCTTGCCGGTCATGCCGCGAGGGTGTGGGTGGTGCGGCGGGTGACCTGGGAGTTGAGGGCGAGGGTGGCGGCCGCGGTGGTGGTGCCGGCGATGAGGGCTGTCCACCAGAGGGTGGCGGGGCTGAGGGTCGTGTAGGTGGCGACGCCGAGGGTGAGGGCAGCGAAGCGGGCGGCGCCCCAGGTCCAGCTGAAGGCGCCCTGGTAGCGGCCGCGGGCGTGGGAGGGGGCCAGGTTGGCGATGACGGCGGCCGCGATGCCCGCGACGATCACTTCGCCGAGGGACCAGACGACGACCGAGAGCGTGTAGCCGGCGATGCCGTCGGCGAGGCCGGTGAGGGCGACGCCCAGGGCGATGAGGCCGCTGCCCGCGCTCTGGACGGCGAGTTGCGGGAGGCGGGCGAGCCAGGACGTCGCGAACGGCTGGAGTGCGACGACCAGGACGGCGTTGACCGCCGCCATCGCTCCGTAGACCGCCGGGGAGAGGCCGCTGTCGTGGATCGCGAGGGGGAGGGCGACCTCGGTGAGGGAGTAGACGAACAGCTGGATGCCGAAGAGGGGGAGGAGGAGGCGGGCGAGGGGGTCTCGGAGGACTACTCCGTAGCCGATGCCGTCCCCGCCTCTGCCGGTCTCCGAAGGTTCGGTCTCGGACGTGGCCTGTTTGGGCGTGCGGGGCGGTTCCGGGAGGCGGAGGGTGACGACGAGGGCGTACAGGAGCATGGAGCCGGCGTCGATGGCGAAGAGGAGCCAGTAGCCGTGGGCGGCGAGGTAGCCGCCGAGGAGGCCGGCGATGGCGGTGCCGATGTTGACGCCCCAGCCGAAGAGGGCGTAGGCGCGGCGGCGGTGGTCGCCGGTGACGGCGTCGGCGAGGAGGGCGTAGGCGGCGGGGGGCACGGTGCTGCCGGCGGCGCTGATCAGGAGGGCGGCGGCGGCCATGGTCCAGACGCCGGGGGCGATGAAGAGCGCGCCTTGTGCGACGGAGGCGCCGATGAGGCCGATGAGCATGGTGGGGCGGCGGCCGATGCGGTCGGCGAGGATGCCGCCGATGGCGGGGCCGAGGAGGTTGCCCGCGCCGAGGGCGCCGAGGACGTACGAGGTGTCGGCGCCGGTCACTCCGCGCGAGGCGAGGAAGAAGACGAGGAACGGGGTGACGAGGTAGCCGAGGCGGTTGATGACCGTGCCGGCGAAGATCGTCCAGACGAGGGGCGGGAGGCCGCGGAAGGAGGAGGGTGAGGAGGGCATGGGGGGAGGTTGCTCCTCGGGCTCTGGGGGTCTCCAATGATTAAGCTGTCGCCGAATCCAATCGGGGTGGATGAGGGATGAGGGGATGCGAGCTGTGGAATCCGGGCTGAGTTTTTCCGCCGCCGATCTTGCTCAGACGCGGTTCGCCGTCTCGCCCATGTGGGAGGTGGTGACGAGTTACCGGGTGCTCATGCGCCAGCCGGATGGCGGGCCGCACCGGCGGTGGGTCGAGCAGGTGCGGCCGAGGGTCGTGCGGGCCGGGCTCGATCGCGGGTGGCTCGCGGCGCTGGTGCCCGCGCACGGGTATCTGGCCGACTTTCTGAATCCGACGCCCGCGGGGCCGTTTCCCACGCTGGAGGAGGAGCTCGACGCGCTGCGGAGGACGCCCGGTGAGCGGGTGCGGGGCGATCTGGAGATGCTCGGGGCGAAGGGGGACGGGCCGGGTGGGGGGCCGAATCCGCGGTGGGAGGTGCTGCGGGAGGCGCCGGAGGTGGGGTTGCGGAAGGTCGTCGAGGAGGTGGAGGCGTACTGGGAGGTGGCGCTCGCGCCTTACTGGGCGCGGATCCAGAAGGTGCTTGAGGCGGATGTCTTTCATCGGGCGCGGCAGGTGGCCGAGCATGGTTCGGCGCGGGTGCTGAGCGAGCTGCACGAGACGGTGCGGTGGGACGACGGGACGTTGCGGCTGGTGCGCCGTCACTGCGGGCTCACGCGGGACCAGGCGGGCTCCGGGCTGTTGCTCGTGCCGTCGGTGTTCGCCTGGCCGCGGGTGCTCACGCGGTCGGCGCATCCCGACCCGCCCCAGCTGGCGTATCCGGCAAGGGGGTTCGGGGCCGTGTGGGAAGCCCGTACCACCACGGCCACGGACGCCGTCGCCGCGGTGCTCGGGCGGTCGCGGACCCTGCTGCTGACCGAGCTCGACACGCCGGCGTCCACGACCCAGCTCGCCGCGCAGTGCGGGCTGTCCGCCGCCGGGGTCTCGCAGCACCTCATCGCGCTGCGGAACGCGGGTCTCGTCACCGCTCACCGCAGTGGGCGGTCGGTGCTGTACGCCCGTACCGCGGTCGCGGATCAGTTGCTCAACCCGTAGGCGAGGATGAGGGGATGAGGGGATGAGGGGATGAAGTCGATGAGCTGGGCTGAGCGGGTTGTCGTGCGGGACGGGGTGCGGCTGGTCTGTCGCGACTGGGGAGGGGACGGGGTCGACGTACTCCTGCTTCACGGGCTGGCCGGGCAGAGCGGGGAGTGGGACGCGACCGCGCGGCTGCTGAGGGACGCCGGTTTCCGGGTCGTCGCGCTCGACCAGCGGGGGCACGGTGCCAGCGAGCGGCGGCCGGAGGACGCGTCGCGGAGCGCGTACGTCTCCGATGTCGTCGCCATCGTCGAGGAACTCGGCCTTGAAAAGCCCGTGTTGATCGGTCAGTCGCTCGGTGGGCACACGGCGTTTCTCGCCGGGGCGGCGCACCCCGCGCTGCCGCGGGCGCTCGTGCTCGTCGAGGCGGGGCCCGGAGGCTCGGATCCGGGCACGCAGGAAATGATCGGGGGCTGGCTGCGGGGATGGCCGGTGCCGTTTCCCTCGCGGCGGGAGGCCGTCGCGTACCTGGGGGGCGGGAAGGACGCCGTCGGCGAGGGCTGGGCGGACGGGCTGGAGGAGCGGGACGGCGGACTGTGGCCGCGCTTCGACCCCGAGTTCATGGTGCGCTCCCTCGACGACAACGCCGCCCGCGCCTTCTGGGGCGAGTGGGAGACCGTCGCCTGCCCCACGCTCGCCGTGCTCGGCGAGGGCGCGCAGGGCGGGATCATCGGCGGCGATGAGTACGCGGAGATGGTGCGGCTGCGGCCGGGGCTTTACGGGGCGAGCGTGCCCGGCACCGGACATGACGTGCATCTGGAGCGGCCGGAGGTGCTGCACCGGCTGATCGTCGACTTCCTTGGGGCCGGGGCGGCGTAGGTCGCGGGTCCGGGGGTTGGGGGCCGGGGGGTTGGGGGTCCGGAGGTCGGGGGTCCGGAGGTCGCGGGTCCGGAGGTTGGGGGCTGTGGGCCCTTGCCTTGGAGTGCACTCCAGTTCCTAGAGTGCGCGCATGCGCTATCGGGTACTCGGTGGGACCGGGATCGAAGTCAGTACGTATTGCCTCGGCACGATGATGTTCGGGGCGGTGGGGAATCCGGACCATCAGGAGTCCGTACGGATCATTCACGCGGCTCTGGATCAGGGCATCAACTTCGTGGACACGGCGGACATGTACTCGGCCGGGGAGTCCGAGGAGATCGTCGGGAAGGCGCTGCTTGACCGCAAGCGGCGGGAGGAGACGGTCCTCGCGACGAAGGTGTACTTCCCGATGGGCGGGGAGGGGCCGAACAAGGGTGGGTCGTCACGGCGTTGGATCACGCTCGCCGTGGAGAACAGCCTGAAGCGGCTGGGGACGGACTGGATCGACCTCTACCAGGTCCATCGGCCCGACCACCGTACGGACATCGAGGAGACCCTCGACGTCCTCGGTGACCTCGTGACGCAGGGGAAGATCCGGGCGTTCGGCTGCTCGACGTTCCCGGCCGAGGAGATCGTCGAGGCGCACGCCGTCGCCGAGCGGCGCGGGCTGCGCAGGTTCCGCTCCGAGCAGCCGCCGTACTCGCTGCTCGCGCGAGGCGTGGAGACGTCCGTGCTGCCGGTGGCACAGCGGTACGGGATGGGGGTGCTGACCTGGAGTCCGCTCGCGTCCGGCTTCCTGACCGGGAAGTACCGGAAGGGTGCGCCGATCGACCTGAGCAGCGGGCGGCCGGCGCTGACCCCGCACCGGTTCGACCCCTCGCTGCCCGTCAACGCCGCGAAGCTCGACGCCGTCGAGGAGTTCGTGGCGCTCGCGGACGAGATCGGGTGCAGCCTGCCCGAGCTCGCCATCGCCTTCGCGGCCGCGCACCCGGCGGTGACCTCCGTGATCATCGGGCCGCGGACGATGGAGCAGCTGGAGGGGCTGCTGAAGGGCGCGCCGGTCGTCCTCACCGACGAGGTGCTCGACCGGATCGACGCGATCGTGCCGCCCGGGACGAACCTCTACCAGCCCGACGGGGCCTGGCGCTCCCCCGTACTGACCGAACCCGCTCTGCGGCGACGGCCGTTGGGCGAGCGCGCGGCCGGTTGATTTGCGGATACGGGGGGTGCGGCGGTGCGGCCGCGCGGCGGCGGTAGCCGTTCGGCGGGCGCGCCGCCTGCTGATCCGCGGATGCGGTGGTGCGGTAGCGGCCGGACGGCGAGCGCGCGCCGCCGGTCGATCCGCGGATACGGCGGCGCGGCGACGGCCGTTCGGCGGGCGCGCCGCCGTCGGTTCGTCCGTAGTTCAGGGTGCGGCGAACTGTTCCGTGCCCACCACGCGGAGGAGGGCCAGGCGGTCGCCGGAGTCCGTGCCGGGGGGTGGGGTGTGGAGGACGAGGCGCTGGTCGCCGTCGGGGGCGAGGAGGACTTGGCAGTCGAGGTCGACGGGGCCGATGACGGGGTGGACGACGCGCATGCGGCTGTGGCGGCGGACGGCGACCTCGTGGCGGGCCCAGAGTTCGGTGAACTCCGGGCTCGCGTCGCGGAGCCGCTCGACGAGGCGGGTGGAGGCGGGGTCGCCGGAGCGGCGGCCGACGGCGGCGCGCAGGTCGGCGACGTGGAGGCGGCTGTAGTACGCGTGCTCGTCGGCGGGATAGGCGGCGCGGGCGCGGTCGTCGGCGAACCAGTTCCAGACGACGTTCCGGCCGTGTTCCGACACGGTGCACACGCCGCCGAGCAGGGCGCGGGCCATCGCGTTCTGCGCGAGGACGTCGCCGAGGTCGCTCAGGACCTGCGCGGGGGTCGAATCCAGCTGGTCGAGCAGGTGCAGCAGGCCCGGTGAGACGTGGTCGCCGGCGGTGGGGCCGGCGGGCGGGCGGTGGCCGGCGAGCAGGTGGAGGTGGTCGCGCTCGTCGGTGTCGAGGCGGAGGGCGCGGGCGAGCGCGGCGAGCATCTGCGGCGACGGCTGCGGGCCCCGTGCCTGCTCAAGGCGTATGTAGTAGTCCGCCGACATCCCGGCGAGCTGCGCGACCTCTTCGCGGCGGAGCCCGGGGGTGCGGCGCCGGGGGCCGGTCGGCAGGCCCGCGTCCTGCGGGCGTACCCGGTCGCGGGAGCGGCGCAGGAAGTCGGCCAGTTCGCGGCGGTCGATCGTCGTCATGTGGATCATCCTGCCGGAGGGGTGGGGGCGGTTCCAGGGATCGCGGGTCCCCCTGAGATCGCTCCGGCGCTCAACCTGGGATCGGCGATCCCAGGGTCGGGAGGGCTCTCCCGGGGGCGGCCGGTGGTCGGCAGAGTCATCGGTGTCAGGCGGCAGGCACTCGCCGCCTCGACAGAGACAGAGACAGAGACACAGACCGACTCCGCTCCACTCCACTCCACTCCACTCCACTCCACTCCACTCCACAGGGGGAAACCATCATGGCCACCGTCACCGTCGGCACCGCGCAGGTCCACTACGACGTCGAAGGCTCGGGGGACGGCCCCGCGCTGCTGCTCGTGCACGGGACCGGGTCCGGTGGTGCGGCGATCAACTGGGGGCAGACCGCGCCGCGGTTCACGCCGGACCGCCGGGTGGTGACGGTGGATCTGTCGGGGGCGGACCGGACGGTGGATGACGGGGGCGCGCTGACGGTGGAGGTGCTGGCCGGGCAGGTGATCGCGGTGATCGAGGAGGCGGGGCTCGGGGCGGTGGATCTGCTGGGGTTCTCGATGGGGGCGCCGGTGTCGGCGGCGGTGGCGGCGCTGCGGCCGGATCTGGTCGGGCGGCTGGTGCTGGTGGCGGGGTGGGCGTACACCGGGGGCGACGAGTACATGCGGAACCTGTTCACGCTGTGGCAGCGGCTCGGGGAGTTCGATCCGGCGGGGTTCGGGCGGAGCGTGACGATGACGGGGTTCAGCCGGGGTTTCCTGAACGCGATCGGCCGTGAGGGCGTCGAGGCGCTGATCCCGAACATGCCGCCGACGGCGGGCACGCTGCGGCACGTGGCGCTGGACCTGGAGGTCGACATCCGGGCCCTGCTGCCTCGGATCACGGCGGAGACGCTGGTGGTGGGCGCGACGCAGGACGCCACGATCCCGGTGGAGAACAGCCGGGAGCTGCACGCGGCGATCGCGGACAGCTCGTACGCGGAGATCGACGCGGGTCACGTCATGTTCTTCGAGAAGGAGGACGAGTTCGTGAAGACGGTGACGGAGTTCCTGGGTTCTGCCGCCGCCTGAACCCATGCTGGGGCGCATGAGCGAGACGAGAGTGATCGGGGCGGCGGAGCGCAGGGCGCGGCTCGGGGTGCGGCACCGGCTGGCGGCGGGTGCGCGGGCGGGGTCGGCGGCGGAGGTGGGGGACGCGCTGGTGGCGCTGCACGGGACGGATCCGGCGAGCGTGTTCCTCGCGGTGGGGGCGCGGCTGGCCGACGGGGTCGGGCCGGTCGCCGAGGTGGAGCGGGCGCTGTACGAGGATCGGACGCTGGTACGGATGCACGGGATGCGGCACACGGTCTTCGCCTTCCCCGCCTCGCTCGTGGCCGACGTGCAGGCCTCGACGACCCGGCCGGCCGCCGTCCGCGAACGCGCCATGCTGCTCGCTCACTTGGCCGCGGGAAGCGACTTCGACGGGGCCTGGCTGGCGGAGACCGAGCGTCTGGTGCTGGCGGAGCTGGCGGTACGGGGTGAGGCGACGGGCGCCGAACTCGGGGACGCCGTACCGAGGTTGAGGTCGACGTACGTGTACGGGCCCGGGACCCGGCAGGAGGGGCCGCAGTCCGTGGCGAGCCGGGTGCTGCGGGTCCTCGGCATGGAGGGTCGGATCGTACGGGGCCGGCCGCAGGGCACCTGGACGTCGAGCCGCTTCCGCTGGGAGCCGGCCGATCCGCATCCGGAGCGCGAACCAGCCGAGGCGCGGGCCGAGTTGCTCGGCCGGTGGCTGGCGGCCTGTGGGCCCGCGACCGAGGCGGACCTGAAATGGTGGACGGGCTGGAAGGTGACGGACGTCCGCGGGGCGCTCGCCGCGCTCGGGGCACTGTCGGTGGCCCTGGAGGAGGGCGGTACGGGTTTCGTCCTGCCGGACGACCTGGACCCCGTACCGGAGCCGGAACCCTGGGCGGCGCTGCTGCCCGCGCTCGACCCGACAGCGATGGGCTGGCAGGCGCGCGACTGGTACGTCGACCCCGGTCACCGGCCCGCCCTCTACGACCGCAGCGGCAACATCGGCCCCACCGTCTGGTGGAACGGCCGCGTCGTCGGCGGCTGGGCCCAGCTCCCCGACGGCCGGATCGTCCACCGCCTGCTGTCCGATCCGGGCGCGGAGGGGCGGCGCGCGATCGACGCGGAGGCGGCGCGGCTGGCCGCCTGGGTCGGGGACGTACGCGTGACCCCCCGGTTCCGCACGCCCCTCGAACGGGAACTCAGCGCGCCGTGACGCGCCTGTCGGGTGTCAGTGGCGGTCGAGGAGGCCCGTGACGCCGAGGTCGTAGAGACCGTCGAGGACGAGGTCGACGCCGACGGCGGCGAGGAGCAGGCCCAGGAGGCGGCCGAGGAGCTCGATCGTGGCGTGGTGGGTGCGGCGCAACAGGTGGGTGAGGAGCAGCACGCAGACGACGTCGAGGGCGATGACGGCCACGTACGCGCCGACGACCGTCGACCGCCAGCTGAACGAGTCCCGGGCCGCCGCCTCGATCAGTACGGCGGTCATGGCCAGCGGGCTCACCACGTACGGCATCAGCAGCTCGCGCACGCCGCTGACCACGTCCGGGGCGTCCTGGTGGGGGCCGTCGGAGCCGAGGTGGAGACCGAGGACGAGCCCGACGGCGTACACGAAGAAGATGACGCCGCCGGCGAGCTGGAGCGCGGGCGTGCTGATGTGGAAGACGTCGAGCAGCCACGGCGCCGTGATCCCGGTGACGAGGCCCACCAGGACGGCCGCGCCCGAGGAGATCAGGGCGATGTTCCGCAGCTGGCGGACCGGGTGGACCTGGGCGAGGCCCGCGAAGGCGAGGAGGACCTTGGGCGGGCCGACCACCGAGAAGAAGGCGATGAAGGCCGCGGAGAAGGTGAATGCGTTCACACCGGAATCATGGGGCGGCCGGGTGATTTCTCCGGTTTTTCCGGAAGATGCCCGCGCGGTGTCGAGAACCGGCCTCCGGCTCCGACTCTCCTGCGAGAGCACGTACACCGCAGCGAGGAACGAGGAGGACGTCATGAAGTACCTGGTC
The DNA here is from genome assembly GCF_055603625.1 of Streptomyces sp. NPDC037273. Taxonomy (NCBI): domain Bacteria; kingdom Bacillati; phylum Actinomycetota; class Actinomycetes; order Kitasatosporales; family Streptomycetaceae; genus Streptomyces; species Streptomyces sp. NPDC037273. Next base: position 89,871 of record NZ_JBVJVO010000006.1, read on the forward strand.
ATGGTCCAGGGGTCGCAGGCCGACTACGAGGGCATGGTGGGCCGCGGCTCCCCCGGCAGCCCCGCCTGGAACAAGGAACAGCTCCAGGCCATGTTCGACCACATGAACAAGATCAACGAAGAGCTCGCCGCCACCGGCGAGATGCTCGACGCCCAGGGCCTCGCCGCCCCCTCCACCACCCGCTTCGTCACCGTCGACGCCGACGGCGACCCCGTCATCACCGACGGCCCCTACGCCGAGACCAAGGAAGTCCTCGCCGGCTACTGGGTCCTCGACTGCCCCACCCTCGACCGCGTCACCGAAATCGCCGCCCAAGTAGCCCGCTGCCCCGTTCCCCCCGGCTCCCCCGACCACCCCGTCGTCATCCGCCCCATCGACGACGGCGGCCCTAGCCAGGACTGATGCCGTACGGCACCACTCGTATGGCACCACTGGTACGGCACCACTCGTACGGCATCCCGCGTACGGCGCCCCGTCTACGGCATCCCGCTTACGGCATCCCGCGGAGGCCGGTTCAGTGCGGCCCGTGAGCCCCGCCTGTCAGGTGGGGTTTGCCGTGGGGGATGAGGAGGGGGGCGGTGAGGGTGGTGGTGGCGGCGGTGAGGGTGAGGAGGGTGAAGGCGGCGGGGGTGCCGGTGGGGGTGGGGGTGGTGGGGCCGAGGGCGAGGGTGGAGACGAGGGCCACGCCGAGGGTGCCGCCGAGTTCGTGGGAGGTGTTGACGAGGCCGGAGGCGAGGCCGGCCTCGTGGGGGGAGATCAGGCCGAGGGCCGTGGTGGTGGCGGCGACGAAGACGGCGCCAAGGCCGAAGGAGGCTGTCGCGAGGGCCGGCATGAGGGTGGTCCAGGGGTTCGGGGCGGGCGGCGTTCCGTAGGTCAGGAAGGCCAGGGGGAGGCAGCCGAGGGCGGCCAGGGCCATGCCCGCGGTGGCGCAGGCGCGTGGGCCGGCCGTGGGGATGAGGCGGGAGGCGAGGTGGGCGCCGAGCGCCGTCGTCAGGGCCACGGGGAGGAAGAGCAGACCCGTGCGGAAGGCGTCCAGGCCGTGGACGTGCTGGAGCTGGAGCGAGCCCAGGAAGAAGAACGAGATCAGGAGCGCCGTCGCGACCAGCATGAGCAGCGAGCCGGCCACGACCGGGCGGCGGGTCAGCATTCGGACGTCCATCAGCGGGGTGCGGGTCCTGCGCTCCACCGCGGCGAAGGCCCCGTAGAGCGCCGGCGCGGCGAGGAGCGGCAGCAGGGCGTGGGCGGAGGTCCAGCCCGAGTCGCCGGCCTGGACGAGGCCGTAGACGAGGGTGCCGGTGGCGGCGGTGACGAGGAGGGCGCCCGGGATGTCGAGGGGGCGGGGGGAAGGGGCAGGGGTCGGGTGGGGGGAAGGGGTGGGGCCGGGGGCAGGGGTGGGGTGGTTGGGGGGTGGGGGGAGGAGTTTGGGGAGGGTGGTGAGGAGGGCGAGGCCCAGGGGGGTGTTGAGGTAGAAGATCCAGGGCCAGCCGGGGCCGGAGGTGAGGGCGCCGCCGAGGAGGACGCCGGTGGCGGAGCCGGTGGCGCCGATGGCGGCCCAGATGCCGAGGGCGCGGGCGCGTTCGGGGCCGTGGAAGGTGGTGGTGACGAGGGCGAGGGCGGCCGGGGAGAGGAGGGCGGCGCCGATGCCCTGGACGACGCGGCCGGTGAGGAGGACGGCGGCGCTGGGGGCGAGGCCGCAGGCCAGGGAGGCGGCGGTGAAGAGGGCGAGGCCGGTGAGGAGGACCCGGCGGGCGCCGAAGGCGTCGGCCAGGCGGCCGCCGAGGAGCATGAGGCCGCCGAAGGTGAGCGTGTACGCGGTGACGACCCAGGTCAGGGCGGTGCGCCCGAGGTGGAGGTCGGTGGCGAGCGCGGGCAGGGCGACGTTCACGACGGTGACGTCGAGGACCAGCATGAACTGGGCCGCGCAGATCAGCGCGAGGGCCGTCCAGCGGCGGGGGTGCGTCAGGGCAGGGGAGGGTGCGGCGGTGTGGTGGGCTGGCATAACTGAACTGTACGGCACAGTACAGTTGAACTCAACAGTACAGTTACGTTGGTAGGGTGGGGCCATGGACGCCCAGCCCCCCAAGCCCGCCCCCACCGGCGCCCGCGCCGCCCGCAAGCGGCAGGCCGTCGTACGGGCCGCCCGCGACCTCTTCCTCCGCGAGGGCTTCGGCGTCGGCATGGACGCCATCGCCGCCGAGGCGGGCGTCTCCAAGGTGACCGTCTACAACCACTTCGGCAGCAAGGAAGCCCTCTTCACCGCCGTCGTCGCCGGCGCCCTCGACGAGCCGCTGCACGGCGACGCCGAAGGCCCCGACCTCTCGCTGCTCGCCGACGCGGACGACCTGCGAGCCGCCCTCACCGACGCCGGCCGCGCCTGGGCCAGGGCCGTACGCGCCGACGGCGAGGGCCGCGCCCTGCGCACCCTCGTCGCCACCGAGCTGCACCGCTTCCCCGAGCTCGGCCGCGCCTGGCGCGCACACGGTCCGGCCGGCCACCACCCGGCCGTCGCCGACGCGCTGCGGGCCCTCGCGGACCGCGGCCGCCTGGAGATCCCGGACCTGGAGGTCGCCGTCCTCCAGCTCTACTCGCTGCTCGTCTTTCCGCAGATGGTCTTCGAGCAGTACGGCACCGAGCTCGACGAGGAACTCGGCGACCGGCTGGTCGTCGACGGCGTCGAGATGTTCCTGAAGCGGTACGCCCCCTGAGGCCGGCCGCGCTTTTCGCGGCAGGTGTCATCCTTGGTTTTCGACGGGACCCCGTGCTGGGGAGTAAATTACCCCCTGGGGTATCTGTGGAGGAGACGCTGTGGAACTCGATCTCGCGGGCGCCGAGCTGAAGGCCGTGCTGAACCGGCTGCGCCGGGCTCAGGGGCAGATCGCCGGCGTGATCCGGATGATCGAGGAGGGCCGGGACTGCGAGGAGGTCGTGACCCAGCTCGCGGCGGCCTCGCGCGCCCTCGACCGGGCCGGGTTCGCGATCATCGCGACCGGCCTGCAGCAGTGCCTGACCGACATCGAGGACGGCCGGAAGGACGGCGAGGACCCGCACGCGATGCGGGCGCGGCTGGAGAAGCTGTTCCTGTCGCTGGCCTGAGCCGGACGGAAGCCGAGCCGAGCGAGACGGCGTGGAAGCGCCCCCGGGGGATCCCCGGGGGCGCTTTCGTGTCACGTGGTGGCGTCAGTCGTCCGCTACCAGCCGTCAGTCGTCGGCCAGGCCCTTGAGGCGCTTGGCGATGCGGGTGAGGCGGGTCCCCTGGTAGCGGGCGGCCTGGAGGACCTCTTCGCCGGGGGCGCCGTTGGCGCCGGGGTGGGCGGTGCCGTAGGGGTTGCCGCCGGCCGCGTAGACGGCGGGGTCGGTGTAGCCGGGGGAGACGATGACCGAGCCCCAGTGGTGGAAGGTGTTGTAGAGGGCGAGCAGGGTCGACTCGTTGCCGCCGTGGACGTTGTGCGCGCTGGTGAAGGCGGTCGCGGGCTTGTCGGCCATGACGCCGCGCTGCCAGAGGCCGCCCGAGGTGTCGACGTACTGCTTCAGCTGTGCGGCGACGTTGCCGAAGCGGGTCGGGGAGCCGAAGGCGTACGCGTCCGCCCACTCCAGGTCGTCGAGGGTGGCGACCTCCACGTCACCGGTGGCGTCGACGTGGGCGCGCCAGGCCGGGTTGGAGTCGATGGCGGCGTCCGGGGCGAGCTCGGGGACGCGGCGCAGGCGCACCTCGGCGCCGGCCTTCTCGGCGCCCTCGGCGACGGCCTGGGCGAGCTGGTGGACGCTACCCGTGGCCGAGTAGTAGATGACGGCGACCTTGACGGATATGGCGGACTCTCCTCGATCGACCTAAGTGGATTACTTTCCGCTTCGATGTTCCGAGATTAAACGGATCGCTATCCGCTTCGCAAGGGGAACCGGTATGCTCGACAACGAGAGACGACCTAGGGGGAACACGGGCGAGCGGGAAGAAAGATCGGGAGTCGGCAGATGAGCACGGAGAATCCGCGGGCCGGAGCGGGGACAGGGGCCCCCGGTAGCGCTGCGGCCGGAATCACCCGCCCCGGACTCCTGCCCAGCCTGCCCACCCTCGACTCCCCCGCCCCCGAGCGCGCCGACGCCGCGCGCAACCGGCGCAAGATCCTGGACGCGGCGGCCCGGATCATCGCCGAGCAGGGCCCGGACGCCGTCACGATGAACCAGGTCGCGCACGCCAGCGGGATCGGCGTCGGGACGGTGTACCGACGGTTCGGGGACGTCTCACAGCTGCTGTGGGCGCTGCTCGACGACCGGGAGCGCCGGTTCCAGGAGGCGTACATGAGCGGGCCGCCGCCGCTGGGGCCCGGCGCTCCGGCGGGAGAGCGGCTCGACGCGTTCCTCGACGCGCTCGTGGACCGGGTGGCCGAGCAGCGGGGCCTGCTCCTGGCGGCGCACTCGGCCGCGCCCCGGGCCCGGTACCACAGCGGCGCCTACCGGGTGATGCACACGCATGTGGCGCTGCTCATCGGGCAGGCGAAGCCCGGTTCCGACAGCACGCTCCTCGCGCACCTGCTGCTGGCCTCGTTCTCGCCGGACGTCATGCACCACCTGACGGTCGAGCAGGAACTGTCGGCCGACCGCCTGAAGGCGGGAGTGCGGGCGCTGCTCGCCCTGCGGGACTGATCCCCGCGCGGGCGCCGCTCGCCCCGCGGGACCGATCCCGGAGGCGGCCGCTTCCGCGGGACTGATCCGGAGGAGGCCGCTCAGGACTCCCCCAGGGCCGCCAGTCCGTCCAGGACGCGGGCCAGCGCGAAGGCGTAGGCGTGGTCGGCGTCGTACAGGCCGTCGTAGGCGAGGGCGGAGGCCTCGCCGACGCGGGCGGCGAGGGGGTAGCGCTCCTCGTCGAAGACGCGGCTGAGGAGGGGCTCGTGGGCGGCCCACCATTCGCCGTCGGACATGGCGCTCTCGCGCTCGACGGCCCGGGCGTCCAGTTCCGCGCGGGCGCCGGACTGGACGGCGCCGAGGACGAAGGTGAGGGCGGAGTCGCGGGAGACGTCGTCGAGGCCGAGGCCTTCGAAGGCGCCGAGCTCGTACTCGTACTTGGCCATCACGCCGGGGCCCAGCGGGGCGCGGACGATCCGGAGGTCGACGAGCCAGGGGTGGCGCAGGTGGAGGGCCCGGTTCGCGTCGGCGACGGAGGTGACGCGGGCGCGCCAGGGGTCGGCGGGGGCGAAGGGCGGGCGGTCCATGCGCAGGAAGACGGTGTCCAGCATGAGGTCGAGCAGCTCGGCCTTGCCGGGGACGTAGGTGTAGAGGGTCATGGGGGTGACGCCGAGGCGCTGGGCGACGGCGCGCATGGTGAGGGCGTTCAGGCCGCCGCCGTCGGCGAGGCCGAGGGCGGCGTCGACGACGGCGTCGACGGTGAGGCCCTGGCGGGGGCCGCGCCGGGCCGTGGGGGCCGGGGCGGGGGCGGTGTCGCGCCAGAGCAGCTCCAGGGTGCGGGCCGGGTCGCCGGCTCCGCTGCTGTTCTTCCCGTCGGTGGTCGCCATGGCAGTCATTCTCGCAGGTCAGGAGCGATATTCCGTAACTTTGTACGCCGTATAGAGTACCCTGTCCGTTCGAGCTGGGGACGACCACCGGAGGGCGCACACATGAACCACCCCGTCGGAACGAACGAAGCAGCGGCGGCGGACGGCCACCACGTCATCCAGGTGCGCGGAGCACGCGAGAACAACCTCAAGAACGTCGACGTCGACCTGCCCAAGCGCCGCCTCACCGTCTTCACCGGCGTCTCCGGCTCCGGGAAGTCCTCGCTCGTCTTCGGCACCATCGCCGCCGAGTCGCAGCGCCTGATCAACGAGACGTACAGCGCCTTCCTCCAGTCCTTCATGCCGTCCCTGGCCCGGCCGGACGTGGACGGGCTGCACAACCTCAGCGCGGCGATCGTCGTCGACCAGGAGCGGATGGGCGCCAACTCCCGCTCCACCGTGGGCACGGCCACCGACGCGTACACGATGCTGCGGATCGTCTTCAGCCGGCTCGGCACCCCGCACGTCGGCACCTCCGGCGCGTTCAGCTTCAACCTGCCCGAGGGCATGTGCCCGCGCTGCGAGGGCGCCGGCGAGGTCTCGGACATCGACGTCGACGAGCTCGTGGACCGCGCGAAGAGCCTCGCCGAGGGCGCGATCACCGTCCCGAACTTCGCCGTGGACTCCTGGTACTGGCGGATCATGGCCGAATCCGGCTTCTACCCCGCCGACAAGAAACTCGCGGACTTCACCGAGGAGGAGTGGGAGGCCTTCCTCCACAAGCCGGTGTGCAAGGTGAAGGTCGGCAGCAACACCTTCACCTACGAGGGTCTGGTGCCGAAGGTCCAGCGGCTGTTCCTCGCCAAGGACCGCGACGCGCTCCAGGCCCACATCCGGGCCTTCGTCGACCGGGCGGTCGTCTTCCGCACCTGCCCCGAGTGCGAGGGCGCCCGGCTCACCCGGGCCGCGCTGTCCTCCCGTATCGACGGGGTGAACATCGCCGAGTGCTCGGCCATGCAGATCAGCGACCTCGCCGGGTTCGTCCGCCGCATCGAGGACCCCTCCGTCGCGCCGCTCCTGGCCGGCCTGCGCGAGCTGCTCGACTCGCTCGTGGAGATCGGCCTCGGCTATCTGAGCCTCGACCGGGCCTCCGGCACGCTCTCCGGCGGCGAGGCCCAGCGCGTGAAGATGGTCCGCCACCTCGGCTCGCCGCTGACCGACATCACGTACGTCTTCGACGAGCCGACGACCGGACTGCACCCACACGACATCCGGCGCATGAACGACCTCCTGCTCCGGCTGCGCGACAAGGGCAACACCGTCCTCGTCGTCGAGCACAAGCCCGAGGTCATCGAGATCGCCGACCACGTCGTGGACCTCGGGCCGCGGGCCGGCAGCGCGGGCGGCGAGATCTGCTACAGCGGGAACGTGCCGGGTCTGCGCACCTCGGGCACCCTCACCGGCGACCACCTCTCGCACCGGGCCAAGCTCCGCGAGGAGGTACGGCCCCGGACCGGCGCCCTCGCGATCACCGGCGCCACCCAGCACAACCTGCGGGACGTCAGCGTCGAGATCCCGACCGGGGTCCTGACCGTCGTCACCGGCGTGGCCGGCTCCGGCAAGTCCTCCCTCATCCACGGCAACCTGCCGGGCCGCGAGGGCGTCGTCGTCGCCGACCAGTCCCCGATCCGCGGCTCGCGCCGCTCGAACCCGGCGACGTACACCGGTCTCCTCGGCCCGATCCGTACGGCCTTCGCCAAGGCCAACGGCGTCAAGGCGGCGCTCTTCAGCGCCAACTCGGAGGGCGCCTGCGAGAACTGCAACGGCCTCGGGCTCATCTACACCGACCTGGCCATCGCCGCCGGGGTGGCCTCGGTCTGCGAGAAGTGCGAGGGCAAGCGGTTCACGCCCGAGGTCCTCACCTACGAGCTCGACGGGAAGAACATCCACGAGGTGCTCTCGCTGTCGATCGAGGAGGCGTACGACTTCTTCACGGCGAAGGGCCAGGCCCGCACCATCCTCGGCCGCCTCAAGGACGTCGGCCTCGGCTACCTGCGGCTCGGCCAGCCCCTCAACACCCTCTCCGGCGGCGAGCGCCAGCGGCTCAAGCTCGCCATCCACATGGCGGAGAAGGGCGCCGTCTACGTCCTCGACGAGCCCACCACCGGCCTCCACCTCGCCGATGTCGACCAGCTCCTCGCCCTCCTCGACCGGCTCGTCGACGCCGGCAACACCGTCGTCGTCATCGAGCACCACCAGGCCGTCATGGCCCACGCCGACTGGCTCGTCGACCTCGGGCCCGGCGCCGGACACGACGGCGGCCGGATCGTCTTCGAGGGCACCCCGGCCCAGCTGGTCGAGAAGGGCGACACCCTGACCGCACGCCATCTGCGCGAGTACGTCGGCGGCTGATCGCTCCGTGGACGCCGGTGGACCGGAGCCGGACGGCGGCCGCAAGATCACGCCATGACCACGTACCTGATCCTGCACGGCTACCAGAACCACCGTCCGCCCGGCCACTGGCAGCACTGGCTCGCCGGGCAGCTCCGGGAGCGCGGCCACGAGGTCCGCTACCCGCAGCTGCCCGACGCCGACGCGCCCGACCTCGCCGCCTGGCTCGACGCCCTCGACGAGCACGGCGAACGCCCGGCCGACGGCGAGTTCGTCGTCCTCGCGCACAGCCTCGCGGTCCTGCTCTGGCTCCGGGCGGGCGAGCGGCGGCCCGCCGCCGACCGGGTGCTCCTGGTCGCCCCGCCGTCCCCGGGGGTCACGGCCTCGATACCGGCCATCGCCGCCTTCGCCGACGGCCTCGACCTGACCGAGCAGGGCCTCACGGCCCGTCTCGTGTACGGCGACGGCGACCCGTACTGCCCCGAGGGCGCGGACGTCCCCTACGGCACGCCCCTCGGCCTCGACATGGACCACGTCCCGGCCGGCGGCCACCTCAACCCCGACACCGGATACGGGGACTGGGCCTCGGTCCTGGAGTGGTGCGAGGACCCGGCGGTCCGGGTGAAGGGGCGCTAGCCGGGGTCGGCGGGTGGCCAGCCGGGTTCGCGGGTGGCGGGTCGTCCGTCGGGTGGCGGGGCGTCCGCGGGTGGCGGGGCGTCCGTCGGTCGCGGGTGGCGGGGCGTTCGCGAAGGGGTGAACAAACCGGGCGGGCGGCGCGCGCCGGCGTGATGATCGGGGCATGAGTCCCGAGCCGAAGACGCCCGACATCCACCTCGCCCAGCAGCCGGACGCCGACGCGCTGCTCAGCCGGTCCCCGCTCGCCGCGCTCGTCGGCATGCTGCTCGACCAGCAGGTGCCGATGGAGTGGGCGTTCTCGGGGCCGTACACGATCGCCACCCGGCTCGGCGCGGACGATCTGGACGCGCACGACATCGCGGAGCGGGACCCGGAGGAGTTCGCGGCGCTGCTCTCGGAGAAGCCGGCCGTGCACCGCTACCCGGGGTCGATGGCGGGCCGGGTGCAGCAGCTGTGCCGCTTCCTGGTGGAGGAGTACGACGGCGACGCGGCGGCCGTCTGGGAGGGCGTGGCGACCGGGAAGGAGCTGCTCGCCCGGCTCCAGGCGCTGCCCGGGTTCGGGAAGCAGAAGGCGCAGATCTTCCTGGCGCTGCTCGGCAAGCAGTACGGGGTGCGGCCGAAGGGCTGGCGGGAGGCGGCGGGGGCGTACGGCGAGCAGGGCTGTCACCGCTCGGCGGCGGACATCACGGGGCCGGAGTCGCTGGCGAAGGTGCGGGCGCACAAGCAGGAGATGAAGGCGGCGGCGAAGGCTGCGAAAGCCGCCAAGTAGCCCAAACCGGCTGGGAATTGCTAATTCCAGATGTCAATCCTGTTCAAGGTGACAGGAATTACGCAGGACCTGTTCACAGAATGCCCCCGATATCGCTAACTTCCCCTCAACCTCGTCCGTAACGGGAAGGACTTCTGTGAACGCATCCCAGCGCCGTGCCGCGGCCATCCTGGCCGCCGCCGCACTCGCCACTCCGCTGGTCCTCGCCTCCCCGGCCACCGCGGGACAGGACCCGACGGCCGCACCCGCCCGCGATGCCGCCAAGCTGGCGAAGAAGCTGGTCCGCGAAACCACCGGGCAGGACGCCTACAAGCACCTGCAGAAGTTCCAGGCGATAGCCGACTCGGCCGGCGGTCACCGCGCCGCCGGCTCGCTCGGCCACGACGCCTCGGCCGCGTACGTCTACACGCAGCTGAAGAAGGCCGGATACGACGTCCGGTACCAGAAGTTCGAGTTCGAGTACACGGAGACGCTCGCCGAGAAGGCCTCCGTCGTCTCGCCCGCGCCCCGGACGCTCGACATCAAGGCGATGACGTACACCAAGTCCACCCCGGTCGGCGGCCTCACCGCGCAGCTCGCCGCCGTGCCCGTCGACGCGACCACCGGCTGCGAGCCGGAGGACTTCGCGGGCAGCACCTTCACCGGAAAGATCGCGCTGATCAAGCGCGGCGGCTGCACCTTCGCGATCAAGCAGCAGAACGCCGCCGCGGCCGGAGCCGTCGCCGCCGTCATCTACAACAACACCGACGGAGCCCTCTCCGGCACCCTCGGCGACGCGGCCGCCGGCAAGATCCCCACCGGCGGGATCCCGCAGGCCCAGGGCAACGCGCTCGCCGCCGACCTGGCCAACGGCCCGGTCTCGCTCTCGGTGGAGATCCGCCAGCTCCAGGAGAAGCGTTCCACCAACAACGTCCTCGCGGAGACCCGCGGCGGCAACGCCGCCAACACCGTGATGCTCGGCTCCCACCTGGACTCCGTCACCGCCGGCCCCGGCATCAACGACAACGGCTCCGGCTCCGCCGGTCTCCTCCAGACCGCCCTGGAACTCGCCAAGTCGAAGGACAAGGTCCGCAACAAGGTCCGCTTCGCCTGGTGGTCCGCGGAGGAGAACGGCCTCCTCGGCTCCGAGCACTACGTCAACAACCTCACCGCGCTCGACAAGAGCGAGATCAAGCTCTACCTCAACTTCGACATGATCGCCTCGCCCAACTACGGCCTGTTCGTCTACGACGGCGACGACTCCGACGGCGTCGGCGCGGGCGCGGGCCCCGAGGGCTCCGCCCAGCTGGAGCGGGACATCACCGACTTCATGGACAAGCGCGGGCTCCCGCACGAGGGCACCGACTTCACCGGCCGCTCCGACTACGGCCCGTTCATCGAGGTCGGCATCCCCTCCGGCGGCACCTTCACCGGCGCCGAGGGCCTCAAGACCGCCGCCCAGGCCGCCAAGTTCGGCGGCGAGGCCGGTGTCGCCTACGACGTGAACTACCACGCCAAGGGCGACAACCTGAGCAACATCAACATGACCGCCTTCGACGCCAACATCAAGGTCATCGCCAACGCCGTGGGCACCTACGCCCACGACATCTCCTCGCTGCGCAAGCCGGTCGAGTCCGTCCCGACCACCGGCGGCGCGGGCAGCGGCGGCGGCCTGCACGACGACCACCACGAGGTCACCGAGTAGGTCACCGGGTAACCGCCGCGGTCACCGCTTGCGGCGGGCCGTCCCGAAGATCGACCGGCTGATCTCCCGGCCCAGCTGGGTGCCGATCGACCGGGCGAGGGACTTGAAGATCCCACTGCCCACCACCTGTTCGGCCAGCGAGGGCTCCTCCTTCTCACGGGGAGCCCTCGCCCCGTCCCTGGCGGCCTCCTTCGCGGCCTTCTCCGCCTCCTTCGCGGCCGCCGCGTCGAGCGCCGCCGCCTCCGCCGCCTGCTGCTCGGCCGTCAGCCGCTCGTACGCCGACTCGCGGTCCACCGCCTCCGCGTACCGCCCGTAGAGCAGCGAGGCCTTCACCGCCGCGTCGAGGACCGCCGCGTCGACCGGACCCATCAGCGACTCCGGCGCCCGCAGCCGCGTCGCCGCCACCGGCGTCGGCGCCCCCTTCTCGCTCAGTACGGTGACCACCGCCTCGCCCGTACCGAGGCCGGTGAGCACCTCCTCCAGGTCGTACGGCGAGTTCGGGAAGGTCCGCACGGTCGCCTTCAGCGCCTTGGCGTCGTCCGGGGTGAAGGCCCGCAGCGCGTGCTGCACCCGGTTGCCGAGCTGCGCGAGCACGTCGGCGGGTACGTCCTTCGGGGTCTGCGTCACGAAGAAGACGCCGACGCCCTTCGAGCGGATCAGCCGCACGGTCTGCGTGATCGACTCGAGGAACGCCTTCGAGGCCCCCTTGAACAGCAGATGCGCCTCGTCGAAGAAGAACACCAGCTTCGGCTTCTCCAGGTCGCCGACCTCCGGCAGGTCGTTGAAGAGGTCCGCGAGCATCCACATCAGGAACGTCGAGAACAGCTGCGGCTTGTCCTGTACGGCCGGCAGCTCCAGGACCGACACGACCCCGCGCCCGTCCGGCGCCGCCCGCAGGAACTCGCTCGTGTCGAACTCCGGCTCCCCGAAGAAACCCCCCGCCCCCTGCTGCTCGAAGGCCGTGATCGCGCGCAGGATCACCCCGGCCGTCACCGTGGAGAGCCCGCCGATCCCCTTCAGCTCGGCCTTCCCCGTGTCCGAGACCAGGAAGGCGACCACCGCCCGCAGGTCCTTGAGGTCGACCAGCTCCAGACCCTTGGAGTCGGCGTAGTGGAAGATCAGGCCGAGCGACTGCTCCTGCGTCTGGTTGAGCTGGAGCACCTTCGAGAGCAGGACCGGGCCGAAGCTGGTGACCGTGGCCCGCACCGGGATGCCGGGGCCGAGGCCGCCGAGGCCGTAGAACTCGCAGGGGAAGCCGGTGGCCCGCCACTCCTGGCCGACCTCGGCCGCCCGCCGCTCGACCTTCTCGCCCGGTTCGCCGGGGGCGGAGATGCCGGAGACGTCGCCCTTGATGTCGGCGAGGAACACCGGCACCCCGTGCGCGGACAGCTGCTCGGCGATCAGCTGGAGCGTCTTCGTCTTGCCGGTGCCGGTGGCCCCGGCGACCAGACCGTGCCGGTTGAGCACCGGAAGGGGGATGCGGATCGGCGCATCCGGGTGACACGCGCCGTCCCAGAGCAGCGCCCCCAGATCGAGTGCCGCCCCCTCGAAGGCGTACCCGGCGGCGATCTCGGCGGCGGGCCCGGCCACGGCGGCCGGGGCCTGTGTCGTCGGGGCGGGCTCGGCCGTCTCGGTCGACGGCGGCTGCTCGCTCACGCTCATGACGGCACCCCAATTTCGGTTTTGTCACGGTTTGCACCAGCATCCCACTGGTGGCGCGTGGCTGCGCCGGAAGCCGCTCGCCCGGTAGGCTTTCCGTGTGATCTTCAAGCGCATCGGTAACGGAAAGCCGTATCCCGACCACGGCCGGGAAAGCACCCGGCAGTGGGCGGACGTCGCCCCGCGCCCGGTCCGCCTCGACCAGCTGGTCACCACCAAGGGCCAGCTGGACCTGGAGACGCTGCTCGCCGAGGACTCCACGTTCTACGGCGACCTCTTCGCGCACGTCGTGAAGTGGCGCGGCGACCTCTATCTGGAAGACGGGCTGCACCGCGCCGTCCGCGCGGCGCTCCAGCAGCGTCAGGTGCTGCACGCCCGCGTCCTCGAGATGGACTGAGACGGAGCCGTCAGGCCCCTCGGCGCTGACCCTTTCGGGGTCAGTTCGCCCCCATCCGGACGCGATCACATGATCATCAAGTAGGCATCGCCGACGGGCGGCACTACGCTGCGTTCATGAGCATGCTCACTCCCCCAGGAATGGGCGGAAAGTACCGCATCACGGGGGACGTCTACCCGCGCATGCGCCGCCCTCACCGCCGGCGCAGGATCGTCCTCGCGTCCGCCGCCGCAGTGGTCGTGCTCGGCGCGGCCGGCTGGGGCACGCTCCAGCTCGTCGACGTCTTCTCCGGCGACGAGGGCAAGAAGACGACCGCCGGCAAGCAGGCCGACTGCAAGCCCGTCGTCAAGGCGACCACCCCGCCCGCCGCCGCCCTCCCCAAGCCCGGGCAGATCACGGTCAACGTCTACAACGCGACCCCGCGCAGCGGCCTCGCCAAGACGACCGCCGACGAGCTCAAGAAGCGCGGCTTCAAGATCGGCAAGGTGGGGAACGCGCCCACCGCCTACGACAAGAAGGTCCCCGGCGCCGGCCTGCTCCTCGGCGCCCCCGCGGCCACCAAGGGCGCCTTCCCGGTCCTCGGCACCCAGCTCAAGGGCGCCACGACCAAGACGGACACCCGCGGCACCGCCGATGTGGACCTCATCATCGGCACCGCCTTCAAGACGCTCTCCCCGAAAACGACGGCGGACGCGGCCCTGGTCGCCCTGACCAAGCCCGCGCCCGCAGCCGCAGGGAAGTGCTGAGAAACCGGTACTACTCCGCGGAGCCGGCTGAGCCTTATTCGGCGGAGCCGGCTGAGCCTTATTCCGCGGAGCCGGCTGAGCCTTATTCGGCGGAGCCGTACATGCGGTCGCCCGCGTCGCCCAGGCCCGGGACGATGTAGCCGTTCTCGTTGAGGCGCTCGTCGACCGAGGCCGTCACGACGGTGACCGGCGTGCCGGCGAGCTCGCGCTCCATGACCTCGACGCCCTCCGGGGCGGCGAGGAGGACGACCGCGGTGACGTCGTCGGCGCCGCGCTTGATGAGCTCCTGGATCGCCGCGACGAGCGTGCCGCCGGTGGCGAGCATCGGGTCGAGGACGTACACCTGGCGGCCCGAGAGGTCCTCCGGCATCCGCGTGGCGTAGGTCGACGCCTCCAGCGTCTCCTCGTTGCGGATCATGCCCAGGAAGCCGACCTCGGCGGTCGGGAGGAGCCGGACCATGCCGTCGAGCATGCCGAGCCCGGCGCGCAGGATCGGGACGACCAGCGGACGCGGGTACGACAGCTTCACGCCGGTCGTGGCGGTGACCGGGGTCTCGATGTCGACCTGCTCGGTCCGGACGTCCCTGGTGGCCTCGTAGGCGAGCAGGGTGACCAGCTCGTCGGCGAGACGGCGGAAGGTCGCGGAGTCCGTGCGCTTGTCGCGCAGGGTGGTGAGCTTGTGGGCGACCAGGGGGTGGTCGACGACGTGGAGACGCATGGCTCAACAGTAGCCCGCCGCGCACTGGCGTCGACCCACGCCACTGGGGGAAGGTGGGGGGCACAGGGACCCAGCGATGGGGTGGTGTGGCCGATGCCCGACCTGGAAGAACCGGCCGAGGAAGCCGCCGAGGGGGCGGCCCGCACGCCGGCACCGGAGACCGACGCGGAGCGCCGCAGGCGCCGCGCCCAGTTCCTCCGCGAGCTGAACGAGGCCAAGGCGCTGCGCGAGCGCGTGCAGCCGCGGCGCGCCCGGGCCGCCCGGATGCGCCAGGCCATGCGCATGCGGACCTTCCGCTGGTGAGCGACACGGGGACCGCCCGCCGTGCGCCCCCTTTGTGCGCCGGGGTCGCACGCCCACCCGATGGCGGTGTCGTTCAGACTGATGCACGACGCAAGGACCGAAGACCTCTCCTGCGCGCCCTGTTTCTGTCACGATGCCGATTGGGCGGGGCACCAGGAGCGCGCCGCCGGAACGTCACACCTCTGATCAGTGGGAGAGAGTCAGGTGTACTTCGCCGCACTGCTCGCGCGCACCGAAGACGGGTGGGAAGCGAGCGACACGGAGCTCGACGACGTGGAGACCCTGTCGGATCTGGCCGATCTGGCCCGCGAGGCCTCGGACGACGACACGGTGATCGTCTACATCGAGCAGGAGGACGCGTGGTTCGGGATCGTACGGATCGAGGGTGAGGAAGACCCTCGGATCTACGTCTCGGACGGCGCCGCCGCCGCCCGTTCCTCGTACGGGGAGATCCTCACCCGGGAACTCCTCGGCGACGACCTCGACGCCGAGCTCGACGAGCTGGAGTCCCTGGACCTGGACGGCACGGAGGACGGGGAGCCGCTCACCGACGAGGCCGACGGGGACGACGAGGGGGGCGACGCGGCCGGAGCCGTACCGTCCGCTCCCGTCGGGGACTCGCTGGTCCTCGCGGACCTCGGGCTCTCGGAGCGCGAACTCCGCGCCCTCGACAGCGACGCCCTCTCGGTGATCGCCGACGCGCTCGGCGCCTCCGAGGTGCTGGAGGCCGTGCGCTAGTGGCCCGGGCAGTACCAGCTCCGAACCCCGGCACCGGTCCCGTACGGGACGTCCCCGGTGCCGCTCACACAGGGGAGACCCCCGGGCCCGACCGCGCCCCGGGGGCCGTTCCCGATCCCGTACGGGATCCCTGGCAGGGTGCCATGCGGCTCGCGCTCGCCGAGGCCGCGGCGGCCGAGCCGGCCGGTGACGTGCCGGTCGGCGCGGTCGTGCTCGGCCCGGACGGCGAGGTCCTCGCGCGGGCGCACAACGAGCGGGAGGCGGCCGGTGACCCCACCGCGCACGCCGAGGTGCTCGCGCTGCGCCGGGCGGCCGCCGCGACCGGCGAGTGGCGGCTGACGGGGTGCACGCTCGTCGTGACCCTGGAGCCGTGCGTGATGTGCGCGGGCGCGCTCGTCCAGTCGCGGGTCGAGCGGGTGGTGTTCGGCGCGGCCGACGAGAAGGCGGGCGCGGCGGGATCGCTCTGGGACCTCGTGCGGGACCGCCGGCTCAACCACCGTCCCGAGGTGATCGAGGGCGTCCTCGGCGACGTCTGCGCCCAGCAGTTGACGGCCTTCTTCCGGGGCCGCTGACCCCCGCTCCGACCTGGGCCTCGATACGGATTTCATGCCGGGGCGAGTTTCGGCTAAGCTCTCTCTCGGTAGCGTGTCCGAGCGGCCGAAGGAGCTCGCCTCGAAAGCGAGTGTGGGGAAACTCACCGAGGGTTCAAATCCCTCCGCTACCGCTTCGATCGAAGGGCCTGGTGCATCAGCACCGGGCCCTTCGGCGTATCCCCGTCCGGCTCGGGCGTGGAGCCCGTACGGGAAAGGCCCCGGTCCGCGCTCGGGGCGCGGCCGGGGCCTTCTCCGTATGGACGGTGAGGACGGGGGGAACGGCATCGGGGGGACAAGCCGTTCCCCCCGATGAGAACCGGACCTGCAAGTCCTGCGCCGCAGTCAGGGGGGAAGCTCGCGGCGCGGACCCCGCAGTGCGGGCCGGTTCCAGGAGCCCTTCGGATTCCTGCCAGATCCTCCGGGCTCGACATCCATACTGCTCGCCCGTCACCCTTCCGGGGGGCGGCGAAAGGCCCCGATCGCCGGGCCCTTGGTCCATAAAGGCTCGGTTAGAGTGGCGCGGTCGTGCGGCGGGGATCAGGGGAGGGCTGGGCAATGGTGCAAGCGAAGAAGGTCGCGCTGTACGCGGTCGTGGTCTTTGTGCTGTACACGATCGTCACGTCCCCGGCTCGGGCCGCCGATCTCGTACAGGTAGGGTTCGAGGGCATTTCCAGCGCCGCCCAGGGTGTCGGCGAGTTCATGACCGAACTCATCAACTAGGAGCCCTTCGTGATCCGCCATCTGGTCCTCTTCAAGCTCAACGAGGGTGTCTCGCGCGACGAGCCGCGCGTCGTCGCCGGTGTCGAGGCGTTCCGCGCGCTCGGCGGGCAGATCGACGAGCTCACCTTCTGGGAGTGCGACTGGAACATCACCGACCGCCCGATCGCGTACGACTTCGCGATCAACTCGGCCGTCGAGGACACCGACGCGCTCCAGCGCTACCTGGACCACCCCGCGCACCAGGCGGGCGTCGCGCAGTGGCGCGAGTTCGCCACCTGGGTGATCGCGGACTACGCCTTCTAGTCGCGCTCCGACGGTCCTCCGTCGCCGAGGCCCCCCGCCCTCGTGGTGGGGGGCCTCGCGGGTTTCTGGCCTCCCCTTTTTCCACCATCATGCCCTCAACACGTGGCTATGCGGTGCTTGCACACAGTGGACATGTCTTGTGATGCTATGACCGCTTTTGACGGATGAGTTGACCGTAGTTGACCCAGTCGACCAGCAAGACCAGCCAAAGGGGTGGCGTGAACGTGCCGGCCAGTACAGCGCCTCAGGTCCCGCCCCAGCACGAGGCAGGCGGCGCGGACACCCCGCGCCCCCGACCCCAGAGCACCCGTGGCGCCGACACCCGCGCGCTCACCCAGGTGCTCTTCGGGCAGCTCAAGAACCTGGAACCGGGCACCGCCGAGCACCACCGGGTGCGCGGCGCCCTGATCGAGGCCAACCTCCCGCTCGTGCGGTACGCGGCGGCCCGCTTCCGCTCCCGCAACGAGCCGATGGAGGACGTCGTCCAGGTCGGCACCATCGGCCTCATCAACGCCATCGACCGCTTCGACCCCGACCGGGGCGTGCAGTTCCCGACGTTCGCCATGCCGACCGTCGTCGGCGAGATCAAGCGGTACTTCCGCGACAACGTCCGGACCGTGCACGTGCCCCGCCGGCTCCACGAGCTGTGGGTCCAGGTGAACGGCGCCACCGAGGACCTGACGACCGCTCACGGCCGCTCCCCCACGACCGCCGAGATCGCCGAACGGCTGCGCATCGGCGAGGACGAGGTGCTCGCCTGCATCGAGGCCGGGCGCTCGTACCACGCCACCTCCCTGGAGGCCGCGCAGGAGGGCGACGGGCTGCCCGGGCTGCTCGACCGGCTCGGCTACGAGGACCCCGCCCTGGCCGGCGTCGAGCACCGGGACCTCGTCCGGCACCTGCTCGTCCAGCTGCCCGAAAGGGAGCAGCGGATCCTGATGCTGCGCTACTACAGCAACTTGACCCAGTCTCAGATCAGCCAGGAACTCGGCGTCTCCCAGATGCACGTGTCAAGGCTCCTCGCCCGGAGCTTCGCCCGGCTGAGATCCGCAAACAGAATCGAGGCGTAACCGAAACGGGTAGACCGGTTCGGAGCAGTTCTGCGCTGCCCCAAATGCCTTACACCCCTTGTTTCCTGCGGATATACACCCTCGCCTTGTCGACAAGTCACTACAGCGTGTTGCCGACATGTGACATTCTGCTGGAACCGAGTTTGCCGCAGCCCCGCCGCCGGTATTCAGGTGGAAGCTGCGTTCCTCAGATGGTCGCGGCCACCGCGACCGTCCGCGACCTCAAGGGGGTGGCATGTCCACAGAACTGGGCAGCTCGAAGGTGCTCACGCTCACGCCCGTTCCCGTGCCCACGCAGACGACGGCGCCGACCGCGGCCGAAAGCACGGAGATCACTCCGCCGCCGCCCGTGGTCGTCCCGTCGGGAGCCCTCGACACCCGCACCCTCTCCCGCTCCCTGTTCCTGAGGCTGCGCGCGCTCGACACCGAGGGCGCCGCCGCCGACAGCCCGGAGCGGACCTACGTCCGCGACACCCTCATCGAGCTCAACCTCCCCCTCGTCCGGTACGCGGCCGCCCGCTTCCGCTCCCGCAACGAGCCGATGGAGGACATCGTCCAGGTCGGCACCATCGGCCTCATCAAGGCGATCGACCGCTTCGACTGCGAACGGGGCGTGGAGTTCCCGACGTTCGCCATGCCGACCGTCGTCGGCGAGATCAAGCGCTTCTTCCGCGACACCTCCTGGTCGGTACGGGTCCCCCGCCGCCTCCAGGAGCTCCGCCTCGCCCTCACCAAGGCCAGCGACGAGCTCGCCCAGAAGCTCGACCGCTCCCCCACCGTCCCCGAACTCGCCGCCGTCCTCGGGGTGTCGGAGGAGGACGTCGTCGACGGCCTCGCGGTGGGCAACGCGTACACCGCCTCCTCGCTCGACTCCCCCTCCCCCGAGGACGACGGCGGCGAAGGCTCCCTCGCCGACCGCCTCGGCTACGAGGACACCGCCCTCGAAGGCGTCGAGTACCGCGAGTCGCTCAAGCCGCTCCTCGCCAAACTCCCGCCCCGCGAGCGGCAGATCATCATGCTGCGCTTCTTCGCCAACATGACCCAGTCGCAGATCGGCGAGGAAGTCGGCATCTCCCAGATGCACGTCTCCCGGCTGCTCACCCGCACCCTCGCCCAGCTCCGCGAAGGCCTCATCGCCGACTGACCGCCATCCGACTTCCCAGACCCCTGGCGTATATGACGATCCGTCAGGAACACTGGGTGCCATGAGGACTGGCACGTCTGGCACGTCTGGCACGTCGGGACCCGCACTCCTCGCGGTGGCGCTCTGCCTCGGCGGAGCGCTGACCGCCTGCGCCGGCACGGACGGCGAGGGGTACGCCGCCGTCGGCGCCGGCCCCTCCCCGAAGGGCGCCGTCGCCCCCTCCGGCGCGGTCACCCTCGTCCCCCTCGACGGCCCCAGGCCGCCCGGACTCACCTCCAGCACGTCGTCGCCGTCGCCCGCGGCCCCGGGGGCGCCTGGGGTGCCCCGGGTACCCGGGGCACCCGGGTCGCCCTCAGTGGGCGGGAGCGGGGCCTCTCAGAGTGCTCCAGGGGCTCCGGGGACTCCCGGGTCGTCCGGGTCCCCCGGGCCTTCTCGTACGGATACGGATACGGATACGGGTACGGGTACGGGTACGGCTCCGACGACCGCACCCGGGCCCGGCGCCCCGACCCGTACGCCCTCGGAGACGCCCGGACCCGCCACGCCCGGCGGCGGCGCGTCCACGCCGGGACCCGCGCCCGGCCCCGCGCTGCTCAGCGTCTCGGCGCCCAGCCTCGCGGACGGGGACCGGCGCTGGTGCGAGCGGGTCACCGTGACGTTCCGGAACACCGGTGGTTCCGCGGCCACTTCGGGGACGGTCACCTTCGCCACCCATGTCATCGGGGCGCTCGGCGTCGACTGGGCGACCCTCACGTCGAGCCGGCCGCTGCCCGCGCCGATCGCGGCCGGGACGGCGAGGACCGAGACGTACACGGTGTGCGTGGACTCCTGGCGCGTCCCGCTCGGCATGCACATCGACACCCGGGACGTCACCGCCGTGTGGCGCTGAGGCCTGGCGGATCAGGGGGTAGGCGGGTCAGGGGAAGCGGACGTCCGTCAGCTTCTCCGAGAGCTCCCAGAGCCGGCGGCCGGTGGCCGGGTCGGCGGCCACGGCGGAGAGCGGGACGCGGGTGGGGGTGCCGCGCAGTTCGGCGGGGCCGTCGGGGCCGATGAAGTCGCCGGCCTCCGCGGCGGGGGCGGTGGCCGCGTAGAGCTGGGGAAGAGCGCCGCGCTCCGGGCGCTGGGCCAGCAGGGGGTTGCCGATGCGACCGAAGACCAGGCGGGCGAGACCGCCGGTGTCCTTGGTCTGGAGGTTCGTGGCCGTGTAGCCGGGGTGGGCGAGGACGGAGCGGACCGGGCTCGCGGTGGCGGTCAGGCGGCGGTGGAGCTCCCGGCCGAAGACGGCGTTGGCGAACTTGGAGCGGTTGTAGAAGGCCATGGGGCCGTAGCCGCGCTCGCCGGTCAGGTCGTCCCGCTCGTCGAAGCGGGGACTGGCCTGGCGGTGGTTGATCGAGCTGACCGTGACCACGCGGGGGTCGGTCCCGGCGGCGAGCAGGTCGAGCAGCAGGCCGGTGAGCGCGAAGTGGCCGAGGTGGTTGACGGCGAACTGGAGCTCGTGGCCCTGGGGGCTGAGCGTGCGGGGCGGGGCCATCACGCCCGCGTTGTTGACGAGCACGTCGAGGCGGGCGTGCTCGTCGCGCGTCCGGTCGGCGAAGGCCCGTACCGAGTCGAGGTCGGCGAGGTCGAGCCGCCGCACGTCGAGCAGGCCGGGATCGACGCGGGCCTCCCCCGCACCACCCGCCGTGAGGGCGGCCACGGCCTCGTGGCCCTTCCGCTCGTCCCGTACGGCGAGGACGACGCGGGCGCCCCGGCGGGCGAGGGCGTGGGTGGTGGCGAGGCCGAGGCCGCTGTTGGCTCCGGTGACGACGAAGACCCGCCCGGTCTGGTCCGGGATCAGGTCGGCGGTCCAGCGCTGCTTCTTGGTCATGCGTCACACGCTGCCGCTTGTGTCACCGAGTGTCAAGCACGACCATGGGTGTCATGAAGGGCACCGCGTTACCATCGGGCCGTGACCACCCGCCCCGATCTCAGCCTCGCCCAGCGCAAGCGACAGCTCGTCGCGACCGAGCTCACCGAGGCCGCGCTCCAGCTGTTCGCCCTCAAGGGCTTCGACGCGGCGACCGTCGACGAGATCGCGACCACGGCCGGGGTCTCCAAGCGGACCTTCTTCCGCTACTTCGCGTCCAAGGAGGACGTCGTCGTCCAGTTCCTGGCCGGCATGGGCGCCGACATGCGCGCGGGGCTCGCCGCCCGTCCCGCCGGGGAGCTCCCGTCCGAGGCGCTGCTTCACGCCGTCTCCGTGCCCCTGGCCGCCTGCGGCGACCACGCCGAGCGGGTCCTGCCGGTCGTCCGGCTGATCCTCCGGACCCCCTCGCTGCTCGCCCGCTTCCTGGAGCACCAGGCGCAGTGGCGCGAGGAACTGGCGGAGGAGCTCGGCGCCCGCCTCGGCCGCGACCCCGAGGCCGACCTCTATCCCCGGCTCGCCGCGGGGATGGCCCTCACCGCCTTCGACGCCGTACTGCGCCGCTGGAGCGCCGGGGAGAGCCCCGAGCCCACCGCCGACCCCGACGCCTTGACCGCGCAGGCCTTCGCGCTGCTGGCACCGGCGCTGGACGGACCCGCAGCCTCGGAGGCGTAACGACCCTCGGAGGCGTAACCCGCGCAGAAGAAAAGGTGGGCCGGTCCGCTTCCGCGGGGTCCGGCCCACCTGGTGGTGTGCGGTGGGTGCGAGGGTCAGCCCAGGGCCAGCCAGGCGACGGCGGCCAGGATGACGACGGCCGCGACGATGCCCACGATGAGGCCGACCTTCGGGCCGCCCGAGGCGGCGACGGCCTGCGGCTGGCGCTGCTGCGGGGTGCCCTCGTCGACGAAGGCGCGGAACATCTGCGTGCTGCCGGCGGGGTCGTAGCCCTCGGAGCCCTGCTGGGGCTGGCCCTGGCCGTACGGTGCTTGGGGGTTGTGTGCCATGGGCCAGGACCCTAGCGAAAGGGGGCCGGTGGCCCCAACCCTCCGGCTCGCCCTCCGCCTTTGCCGATTCTTTAGCGCCGTTTGACCGATTTAGTTTGCCTGAAGCAACCATCCATCTCTATGGTTGCCCTAAGCAACAACATGGACGGGGGTGCGCGATGCCGACACGGAACAGGTACGAGGAACTCGCCCGCTCGGTGAGCGCGATCGGTGCCGTGAAGCGCGGCCTCGCCCGCGCCCTCCCCGTCGAATGCCAGGGAGGCTCGGCCGCCGTACTGGCCCTGGTCAAGCACCACGGGGACATGCGGACGAGCCGGCTCGCCGAACTGATGGCCGTCGACATGTCCGTCTGCAGCCGCCATGTGGCACACACCGTGGAACACGGCTGGATCGAGCGACTGCCCGACCCGGACGACAAACGGTCCCGCATCCTGCGGCTCACGGAGCCGGGCCACGCGATGCTCGGCGAACTCGACCGCCGGGTCACCGACGCCTTCTCCCGTCACCTCGCGGAGTGGTCCGACGACGACGTCGAACTCCTCACCCACCTGCTCGCCCGACTCCGCGACTCCTTCGGGGACTGCCGGGCCCACCACGCTTGAGAAAAAGGAAGTTCATGGCTACGACCACGCCTGACACCGGTGTGCGGGACGGCCTCACCGGCAGCGGTGGCGGCGAGACCGCCCCGATGACCCACCGGCAGATCATGGAGGCGCTGTCCGGGCTGATGCTCGGCATGTTCGTCGCCATCCTGTCCTCGACGATCGTCTCCAACGCCCTCCCCCAGATCATCACCGACCTGGAGGGCGGCCAGTCCGCGTACACCTGGGTGGTCACGGCCGCGCTCCTCTCCATGACGGCGACCACGCCGCTCTGGGGCAAGCTGGCCGACCTCTTCTCCAAGAAGCTGCTCGTCCAGATAGCCCTGGTCGTCTACGTCACCGGCTCCGTCGTCGCCGGCCTCTCCCAGAGCACCGGCATGCTCATCGCCTGCCGGGTCGTCCAGGGCATCGGCGTCGGCGGTCTGACCGCCCTCTCCCAGATCATCCTGGCCGCGATGATCGCCCCGCGTGAGCGCGGCCGGTACAGCGGCTACCTCGGCGCGACCTTCGCCGTCGCCACCGTCGGCGGCCCGCTGCTCGGCGGCGTCATCACCGACACCGACTGGCTCGGCTGGCGCTGGTGCTTCTACGTCGGCGTGCCCTTCGCGATCATCGCGCTGATCGTCCTGCAGAAGACCCTCCACCTCCCCACCGTGAAGCGTCAGGTCAAGGTCGACTGGGCCGGCGCCTTCTTCATCAGCGCCGCCGTCTCGCTGCTCCTGATCTGGGTCACCTTCGCCGGTGACAAGTACGACTGGATGTCGTGGCAGACGGCCGTCATGGTCCTCGGCGCGCTCGCCCTCGGCGGGATCTTCCTCCTCGTCGAGTCCAAGGCGAGCGAGCCGATCATCCCGCTCCGCCTGTTCCGCAACCGCACGATCACCCTCGCCTCGCTCGCCTCGCTCTTCGTGGGTGTCGCGATGTTCGCCGGCACGGTCTTCTTCAGCCAGTACTTCCAGCTGGCCCGGAACGAGTCGCCGACGATGTCCGGCGTCCTCACCATCCCGATGATCGCGGGCCTGTTCGTCTCCTCCACCGTCTCCGGCCTCATCATCACCAAGACCGGCCGCTGGAAGGCCTGGCTGGTCAGCGGCGGCGCGCTGGCGGCCGGCGGGCTCGGCCTGCTCGGCACCCTCCGGTACGACACCGAGTACTGGCACATCGCACTCTTCATGGCGGTCCTGGGTCTCGGCCTCGGCATGATGATGCAGAACCTGGTGCTCTGCACCCAGAACCAGGTGGCCCCCGCCGACCTCGGCGCCGCCTCCTCCGTCGTCACCTTCTTCCGCTCCCTCGGCGGCGCGATCGGCGTCTCGGCGCTGGGCGCGGTCATGGCCCACCGGGTCACCGACTACGTCAGGGAAGGCCTGGCCGAACTCGGCCCGAAGGCCGCGGGCGCCATGGGCCAGGGCGGTACGGGCGGCGGCATCCCGGACATGGACGCGCTCCCCGCCCCGATCCGCACGGTCATGGAGAGCGCGTACGGCCACGGCGTCGGCGACGTCTTCCTCTACTCGGCGCCGTTCGCGCTGCTCGCCTTCGTGGTGACGCTGTTCATCAAGGAAGTCGCGCTGAAGAGCAGCACGGTGACGGCCGAGGACAAGTAAGGGCCGAGGACAAGTAGAAGAGCTCCCGGACGCGCTTCGAGCGGAGGCGCGACCGGGTCGAGTACGGAGCGGCGGGCAGGGGACGGCCCGCCGCTCCGTCATTTCTCCGTCTGCCGGGTGACCATGACCTCGATGCCGGCGATCAGCACGTCCAGGGCGTAGTCGAAGTCGCGGTCCCACACGACGCTGAGGCTGTCGTGCGAGGTCCGCTCGTCGAGGATCTCCTTCAGGCCCTCGACCCTCTCCGTGTACACCGGGTCGTCCCGGAAGGCGCTCACCGAGTCCGCGTAGAACTCGTCCTGCGACATGCCCGCCTCCGCCGCGCGCCGGCCGAACTGGGACTCGATCGTCCCGTAGCCGTACACGAACTGGAAGACCGCCGACATCGCGCTCGGCCTGCGGTCGAGGGCGAGGCCGGTCTCCGCGACCGTTTCGTGGATCTTCTGGCCGACGGCGATCGAGTTCGGCCCGATGTTGAGGTACTGGCCCGCGCTCGGCGACATCCACGCGTGGCGGACCAGCATCCGCCGGTAGTCCAGGGCGAGCAGGCGCATCCGGTCCCGCCAGTCCCCCGCCGCGTCGACCGCGGCGAGGTCGATCTCGCCGTAGACGCTGTCCATGGCGTACTCGAGGATGTCGTCCTTGGTGTCCACGTACCAGTAGAGCGACATGGCCGTGACGCCCAGCTCGGTCGCCAGCTTGCGCATGGACAGCTTGGCCAGGCCCTCTTCGTCGAGCATCCGGATGGCGGCGGCGACGATCCGGTCGCGGTCGAGGCCGGCGGGGCCGCCGCCGCTGCGGGCGGCCCTCTCCTCCAGCCACACGCTGGAACGCGCCGGGTTCTTGGCCCGATCGGCTGCCTTGACCATCGCGTTCCTCCGTCTGTCAGCGGTCCGTCACCATGCTAGGCAGCGCCCGGCCCTTCGGCGCCCGCGGCCTTCTCCGCGCGCTCGGCCCGCTGGAGGAGCGCCGCGGCGACCAGGCCGCCGGCGAAGACGGCGGCCGCGCCCACCAGCTGGCTGGTCTGGAGGCCGGAGGCGAACGCGTCGGAGATCGCCTGGCGTTCGGCCTCGCCGCCCGCCGCGGCGAGCGCGGCCGGGAGCGAGGTCGCGGTGACGGCGACCAGCGCGGCGAACCGTGCGTTGAGTACGGCTCCGAGGACGGCGACGCCCAGGCCGTTGCCGAACTCGGCGAGGGTGCCGTTGATCCCGGCGCCCACACCGGCCTTCTCCGGCGGGATCGAACTCATGATCGCGTTGGCCATCGCCGGGGACGACACGGCGATGCCGCCGCCCATCAGGACCAGGCCGAGGAGCATCCCCGCGTAACTGCCGTCCGTGCCGCCGCCGAGCAGCGAGATCGACGTGAGGCCCGCGGCCACCAGGGTCATGCCGAGGACGACGGTGGGCGGGGTGCCGAGCTTCGTCACGATCCGCGGGCCGACGCCCGTCAGGTTGAGGCCGACGATCGTCAGCGCCAGCGGCGCCATCCGCAGCCCCGCCTCCAGGGGTTCGTACCCGAGCACGAACTGCAGGTGCTGGGTGAGCAGGAAGAGCGAGCCGCCCATGCCGAAGACGACCAGGATCGAGCCGCCGATCGCCCCGACGAACTTCTGGTTCCGGAAGAAGTGCATGTCGAGCATCGGATACGGGGTGTGCAGCTCCCAGCGGGCGAAGGCGGCGAGACCGGCGACGCCGATGGCGGCCGGCACCAGGACTTCGGCGGAGAGCCAGCCGTGCTCTGGGCCGCTGATGATCGCGTACACCACGGCCGTCATGCCGATCGTCGACAGCAGCGCGCCGAGCAGGTCCGGGCGCTCCCCCTGCGGGTTCTTGGACTCGGGGACCAGCTTGAGGACCGCGACCAGGGCCACGACCGCGACCGGGATGTTGATCAGGAAGATCATTCCCCACCAGAAGTGGTTCAGGATCACCCCGCCGATCAGCGGCCCGCCGGCGAAGCCGAGCGAGGCGACCGTGGACCAGAGCGCGATGGCCTTGACCCGCTCGGAGTCGTCGAAGATCTGCATCACCACGGCGAGCGTGGTCGTCATCAGGAGCGCGCCGCCGACGCCCATGCCCGCGCGTGCGGCGATCAGCTGCGCGGTGGAGCCGGCGAGTCCGGCGGCCAGCGAGCCGAGGCCGAAGAGCGCGAGGCCGATGGCGAGCATCTTCTTGCGGCCGTAGCGGTCGGCCGCGTTGCCCGCGCTGAGCAGCAGGCCCGACTGGACGAGCGAGTACGCGTTGATCATCCACTGGATGTCGGTGGTCGTCGCGTGGAGTTCGGAGGTCAGCGACGGGATGGCGACGCTGAGCACGGTGTTGTCGAGCAGCACGGTGAGCTGGGCGAGGCAGATGACGCCGAGGATCAGCCAGCGCTGGGGGTGGGCGGTGGTGGGTGCCGGGGCGGTCGTCGCCGTCACGGGGCAGCTCCTTGTACGGTGTACGGGAACGGGTCTCGTACACCGTACAAGGGCTCTCTTGCGCTGTATAGCGATTACTTATGTGCAGTCAGGTCATAGAAGGCTGCGCTGCCGATCGTGGTTTTCGGGAAGTTCTCCGAGACCCAGGTGGAGATCTCCGAGTTGCCGCCGCCCATGCGGGCGCCGCCGCCCTCGCCGCTGCCGATGAAGTAGTGGATCTTGCCCTCGGCGACGTACCGCTTGAACTGCGCGAGCGTCGGGGACGGGTCGCTGCCGTTGAAGCCGCCGATCGCCATGACCGGCTTCTCCGTGGCGAGCTGATAGCTGGCCGCGTTCTGCGCGCCGACGGTGGCGGCGACCCAGGTGTAGGAGCCGGCGTCCTTGAGGAGGGCCTCCTTGGCCTCCGTACCGACGGTGGCGCCGTTGAGGAGACCGCCCATGCCGCCGCCCATGCCGCCTCGCTCGCCGTTGCCGGGCAGCTGGCCGCCGTTGGGCAGCTGGCCGCCTTGGCCTCCCTGGCCTCCGGGGAACTGGCCGCCCGGCAGCTGGCCGTTCGGGGTCTGGCCGCCCGGCGGGGTCTGGCCGCCCGGTGGGGTCTGACCGCCCGGCGGGGTCTGACCGTTCGGTGGGGTCTGGCCGCCGACGGCGAACATCCGGCCGCCGGCGCCGCCCGGGCCGCGGCCGCCCATGGCGCCGCCGGAGGGGCCGGCGGTGACGATCGAGCCCTGGTGGCCGGTGTCGAGGGTGGCGAGGGTGTACGCGAAGGGGCCCGCGAGGCCGGCGGCGAGGCCGAGGGCCGCAAGGGCGAGGCCGAGGCGGCGGTCGACGCGGCCCGCGAAGAGCAGGCCGACGGCCGCGAGCGCGCCCGCGACCAGGACCGTCCAGCGCAGCCACGGCAGCCAGTCGGGCGTACGGCCGAGCAGGGTCCATGCCCACCAGGAGGTCACCGCGACGGTCACGGCGAGGGTCGCGGAGGCGGGCGGGCGGGTGCGTTCCTCCCAGAGGACGGCCGCGCCCATGCCGATCAGCGCCGCGAGGTACGGGGCCAGGGCCACCGTGTAGTACTCGTGGAAGATGCCGGCCATGAAGCTGAAGACGGTGAGGGTGATCAGGAGCGAGCCGCCCCACACCAGGAACGCCGAGCGTGCGGTGTCCGTCCGGGGCGCCCGCGAGGTGACGACGAGACCCGCGACGAGCAGGATCAGCGCGGCCGGCAGCAGCCAGGAGATCTGACCGCCCACCGCGTCGTTGAACATCCGCCCGATGCCGGTCTCGCCCCAGCCACCGCCACCGCCGCCACCGCCGCCGGGGCGGCCGGGCAGCTCCACGCCGGCCGGCAGGTTCTCGGCCGTGCCGCCGAAGCCGCCCCGGGCCCCGCCGCCTACGCTGCCGACCTCGTCGCCGTTGAGGCGGCCCAGGCCGTTGTAGCCGAAGGTCAGTTCAAGGAAGCTGTTGTTCTGGGAGCCTCCGACGTACGGACGCGAGGACGCCGGCCACAGCTCGACCAGGGCCACCCACCAGCCCGCCGAGACGAGCATCGCGAGCCCGCCCAGGGCCAGCCGGCCGAAGCGCCGCCCGAGGCCGCCGGGCGCGCACACCACGTACACGAGCGCGAGCGCCGGCAGGATCAGGAAGGCCTGGAGGGTCTTCGCGAGGAACGCGAAGCCGAGCGCGACGCCCGCCCACACCAGCCACTTCGCCGCGCCCTCGTCGAGCTCCAGGGTGCGCAGCACGCAGTACACGGCGACCGTCATGAGGAGCGCGAGCAGCGCGTCCGGGTTGTTGAAGCGGAACATCAGCGCGGCGACCGGGGTCAGCGCGAGGACCGCGCCCGCGATCAGGCCCGCGCCCGCGCCGAACCTGCGCCGTACGGCCGCGTAGAGCACGGCGACCGTGCCGACGCCCATCAGGACCTCGGGCACCAGGATCTGCCAGGAGCCGAGGCCGAAGAGCCGGACGGAGAGCGCCATCGGCCAGAGCGCGGCCGGAGGCTTGTCGACCGTGATGGCGTTGGACGCGTCGAGGGAGCCGAAGAAGAAGGCCTTCCAGCTCTCGCCGCCCGCCTGGACGGCGGCCGAGTAGAAGGAGTTGGCGTATCCGGAGGCGCTCAGGTTCCAGAGGTAGAGCGCGGCGGTCACGACGAGCAGTCCGAGGAAGGCGGGCCGGACCCAGCGGGCGTCCTCGGCCCGCCCGCGCCAGAACCGGGCGAGCCGGCCGGCGCGCGGGGCCGCGTGGACGGCGGGGGACAGGGTGGTCATCGTTCGTTCCTTGAGGTGGTCCGCTCCGGGAAGACCCAGAGGCGGAAGAGGAGGAAGCGCAGGACGGTCGCGGCGAGGTTGGCGACGATCAGGACGGCGAGCTCGGTGGAGTGCGCCGGATCGCCGGTCGCCGCGCCGAGCGCCGCGAGCGACCCGCTGGTCAGGGCGAGGCCGATGGCGAAGACCACGAGCCCCTGCGCCTGGTGGCGTACCGCCCGGTCCCGGCCCCGTACGCCGAAGGTGAGGCGCCGGTTGGCCGCCGTGTTGGCGACGGCCGAGACGAGGAGGGCGGCGGCGTTGGCGAGCTGCGGGCCGAGGCCGAGCCGGAAGGCCGAGTACAGCGCCAGATAGAAGAGCGTGGACAGCACGCCGACCACGCAGAAGCCGACCAGCTGGCGGGCGAGTCCGCCCGGCACACCGCTGAGGTCCCGGTCCCTGGGGTCGTCGCCGAACGGCCTGGCAAGGCGGTCGAGCGGCAGCGAACCGGTCGCGAGCGCCCGCCCGACCCGCAGGACGCCCTTCAGGTCGTCGGTCGCCGTCCGCACGATGTGCACGGTGGAGTCGGGGTCGTCGACCCAGTCGACCGGCACCTCGTGGATGCGCAGCCCGGCCCGCTCGGCGAGGACCAGCATCTCGGTGTCGAAGAACCAGCCGGTGTCCTCCACCATCGGCAGGAGCCGCTCGGCGACCTCCCTCCGTATCGCCTTGAAGCCGCACTGCGCGTCGGAGAACCGGGCGGCGAGCGAGCCGCGCAGGATCAGGTTGTACGCCCGCGAGATGAACTCGCGCTTCGGCCCGCGCACCACCCGCGAGGAGCGGGCGAGCCGGGAGCCGATCGCCAGGTCCGAGTGGCCGGAGATGAGCGGCGCGACCAGCGGGAGCAGCGCGTTCAGGTCGGTGGACAGGTCGACGTCCATGTACGCGAGGACGGGCGCGTCCGAGTCCGACCACACCGTCCGCAGCGCCCGCCCGCGCCCCTTCTGCTCCAGGCGCACGGACCGCACCTCGGGCACCTCGGCGGCGAGGGCGGCGGCGACCTCGGGCGTCGAGTCCGTGGAGGCGTTGTCGGCGACCGTGATGCGGAAGCCGTACGGGAAGGTCCTGAGAAGGTGCGCGTGGAGCCGGCGGACGCACGGCTCCAGGTCCTTCTCCTCGTTGTAGACGGGGATCACCACGTCCAGGACGGGCCTTCCGGCGACGCTCACCGGCAGGTGTTCCCGGGCGGGAAGGGCGCCGGGAGTCCCGGACGCGGGGTCCGCGATCGTTGGGGTTCGCATGCCACGACACTCGCCGCGGCCGCTGTCACGGCTGTGTGATGAGCCTGTGCCCCACCTGTGGGTCCTCGGCGACCGGCAGCCCGACCGTGAACACGGTCCGCCCCGGGACGCTCCGGACGCCCGCCTCGCCGCCGTGCGCGAGGACGACCGCGCGCACGATCGCGAGCCCGAGGCCGGTCGATCCGGCGTGCCGGGAACGGGAGGCGTCACCCCGCGCGAAGCGCTCGAAGACCACCGGCAGGAGCTCCGGCGGGATGCCGGGGCCGTCGTCCTCGACGTCGACGAGCACCTGCGCGCCCTCCGTCCGCACGCGTGCGGTCACCTTCGTGCCGGGCGGGGTGTGGGTGCGGGCGTTGGCGAGGAGATTGACCAGGACCTGCTGGAGCCGGGCGCCGTCGGCCCGTACGGCCGCGAGCTCCGCGGGCAGCTCCAGGCGCCAGTGGTGCTCGGGACCGGCCGCGCGGGCATCGCTCACCGCGTCCACGACCAGCGGGACCAGATCCGTCGTCTCGTACGAGAGGGGGCGGCCGGCGTCGAGCCGGGCGAGCAGCAGCAGGTCCTCCACCAGGCCCGTCATCCGGGTCGCCTCGGACTCGATCCTGCCGAGCGCGTGGCGGGTGTCGGGCCCGCACTCCTCCCGGCCTCGCCGGGTCAGCTCCGCGTACCCCCGGATCGAGGCGAGCGGGGTGCGCAGTTCGTGGCTGGCGTCGGCGACGAACTGCCGGACGCGGGTCTCGCTCTGCTGCCGGGCGTCGAGCGCCGAATGGACGTGGTCGAGCATCCGGTTGAGGGCCGCGCCGACCTGGCCGACCTCGGTCCGCGGATCGGCCTCCGCCTCCGGGACCCGGTGGTCGAGCGCCACCTCGCCGCTGTGCAGCGGCAGCCGGGCGACCTGCCGGGCGGTGATGGCCACCCTCCGCAGCGGGCGCAGGGCCACCCGCACGAGCACGGTCCCGGCCAGCGAGGCCGCGACGAGCCCGGCGCCGGTGACGCTCAGCTCGACCAGCACGAGGGTGGACAGGGCGTCCTCGACCTCGGTGAGCGGGATGCCGGTGAGGAACGCGCCGTGGGACCCCGCCGCGTACTCGACCCGGTAGGAACCGAGGCCGGGCAGGTCGACGGTGTGCGGCTCGCCGTCCCGGGGGACGGTCGCGAGCACGGCCCGCTGGGCGGCGTCGAGCTCCTTCGTCGGGAACCTCGGCCCGTCCGTTCCGCTGCTTCCCGGGATCTCCGTCGAGTACCCGGCCGTCGAGACGCCGTCGTCGGTGAGGACGGCGCCGAGCGTCCCTATCGGGGCCCCGGGGCCGGCCAGGAAGGCGAGCGGCGCCCGGTCCCGTACCGGATCGGGCGCGGACATGACGACCGGCGGTCCGGCCGCCCGGCCCGCCAGACCCCGCACCTGCTCGTCGGCCTGGTCGTACAGGTACGAGCGGAACGCGATCGTCGTCACCGTCCCGATCACCGCCGCGACGACCGCGATCAGCGCGACCGCCGACACGACGAGCCGGGTCCGCAGCGACCACGGCCGCCCGCGTCGTACGCGCACGGGGTTACTCCCCCGGCTTGATGAGGTACCCCGCCCCGCGCCGGGTGTGGATCATCGGGGCCCGGCCCGCGTCGAGCTTCCGGCGGAGGTAGGAGATGTAGAGCTCCACGACATTGGCCTGGCCGCCGAAGTCGTACGACCACACCCGGTCCAGGATCTGCGCCTTGCTGAGGACCCGGCGCGGATTGCGCATGAGGTAGCGCAGCAGCTCGAACTCGGTGGCGGTGAGATGGATCGAATCCCCGCCCCGGGTCACCTCGTGACTGTCCTCGTCGAGCGTCAGGTCCCCGACGGTCAGCAGCGACTCGCTGCGCGCCTGCGCCGCTCCCGACCTGCGGATCAGTCCGCGCAGCCGGGCCACGACCTCCTCCAGGCTGAACGGCTTGGTGACGTAGTCGTCGCCGCCCGCCGTGAGCCCCGCGATCCGGTCCTCCACGGCGTCCTTCGCCGTCAGGAACAGCACCGGTACGTCGGGCAGCTCGCGCCTGATCCGGCCGAGCAGGCTCAGCCCGTCGACGTCCGGCAGCATGATGTCGAGGATCACCGCGTCGGGCCGGAACTCGCGCACGGCCCGCAGGGCGACGGCCCCGTCCCCCGCGCTGCGGACCTGCCAGCCCTCGTAACGCAGGGCCATCGAGAGCAGCTCGGCGAGCGAGGCCTCGTCGTCGACGACGAGGACGCGCACGGCCGAGCCGTCCGCACGGAGCATGTCGGCGCGGGTGCCAGGGCGGGCGCTGGTGCTTCGCATGGTCACGGTCATGGCCACCACGCTCTCCGGCGCCGCTGAGATCCCTCTTTCCCTTTCCTGTGAATTCCCTGAGAAAGAGGTGGGGACCGTCAGGTGGCGCCGAGCGGGTGTTTCACGTGAAACATCGCGGCCCCGTTCTCGTACAGCACCCTCCGGAGCCAGTCGTCACCGAGCCCGAGCCGTTCGAGGGCATGGAGCTGGTGGACGTACGGATACGGGATGTTCGGGAAGTCCGAGCCGAGCAGGATCCGGTCGCCGAGGTCCAGGAGCCGCTTGCGCTCGCCCTCGGGAAAGGGCGCGAGCCGCTCGCTGAAGTCCGTGAAGGCCATCGTGGTGTCGAGGTGGACGCCCTCGTACCGCTCCGCCAGATCGAGGAAGTCTCCGTACTCCGGCATCCCCATGTGCGCGACGATCACCCGCAGCCTCGGGTGCCGCGCGAGCAGCCGTCCCATCGGGCCCGGCCCCGTGAAGGCCCCCGGGGTCGGTCCCGAGCCGCAGTGCACGACGACGGGGGTGCCGCTGGAGGCCAGCGCGTCCCACGAACTGTCCAGCTCGACGACCGTGGGATCGAAGCCGCCCACCTGGAGGTGCACCTTGAAGACCCGGGCGCCCGCGTCGAGCGCCCGGTGCACGTACCCGCCGACGCCCGGCTCGGGAAACAGCGTCGCCGTGTGCAGACAGTCGGGCGTCCTGGCCGCGAAGTCGGCGGCCCAGGCGTTCAGCCAGGCCGCCATGCCCGGCTTGTGCGGGTAGAGCATCGACGTGAACGCCACCGCCCCGAACCCGCGCAGGATCGCCAGCCGGCGCTCCTCCTCCTCGCGATAGGTGATGGGCCACTCCACACCGGTCAGCGGCCCCACGGCGTCGAAGTACGCCCACACCTTGTCCAGCACGTTCTGCGGCATGAAGTGCGTGTGCACATCGACGAGACCGGGGATGCCGAGCCGCTCGACGAGCGCGCGGATCTCGTGGCGCTCGTCGTCGGCCGGGGTCTCGGGCTGCTCGCCGTCAGCCGGGGCCTCGGGCTGCTCGCCATCAGCCGGGGCGTCGGGCCGCCGGCCGGTTTCGTCACTCGCGCTCAAAGCCGTAGCTCCGCTCGACCTTGCCGATGTGGACGCTGTAGCTGTCGTACCAGTGCTCACGGCCGTGCGCCTTGGCCGCCTGGTGTCCGCTGTCGAGCCGCCAGGCGTCCAGCGCCTCCAGGTCACGGAAGTAGGCCACGGTGATGCCGATGCCACCGGGGGTCCTGGCGGACTCGTACCCGAGGAAACCCGGGATCGCCTCGACGCGCTCCCGCATACGGACGGCCGTCTCCGCGTACCCCTCCGGGGAGTCAGGACGGATCGAGGTGAACACAGCGGTGTAGTAAGGCGGTTCCAGGCCCGCCACCAGCTTCGGAGTCATGTGATCACCCTCGCCGGGGGCGACCGGGGATGTCCACGGGCCCAGGCCAAAGGGATCCAAGACTTTACGAACAGCCCCCGGGCTCCCGCGCCCCTCAGAACAACTCGCCTCCCGCACCCCTCAGAACAGCTCCCCCTGCGCACTCGGATCCGCCACCGCCGCCACGGGCGCCACCGGCACCGAGAAGGCCGCCCCCTCCCCGGCCCCCTGCAGCACCCAGCCCCCCATCACCCGGGTGTCGAGCGCGAGGCAGCGCCCGGCGGGGTCCAGAAGGTGCAGGTCGGGCCCGGCGGCGGCGAGCAGCCGGCCGGTGACGACCCCGCCGTCGACGAGTTCGGTGACCGTGCCGTCCAGCGGCGGCAGCCCGTCGAGGTGGAACGCGCCGGCGTGGTCCCGCGGCTCGAACCCCAGCGGCTCGAGCGTCTCCGTCCAGCCGCCGACCGCCCCGGCGAGCCGGTGCAGTTCCCCGACCTCGCGGGCGCGTTCACCCGCCGGCGGGAGGGCGTGCCGCACACCGCGCTTCCGCTCGTACGCGATCCGGTCCGGCACACCCAGCGCCTGCCTCAGCACCTCCTCGGTGCGCCGCGCGGCCATCAGCGGGCCGCGCCCGAGCCAGCTGAACGTGACGGCCCCCTGTTCCAGGAGCCGGGCCTCACCCCTGGCCTCCGCCGTGATGCCGACCTTCGTCATCCCGGGCCCGAACCAGGCCAGGTAGACGCGGTACGGCTGCGGGTCGTCGGCGATCGTGTCCGCGGCCACCGAATGGGCCCGGTCCAGCCGCGCGCACTCCGGGCACCGCCCCCCGGTGGCCCTCCCGGGCACCGTGGCCTCCAGCGGGCAGGGGTTGCCCCGGGCGCCCGCACACCGCCGGACGCCGACGGCCCGGAACGCGAGCTCCTGCCCGTACCCCAGCGCGCTGACCTTCCCGCCCCGCCACCGCAACCCGGGTGCCCCACCGGCCCAGCCGAGCCCCCGACACCGCCACTCCACGCCCGCGCCTCCTCGCACTCCCCCGCCGTCCGGCCTCCAGTCTCCGCCACGCCCCCCCTGCCACCGGAACACTCCTGAGCACTCTGAGCACTCCTGAGCACTCCTGTGCACCGGCTCAGGGCAGGACGTAGATCCGGGCCCCGTCCGGGTCGGGCCCCCCGACCTCCCGCAGGCGGCCCCGCTCGATCAGGAACCGCACACACTCCCGCACCCGCTCCCCGGACAGCCCGGTGCTCCGCGTCACGTCCTGGGCCCTGCACCGGACCCCGCCCCGCACGAGCGCCGGCGCCAGCCAGCTCGCGACGGTCCACACGTCCCCCGTGACTGCCCACGACTCGACGAGCTCCTGCGCGGTGAGCCCGCCACCGGACCCCACGGCCTCCACCCCCCGCCCACCACCGGAACCCACGGCCTCCACCCCCCGCTCGCCGGCCGCGTCCGCGCCGCGCTGGCGCGGTACCGCGAGCCGCTGCAGGGACTCGGCGACCCTGGTGAGGCCGCACCGGGCCTCCCGCAGCAACTCCGCGTACTCGGCGTACTCGACACAGGCGGCCGACCGCTCGTCGAACCTGCCCTCCAGCCGTACGAGGACGTCGACGAGGTCCGGCGGGAGCAGGAACCCGGCGTCCACCGGGGCGGGTTCGAGCCGGTAGCCCCCGTCGCGCTGCACCGCGGCGACCACCTCGGCCGTCCAGGCCCGGAACGGCCCGGCCTCGGGTCTGCGGCAGCCGCCGACGAGCTGGACGAGCCCCTGGAGGCTCACCATCCGCGCGGAGGCGCGGATGCCGGACCGGGCGAGTATCCCGGGGTCGGCGGCCAGTTCACGCGCGGAAGCCAGGCACCCCGCCGGCAGCGCCGCCCCCCGCAGCGCCTCCCGCGACCCGCCGTACCCCAGCCGCTTCGCCACGTCCGCGACGGGGAACCAGTACGAGCCGTCCGGCGCGGTCAGCCGCCGCAGCCGGGTCCCGGCGGCCACCCGCACGAAGTCATCGATGTCGATCGCGTCCACCGATCATCACCTCCGCCTCGCAAGCTAGGCCGAAGGCATATTCAACTGACATGCAAATCAGACAGGTTCACCCAAAAGGGTTTCCCTTGCCGGACGGGACCCGCCGACTAAAATCCGGAGCATGCCTCTGACCACGAACGACGTCGACCGGTTCGAGGCCTTCAGGCCCCGCCTCGAAGCCATCGCCTACCGCCTCCTCGGCTCCTCCGGCGAAGCCGAGGACGCCGTACAGGACACCTACCTCCGCTGGCAGGCCGCCGACACCGACCGCGTCGAGGTCCCCGAGGCCTGGCTGACGAAGGTCCTCACCAACCTGTGCCTCAACCAGCTCACCTCGGCCCGCGCCCGCCGCGAGACCTACGTCGGCGAATGGCTGCCCGAGCCGCTGCTCCCCGGCGACCCGATGCTCGGCCCCGCCGACACCGCCGAACAGCGCGAATCGGTGTCGTACGCCGTGCTCACCCTGATGGAGCGCCTCTCCCCCAACGAGCGCGCGGTGTACGTGCTGCGCGAGGCCTTCGACTACCCGCACCGGGAGATCGCCGAGATCCTCGATATCACCGAGACCTCCTGCCAACAGATCTTCCACCGCGCCAAGAAGCACGTCGCCGCCGGCAAGGCCCGCACCGAGATCAGCGACGCCGACGCCCGCCGGATCGTCGAGGAGTTCCTCGCCGCCGCCACCACCGGCCACACCGAACCCCTCGTACGGCTCCTCACCGCCGACGCCATCGCGATCGGCGACGGCGGCGGCAAGGTCCCCGCCCGCACGAAGGCGTTCGAGGGCGCGATCGCCGTCGCCACCTTCATGCGGGGCTTCTTCAAGCCCGGCATCGCCAAGCGCAACGTCATCGGCGGCTCCCCCGACGTCTACGCGACGGTCGCCAACGGCGCCCCCGCCCTCGTCGCCGTCCTCGACGGCCGGGTCGTCGGCATCATGTGCCTTGAGGTCACCGCCGACGGCATCACCGCCTTCCGCAACCAGGTCAACCCCGACAAGCTCGACCGCGCGACGCGGCTCTGGGCGGCCTCCGAGCACGGCGCTCCCCTCCTGGAAGCCGCCTTCTGACGCCCCTCGCGCACCTCTGACGTCGATGTGACCTGCTTCACACTCCTCACCTGTCAGGAATCGACGGGCTGCCCGGTTCAAGTACCGAAACCGCGAGCGAGACAGGAGCAGGCACATGCAGCAGCACCGCATCATCGTCCTCGGAGCCGGATACACCGGAGCCGTCGCAGCCGGACGCCTCGCCAAGCAGCTGCACCGCGAGGACGTCGCCATCACCCTGGTCAACCCGGAGGCCGACTTCGTCGAGCGCGTCCGGCTGCACCAGCTGGCCGTCGGCCAGGAGCTCCCCCACCGGCCGTTCAGCGAGATGTTCGCGGACACCGGCGTCGAACTGAAGCTCGCGACCGTCACCTCCGTCGACGTCGAGCGCAAGACGGTCGCCGTCACCGCCGCGGCCGGCGCCGAGGAGCTGGAGTACGACACCCTCGTCTACGCCCTCGGCAGCGGCTGGAACACCCAGGGCGTCCCCGGCACCACCGAGCACGCCCACGAGGTCTCCAGCCGCCCCGGCGCGCTCCGGCTGCGCGAGCGCCTGGCCGCCCTGCGGGCCGGACAGTCCGTGGTCGTCGTCGGCGGCGGGCTCACCGGCCTCGAGGCCGCGACCGAGATCGCCGAGGCCCGCCCCGACCTCGACGTCGCCCTCGCCGCCCGCGGCGAACTCGGCGACTGGCTCTCGCCGAAGGGCCGCGCGCACGTCCGCAAGGTCTTCGCCGACCTCGGCATCACCGCCCACGAGCACAGCTCCGTCACCGGCGTCGAGGCCGACCGGGTCACCACCACCGACGGCCACGTCCCCGCCGCGGTCACCATCTGGACCACCGGCTTCGCCGTCCACCCGATCGCCGCCGCCACCACCCTCGACGTCACCGAGACCGGCCAGATCATCGTCGACTCGGCCATGCGCTCGGTCTCCCACCCCGACGTGTACGCCGTCGGCGACGCCGCCCAGGCCATCGGCCCCGGCGACAAGCCGCTCCGCATGTCCTGCGCCTCGGGCGTCCCCATGGCCTGGCAGGCCGCCGACACCATCGCCGCCCTCCTCACCGGCGGCAAGCTCCCCAAGACCGCGCCCAAGTACTTCAACCAGTGCATCTCCCTGGGCCGCAGCCAGGGCCTCATCCAGTACGTCACCCCCGACGACCGCGCCCGCGACGCCGCCCTCACCGGCCGCCTCGCCGCCCGCTACAAGGAACTCATCTGCAAGATGGCCGCCTGGGGCGTAGCCAACCCCACCATGGGCCTCCCCACCCGCCGCCGCCACACCCTCCCCACCCCCCTCCCCACCCCCACCACCGCCTGACCCCCACCCCGGCCCGGGCGCTCCCCCCCCAGGAGCGCCCCCGCCGAACCCCCTCCCCAAGCCCCCGACAACGCAAGAGGCCCCGGACTCTCGTCCGGGGCCTCTCACCTATGTGCACTCGGCAGGATTCGAACCTGCAACCTTCTGATCCGTAGGATCGGGCAACGCACAAGGGGAGGCCCCAAGAGCCTCCAGCCTTGGCTGCTCGCGGTAGTGGTCACCCGCGGCCGTGTGCCGTCGTTGCCGTCACCGCTGCCGTCACGCCGCACACCCCCAAATACATGACTCGCCGTTGCGAAGCGCAGGTTGGCGCTAGAGTGCTAACTGCCGGGCGGCAGCCCGGTGGCAGTGGGCACCCGCGAGGGTGTTGGAGGTGGGGCCCCAGTTGGGCCCACTCTGAGTTGTCCGGTGACGGCTCAGGAGTTTGCCGCGCCTCTTCTGTGGGAGAGCACCCACGGGCCTGTGAACCCACATGTAAGGGAAGACCCCGGTTCTGCATCCGGGTGCACCACCCTGAGTCGCTGCGCCGGCGTGATCTCAGTTCGTCACCTGTTGGTGGCCGGACTGAGCACGCCCGTTCCGTCCGGCCTTTGTTAGAAGGACGAGACGTTGAACGAGCTAACTCTCGGAACCCTGGCGGTGTTTGGCCTGCTCAGCTTGACCCTCGGCTTCGGCACAAAGCTCGGCCGCGAGGTAGACGAACTCTTCGACGCGTGGCGAAGGCCGGCCGCCCGCATCCGCCGATGGTGGCGTAACCGCCGAGATCGCCAGCGCCGCCCCTAGTCGCCATCCGAGAAGATCTTTGAGACGGGAAGGAAACAATGCCCCGTCTCACTCGCATGCCGCTTCTTCCGGCGAATCAGGTCATCCAGACGGATGCGCTGCTCTAGCACTGCCATGAAGTCGCTCCCGTCCATCGTGATGAACGGGGTGCCGAAGCTGTACACAGCCAGCGCGTCCGCAGTGAATCCGCTCATGCTGACGTACATACCGAGCGTGTTCTTGCCCTTGCGCTCGATGTTGGCCTTGAATACGTCCAACTCTCTGCGCCCAATGGCCTCTTTCCACCACTTTGCCTCAAGCACGTAGTGGTCGGTGTCGAAGAGGAACGCGCCGTCGATCTGCTCGTACGCCAGGGTGTACGACGCCCGCGGCTCAAAATCGTACAGCCCGAACAGATCGTTTATGAAGCCCTCAAATTCTGTCCCTCTCCTGTGCGGATCGGAGGCTCCGTGCATCGCAAAGAAGCGGTACTTAAGAGCTTCATGGTCCTCGTTGAAAAGCCTCGCCTGCTGCGACTTCTTTACGTCCTCCGCGATGGCAGCCTCATGCTCCTCTCGCTCCCGGATCGCCTCTCGCTGCCTCTCCGTCCACTCGCGCAGAACAGACACGGCGGCTTCGGCTCTCGGCACCATCTCGTCCCGGTCCACCTGCTGCTCCAGGTTGGGAAACCGCTTCATCTCGGCGATGTCCAACATGATGTGGACGGCCAGGTCGCGGTACCGGGCTTCGTTGGCACGCAGCAGATCAACCAAGAGGCCGGAGGTCTCACGCTTGGTCGCACCGAAGTCCAATCGAGCCAGCAACTCACTGTGATCCCGCAGCATGCCGCGCAGGTAGCGCTCGTAAGGCGGCTTGTTCCAGAAGATGACCGTCAGAGCGTCAGCAAGTGCGTTGTACGCGCTCGGGTTGATGGCCCTGTTGCGGGCGCTCGGTTGCGACACTATTTCTCCTCCGTACCCAGCGTCACCGGCCTCTCACAGTACAGCCCAACGGGCCTTCAATGCAGGCTGGTTCAGGCAACATCTGGCCTTGGCAAGCACGTTTAGGTCCACCGTGCGTAGCTTCGCGTGGAAAGGTCACGCACGGAGCGGAATCGCTCAACGCTGGCTGCGCCCACGGCCTCGTTGCTCACTTCACTCATAGGCTTGAAGACTTTTCGCAAGTGAGAACCGAAATTCCTTCTTCACGCCCCCAACGATCAAGAGAAGAAAAGAGATTCGATTGGCGTGCATCGCCACAACTAAACGCCGCCCTGATTGTAGCTCCGGCCACCTTCGCACTCACTTGGCTTCCGAGTCGATGGCGCACCAACGCAGCGAGAGCTGCCATAAGATCATGGCCAGAGCAGTACCTATACCGATCAGAGATGCGGAGGATCTCTTCACCGAGCCGCACCTTCAACTCTTCGGAAGATACTTTCGCTTTCTTTGACCGACCCAGCACTTCGCGTATCAGGGCATCTGAATCAACCCCGGTGAATTCACCATCCAGCACCTCATGCACCGGGAAGTCGCGCAGATGCAGGCCCCAAGAATTCTCCTCAGAAAGGAACCTAAGGACGCCGACAGGAAATGCTATCCGAGTCACGACATCCCAGATCGACACACCGGAGAGACTGGCCGCGAGCTGCGAAACCAACTCCTTGCGCGCGAAATTCGAAATGAAGCCATCCACATTCCGAGTTCGCGAGAAAGCCAGGGAATCGATGTCATAGAAGTCCGTATAGAAGACGCGCCCAGTGGAGGTCTCCGGTTGCAGGATCCCCACCCAGTCACGATCCAAAACCGCCGCCACGCCACTCAACCCTTGAGATTCCGCGATCCCAATAGCCTCAGCAACCGCAACCTTTCCTCCACTGGGAACCGTATCGCAGTTGGGTCTATCGAGATGGGAATCGATCAGGCCGCAATCGTCTCCACCTTCAACGAAAATATAGGCTTTACCCGTTCCCGACCGAAGCATGGCCATGTGATTGAATACATCTGACCCAGTCAGCAGATTCTTCACTCAGCACCCCCCATCCCCGGTGCAAGAGATTGGGCCCTAGACCACCACTT
This sequence comes from Streptomyces sp. NPDC037273, assembly GCF_055603625.1. Taxonomy (NCBI): domain Bacteria; kingdom Bacillati; phylum Actinomycetota; class Actinomycetes; order Kitasatosporales; family Streptomycetaceae; genus Streptomyces; species Streptomyces sp. NPDC037273. The sequence goes on from NZ_JBVJVO010000006.1 coordinate 131,207, forward strand.
ATGGATGATCTGAGGCGAGTGGGTAGCGACCATGAACCTGAGACTGGCAGCGCCCGCAATCCTGGCGATGTCGTTCATAAATTCCTGCTGCCAAGCAACATGCAGAGAAATCTCGGGTTCATCGATCAAAACCAAAGAACCGGACTTCACGTTGAACAGTAGGTCGTATGCCAGAACAAGCTCATGCTGCTCACCGGACGAGAGGCTGGTCACGGGAAGGGAATTCCCTAGATCTCCCGTCAGCTGAAACCCGTCCCTCCCTAGGTGAAGCTGCTTGAATTGGAAGCGCGACTTTACGATGTCTCGAAACAGTTCGACTCTGGTAAGAAGGTCCTGAAATCCCTTCAGCTTCACATCAGAGTCATCTAGGTACGTCCAAAGAACCAGCCTCTCCCAGTCCGTCAGTTCTCGACGAGGAAGGGGGAGGTCAGTAGACGTCTGGTCCAAAATTGAAATATCGGCAAGCCGTGCCCGCAGTCGATTCTGCTCTGCGTACCTCGCCCTAATAGAACTCTCTGTCGCCTGTTTGGGGGCAGTCCCGGCATCAAGCAGCTTGCGCGGGAACATTCGGTCCCTCTCTTGCGAGATCCGAGAGTTCTGCGCCAAGGTCTCTGCAAGCAGCTCTGCATAATGTTCAGAGAACACCTCTACAGTATTTCGAGTCTGCCTAGCAGGTCTACCCGACCTACCTCTGACTGCCCCCTCGCGAAGGAGTCGCTGCGTTTCAATCAGATGAACACCTACACCCCCAAGGAAGTCAGTGATCTTCTCAGGAAGCCTGAACGGGTGCTCAGGGAATAGGCTTGCATACCTCTCGATCACCTCATTCCCACTCAGGATGTCATCCTGCTCAAGGTCGTGCCATTCATCAACAGAAATACGGGAAACGGGAGCACGCATCTCAACGGTCCGGAGCATCCTCCCCACGGAACCCGTAGGACGTTCACCGTCACTCTTCTTCCAATGAGTCTTACCTCCATCGGCGGTTTCCAAGGAGACCTGAAGGTCCAAGGATTCACCATCATCGAGAAGAGACTGCTGGCCCAGTCGCGCCAAAGTCAGCCTCGCCCCGTCGGAGAAAGTAAACTCTGCCGACCTAAAGGGGATGGAATCCACCTCAATGAACTTCGCCTTAAAGGTGGAGAAAATCAACTCAAGCAGCTTTGTTTTACCGATCCCATTAGGCCCATAAAGGATCACAAATTCTTGATCGGCAGGAAACTCGACCCGGTGATCGAATCGTCCAAGCATTCCTCGGACGTCGACTTCCACTAGCTTGACCATCTCCCCCTCCTCTATTGGGTATGCTCTTCGCAGAAAAGAATCTCGCCGGACAGAGCTGCTTTGAGTTTCTCAAGCCTCGTCGAGCAGCACGTGCCGCGCACTCAATGATGGCGCAACGAGTCCCCCTCTGTGTTGCAGTCTGAGATGCTGGCCGCACCACGCGAGAGAGGTACGACGCTATGGAGTGGAAGACACATGGCGAGCGGCAGATCTACACGAACCCCTGGGTGAACTTGTGCCTGGTTGATGTGCAGCAACCGGACGGGCACCGATGGGAGCATCACGTCGTCAGGTTGCGGCATCTGGCCGTGGCCGCCGTGGTCAACGAGCGGCGCGAGGTGCTGATGATGTGGCGGCATCGCTTCATCACGGACGCGTGGGCGTGGGAGCTGCCCATGGGTCTGGTCGAGGAGGGTGAGACGCCGGCCGATGCGGCGGCCCGTGAGGTATTGGAGGAGACCGGCTGGCGGCCCGGTCCCATCAAGCCGCTTATCTACGCAGAGCCAGCCAACGGCATCACCGACTCCCAGCACCATGTCTTCCGGGCCGACGGGGCGACGTACGAGGGTCCGCCGACTGAGAAGAACGAGTCGGACCGGATCGAGTGGATCCCGCTGGCCGACGTGCGGGGCATGATCGACCGGCGCGAGATCGTCAGCAGTGGCTCTCTGGTCGGGCTGCTCTATGTGCTCATGAACGAGGCAATCCGCTGACCTGACGGGGCAGCACTTCCCGGAGCCGGGACTCGAACGCCACCGCGGCCGGTTCCCGACGGAAGGGCTCCAGCTGCTCGTAGAACTCCCGAAGGTGGCCGGCGACTCGTTGTGAGCTGACGGCCGCCGCCGGGGCCAGGGCGTCCATGGCGGTGTGGCACGCCTCGTCGAGTTTGCCGCGCTGGAGCTGGGTGCGGGCGAGCCAGAAGGCGTGGAAGGCGCGGCCTCGGTGGTTCGCCTGGTGTTCTCGGCGGAGGGCGTCCGCGATGAGGGGTTCGGCGAGGGCGGCTTCGCCCAGGCGGCCGTGCGCGATACCGGTGTCCACGATCAGCTTCGGCTCGTCGAAGTAGGCGACCCAGGCCGGGTCCGGATCACCGGTGCTGATCCGTCCGAAGTGGGTGTGGGCTTCCGAGATCGCGGTGTGGGTCGCGCCGTGGTTGCCGAGGGTGGCGTGGGCGAAGGCTTCGCGCATCGCGAGCATGGCCAGCACGCGCGGTGTCGTACCCGCGGCCATTCTGGCCTGGTCCTGGGCAGCCGTGACGAGTGCGAGGGCGTCGCCGGGCTTGTCCTGGTAGGTGGCCTGGAGGCTCATGCAGGCGAGGACGTTGGCCATGAACTGGCGGTCATCGATGGCCTTGGCCAGTCCGAGGGATTCGGTGAAGTAGGCGCGTGCCTGGTTGTACTGGCGGGCGTCGAAGTAGGTCCATCCGGTGAGCCGGGCCAGCTCGGCCGCGATGCTGTGCAGGCCGTCCCGTAAAGGAGCCGGACGCTGCTCCTTGAGGAGGTCGACGACGTAGCGGAGCTGGCCGACGACCGCCGGCCGCAAGGTCTCGCCGCCGTGCTCGTCGTCCCGGCGCCAGTAGTCCGCGATCGACGAGTGCAGCGCGTCCAGCGTCGAGGCGCTGAGATCCCGCTCGGCCGCCAGGGCGAGGATGCTGTCGACGTCCGCCCCCGGTAGTCCGGCGGCCAGTGGCTCGACGGCTTTGGGGGCCGGCACCTCGGCTGGTTCGCGGGGTGTGACCGTCAGGCTGGGCGGCGTCTCCCAGGAACGACGGGCAAGGCCGAGCATGTGCCCGGGGATGCGTAGTCCATCCGAGATCCGTTCGATCACGTCCATGTGCAGCAACTGCCACCGTCCGGCGATCACCTCGCCCACGCGGCTCGGGGTCAAGTCGCAGCGGCGCGCGATCATCGATGGATAGATGCCTGCTCGTGCCTTGACCAGCTGAAAGATGCGGCCGAAGTCTCTGGCCTGGCATGCCTCGATCATGACTGGGTCCGTAAGCAGGCTGACCGGGAGTTCCTTCGAGCGAGGTGGCTCGGGCATCGGGCACGCTCCGGCATGAGGACTACGGATCGCTGCACTTGGTCAACCGAGGGTGATGTTACCCAAGTTGGGTAATCCGCTTGGCCTTTCTGGCCGGTCCCGCGGATCGCGATGCTCCTGGCCATGGCGAACGGACAGGACGACGTACGGATGACATTGCGAATCTCCCGCGACTCCGGCCAGACGTGGGGGCCTCGCACGGAGGTACGCGTGGGCGAGGACCCGGTGGTCCCGGAGAACCCGGGCCGCTACCCGCCGTGCGTCTGCCCCCGGTGCTCGCAGCAGGCCCGGAACGCCGTCGCATCCTTCCGGATGGTGTCGTGATGCGGTGTGTGCACTGGCGCGGGGTGCCCCTCGACCTGGCGCGGGAAGCGCGGAAGAAGTCGGCAGCCCCGTACATCGACAGGGCGGTGCAGTGTCAGCTGTCCGCGCACGACGGGGGTGAGCACTTCGGTCTCCTCACCGACGCCGCCGCGTACGGGACCGCGCTGTGGCTCCGCTGGCACGGGCCGGACGAGACGGAACTCGTCGTGCTGCCGGACTGCCCGGTGACCGCCCCGGGGCCCGACGGTGAGGGCTGCTGTCTGTTCGCCGACCACGCCAAGCAGCACACCTGGGAAGACGTCCTGGAAGAGGTCTCGTGCACCAGCTGATCGCGAGCCCGCACAAGCCCCGACGCCCTCGCTCGCCTCGCAATGAACAGTGCGGGGACTGCGGTGGCAGCGGTGCCAACTCGTCCGGCAAGACCTGCGGCACCTGTAACGGGCTGGGCGAAATCCACTGCCGCGCCGGCTGCCAGGAGTCCCGTGTGCTGTCCCGCTCCGTGATCCGGAAGGAGGGCCACCGATGGCCCACGCTCTGATCGCCTCACCGTTCCTCGACGGACACCTTCTTCTCAAGCCGGGAGCAAGGGCCGGCGCCCGAATCTCCGCCGACCACTTCGAGGGCCTGCGCCAGGCCGCTGCCGACAGTGAGTCGCTTCCCGCCTGGGCGGTGCAGACCGCCGCCGACGTGTGGGGCCTGGATCTGGGCGGCCAGTCCGCGCAGGGCACGGTGCTGGTGCGCGAGCCGTCCCCGTATGGCTACTGCCGGGCCTCGTGGGAGATCAACCTCGGCTGCAACTTCGGCTGCAAGCACTGCTACCTCGGCGAGCGCCCCTTCTCCGGCCTCGGCTGGGAGGACAAGGTGCGGCTGCTGGACATCATGCGCGAGGCCGGCGTCCTCTGGCTCCAGATCACTGGTGGCGAGCCCACCATGGACCCTCACTTCCAGGGCGCCTACCGGTACGCCTGGCAGGCCGGGATGATGCTCACCATCTCCACGAACGGCTCGCTGCTCTGGCGGCCTGACCTCCTCAAGCTCTTCCGGGACTGCCCGCCCTACCGCCTGGTGGTCAGCATGTACGGGGCGAGCGAGGGGTCCTTCGACACGCTCACCCAGCGCCGCGGGGCGTGGAAGGCGTTCCGGCGCGGCATGGACGCCGCCCGTGAGGCGGGTCTTCCTCTGCGGATCAACGTCGTGGTGACCGAGGACAACGCCTCCGAGGCCGACGAGATGGCCGCCCTCGCCGAGGAGTGGAACGTGGAGAACCACGCGTACACGAACATGACGCCCACGATCTATGGCGGCGGAGAGCCGCTGCTCGCCCAGTCCGCTGCCCACCTGCGGCAGCGCAAGCCGTTCGCCGGCTGCAACGCGGGACACACCTTCTTCCACGCCGACCCCCACGCAAAGGTGTCGATCTGCAAGGTCGGCCGCGACGACCAGATCGACCTGATGGCCGAAGGCATCGACGGCCTCACCCGGCTCGGCACCATCGCCGACCGCCTCATGCTTCGCACCGGTGGGTGCGAAGGCTGCGCCCTGTCCGGCACCTGCCGGGTCTGTCGCCCCCTGGCCAAGCACTACCAGGAGGCCAAGGCGCCGCTGCACAGCTACTGCCAGCACGGAGACAAGGAGAACGCCTCATGACACCGCCCGTACCGGTGACCATCCTCCCCGGCCCGCCAGCCTCGGCCCGCCGCGCCGCCCCGCCTGTCGCGACCGCGTCGATCACCGCCGTCCAGGACCTCGACGTGATCGTGGAGAGCGCGGAGTGCTCCTGCGATGCCGGTGACGACAACCCCCACTGACCGACACGATCCGGTCAACTCCGTTCAGGCCCCGGCGTACTCGCGTCGGGGCCTGAGCCCTGCCCGTCCCACCGCTAGGGTGCCGCTCATGTTCTTCCGCTGGGACTGGCTCCGGCCGGTACTGACTGCGCCGATCGTGCCGACTCTCGGTCCCATCCACCCCGACGCCCTGACCGTCAGGATGTTCGAGGACGTCTTGCGAGCGGCCGGCACCGGGGACTTCCTGCCCTATGACAAGGACCGGCGCTGGGGTGGTGAGAAGGACGAGAGAGTCCTCCGCGAGGACGTGGTTCACCAGCCCGAGCACACTCTCATCCCCACGCTGACCCGGCGCGGACGCGGCACCGTGAAGGTCTTCGCCTACGGGCTCCGCGACAGTGTCGTGGAGGAGGCCGCCGAACTGGCCGCGAAGCTCGCCTCCACGCACGATCTGGTCAACGCCCGGGTCATACGCCCCCTCGGTCCCGAGACCGCACACCCGCGCGGCACCCGCATCCAGCTGAAGGACTTCACCGCCGGCCCCTGCCCCGCCCCGGACGGCCCGGTCCGCCCCGTCACCACCTGGTCGGCCGCCGTGCAAGAGACCTTCGCCCCGTTCGCCGAGGCCATGGCGGGCGATGGCCTGGCCTTCCTCCACACCCAGATGCAGGCCGGCCGGTGCGGCCCGGTCCTCACCACCGCTGTCGAGGACCGCATCGTGGGGGCGATCGGCCCCATGGACGTGCGCGCGGATGCGATCGGACGTCCCCAGCTCATGCCCCAGTACTTCGCCGTCCTGCCCGAGGCCCGAGGTCAGGGCCTCGGCCGCGTCCTGTGGCGGGCCGCGATGCACTGGGGCCAGTCCCACGGCGCCGCCTATCAACTCCTCCAGACCGAGGTCGACGGCCCCTCCGACCGGCTGTGCCAGGTCGAAGGACTGACCTCCCTCGGCTTCACCCACACCGCAGCGGCGTAACCGCCGGACCTAGGACGCCGCGAGGTCACAACCTGTCCGGTGCCTCTCGGGTGGTCCCCCACATCACCGCGCCTTGTCACCATTGATGCGTGCGTTGCAGGCGTGCGTGATGTACGTCGTCGCGGCCTGAGGGATGATCTCCGGCATGACGAACGGGGCGGCGGGGGCAGGGTCGAGCGACGACGAGGCCGATGCCTGGCGCGCACGATTGGGCTGGGCGTTCAGCCTCATAGCCGACGATCCCGCTGAGCGAGAGGCAGCCCTCGCGCATCTGGATGGGGCCCGGAGGAATGCCTGGGCCGCTCTCGACCGGTGGAACGAGTTGTGGCACCTCACGAGGCCACTGGGGCCGGAGGAGCAGTATCAGGAGCCGGCCTTCAAGCGGGCGCGCGAGGTGTACGCAGACATGTGCAGCCATACCCTGCCCGAAGGACTGTGGGTGGGCGAGGGCGCCCGCGGGCCGCGTTTGCCCTATGCGCTTCTCTTCCTGGAGTGGGAGGCGCGGTTCCCCCGCGAGTGGACCGAGCATGCAAAGGCGTGGGGCACGAAACAGTCGCTCATCCGCCGCATGGGCGTCGCCGACCACGATCAGCCGACCAGGGCGAAGCTCATCGACCTCGTCGAGATCGTCGTCCAGCGGGCCTACCGCTGCAAGGACCGCGAGTATGTTCGCGTCGCACGAGCAGTCGACGGTGAGGATCTCCGCCACAGGCTTGATACGGCCGCCGCCTCGGACAACCCATGGGCACGCCTTCACGCCGGCTACGTCCTCTGGCTTCTCGATCGCCCCGAGGTGCCGAACACGCGCCACGTTTGGCGAACGTGGGTCGCGGAAGCGTCCGGAAGGCAGCGCGCCTTCTCCGGTCCCTGCGGATAGTTCCGGGCTCCCGCACGCACCCGTCCCCGTGCCCCGGCGCCCGCCCTGAGTGTCGGAGTCTTCACACGCCAACCACCGCCCACGCTCTAGCTGTTCGCTCATGCAGGCACGGGTTTCCACGCGGTCGGCCGGAGCGGCTTTGGCCGGTGTCCTGTTCGGGTTGGGGTCGGGCATGTTCAGGGGGCCGTACGCTGGCCCGGCAACTCGGGCAGGCTTTGCCCCTGCCCGGAATTTGAACGAGTGGCCCCCTGGACTTGCCCGACGCGGGCCCCGGCCCGAACAGGTGGGTAAAGCCGTGGAGGCCGGCCGCCCCAGCCGCAGCTGGTTGAACGGCAATCCGCAGTGACCGGTGCGGACTTGGCCTGCGCCCTACTTCTGTCGGCCGTGCTCGCCGTGGGGCGGGCGTCAGGGTTCTTCACGGTTCCGACTGCCCGCTCCTCGGGCTTTGCGGCGCGAGCGGGCGGGGGCCGTCGCGGGCGGTGGCGGAGACATGGAGCCAGCGGCGGCCTGGGGCCGCCGCGCCGCGGGGGGGGGGGGGGGGGGGGGGGGGGGTTGCGGGGGGGGGGGGGGGGGGGGGGGCGACACCCCTGTTTCCCCCCTCTCCCCCTTACCCACCACATCTCGCCACCCCCCCTCTCCTCT
>NZ_JBVJVO010000006.1:139146-171244 GCF_055603625.1 Streptomyces sp. NPDC037273
GGGGGGGGGGGGGGGGGGGGGGGGGGGGGGGGGGAGAGAAGCAGACCACCTCTCCCCCCCCCCCCCCCCCCCCCCCGCGGCCCGCGCTAGCGGGCCGCCTTGATCCAGTAAAGAAACTTTGGACAGCTCGCCCCTTCGGCTGCCTCGGCCGGTAGAGCGTGGGCTGTTTTGCCATGTTTCGCTACGGTCTGCTCGCGGGATCGCCGGAATCTATCCACAGGCTCCCGGCTGTCTGATGTTCCTGCTGGAAGTTGTCCACAGGAATGCAGCCGAGCGGGGCCGCTGGAGAGGTGCGGGGATGCGCGTTCTGAGGGGGTGTCCGCTTTCGCTGATTGCGTGCGGCTCGCGCCGGAGGTTCCGGGGCCTACGTACACAGAGAACGAGAAATGTGACCCACGCCACATATAAGCATGGTCACGCGGGATCCGGTTGCGAGACCTTCACAGCGACTGACGGCTTCCCGGGAGGCGGAACTGCCCTGCGGTACTGCCGCCCACGTGACGGGACGCGGCAAGGGATTTTGACAGCCTCTCCCGCCCGGCGGGTCGCGGGGTTGTGGCGAGATGCCCGATCTCAGCAGGCTTCCAGAGGAGGGGCCGGATGGCGCACGCGCACTTCACCAGGGCGGGCCATCGAGGGGTTCTGCGGGACGGAACAAAAGAACGGCGCGGCGATGGGCGGGGAACAGTGAACGAGTCGGAGATATCAGCGCTGGACGCGGACGTGACACTCCTCGCGGCCGAAGTGGCCGACCTTGCCGCGCTCATGCAACAGGTGACGCGCGAGATTAAGCGTCTTCGCCAAGCGCTTGATCCTTCAGCCGCTGAATGAGCTCAAGCGCTTCAACAAGCGTTTCACGCATGGAAGCAACGTCACGTCGAAGGTCTGCGACCTCTTGAGAAAGGCGGACGTACCGCGCATCGGCGGTTGAACCGGCAGCGTCGCCGGCCAGGGAGGTTTCCCCTACCCCCTCCGCGGCTGCGTCGGACTCAGGAGCGGGGCGGCGAATGAAGCTGCCTCGCCCCTGGACGCTGTAGATCAACCCTTCGCTCTTGAGCAGCCGGAACGCGTTCTGCACTGTGGCGCTGGCGAGCCCGAACTTCTCTTGCAGCTCCCGCGAGGACGGCACCTTGTCGCCAGGCCCTAGCTCGCCGCTCTGGATCTGGCGCCGCAGATAGTCGGCCACCTGGACGTAGGGCGGGCGGGAGTCGTCTTCGAGGGGCAGCGTCATGCCCGCAGGATACGGCCGCAGCCTCTGTCATACCTACGGAACGCATGGATAGCAGGATCCCTCCAACGCCTGGGTGTTGCAGTACACCCAGGCGTTGTGGTTACCTCTGGGTGTGGCCGGATCACTGGTCACGAACCCGACTGAAAGGGCTTATTCGCCATGGCCAGGACCGTTATCCGTGTGCACGTGCTCCCCACCACGAACGTCATGACCGGCACGCCGGCAGTGCCGAAGTGGAAGGACCAGGAGAACGGCATCCGCGCGGTGGACTTCGAGACCGGTGCGCCGCTGTGCACCCTGACGCTCTTCGTGATGGAGGGCGAGCGCGCTGAGGCACTGAAGGTGACCGTTCCGCAGACCGGTCTGCCCAACGGTCTGCACCCGGGCCGGTTCGTCCGCCCGGTGGACCTCTTCGCGAGCCCGTGGGCGCGGATCTTCAACGACCAGCTTCAGGAGGGCGTGGCCTACCGCTGCGCGGCACTGGAGCTGGTCGACGCCCCTGCTATGCCGCAGGAGACGACCGGTTCTGAGAGTGCTGCGGCGTGACGTCGCTCCCCGCGTGCCGGGGTGAGACCCCGGATGGCGGCCGTCCGCTCGTGATCTTCATCGACGAGGCTGCCGCCGTCCTTGGGGCACTGCGCCCCCTGCCCTTGCCTTTCCCCACGCGCCCGGTGCGGCGCGATCTTTCGAACGGAACGAAGGAAGACCGGTGAACGAACTCAACGAAGCCTTCGGCTGGCTCCGTGCAGCGGTGTGGCTCGGGCTCGGACTGCTCACCCTGTGGGCCGTGGTCTGGGTGATCCGCTACCTGCGGGCGTCGCCGATGGAGCGGATCAGCATCCGGCAGGCGATACGGATCCGTTGGGGCTGGAAGCGGCTGGCGCGGATGTGCGGGCTGTCGGTCACGGACAAGATGCCGACCGCCCTGGCCTGGCTCGCGACCTCGGACGGCAAGGAACCCAAGCCCCGCGTCCTGGTCCCGGCTCTGAAGGTCACCCCGGATGCCTTCGGGGTGATGGCTGGGGCAACCTGCCTGCCGAAGGTGGGTCTGGCGGAGTTCCAGAAGGCCGCTCCCTATCTGGCGGACGCCTGGCGCATGGCCCGCGTGTCCGTGTTGCCGGGTGACAAGCCCGGACAGGTCACGCTGCGCGGGGTGCGGGTGGATCCGCTGATCACGCCGACCGTTCATGTGCCCAACGACCGCCCGCCGGAGGAGTACGCGGTGTGGGAGCTCGGGGTGGACGAGTTCGGCTTGCCCGTGGTCGTGCCCCTGAAGGAGGTCCCCGGGGTGGCCATGGGCGGATTGCCGGGCTTCGGGAAGACGTCATGCGTGAACCGGCTGGTGTGTGACTGGGCGCCCTCGCCGGCCATCCAGTTCGTCTTCTTCGACGGGAAGGTCTCCCACGCCTACGAGGGCGACTACGCCGACCTCGTGCAGCGCGCGTTCGAGTTCTGCGGGGACGATCTGGAGGAGGCGAACAGGAAGCTGAAGGAACTGGTGCAGCTGCGCCGCGCCCGCTCCGCGTCCATCCGCCGCGTGTTGGGCGTGAAGAACATGTGGCACGTCGGTCCCTCGGAGGACTGGCCGCTCATCGTCGTCGTCATCGACGAGGCCCACACCTACTTCCGCGACTACAAGGGCTCCGACCCGGCTACAAAGAAGCTGGCCGCGCTCGCGGCGGAGAACGCCCGCCTGGTGGAGGACCTGGTGAAGAAGGGCCGCTCTGTCGGATTCCTGACCCTGCTGACCACTCAGAAGACCACCGGAGACGCGATCCCCACCTTCATCCGCGATGTGTGCCCGGTCGGGCTGTCATTCGCGCAGAAGACCGCCGACGCCGCCGTGGCCGCGCTCGGTGACGACATCCGCGAGTGGCCCGACGCCAGCCCGGTCACCCTCCAGGACCCCGCCTACGTCGGCGTCGCAGTCATGTCCCAGCACGGCCGCCCCGGCTTCATCCGCATCCGCACCCCCTACGTCGCCGACCGGGACGCCGCCCGCGTCGCCGAACAGACCACCCACCTCGTTCGCCACCCGGCCAAGCTCCTGAAAGACCTGATCCACCGCACGGGCGTGGACCTCAACAAGGAGGACCCCGAGCCCCCGGCGGAAGCGGCCTGAGATGCGGCCCTCCATGCGGATCTACATCCAACACATGCGCAAGGCCATCACTACCGGGGACCTTGACCGCGCCGCGCGGATAGGCATCGCCGCCTACCGCATCGCCAACACCCATGAACGCCAGGTCCTGGAGACCTACCTCGGTCCGAACGTCGCCCACAGGGCCGAACTCGTCCCCGCGAGCTGACCCGCCGGCCTCGGCCCCAACTCCCCTTGGAAGGAGGTGAATCCCTTCATGTCAGAAGACCGGATCACTCAGCGCACCGTGACCGTGGTCATGGCAGTCATCGCCCTGCTGGCCTTCGTGTTCTCCTTCGGCAACGTCTGGAACCTGGCCCTGCGCCTGGGCGTCCCCGACCCGGTCGCGCCCCTGATCGCGCCGATGGTGGACCTGTCCGTCCTCGGCCTCCTGGTCGCCCTGCGGTACCTGTCCCTGCGCGGCGTGGCCGCCGACGACCTCAAGGGCGCGAACCGGTTGATGCACACCTCCGGCTTCTTCACCCTCGCCCTCAACATCGCCGAACCCGTCATCGCCGGGCACTACGGCCGCGCCTGCGTAGACGCCGTGGCCCCGCTGCTCCTCCTCGGCTGGGGTGCGGTCGGCCCCGCACTCCTGCGCCACTTCCACGCCGTCACCACCGCGGCCCCCGCCACCACAACAGCTGTGCTCCCGGCCCCGGCTCCTGTGGCCGACCCCGCGTCGAACCCGGAATCCGTACCGGAGGACATTCCAGCCGACGCCGGAGCCGCCCTCATCCCGGAGCCTGCTCCTGAACCGGTTGCCGTGCCCGAACCCGCGGCGCCCCCGGCCCCCGCTCCTGTCGCTGTGCCGCATCCGGCCGCCAAGGTGGCCCCGGCTCTGCTGGACGCCGCCCGCGAGATCGCCGACGCCCACCGCACCGCTACCGGCCAGCCCATCACGCTGCCGCAGCTCAAGGCCCGTCTCGGCGTCAGCCTCCCCCTGGCCACCGCCGCATACGCGGCACTGAGGGCCTGACCCTCCGCCGGCCTTCCGGCATCTCCTCCTGGCCTCCTGGGCCTGACCCGTCATGCCCTCGGGCGGCACCTGGCTCCGTCTCGGTGCTGCCCGGGGCCTCCATCAGCGGAAAGGATTCCCCTGCCGATGCCCCGCGACCTCGACCTGCGGCACGTGATCAGCCCCGCTGTCCGGGACCTGATCGAACTGGCCAACCTCGGCGACTTCGACCGCACCCGCGAGCAGATCACCCGCCTGCGCGGCTGCACCCGACCGATCAACCTGGTCGGCCACACCACCACCCGCGACCACGCCACCGGCGAAACGATCCGCTCGTACTCCACCAGCGACGAGCCCACCGGACGTCTGCTGACCACCTGCGGCAACCGCCGCGCCTCCCGCTGCCCCACCTGCTCCCGCCTCTACGCCGCCGACACCTACCACCTCATCCGCGCCGGACTCTCCGGCGGCAAGAACGTCCCCGAAACCATCCGCACGCACCCCAGGGTCTTCCTGACCCTCACCGCCCCCTCCTTCGGCCCCGTCCACAACCGAACCACCACCAAGGACGGCAAGCCCCAGCCCTGCCGCTGCGGCACCCGACACCCCGACAGCGCCCCCGAACTCGGCACCCCTCTGAGCCCAAAGACGTACGACTACACCGGCGCCGTGCTCTGGAACGCCCACGCAAGCGCTCTTTGGGCACGCTTCACCCTCAACCTCCGCCGCACCCTCGCCGCAAACTTCGGCATCACGCAGAAGGACATGAACGCGGCCCTGCGGATCTCCTTCGCGAAGGTCGCCGAGTACCAGCAGCGCGGCCTGGTCCACTTCCACGCCGTCATCCGCTTCGACGGACCTGACGGCCACACCAGCACCCCGCCGGCCTGGGCCACCACAGACCACCTCCTCCGCGCGATCAAGCCCGCGCTGAAGCGGACCACCCTGACCGTTGTCTCCGACACCGTGGGGGACCGCGAAATCGGCTGGGGCAAGAGGTCCAAGGTGGACGAGATCACCGCGCTCGGCGACGGCGAACTGACTGACAAGGCGGTGGCGGGCTACATCGCCAAGTACGCCACCAAGAGTGCCGAGGACTCCGGAACGGTTGACCGTTCGCTGGTCTGCCGGACCTGCTCCGGCCGTGGCACGGTCGGCGGCCGAATCCGGGAGTTGTGCCCTGACTGTGAAGGCACCCGCCAGGCCGAACCCCTGCGGGACCTGCCCGTCCACCAGCACGTGCGGCAGATGATCCGCACCGCCTGGGACCTCGGCGGCCTGCCCGAGTTCGCGGACCTCAAGCTCTGCAAGTGGGCCCACATGCTCGGCTTCCGCGGCCACTTCTCCACCAAGTCCCGCGCCTACTCCACCACCCTCGGCGCCCTCCGCGACGTCCGCCGCGCCTGGCGCCTCGCCCAGGCCGACGCCGCCCGCGTCCGCGCCGGCCGCCCCGTACCCGCCCCGGACACCGTGCTCGTCACCGAGTCCTCCTGGGCCTACCTCGCCTCCGGCTACCGCCCCGGCGAAGAACTCCTCGCCAACCAGACCCGCCACGACGTCAGCCAGGCCCAACGCCTCAAGCACGAAGGGCTGGAGCCTGCATGACGACCGCCGTACTCACCGTGGACCAGGTCGCCGAGCGTCTCGGCATCAGCCGCTGGAAGGTCCACGACCTGATCCGCTCCCGCGAACTCGCCTCTTTCAAGATCGGCCGCTGCCGCCGCATCAGCGAAGCCGCGCTGGACGCCTACGTATCCCTCCGCACCGAACAGGAAGCCGCCTGATGGCCAAGCCGAAGAAGAACGCCAACAACGAGGGCACCATCTACCAGCGCAAGGACGGCCGCTGGGAGGGCAGCGCGTACGTCCTGACGACGGACGGCACGTACAAGCGGCGCAGCGTCTACGGCAAGACCTGGGACGAGGCGCACGAGAAGCTGACCAAGCTCAAGGCCGACTCGCTCAGCGGCCTTCCGGTGGCCACCAACAAGATGACGATCGCCGAGTACCTGGCGTACTGGCTGGCGAGCGTCGCCAAAACCAAGGTCCGCCTGACGACCTACGTCAACTACGAATCCCTCGTCCGGAACTACGTCACCCCGGAGTTCGGCAAGAAGAAGCTGGTCCGGCTCACCGCCCGCGACATCCGCGCCTTCCTCATGAAGACGGCGGCCACCTGCCAGTGCTGCGCGCAGGGGAAGGACAAGAAGCGCCCGGAGCACAAGCGACGCTGCTGCGCCCTCGGCAAGTGCTGCAAGAAGCTCCCCTCGGACCGGACCGTCCGCTTCCTGCTTGTGATCCTGCGTGCGGCTCTCCAGCACGCCGTACGGGAGGACGAGCTGCCCCGCAACGTGGCCCGGAACGTGGAGCTGAGCATGGGTACCAAGCGCGAGATCGAACCGCTCACCGCTGCGGAAGGGCGTCGGCTCCTGACGGCGGCCCGGGAAAACCGGCTCTGGGCCGCGTACGAGCTGGCGGTCCGCATCGGGCTCCGGCGGGGTGAGCTGCTGGGGCTGCGCTGGTCGGACGTGGATCTTCTCGACGGGGTTCTGACCGTCCGGCAGGCTCTTCAGCGTGTGGGCGGCGAGCTGCTGATCGTCGCGCCGAAGACCCAGCGCTCGGCCCGGCGCGTGGCGCTGCCGGCCGAATGCGTGACCGCGCTCCGTGCCCAGCGCGCCCAGCAGATCGCCGACCAGAAGGCCGCGGGTCACAACTGGAAGGGGACGGGGCAGGGCCTCGTCTTCACGACGAAGAACGGGACACCCATAGAGCCCCGCAACCTGAACCGGTCCTTCGAGGCCCTGTCCGCCCGCGCCGGCGTCCGCAAGGTCCGCTTCCACGACCTGCGCCACACGTGCGCGTCCCTGCTCCACGAACAGGGTGCCGATGCCCGAATGATCATGGAGGTTCTGGGCCACAGCTCTATCCGCGTGACCATGGACATCTACACCTTCGTGCGGCTGGACTCCCAGCGCTCCGCCTTCGACCGCGTCGGGGACGCGCTGAGGGGTGACGGCAACGGGCCGGACGATGACGACGGCGCGGCCGGTGTCCTCGTAGCCGTCTGATCGGTCCGCAGCGGCTCTTCGAAGCGGTTGCCGTCAATCACTGCCGTCACGACATACGACAGAGGCCCTCAGGATCTCTCCTGAGGGCCTCTGGCCTGCTGTGCACTCGGCAGGATTCGAACCTGCAACCTTCTGATCCGTAGTCAGATGCTCTATCCGTTAAGCTACGAGTGCTTGCTTTTAGTTCTTGTCTCCGTTTTCCGGCCCTTTCGGCCCGCTGTCCCGGCGACAGGAAGAACATTACATGAGTCCCGCCGTCATGTGAAATCCATTCCCCGCACCCGTTGTGACCTGCGGAAACGTGGTGATGGGGGCGAGTGGGGGGTGGGGGTGGGGTGGGGCGGCGGGGGTGGGGATCAGGGGGGAAGAGACCGGGGTCACATGGGGTGGGGAGGCGGGAACGACGAAGCCCCGGCCTTTGGGGCCGGGGCTTCGGTTGGGGCGGAGGCGGAGGGATTTGAACCCTCGATGGGCTTGAAGGCCCAAACCGCATTAGCAGTGCGGCGCCATAGACCGGACTAGGCGACGCCTCCTTGCACCTCGCGCATGCGCGGGTGGTGCGTGCAGATGATGACACAGGCGAACCGGGTGTCACCAATCGATTCTCACCGTACTAGGCGTACGGGGTCCAGGGCAAAGCCCTGGGGGTGGGGGACTCGGGTGGCGCACAGGGGTTGCGCAACGTGGTGGGGGGCGGAGCGTTAGAAGGGGCGGGCGGGCGGTGTGTCCGGCTGCTTTCGGGCGGGTGCGGGGTGTGCCCGCCGTTCCTTCGTGCCTCTGGAGATCTGCATGCTGCGAAGCCTGGTCGTCGCGAGTCTCGTCACCGCCGCGGGGGCGGGGGTGGGGCCGTTGCCGCCGCTGCCGTTGCTGTCGGGGCCCGACACGCTGACGGTGGTGGTGGAGAAGAGCGGCTATCCCGCGGCTGACGGAACGTTCGAGCTGACGTGCGACGGGCGGGCCGAGGGGAGCCATCCGGCGGCGGAGGACGCGTGCAAGCGGCTGGAGCAGCTGGCGAAGCAGGGGGTCAACCCGTTCAAGCCGGTGGCGAAGGACGCGATGTGTACGCAGGTGTACGGGGGCCCGGCGCTCGCGCACGTCACGGGCACGTGGCAGGGCCGTGAGATCGACGCCCGGTTCAGCCGGGCGAACGGCTGCGAGATCGACCGGTGGGAGAACCTGGAGCCGCTCCTTCCGATCGTCCGGGGATGACGGCCGGGGGCTCCCTTAGACTCCCTTCAGTGACAGGCTGCGGCCCGAGGGGCAAGATGGGGCCGCGGTCGGTGGGCAAGCACGTGCAGTGGTTCTGGGAGGAAGCGTCGTCGTGAGCAGCAGGCCATCCCGAGGCGCTGCTCGCCTCGCAGCGATACTCGACGCCCTCCCCGACGGCCTCGTGCTCGTCAACTGCAACGGCACGGTCGTCAACGCCAACACGATCGCCCTGGGCATGTTCGAGACGCCCGGCACCGCGCTCGTCGGGCGCGGTCTGCTCGACCTGCTGCCGGGCTTCGACTCGCGCCTGATCCCCGGCTCCATGCGCCGCCCCGAGGGCACCGACGAGCGGGGCCGTACCAAGCCCGCCCGGATGATCGCCCGACGTACCGACGGCAGCGAGTTCGCCGTCGAGGTGACCAGCGCCAGCCTGGAGGACGGCCGCGAGGCCTACGACTCGTACGGCGGCTACACCGGCGACGAGCTGCTGATGCTGGTCGTGCGGGACCTCACCGGCACGCTCGACACCGAGGCGGAACTCGCCCGTTCGCAGCGCCAGACCGAGATGATCCTGCGCGCCGCGGCCGAGGGCGTCGTCGGTACGGACACGGACGGCCGGGTCGTCCTCGTGAACCCCGCCGCCGCGCAGATCCTCGGCTACCGCGCCGGCGAGCTCGGCGGCCAGGAGCTGCATCCGCTGATCCTCGCGAAGCGCGCGGACGGCGAGCCGTTCCCGTACGAGGAGTCGCCGCTCGCCGACACGCTCAAGTCGGGCCGCAAGCACCGGGTCCGCGGGCAGGTCCTGTGGGCGAAGAAGGGCCACCGGGTACCGGTCGACCTGACGACCGCTCCAGTACGGGACGGGGACCAGCTCGTCGGCGCGGTGATGACCTTCACCGACCGCAGGCCGTACGAGGAGCTCGTCGAGAAGCACACGGCCGAGCTCGCCGAGCTCACCGAGCGGCACGCCGCCGAACTGGCCGACCGGGCCGAGCGGCACGCGGCCGAACGGGAGGCGCAGCAGGAGCTCTACGCCTCGCTCGCCGCCCGCCAGGAGCAGCTGACCGCGGTCCTCGCCGAGTCGCTGCGCGGGCCCCTCGAAGAGCTCCGCACCCAGCTGGGCGCCCTCGCCGCCGACGACGCCGGGCAGCTGTGGCCCGAGGCCAACCAGGTGCTGCACCACCTCGCCGCCGGGTACGCCCGGATGACGGCCCTGGTGGACAACGTCCTGGGCTTCCAGCGGCTCGACGCGGGCACGGAGGAGCTCGACAAGCGGGTCGCGCTCCTCGACGGGGTCGTGACGGCCGGCATCGACGGGGCCGTCGAGCTGATCGGGCCCGGCCGCGCGCAGTTCGCCGTGCACGCGCCGCCGATCGAGGCCGAGGTCGACCCGGTCCGGCTCGCGACCGCGCTCTCGCACCTCGTCGCGGACGTCGCAGGCGTCGACGCCACCGGCAAGAACCGCGCCACCGCCCAGGGCACCGTCCCCGCCGACTCCACGATCGTCGTCGCGGCCGCCCAGCGCGGTGACGTCGTCCGCATCGAGGTCCGCGGCCCCTACGCGGGCGGCGACCCGGTCCACGGGCCGGTCGTGCGCGGGATCGTGGCGGCGCACGGCGGTGTCGTGCAGACCCACGAGGTGCCGGGCACGAGCGGCGGCGCGTACGTCCTCGAAGTCCCGCTCGGCGCCGGGCGCGGCACGGTCCCGCCCGCCCCGCGGAACGACGCCCCCGAGGGCGGCCGCGAGGCCCTCGCGCTGCCCGCGCAGGCCACCGCGTCCGTCACCGGTACGAGTCCCGCGCCCGGTTCCGCGCCCGGTTCCGCGCCCGGTTCCGCGCCCGGTTCCGCCGACGCCGCCCATCCGGTCCCCGCCTCCGGCCAGGACACCTCCGGCGGCGGACGCCGACGGGCCCGCCGCGGCTCGACCGACGCCTTCCTGGAGAGCCCGGTCGCACCCGAGGCCGCCGGCGCCGAACCCAGTGGCCGCCGCCGGGCCCGTACGGGAGAGGCCGCCGCTCCGGCCGAGCTGATCCCCGCACAGCAGAACGCCGCCGTGGACGCCGTACCGGCCCCGGCCGGGCTCGTCGACGCCGGCGGGCGCGTGGAACCCACCGGGCGCCGTCGTGGCCGTCCCGCCGAGGGCTCCGTCGTGACCGCCGCCGAGGGCGCTCAGGGCCGTGCCGCGCTGGGTGCCGCCGTGCCGCCGCAGGGCGTCGCCGTCGAGCCCTCCGGCGCTCCCGCGCTCGCCCGCGCCCTGCCGGCCGTCGCCTCCGGCGAGGACGCTCCGGCGGAGCAGCCGAGCGGGCGCCGGCGCAGGGCGCTGGCCGCCGCGCAGGAGCGCGCTGCCGCGGCCGACGCCGGGCCTCGCACGCCGTTCGCGCTGCCGCCGGCCGACGCGGACCGGGCGCCCGAGGCGACCGGGGTTACCGGGGTTACCGGGGTTACAGGGGCGGAGGAGCAGGCCGGGCAGGCCGGGCAAGTTGGTCAGGCTGGTGGGCCGATGACCGTGGGGCCCGCGCCCGTCGTGCCGGGGCTCGGTGCCGTGCCCGTGCCGGCCGGTGGGATGCCGATGCCCGGTGCCGGGGCCGTGCCTGGTGCCGTAGCCGGTTCCGGGGCCGGGGCCGAGGTCGTGCCCGGGCCCGTGCCCGTACCGCCGTCGGGTGTGCTGCCGGTGTCCGATGAGGGGCAGCACGAGGCGGTACGAGGGGTGCCGGGGGCCGGGCATACGCCGCCGCAGCCGCATCCGGTGCCGCAGGGCGGGGACGGGGCGGCGACCGGGCGTCGCCGGGCCGTCGCGGCGCCGCGGGTGGAGTCCGGGGCCGAGACGCGGAGCGGGACGGGGAACGGGGGCGGGACCGGGTCCGTACCGCTGCCGCCCGAGTTGCCGATGCCGAAGGATTCGACGCAGGGGCGGGCGTTCAGCGTGCGGACGCTCGGGCAGGGCGTGCCGTTCGTGCCGCCCGCGCCCGCTGTGACGCCCGCGCCTGCTGTGGCGCCTGTGGCGCCGTCCAATGGGTCCGGGCGGCGGAGGAGGCTCGCCACGCCGCCGGAGGTGGACCCGCCGGTGCCCGCGCAGGCTGGGGCCGAGGTCGAGGCGAGGCCGCATCCGCAGGCAGCGCCCGAGGGGGCGCTCGGGCTTGTGACGGCGGCGCCCGAGGGGCGTGCGTACGCCATAGGGGCGCCCGCGGAGGGCTCGGCGGAGGGTCCTGAGCCGCTGGACGGTCCCGGGGGTGCGATCGAGGTCGCCAACCGGCCGGCCCCGCGGCCGGTCGACGACGAGCTGCCGCCGGAGCCGCTCGACAACCCGCGCCGGCTGCTCGTCTGGCCCGCGCCGGACGTCGCCACCCAGCAGGCGCTGAGCGACCGCGGCTACCGGCCGGTGATCGTGCACTCCCGCGAGGAGGTCGACGCGCAGATCGCCGCCTTCCCGGCCGCGCTGTTCGTGGACCCGCTGACCGGGCCCATCACCAGGACCGCGCTCCAGTCGCTGCGTCAGGCCGCGGTCGCCGCCGAGGTGCCGGTGCTGCTCGCGGCGGGTCTTGGACAGGCGACCCGGGAGGCGGCGTACGGCGCCGATCCTGCCGTGCTGCTCAAGGCGCTCGCGCCGCGCGACAGCGAGCAGCACCCGTCGCGGGTGCTGCTGATCGAGGAGCACGAGGACATCGCGGAGGCGCTCGCGGCGACCCTGGAGCGGCGCGGGATGCAGGTGTCGCGGGCGGCGACGGACACCGAGGCGGTCGCGCTCGCCACGGAGATCCGTCCGAACCTGGTGGTGATGGACCTGATGCAGGTGCGCCGCCGCCGGGCCGGGATCATCGACTGGCTGCGGGCGAACGGGCAGTTGAACCGCACTCCGCTCGTCGTCTACACCTCGGTCGACCTCGACGAGGAGGAGCTGCCGAAGCTGTCCTCGGGCGAGACGGTCCTCTTCCTCGCCGAGCGCTCGAACAGCGACGAGGTCCAGGCCCGGATCGTCGACCTGCTCGCGAAGATCGGGACCAACTAGGGCCGAAGGCAACGCGTAAGCCGGGAACACGTAAGCCGGCTACGCGTACGCCGGGAACGTGTACGGGGAGGGCCGGTGCGGCCCTCCCCGTACGCGTATCGCCGGCGTGCGTGCCTACAGCTGGGTCACGTCAAGCTCGCCCTCCGCGTACTGCCTGCGGATGACCTTCTTGTCGAACTTGCCGACGCTGGTCTTCGGGACGGCGGGCACGATCGCCCAGCGCTCCGGGAGCTGCCACTTGGCGATGCCGCCCTCGTCGGCGAGGAAGGACCGCAGGGTCTCGTAGTCCGCCGACTCGCCCTCCTTGAGGACGACGGTGGCCAGCGGGCGCTCGCCCCACTTCTCGTCCGGCACGGCGACGACGGCGGCCTCGGCGACGGCCGGGTGGGCCATCAGGGCGTTCTCGAGCTCGACGCTGGAGATCCACTCGCCGCCGGACTTGATGACGTCCTTGGCGCGGTCGGTGAGGGTGAGGTAGCCGTCAGGGCTGATGA
This sequence comes from Streptomyces sp. NPDC037273, assembly GCF_055603625.1. Lineage (NCBI taxonomy): Bacteria > Bacillati > Actinomycetota > Actinomycetes > Kitasatosporales > Streptomycetaceae > Streptomyces > Streptomyces sp. NPDC037273. The sequence goes on from NZ_JBVJVO010000006.1 coordinate 152,252, forward strand.
CGCCGACGTCGCCGGTCTTCAGCCAGCCGTCCTCGCTGAACTTGTCGTCGGGGCGGATCGCCTCGCCGTCGACGCCGCCGAAGTACGCGCCCGCGATCCAGGTGCCGCGGACTTCGAGCTCGCCGGCCGACTCGCCGTCCCAGGGGAGGTGTTCGCCGCCGGGGCCGACCAGACGGGCCTCGACGCCGGCCGGGAAGCGGCCCTGGGTGACGCGGTAGGGCCACTCCTCCTCGGCGGTGAGGCCGTGCGGCGGGTGGGCCATCGTGCCCAGCGGTGAGGTCTCGGTCATGCCCCAGGCGTGGCAGAGGCGGACGCCGAGCCGGTCGTACGCCTCCATGAGCGAGGGCGGGCAGGCCGCGCCGCCGATGGTGACCTGCTTCATGGAGGAGAGGTCGCGGGGGTTGGCGGTGACCTCGGCGAGGAGGCCCTGCCAGATGGTGGGGACGGCGGCCGCGTGGGTCGGCTTCTCGCGCTCGATCATGTCGGCGAGCGGGGCCGGCTGGAGGAAACGGTCCGGCATGAGCATGTTGATGCCGGTCATGAAGGTGGCGTGCGGCAGGCCCCAGGCGTTGACGTGGAACTGCGGGACGACGACCAGGGTCGTGTCCTTGTCGGTGAGGGCCATCGACTCGGCCATGTTGACCTGCATGGAGTGCAGGTAGATCGAGCGGTGGGAGTAGACGACGCCCTTCGGGTCGCCGGTGGTGCCGGAGGTGTAACACATCGCCGCGGCCGAACGCTCGTCCAGCTCGGGCCAGTCGTACGTGGTCGGGCGGCCGGCGATCAGCTCCTCGTACTCGTGCACGCGCGGCGCGGCGCCGTCCAGGAGCGAACGGTCGCCGGGGCCCGCGACGACGATGTGCTCGACCGTCGGCAGGTGCGGGAGCAGCGGGGCGAGGAGCGGGAGCAGGGAGCCGTTGACGAGGACGACCCGGTCGGCGGCGTGGTTGACGATCCACACCAGCTGCTCGGGGGGCAGGCGGAGGTTGAGCGTGTGGAGGACCGCGCCCATCGAGGGGATCGCGAAGTAGGCCTCGACGTGCTCGGAGTTGTTCCACATGAGGGTGGCTATCCGCTGGTCGCCGACGACTCCGAGTTCGTCGCGCAGGGCGTTGGCCAGCTGATGCGCGCGGGCCCCGGCCTCCGCGAACGTGCGGCGCTGCGGCTCGGGCTCTCCCGTCCAGGTGGTGATCGTGGACTTCCCGTGGATCGTCATCCCGTGCTTGAGGATGCGGCTCACGGTCAGCTGTACGTCCTGCATGGTGCTGTACACGGGGCGTCCTCCCGGTGGGCGCTACGTGGCAGTAAGGGTGGGGAGATTCTGCGCACGTACCGCGCGGTATGTCACTACCCGGGAGTACGGAAATTGCCAGTGATCACTGGCGGATGTCCATGAAAGAGGGACATGATGCCCCGCTTCGTCACCTTACGGGGGTCAGCTCCGGGTCCTCGCGGAGCTTGCCGAGCGCTCTGGACACCGCGCTCTTGACCGTGCCGACCGACACCCCGAGCACCTCGGCGGTCTGCGCCTCGCTCAGGTCCTCGTAGTACCGCAGCACCACCATCTGCCGCTGCCGCTCCGGCAGCTTCAGGACCGCCCGCCACATCGCGTCGTGCAGCACCTGCCGCTCGGCCGGGTCCGGCTCCGGGAACCCGGTGGGCTCCGGCAGCTCCTCGCAGACGAACTCGTCGACCTTGCGCTTGCGCCACTGCGACGTACGGGTGTTCAGCAGCGCCCGGCGGACGTAACCGTCCAGGGCACGGTGGTCCTCGATGCGCTCCCAGGCCATGTAGGTCTTGGTGAGCGCCGTCTGGAGGAGGTCCTCGGCGTCCGAGGGGTTGGCGGTCAGGGAACGCGCGGTGCGCAGCAGCACGGGCCCGCGCGCCCTCACGTACGAGGTGAAGGACGGGTACGTCGCGTACTGCGAGGCACCGGCGCAGACGGGGCCAGAAGGTGGCGGAGTCATGACTCCACGCTAGGAGGGGACGGCCCCCCGGCGGATCGGCCCCAGGTCCCGAACCGCGGTCCGCCTCAGGTTGTAGGGGTGGGGACGGCTCCACCTCCTCTGGGTGGAGTCCCCCGACCCCCGTGTCAGGGTCGGGGGGCCTTCGCCGGGGTCGTGACGCGGGCGACGGGGGCGTCCACGGCGCTGCGGTCGATCAGGAGGCGGCGACCCCCGTGGGACTCGGCGACGTCGCCCGCGTACTGGTGGATACGGGCGCGGGGCGTCCAGGCCTGCGGGTGCAGTACGGACTCGGCGTACAGCGCGGGCCGGCCACGCCAGCGCGCGAACCACATCACCGACGGCAGGTCCTTCGTGCCCGCCCTCCGCTGCGCCTCGATGTCCCGCACCCCCGAGTCGGCGCTGCTGTAGAAACCGGGGACGTAGCCGAGGCGCCGCACCTCGCGGTTCCAGCCCCGGACGAACGAGAGCGTCGTCGCGGCACAGCGCGCGTCGTCCCGCTCGTACGCCTCGATGTCGAGGTACAGCGGACTGCTCGCGCCAAGACCCAGCGCCCGCGCCGCCTTCACCGCCTCGCCCGCCTCCCGCGTGCCCTGCCTCCAGGGCCCCGCGCCGATGGCGTACCGCCGCTTGGCCGGGGAGACGGCGCACGGCGCCTGGGAGCCGACGAACAGCGGCAGCACCCGCCACCCCATGCCGTGCACCGACTCCACCCACGTGCGGCTCAGCTCCCGCTGCTCCGGACACCCCCTCCCCCGCCCCGCGAAGTACACCCCCACCGCCCCGTACGCCGAACTCCGCCACGCCTTCATCACCGCCAGCGACGGCGCCTCGCAGGTGTCGAACGCCTTGCCCGCGAAGTACGCGAGGGCGGGGGCGGGGGCCGGGGCGGGGGCCGCGGGGGCACCCGGCGCCGTGCCTGTGGCCGTGGCCGTGGGACTGTCCGGCGCCGTGGCTGTGGCCGTGGCCGGCGTCGGGGTGGCCAGGAGGGCCGCGCCGGCCACCGCCGCCAGCAGACCGGCGACGACGGTCCGCACCCCCGCCGTGGACCGCGGACGCGAGGGCGGGCGGCACGGCGGGGGCACGGGTGCCGGTACGGGGCCGGGTGGGGGCTCGGATACGGAGTGGGATGGGGGCTCGGATACGGAGTGGGATGGGGGCTCGGTTACGGAGTCGGGGTCAGGTCGGGTGGAGGCTCGGGCTCTTGTGCTCATGGCGCGAGTGAAGGACCGGGCGGGCCGCGCGGCCACTGGTGGGGCCGTCGCCTCAGCCGTCCGAGCCCAGGATCAACCCGGACGTGGGAACACCGGTGCCCGCGGTGACGAGGGTGCGGGCCGCGCCGGGTATCTGGTTCACGGAGGTGCCGCGCAGCTGTCGGACCGCTTCGGCTATGCCGTTCATGCCGTGGAGGTAGGCCTCGCCGAGCTGGCCGCCGTGGGTGTTCAGCGGGAGCGCGTCGGCCGCGACGAAGTCGGCCGCCTCGCCCGGCGCGCAGAAGCCGAACTCCTCCAGCTGCATCAGCACGAACGGGGTGAAGTGGTCGTAGAGGATGCCCACGTCGATGTCGGTGGGCGCGAGCCCGGACGTCCGCCACAACTGCCGGGCGACCACGCCCATCTCCGGCAGCCCGGCCAGCTCGTCCCGGTAGAAGCTGGTCATGGCCTCCTGCTTGCGTCCGGCGCCCTGGGCCGCCGCCACGATCACGGCGGGCGGATGGGGCAGGTCGCGGGCCCGCTCGACCGAGGTGACGACGATCGCCTGGCCGCCGTCGGTCTCCTGGCAGCAGTCGAGGAGCCGGAGCGGCTCGACGATCCAGCGCGAGGCGGCGTGGTCGGCGAGGGTGATCGGCTTCCCGTGGAAGTAGGCGGCGGGGTTGCGGGCCGCGTGCCGCCGGTCGGTGACGGCGACATGGCCGAAGGCGTCCGGGGTGAGGTTGTAGGTGTGGAGGTACCGCTGGGCCGCCATCGCGACCCAGGAGGCCGGGGTGAGCAGCCCGAAGGGCAGCTGCCAGCCCAGGGCGGCGCCCTCGGCGGAGGGTTCGCGCTGCTGGACGCCGGAGCCGAAGCGGCGGCCCGAGCGCTCGTTGAACGCCCGGTAGCAAACGACGACCTCGGCGACTCCGGCGGCGACCGCGAGCGCGGCCTGCTGCACGGTGGCGCAGGCCGCCCCGCCGCCGTAGTGCACCCGGGAGAAGAACGACAGCTCGCCGATGCCGGACGCCTGGGCGACGGTGATCTCGGGGTTGGTGTCCATCGTGAAGGTGACCAGGCCGTCGACGTCGGCGGGGGTGAGCCCGGCGTCGTCCAGGGCCGCCCGCACCGCCTCGACGGCGAGCGAGAGTTCGCTGCGGCCCGAGTCCTTGGAGAACTCTGTCGCCCCGATGCCCACGACGGCCGCCCGGCCGCCCAGCGTGTCCCTGCCGCGGACGCTCATCGCGCCACCTCCACGGTGACCGTCCCGGTGACGTGGTGCCCGAGCCCGTTCGCCCCGACCACCCGGACCCGGGCCGTGTCCCCTTCGACCTCGGTGACCGTGCCGGTCAGGACCATGGTGTCGCCCGGATAGTTGGGCGCGCCGAGCCGGATGGCGACCTTGCGCAGGACGGCCTGGGGGCCGAAGTGGTCGGTGATGTAGCGGCCGACGAGCCCGTTGGTGGTGAGGATGTTCATGAAGACGTCCGGGGAGCCCTTCTCGCGGGCCAGCTCCGCGTCGTGGTGCACGTCCTGGTAGTCGCGGGAGGCGACGGCCCCGGCGACGATCAGGGTGCGGGTGATCGGGATGCTCAGCGGCGGCAGCTCGTCCCCCGGCTTCATGACAGCTCTCCCTTCGCGAGCAGGTCGCCGAGCTCGGCGAGGAGTTCGGTGCCGCAGCCCAGATACGCGTCGAGCTGCCGGCCCCACAGGAAGTGGCGGTGGACCGGATGGTCGAGGTCCGCGCCCATGCCGCCGTGCAGATGCTGCCCCGCGTGCACGACCCTCTTCCCCGCCTCGGAGGCCCACCAGGCGGCGGTCAGGGCCGCGCCCTCCGCCGCCAGCCCCTCGTCGAACCGCCAGGCCGCCTCGTACGCCGTGACCCGGATGGCCTCCGTGTCCATGTGCGCGTCGGCCGCCCTCAGTTGCACCGCCTGATGCGTGGCGAGCGGCCGCCCGAACTGCTCCCGCACCGAGGTGTACGCCACCGCCCTGGCCAGCGACCCCGCGCACACCCCCGCCTGCAGCCCCGCGAACGCGATCCGCGCGGCGGCCAGCACGTCTGCGTAGGCCGCGGGCGCGGCCCGGTTGTGCTCGTCGGGCCCCGTCCCGGTCGCCGACCCCGTCCCCGTTCCCGTTCCCGGGGGACGTCCCTCGGGCCCCGCCGGACGTCCCTCGGCCGCCCCGAGCCGCTCCGCCGGCGCTCCGTCCAGGACGAGCCGGCCGGCCGACCACGGGGCCGTGAGCTCCACGGCCTCGACGGTCGCGTCCTCGGTGCGGACCAGCCACAGGACGTGATCCTCGTCCGGGACGAGGACATGGGTCGCGTCCCTGAGCCACGGCACCCACTCCACGACCCCACTGAGCCGAGCACCACCGGAGCCCCCGAGCACCGGAGACGTCGAGGCCGCCGCCCCCGTAGAGGCCGTAGAGGCGGTCGAGGCCGGCGCGCTCGCGACGGCCGTCGTCGGCAGCGCGCCCGTCACGACCGTGGTGCCGTCGCGGAGGCCGGGGAGGAGGCGGTCGCGCTGCTCGGCCGTGCCGTGCCGGGCGACGGCGAGGATCCCGTACACGCAGCTCGCGGCGAAGGGGACCTGGGCGGTGACCCGGCCCTGTTCCTCCAGGAGGAGGACGAGGCCTAGGAGGCCGGTGTCCTCGACGGAGCCCGGGAGGCCCGCGGCGCAGAGCGCCTTCCAGAGTTCGGCGTCGGTGCCGGTACCGGCGGACCTGAGCCGCTCGTGGGTGGAGAGGTCGCCGAAGATCCGGCCGGCCAGCTCGCGGGCCGCCTCCTGCTCCTCGGTGGGGGTGAAGTCCATGTCAGTCCTCCCCTCCCGCGCGGAAGACGGGGAGCTCCAGCTCCTCGTCAGCCCGCAGGAACTCCAGCCGCACCGGCATCCCGATCCGCACCTTGTCGTACGGCACTCCCACCACGTTGCTGATCATCCGTACGCCCTCGGCGAGTTCGACGAGGCCGACCGCGTAGGGCGGGTCGAACGCCGGGAACGACGGGTGGTGCATCACCACGTACGAGAAGACCGTCCCCTCACCGCTCGCCTCGACCGTGTCCCACTCCCGCGACCCGCAGTCGGCGCACCCGGGCAGCCAGGGGAAACGCAGGGCCGCGCAGTCGCCGCAGCGCTGGATCAGCAGCTTGTGCGCGGCCACGCCCTCCCAGAACCCGGCGTTGTCCCGGTTGATGACGGGCCTGGGCCTGCGCGCCGCGGGCCGCCCGGCCGGGGGCGTGGGCTTGGCGGGTCGGTCGGCGGGGGCGTACTTCAGGATGCGGAAGCGGTGGGTGCCGGCGAGTTCGCCGCCCGCCCGGACGTCCATCCTGGTCGTCACGAAGTGGCCCGTGCCGAGCTTGGTGGTCTTGCGCGGGGAGACGGACTCGATGACGGCGTCGAAGGTGATCTCGTCGCCGGGCCGCAGCGGCCGCAGGTACTCCTGCTCGCAGTCGGTGGCGACCACCGAGGTGTACCCGGCGCCGTCGAGGAGCGCGGACAGTTCGTCGTACGCCCCGGAGCGGTCGGTGTGGCCGGAGAGGCCGCCCATCGTCCAGGCCTGGAGCATGGTCGGGGGTGCGACGGCGTCCGGTCCCCGGTAGGCGGGGTGCTCGTCCCCCATGGCCTCGCACCAGTGCCTGATCATGGGCAGGTTGACCGGGTCCTTGCCGGTGCCGCCGATGGCGGCCGGCCTGCCCTCGTAGGCCACGAGCCGTTCGTACAGCGGGTCGTCCCGCTCCGTGGGGGTCATCGCCGCCCCCTCCCCTTCATGCCGAGCCGCATCCTCGCGACGATCTCGCGCTGCACCTCGCTCACCCCTCCCCCGAAGGTGTTGATCTGTGCGGCACGGTTCATGCGCTCCAGCTCACCGCCGTCGAACTCCCCCGGCGATCCCGCTCGCACCGTCCCCGCTCCGCCCGCGATCTCCTGACATATTCGATACACCTCCACCGCCGATTCGGTTCCCGCGAACTTCACGCCGCTCGCGTCCCCCGGGGCCAGTCGGCCGGCCCCCACATCCCCCACCAAACGCCAGTTCAGCAGGCGTGTCGCGGCCAGCCTGGCGTGCGCTTCGGCGGCCCGGATTCTGATCCACGGCTCGTCAACGCGGCGCTTGCCCGTCACCGGATCGGGGGTACGGGCCCGGTCCAGCACGGCCGCGAAGAAGTCCTCGGCCTGCATGCCGATCGCGGCGAGCGCGACCCGTTCGTGGTTGAGCTGGCTGGTGATGAGCCCCCAGCCGCCGTGCTCGGGTCCGACGAGGTTCCCGGCGGGGACCCGGATCCCGTCGTAGTAGGTGGCCGTCGTCGTCAGCCCGCCCACGGTCGCGATCGGCGTCCAGGAGAAGCCGGGGGCGTCGGTGGGGACGAGGACGATCGAGATGCCCCGGTGCGGCGGCGCGTCGGGATCGGTGCGGCAGGCGAGCCAGATCCAGTCGGCGTTCTGGGCGTTCGAAGTGAAGATCTTCTGCCCGTCGATCACCCAGCAGCCGTCCTCCGCCGGGCCGCCGCCCGGCGCGTTCCCCGCCGGCCCGCCCGGGTCCCGTACCGCCCGGGTGCGGAGCGAGGCGAGGTCGGTGCCCGCCTCGGGCTCGCTGTACCCGATGGCGAAGACGGTCTCGCCGCGCAGGATCCGGGGCAGGAAGTAGGCCTTCTGCTCCTCGGTGCCGTACGCCATCAAGGTCGGTCCGACCGTGTTCAGGGTGACCATCGAGACGGGGGCGCCCGCGCGGTAGGCCTCGTCGAAGAACACGAACTGCTCGTCGGGGCCGCGCCCCTGCCCGCCGTACTCCTCCGGCCAGCCCAGGCCGAGCAGCCCGTCGGCGCCGATCCTACTCAGCAGCCGGCGCTGGGCCGCCGAGTCCTCGGGCGGCGGCGGACCGTCGGGCATCAGCTCCCGGAAGTACGCGCGGAGTTCGGCGCGCAGCCGCAGCTGCCGCTCGGTCGGGGCGAGGTGCACGGCGACGGCCTCCCGTGGGACGACTGAGGTTTCTGACTGTCCGTCAGATTCAGGACCCCTGTCAAGGTCGGAGACGCCCGGAGGATCACCCGTAACGACACACAGACCACCCACAACAGCACGAGGACCGCCCCACAGCGCCCACGACGGCCACCCCCAACAGCGCGACGGCCCGCACGTCGGTACCGAAGTACCGCCGTACAGGCCGTCGTTCACACCGCGGTCACGCCCCCCGTCGGGCCGGATCCCGTGCTGTCGGTCACCACCACGGGTTGAAGTTCACGACGTTGTTGGACTGCGCGATGTGCGTGAACGCGGAGCCGTTCACACTCGCGGTGTTGTTCTGGTTGGAGGCACCGGAACCGGTCGCCACCTGCTGCGTGGTGGTCGAGTTGCCGTAGTTGTCCCCACCCACGCCGCTGCCGATGATCGACGCGACGCTCGTGTTCGATCCGTCGTCCGCGAACCCGCCGTTGTCGGCCTGGGCCACCCCCGTGAAGAGCGCGGCGGCGAGGGGCAGGGCGGCGGCGGCGGCGAAGATGCGGGCGGTACGGATGCTTGCCATGTCTGTTCCTCCGGGAACTGAAACTGGTGCTGGTGCACGGAGCTGTTCTGAAGTGATCTGAACTACGGCCATGTCCAAGGCAGTTGGCCTACCGCCCCGGTCGTTTTCTGCTCGACGTCGCGAATCCAGAGTTGCCCACCGAATCCCCGGCGAACCACCCCGGAGCGGCCGATTCCCCCGCAAGCGTGAGGACAAGCCGATAAACCCCAACAGTCAGATGAAAGCCGCAGCTCACAGCCCCGCAGAGGCTTCAGGACCGGCACAGCCGATGCGCCGCAAGAGAGGAAGCGTTCCGGCAGATTTTCCGCCAACCTTCCGCATGGACGGATGCCACGGCGCGTCTCCCGGCCGGAGAAATAGAACTCATCCACCGACCGCGAAGAGGAATTCGAATCAGCGCCCGCCTTCGTTTCCCGTGGCGTCCCCCGTGGCATCCCCCGTCGCGTTCCCCACCGCCGCCTCGAAAGCCGCGTACGCGGGCGCGTCGAACAGCACGAACCGCACTTCCTCCACCTCGGTACGGGCCGCCCGTACCGTCTCCACCGCGATCCGGGCGCCGTCGTCCATCGGCCAGCCGTAGATCCCGGTGGAGATCGCCGGGAACGCGACCGTACGGTCCCCCAGCTCGTCGGCCACCCGGAGGGACTCGCGGTAACAGGAGGCGAGCAGCTCCGAACGGTCCTCGTCCCGCGACCAGACCGGCCCGACCGTGTGGATCACATGCCGGGCCGGCAACCGCCCCGCCGTGGTCGCCACGGCGCGCCCGGTCGGCAGCCCCTTGCCGTAGTGCGAGCGCCGCAGGTCCTGGCAGGCGGCCAGGATCTCGGGACCGCCCTTCCGGTGGATGGCGCCGTCGACCCCGCCGCCACCGAGCAGCGAGGAGTTCGCGGCATTGACCACCGCGTCCGCCGCCTCGACGGTGATGTCCCCCTGAACCAGCACGATCCGCACCACGACGGGCCCCTTCCTCCGGTTGTCCCCGCTCCCCGGATCCAAGCCCCTGTCACCACGCCCCGGCCACTCGATTTCGCACCACCGGCACAGCCGGAAGGGGCGCCCCGGGCACGATCCCGGCACGCCCCTTCACCCTCCTCCGTACGACCCCGCCCGCGAGTGCGGCAGAGCCCTACTGCTGGGGCGGCGGCTCGCTCTGGCCCCGGTCCGTGGTGCCCAGCTGCTCCTTGAGCTTGTCCTGGGCCGTGTCGACCTGGCTGCTGTACTTGCCCTGCGTCTTGTCGTCGACGAAGTCGCCCGCCTTGTCGATGCCCTGGGACGCCTTGTCCTCGTGCCCCTTCAGCATTCCCTTGAGCTTGTCCATCATGGACATCCTGGCCTCCTAGCGCGGTTCCAGCCCCTCCAGCATCACGGCCCCCCACCCAATCCGCATCCGCAGAACCCCCACCACTCCCTACGCTCCTCCCCTGACCTGCGCTTTCACCCCTCAGACGGGCGCCTCGGACCGGCTGCACCCATACCTGGAGGCCATGTCGTACTCATGGCCGACGGTGATCGTGCGCGCGCAGGAGGGGCACACAGCGGTGTTCACGGGATTGACCCGCAGGACATAGACGCCCTCCAGCGCGAGCACCGCGTCCACCTGCTGCTTGCCGTGCTCCGCGATCCCCTGCTGGATGAACTCGAACGCGCCGTAGACGGAGCCGCATTCGCACTCGACCCGGTTGGAGTACGAGTGGCCCAGGCCCTCGACGCCCAGCTCCGACTCGATCCTGGCCAGCTCATCGTTGGAGACGGCCTCCAGCCCCCGCTCCTTGACCCGCATGGGCGTCCAGTACCAGGACCTGACCCTCGCCGCCTGCTCCGGAGTCAGGTAGAACGTCGCGGACCTGCCGCCCCTCAGGGTGTCCTGCACGGTGGCGACCACCGTGCTGTCATCGGCCGAGATCACGGCCTTTCCACTGCCGACGACGTCTTCGACGGAGTCGAGCGAGAAGCCTGCCATGTCGGGTACCTCCAAAGGGGGCAGGTCAGAAGAAGGGGGCCACAGCCCACACCTGCTGCGATCGTCACCCCCTGTCCCCGCCCCCGCCATCCCGGGACCCCCACCCGGTGGTACGAGCCCGCCGGGTGGCCCGGACGCCAAGAGGGGCGCCCTGTTTCCGGGGCGCCCCTCTTGGCGTCGGCGTGGAGGCCGAATCAGTGCGGTGGGTGTGGGATTTGAACCCACGGTGACATCGCTGCCACGACGGTTTTCAAGAGAGTGCTGCGGGAAGCGTCTTCACCGTGGCTGACCTGCTCGTTCCCCGGTTGCCTGACCCCTTGCCGCCTCCGGCGGTCCACACCTGGTCCACTGGCTTCATACGGGCCCCTGCCGCGCTGCCGTCACGCCACAGCCTTCCGTACTGCCTCCGCCAGCGTAGCCGCCCGCACGTCGTCCGACCCGCTGACGATGTGGTTCATGACGTAGCCGAAGGCGATGCCTTGCTGTGGGTCGGCGAAGGCGAGTGAGCCACCGCGGCCCGTGTGGCCGAACGCCTGCGGACCGGTCATGGCGTTGCCTTCCGTGGGCAGCATGTAGCCGGTGCCGAATCGGCTGGGGATCAGCATCACCTGATCCTTCCCACTGGCCTGTTCCTTGGTCGCCGATGCCAGGGTCTCCGGGGCAAGGAGGCGTACTCCGTCAACCTCGCCGATCAGCGCCGCGTACATGCGGGCTAGTGCCCGTGCGGTGCCGATGCCGTTGGAGGAGGGGAGTTCCGCAGCCTGTACCTCTGGCGAGTCGAAGTCGATCGCGGCCGGGTTGGTGACCGCGAACGCCCGGTTGCTCAGTGAGTTCGGGTCCCGCCAAGCGGCTACCTGTTCACGAAGATCCTCGGGAACCGACTCGGCCGGCACCGCCGTAAGGTCCACGGCCGGTGGGCGGTACGCCATACGGCTGACTCGATCGCGTTCCCCCTCGGGCAGGCCGATGAAGAAGTCCAGTCCCAGCGGGCGCGCGATCTCCTCGGCGAAGAACCGGCCCATCGAGCGGCCGGCGGCTCGGCGGATCACCTCGCCGACCAGCCAGCCCCACGTTCGGCCGTGGTACCCGTGCGCAGTGCCCGGAGTCCACTGGGGGCGCTGGGCCGCCAACGCTGCCACCATGGGCTCCCAGCTCAGCGCCTCGGCGAGGGGCAGAGGGTGATCCAGCGCGACTAGGCCGGCTTGGTGGGACAGAAGCCAGCGGACGGGGATGTCCGCCTTGCCGTTCGCCGCGAACTCCGGCCAGTACCTCGCCACCGGTGCGTCGAGGTCGAGCATGCCGCGCTCGGCCAGCATGTGCGCTGCGGTCGTGGTGGCTCCCTTGGTTGCCGAATAGACCAGTTGCAGGGTGTCCCGCCTCCACGGACGCCCGGTTTCCGGGTCGGCGACTCCAGCCCAGAGGTCCACCACTGGCCGACCGTGCTGGTAGACGCACACGGCCGCGCCGATGTCCCCGTGCTGGGTGAAGTTCGCCAAGAACGCCTCGCGGACCGGCTCGAAGCCGGACGCCACCTCACCGTCGATCGTCGTCATGCCGCTCATCCTGGCAGCCGGGCTGCCCTCTCTGACAGGGCGGTAGCCGGCGCTCAGAGGCGTTCGGCATCGGTGCGCACGACGAGGGTGACGCGTTCGCCGCTCGTGATCGGCCGTACGCCGTGGATGTGGTCGCGGGTGGCCGGGAAGGCGACCAGACTCCCGCAGGGGGGCTTGATCTCCTGGGCGGGGTTCTCGAAGAAGAGCTCGCCCCCGCCATAGGAGTCTGGTGTGTTGAGCCAGATCACAAGGGTGAGGTCGCCGCCCACGACGGGCTGTCCGTTGGTACGGGCCCGCTCGCGTTCGATGTCGGTGACCTCGTCGTGGTGGGCGACGAAACCGACTCCGGGCCCGTAGCGGTAGACCACCGCGGGCTGGGTGGGTATGCGCTTCGCGGCGATCTCGAAGTGGTCGCGCAGGTAGGGAGCCGAGTAGTAAATGGCCGTCTCCTCCAAGCGCGTCGGGACCTCGACGTACTCGCTCTTCCGCAGCGATTCGTCAATGACGCCCTGGTAGGTGCGCGGGTGGGCGGTCTGGCTCTTCACGTGGTCCATCAGCGCTCCGCAGAGGCTGAGGGGGATCGCGCTCTCCACAACGAGCGGTAAGTGGCTCTTCCAGGTCATGAGGTGGGCTCCTTCCACCAACGGGTGCCTTCGGGCGAGTCTTCGAGGATCACGCCCTGCTCGGTGAGCTGGTCTCGGATGGCGTCGGCCTCGGCGAACTTCCTCGCCGCACGGAGCCGGTCGCGCTCCTTTACGAGTTCGTCAACCGCGGCATCGCTCTGGGCGGCGCCGGAGATGTCGAAGGTTCCGAAGAGGTTGTTCACGTCCTCGATCAACCTCTGAGCGGCCGGTCCGGCAGGCTCGTCCATGCGGTTCTGCTCGCGGATGAACTGGAAGAGGACGGCCAGGGCGCCGGGGGTGTCGAAGTCGTCGTCCAGGCGCTCACGCATCTCCCTCCAGGTGTCGGCGGCGCGTGCGGTGTTCTCCTGGCTGTCCGTGTGCGCGGCGTCGATGGTCCGGGCGAAGTTCTCGATCCGGCGGCGTGCCCCCCGGGCCTGCTCCAGCGTGGAGTCACTCAGCTCCATGGAGGAGCGGTAGTGCTGGGAGAGGAAGGCGTGCCGCAGGGTGCGGAAGTCCGTCCGGGTGAGGGCGTCGCGGATGGTGAGGAAGTTGCCGGTGCTCTTCGACATCTTCTCGCCGTCCACCCGCAGTAGACCGGTGTGCATCCAGTACCGGGCCAGCGGCTCGATGCCGGAGGCGGCTTCCATCTGGGCCACCTCGGCCTCGTGGTGCGGGAAGATGAGGTCCACGGCCCCGCCGTGCAGGTCGTACGAGGGCCCGAAGAACGTCTCCGTGATCGCGGTGTCCTCGATGTGCCACCCCGGCCGGCCCTGGCCCAGCTCGGTCTCCCAGAACGGCTCGCCGTCCTTGCGGCCCTTCCACAGGGCGAAGTCGCCCGGGTTGCGCTTCTTCGAGTGGTCATCGATCCGCGACACCGAGTCCTCGGGACGCAGGTCGGTACGGCCGGAGAGCTTGCCGTACGCGGGGAACGAGGCCAGGTCGAAGTACCAGCCGTCATCGAGCTGATAGGCGTGGCCCCGCTCGATCAGCCGCTTGATCTGGTCCACGATGCCGTCGATGTGGTCGTGGGCCCGGGCGTGGACGTCGACGCGGGTGTTCCCCAGCGCGGCCATGTCCTCCAGGTACTGCTTCTCGAAGAGCGCCGCGATCTCCTCCGGCGGGACGCCCTCCTCCGCCGACCGCCGGATGATCTTGTCGTCCACGTCGGTGATGTTCTGGAGGTACGTGACCTTGTACCCGCTCGCCTCCAGGTACCGGGCGATGAAGTCGAACTGCGTGTACGTCTTCGCGTGCCCGACGTGGCTGGGGCCGTACACGGTGGGTCCGCACACGAACATCCGTACCTCGGCCTCCCGCTCGGGGCGGAACTCCTCCGTCTGGCCGGTGAGCGTGTTGTGGACCTTGATCGACATCATGCCTCCTGTGTAAGCGGATCACGCAGCGTACTGACGCCCGGACATAAGCGTCTAACTGGAAGCGCCGCGCCCGCCGAAGGGGACGAAACGCGGGGACGGCAGGGTGGCGAAAACCGCTGCCTCGTCCCCGAGCAGGTGGTGGTGGGCTTGCTGGTACGCCTTCCGCACGGCCTCGATCGCGCCCGCGCTCAGGTCCATCCCGGCGGACTGGCAGAACTCCCCCAATGCCTCACACCGCCGCTCCAGGTCGACCATCGACAGCGGGTCGCACTGCTGGGCCTCGATCAGCAGGTTCTCCTGCTCACCGCTGATCAGGCCGAGCGCGCCGAGGGAGTACAGCTTCCACTTCATGTTCGGCAGCAGCCGGCCCGAGCGGGCGTACATCCAGTCCACTACCTCGTCCAGCGCCCCCGACAGGACGAAGTGGCCGGTGGGCACCCCGACCCGCCGCGCCATGCGGAGGGGGATCTCACGCACGTCCCAGGTGATCCGGTTGTACAGCCGGTGGGTCTCGCCCTCCAGCCGCTCCAGCTGCTCCCGCGTCTTGTGGGAGATCAGCGCCTCGAAGGCGTCCTCGCGGTCGAACAGCGGCTCGCCCTTGTTCCCGTAGGCGTCGCACTTGTCGCTGTTCCACGTCGTCCGCGGGTCGGCCTCGTACTGGAAGAGGAGCTGGTGGACGTTGACCTCCATCCGTCCCCAGGGCACCGGCAGGTGGAAGCTGAACTCCGGGATCCAGGCAGGGAGCCGGTCACGGACCAGGGCGTACGTGTCCGCCGGCCGCGGCCTCCACTCGTCCTCCTTGATCGGGACGTCGAGGATGACGGCCAGGTCGAAGTCGGAGTCCGTGCTGAACCGGGTGACGTTGCGCGGCGCGACGGCCGAGGAGGAAAGGACGTAGAGCGCCTGGACGTCGGGCATCGCCTTGAGCGTGTTGAGGAGACCCAGGGCCGCGCCACGGGCCTGCATTTTCAGGTTTTCCACGAGAACTCCTGGTCAGATGATCGGGCGATCCATCACGGAGCGGAGCGCGGGGACAAGCTCCAGCGCGACGCCTCCGTGGGTGCGCTGGATGTGTGCGAGGGAAGGGCTGCTGTTTCCCTCGATGACCACAGGTCCCTCGGACGTGAGGGCGATGTCCCAGCCGATGAAGGGAACCTGCGGGAACAAGCGGGCACAGCGAGCGGCCAGCTCCCAGACCTCCGTCATGCGGGAGATCCGGTGCTCGGAGAACGGCACCGAACTGACCCCGTGGCGGGTGTGGGCGTCCAGGTACCGGTCGTAGCCGTGGCGGTCGAGTCTTCCGTCAGGGTGGACTCGGATCTGCATGCCTCCGGCGGCCGAGTTGTCGGTGATGCCCTCGGCGCCCCCGAGTTTCAGCATCACGTACAGGACCTCGGCGACGCCTTCACGCAGCAACGTGATCACGCGGAACGTGTTGAGGGCGTAGGGGTTCAGGACGTCCAGGTCGGGATGCTGCGGGACGTGCTGCTCCACCAGCCACGTACCCCACTGCTGCGCGTAGCCCGTCAGGTCGAAGCCGTCCTCACCAGGTCGGACGATCACGATGCCGGATCCGCCGCTGGAGTAGCGGGAGGGCTTGAGCACCACGCGCTCGAATCCGGTGACGCGATCGAGGACGTCCGGCAGCGCCACCGCCTCGCCGTCGGACATCACGCCCGCGTGGCGGTCGCCACTCGCGATCAGTGCCGGCTGCGGGACGTCGGCCGAGGCGAGGATCTTCTTGCAGGACGTCTTGTCGTCCAGCTCGATCGTGTCGCGGTTCACGCGGGGCAGGAACCGGTGGAACAGGGCCGTCTCCGGCAGGTACGAGCAGGCTCGTTCGGCGGACACCTCGCGCCGGTACCCGCCGTAGCGGAAGTAATGGAAGGGCAGGCAGCGCCACCGCGCGGAGACCTTCACCAGGTCCCCCGCGATACGGGCCATGCTCTTCCGGTCCTCCTCGCGCAGCATCGCGGGAAGGTGCTCGCTCCGCAGCTGCCGCACCTGGTAGGGGAGGAACCGCGCGCTGGATACTCGAGGAAGGACCTCGGTGCGGAACCATTCCTCGGTCACGGCCTGGCGGTGATTGAAGCCGCGGTTCGCGATACCTCGCATGGTGCTCCTCCCGTTCTCAGTGGTCCGGACTTCCGGCGATGGCCAACGTGACGACGAGCGCGGTAACGGCGATGACGTAGGCCAGGACAGCGAGGCGCTGCCTCATCAGGCGGGCCCGATGTTGTCGGCGGCGGTCGCCCAACCAATGCCGTTCGCGGGCTGGATGTAGGCGATGCGGATGAGCCGGCCGCCGTGCCTCTCGTGGACGACTTCCGCCAGCTCCCCTTCGCCCCGGCTCGCGATGTCGCGGACCTGGCGGTGGAGGAGGGGGTGGTCCTCCCGGCCTTCGGCGTCGACCGGATTCACCGCTCGGACTCCTCGCGGTCACCCCCTCCGCGACGGGGGAATCTCGCCGCCCAGCCGGATTCGGCACGGGCACGGGAAGCCGGGCTCGGACCGGTCGGCAGCTCGGGAACGGTGTGCTGACGTCCGCTGGCGCCCGGCGCGCGCACGGGCAGGGGCTGGCTCATCACGGCCTCCTCGGGGGTGGTGCAGCCCGTCACCCACGTGAGGGGGCGTCGATGACGGGCTGCGGTCCTGGCAGCCGTCCGGAATGGTGCGGGGGAGCCGGTTGCCCGGGTGCTCAGCTCCGAACGGCGTGGGGCCCAGTGAACGGCCGCGGACCAGGCGCCCGGAACGTTTCCCGGGGGTTTCTCCAGCGAGAGAAACCCCCGTTTCTCACACGGGAAGTAGCCTCCTGACTACCGATCTGAGGGGAGAGGTGGGATGTCTGACCCGATGGCTCTGCACCCGCTGACCTACGTGCGAGAAGGCAAGGGCTGGGGCAAGGCCGAGTTAGCCCGACTCATGTGCGAACGAGGGGGCGCGCTGGGCGTGCCGCTGGCCACCAACCGGACGACGGTCTGGAAGTGGGAGCAAGGGCAGGAACCTGACTTGGACGCGCAACTGGTGCTCGCCGACCTCCTGGGCATCCCTGGGGAGCACGTGCGCTCGACGGCCTGGCCCCGATGGCTGCCGGCCTGGGAGTCGACGGCACTGGCGGCCCCGTGGACTCCGGCGGGTACCGTGAAGGTGTTCGCTGATCTAGTCAGGAGCGGCCACATGGATCGTCGGGGATTCCTGTCCATCACCGGCGCCGCGCTGACGGGGGTCGCGGCCAACTGGGCAGCCGCTCCAGAGGCGTTCGCCTCGTCATTCGATGGCGACCGCGTCACCGATGCGATGGTGACCACCATCGAAGCCCGCGTGGACACCCTCCGCGTACTCGACGATCAGATGGGCGGCGCCCGCCTCCTGGACCAGGCCACCAGCGACCTCGCCCTGATCGCCGGCCTCCTCGACCACGGGCGCTACACCGACGCCGTCGAACACCGCCTGTACGCCACGGCGGCCCGGGTGTCGTACCTCGCTGGCTGGATGGCCTACGACAAGGGCCTTCGCTCCCTCGGCCAGCGCTACTACGTTGGCGCCCTCCGCAGCGCACACAGTGCGAAGGACGACGGTTTCGGCGCCTTCATCCTGGCCGAGATGGGCGTCCACATTTCCGACTCCGGCGACACGGCCGCGCGCGTGAAGCTCATCGACACGGCCATCGGCAACGCCCCGACGGCCCTCCCGCCGGCGGCGGCCTCATACCTCTACCTCCACCAGGCCGAAGCCCTGTCCCGAGACACCCAGCACGAAGCGGCTGGCAAGTCGCTCAACCGGGCCTACGACCTGTGGGGCGACCACCACGAAGGCGACCGACCCGACTGGCTGGGCTGGTACGGGGAAGCTCAACTCAAGTCCACCGAGGGCAAGATCATGCTGCGCTCCGGCTTCCCCGAGCGTGCCACCAGCGCCCTCGCGGTCGCGGTGGACCAGGCGGTCCCGCGCGACCGCGCCGTACGCTCCGGCCGCCTCGCCACGGCACGCCTGGCTGCCCGGGACCTGGACGGGGCCTTGGACGCCGCCAACCTCGGCCTGGAGCTGCTGGAGAACCGCGTCCGCTCGGACCGTGCATCCGTCCGGCTGGCGAAGTTCAGCGCATACCTGGAGCCGTACGCCGGAGTGCCGTCGGTCCGCGAGTTCCGCGATCGGCTCCAGGCTCTTCCGGCTGTCGCCTGACAGCGTTCCGCTGCCGCCCTGGCCCCGGCGTCGCCCTCCGGCGCCACGACCAGGACACCCAAAGTCCAGCCCGTTCTCTGGCAGTTGCCGATGAGCGCGACCGCTTGCGTCGCGGTCGGCCGGAGCGGCTTTGGCCGGTGTCCTGTTCGGGTTGGGGTCGGGCATGTTCAGGGGGCCGTACGCTGGCCCGGCAACTCGGGCAGGCTTTGATCCTGCCCGGAATTTGAACGAGTGGCCCCCTGGACTTGCCCGACGCGGGCCCCGGCCCGAACAGGTGGGTAAAGCCGTGGAGGCCGGCCGCCCCGGCCACATCTGGGTGAAGAGCAATCCGCGGTGACCCGCGCGGACCTGGCGTACGTCCCGCTGCTGTCGGCCGTGCTCGCCGTGGGGCGACTGGCGGGGTTCTTCACGGGTCTGACTGCCCGCTCCTCGGGCTTTTGCGGCGCGAGCGGACGGGGGCCGTCGCAGGCGGTGGCGGAGACATGGAGCCAGCGGCGGCCTGGGGCCGCCGCGGGGGGGGGGGGGGGGGGGGGGGGGGGGGGGGGGGGGGGGGGGGGGGGGGGGGGGGATCTTTGGTGTGTTTGGGGGGGGGGGGGGGGGGGTGTTTGGGGTTTTTTTG
>NZ_JBVJVO010000006.1:171254-279310 GCF_055603625.1 Streptomyces sp. NPDC037273
GGTGGTTTTCTCCATGGGTCTGACTCCCCGCTCCTCGGTTTTTTGAGGCGCGAGGGGAGGGGGGCCGTCGAGGGGGGGGGCGGAGACGGGGAGCCAGCGGCGGCCGGGGCCCCCCCCGCGGCCCGCGCCAGCGGGCCGCCTTGATCCAGTAAAGAAACTTTGGACAGCTCACCCCTTCGGCCGCTTCGGCCGGTAGGTGTGGGCTGTTTTGGCATGTCTTGCCCCAGTCTGATCGTGGAATCGCTCTCCCTTATCCACAGGCTCGGCATGTTCTGGTGTCTACGGGCCGCTTTCGCGGGCTTATCCACAGGTCATGGCGAAAGAGGGTCCGGGATGCCGGCTTGGGAGATTTGTTCTCTTTCACCCACTGTGCGCGGCTCGCGGTGGATGATCCGGGGCTCGTTCGTACGGAAAGCGGGAGGTGTGATCCAGGGCACTTCGCGTGAGGTCACACGCGGGGCGTCTCTCGCACCTCTATGTGTGATCCGCGATTGCGGGCCGGTGAACATAACCGACGATCCCCGGTTAGCCAAACCGGGGATTCTCCGGATCCTTGTTTTCACCTACCGGGCGGCCCGATCTGCGAGAGGAGTCAACTGTGATGCGCACCACAGGGGTGGGTCGTCACACCGGGGCGGTTTTTCCCACCTGTAGCAAGCGAGAGGGCCGGACCGGTCCGACGGCATATATCGCATCATCCGCGAATTCGGGATTCCCGCATTTTCCGGAGGATCGCAGTGTGAGGGCAGAGCGAAAGGAGACGGTGATGGCGGAACAGCCGCGCAGGCCGGAGGGGGTCCGCCCTGTCCGCCTGGCGGGATGCGATGCCGGATCGGGGGCCCGTGAGGTGGGCGCTGCGGCAATGCCATCCCACGGGACGGGACTTCGCGGATCGGGGGGTCGAGCAATCCGCGGGGATACATCAGGGTTGGCCAGGCCGGATGGGCTGCGGGCGTCACCGCCGGGCGATGTCCAGCAGGAAATACCGCACACGCGCAACAAGAACGGGGTGGGCATGAACGAGCAGGAACAGCAGGTACTGGCCGGGTACATGGCTCGGCTGGGCGAGCGGGTGGAGCGGTTGGCCCAGTTGGCGGAAGAGGTGGCGAGTGCGCTGGGCGCTATGAAGGGTCCGGCTTCTGCACTGCCTCAAGAACCTGCTGGAAAAGTTGCGTGAGCTGGTCGACCTGCTGCGTGAGGGTCTCTACCTGCTGGGCCAGGGCGTTGAACTCCGGGCTGGCGTCCGGCCGGGTCAGTGTTCCCGGCTTGGCGGCGGCCGTGGATTCCGCAGGGTTCCGCGCGGTGGACTCGGCCTCGCCGGAGGTCTGCGGCTCGGGCTTCGGCTCACGCTTGAGCAGGTCGAGCAGTGAGGGCGGGCTACCGGGCCCGGTCCACAGCTCTTTGCGGCCGACCTGCATCGTGTACCAGGCCGGCGGGATGTAGTCGCCGATGGGTTCGCCCTGGTGCTCGGCGTCGCCGGCCCCCTCGCCCTCGGGTGGGAGGACGAAGCTGCCCCGGCCCTGCACGGTGTGGATCAGGCCCTCGTCCCGCAGGACGCGCAGGGCGCTGCGGGCGGTCATGTTGGCGACCTCGAAACGCTCTTGCAGCTCACGGTGTGAGGGGAGCTGCTGACCGGGCTTTAGGACACCCCGCTCGATCTCGTCGCGCAGCACGTCTGCCATCCGCTTGTAGGGCGGGCGTGTGTCGCTGGAGGGCCGTTTCGTCATGGGTCCAGAGTAGCGGCCCCTAGCCCAGCTATCACGACTTCAGCCAACCCACCTAGCTAGACATAGCTAGGTCACGCATCGCCTTTGAGTTGACCTGGCTAGCTGGGCGAGCTAGTGTCTTCACATCAACCCCACCAGGGGTCCCGAATCACAGGAGTGAACGCATGGCTCGTATCCCGGTCCTCGTCAAGCCGACCGACAACTACATCACCGGCACGGGCGGCGCCCCGAAGATCAAGAACCCGGAGACGGGGGAGATCGCGACCGACCGCGACACGGGGGAGACGCTCTACACGGTCACGGTGATGCAGATGTCGGACGGCCGCGCCGAAATCCTCAAGATCACCGTCCCGGAGTCCGGTCTCCCGATGGGTCTGACGGCGGGCGTCATGGTCCGTCCGGTGGAGCTGATCGCCACCCCGTGGGCCCGCATCTTCAACGGCAGCCTCTCCGACGGCGTTGCCTACCGGGTGGCGCGTCTGGAACTGGTCCAGACCCCCGCCATGGCCGCGCCCGCTGCTCAGGTCGCTGCGGTCTCCGAGTCGGCCGCTTCGGCCCAGAAGGCCGCGTAATGGGTGCCACTGCCGGGCGGGGTTCCACCACTCCGCCCGGTGGCGGCAAGGGGGCCTCGTCTCTGTCTCAGGACGTGTTGGCCGTCTTCACCGCCCACGGGATCGAACTCGACCCGATCGCCCGGATGCACGTCTCACAGGCGGTCCATGAGGCCCGGATGTCCGTCTACGGCTACGGGATCTGCGCGGACGTCAAGGCGTCCATCGAGGACATGAAGAAGAAGGGGATGGGGAGGCCGCGATGAACGTGGAACAGGTCTTTGGTTGGGCGCCGGTGGTAATGGCGCTCTGCGCCGTGCTGCTGGTGGGGTGGGCCGTGGTCAAGACGGTCCGGTACATACGGGCGGACAAGGAGACGCGCCGCAGCATCCGGCAGGCCATGAAGATCCGGATGACGTGGGCGCGGCTGGCGAAGATGGCCGGGCTGTCGGTCACCGACCGCACCCCGCCCTGGACGTCCTTCCTCAACACAAGCAAGGGCGCCCCGGAGCCCAAGCCGCGCGAACTGGTACCGGTGATCAAGACCCGGCCTGACCGGTACGGGGTCATCGTTCACGTCAAGCTGCTGCCGAAGGTCGGGATCAAGGAACTCCAGGACAAGGCCCGGTTCCTGGCCGATGCCTGGGGCTGCGTCCGGGTCGCCGTCGAGACGGGCAAGCCCGGCCACGCGGTCCTGCGGGCAATCCGCACCGACCCGCTGACCGGCCACACCCAGTACGTGCCGACCGGGAAGCCGCCCGCCGACCTGACGGTGTGGCCTGTCGGCCGGGACGAGTACGGCGCCCTGGTCCACATCGAGCTCAAGAACAAGTCGGGGGCGGTGGTGGCGGGAGGTGTCGGCGGCGGCAAGTCCAACCAACTCACCGCACTGATCACCTACTTCGGGCCCTCCCCGGCCGTGCAGTTCGCGGTGATCGACGGCAAGGTGTCCAACGCCGCCCACGGTGACTACGCGGACGTCCTGCCCCGCGTGTTCGCGCACACCGGCCACGACCTGCGTGAGGCCAACGCGCTGCTCAAGCGGCTGGTGAAGCTGCTCCACGACCGTGCCACGGCGGCCCGGAAGGTGCTGGGGACTGCGAACATGTGGAACGTCGGCCCCAGCGAACAGTGGCCGCTGGTGTTCGTCCTCGTGGATGAGTCCCACACCTTCTTCCACGACCACAAGGGCAGCGACAAGGAAACCCGCGAACTGTCCGCCCTCGCAGCGGAGAACGTCCGCCTGACGGGTCTGCTCGTCAAGGGCGGCCGGTCGGTCGGAATCTTCACCGTGCCGGCCACCCAGAAGGCCACCGGCGACGCCATCCCCACCTCCATCCGGGACGTGTGCAGCGCCGCCCTCTCCTTCTACCAGCGCACCACCGAAGCATCCGTCGCCGCGCTCGGGGACGACATCCGCAACTGGCCGGACATGGACCCGATCAACCTCCAGGGCTCCCAGTACGTAGGCGTCGCGTCCATGGCCGCCGAAGGCCGCCCCGGCTTCGTCCGCGTCCGCACCCCCTATCTCGACCCCGCCCACGCCGCAACCGTCGCGGACGCCACCGCCCACCTCACCCAGGACCCCACCACGCTCCTGGCCAACCTCACCGTGCCCAGCCTGCGCAAGCCCGAGCCGCCGCAGGACGACGCCGCTGCCGCAGCCTGACCCCCTGCCCTCATGTCCACACCCAACTCCCGTGGAAAGGAGGTGAAAACCCTCATGTCAGAAGACCGGATGACACAGCGCACCGTGACCGTGGTCATGGCGATCATCGCCGCTCTCGCCTTCGTGTTCTCCTTCGGCAACGTCTGGAGCCTGGCCCTGCGCCTGGGCGTCCCGGCCCCGGTGGCTCCGCTGATCGCCCCGATGGTGGACCTGTCCGTCGTCGGCCTCCTCGTCGCCCTGCGGTACCTGTCCCTGCGAGGCGTCCCGGCCGGTGACCTCAAAGCGGCCACGCGCCTCATGCACGCCTCCGGCTTCTTCACACTCGCCCTCAACATCGCCGAACCCATCATCGCGGGGCACTACGGCCGCGCCTGCGTGGACGCCGTCGCACCCCTGCTCCTCCTCGGCTGGGGCGCCGTCGGCCCCGCCCTCCTCAGGCACTTCCACGCCGTCACCATCCCCGCCCCCGCCCCCGCTACGGCCCCGGCCCCGGCCCCGGTGATCGTCCCCGAGCCGATCCCGGAACCCGCCCCGGCCGTACCCGAACCGGAAACCAGCGCGGCCCCGGCCCCCGAACCGGAGCCCGTCGCGGCCCCGGCCCCGGTGGCTCCTGCCGCCCCGGCCCCGGTTCCGGTCCTCCCCGCCCCCGCCCCGGCTCCGGCTCCGGCTCCGGTGACGGTTCCGGCGGTCAAGGTGCCTCCAGCCCTGCTGGACGCGGCCCGCAACATGGCCGCAGCCCACCTGGCCGCACACGGCGAACCCATCACCCCGGTGCAGCTCCGGACCCGGCTCGGCATCGCCCTGCCGCTCGCCACCGCCGCGCACGCCGCGCTGACGGCCTGAACCTCCCGCCGGCCTTCCGGCTCTCCTCCTGGCCCCCTGGGCCTGGCCCGTCATGCCCTCGGGCAGCACCCCTCCCCTACCTCGGTGCTGCCCAGGGCCCTTCCACCAGCGGAAAGGATCTTCCTGCCGATGCCCCGCAACCTCGACCTGCGGCACGTGATCAGCCCCGCTGTCCGGGACCTGATCGAACTGGCCAACCTCGACGGCTTCGACCGCACCCGCGAACAGATCACCCGCCTGCGCGGCTGCACCCGCCCCGTCAACCTCGTCGGCCACACCCACACCCGCAACGCCGCCACAGGAGAAACGATTCGCTCGTACTCCACCAGCGACGAACCCACCGGACGGCTCCTGACCACCTGCGGCAACCGCCGCGCCTCCCGCTGCCCCGCCTGCTCCCGCACCTACGCCGCAGACACCTTCCACCTCGTCCGCGCCGGACTCTGCGGCGGCAAGGACGTCCCCGAGACCGTCCGCACCCACCCCCGCGTCTTCCTCACCCTCACCGCCCCCTCCTTCGGCCCCGTCCACAACCGCCCCACCACCACGGACGGCAAGCCCCGCCCCTGCCGCTGCGGCGCCCACCACCCCGAGGACGCTCCCGAACTCGGCACCCCTCTGGCCCCCAAGACGTACGACTACACCGGCGCAGTGCTCTGGAACGCCCACGCCGGAGCCCTCTGGGCACGTTTCACCCTCAACCTCCGCCGCGCCCTGGCCGCTCACTTTGGCATGACTCAGAAGGCCATGAAGGCCGCACTGCGCGTCTCCTTCACCAAGGTCGCCGAGTACCAGAAGCGCGGCCTGGTCCACTTCCACGCCGTCGTCCGCCTCGACGGTCCCGACGGCCACACCAGCGCCCCACCGGCCTGGGCGACCGTGGACGACCTCACCCACACCATCCGCACCGCCACACCCCGTACCGCCCTCACGGTCACCTCCAACACCGTCGGAGACCACGAGATCCGCTGGGGCGCCATGCTCGACGTACGGGAGATCACCGCACTCGGCGACGGTGAACTCAGCGACGCGGCCGTAGCCGGATACGTCGCCAAGTACGCCACCAAGAGCACCGAGGGTTCCGGCACAGTGGACCGCTCCCTGATTTGCGCGGCCTGCTCCGGCCGTGGCCACGTCCCCGAAGACGTCCTCGAAGAATGCCCCGACTGTGAGGGGACCGGCCGCGCGGAGCCCTTCGAAGACCTCCGCGTTCAAGCGCATGTCCGGCAGATGATCCGCACCGCCTGGGACCTGGGCGGCTTGGCCGAATTCGCCGATCTCAAGCTCTGCAAGTGGGCCCACATGCTCGGGTTCCGCGGCCACTTCTCCACCAAGTCCCGCGCCTACTCCACCACCCTCGGAGCCCTCCGCGACGTCCGCCGCGCCTGGCGCCTCGCCCAGGCCGACGCCGCCCGCGTCCGCGCCGGCCACCCCGCGCCCGCCCCAGACACCGTGCTTGTCACCGAGTCCTCCTGGGCCTACCTCGCCTCCGGCTACCGCCCCGGCGAAGAACTCCTCGCCGCCCAGACCCGCCACGAAATCAACCAGACCCGTGCCGACAAGGAACGGGCCAAGACCGAAGGGGAGGTCTGGCAGTGACCGCCGCACCGACCACCCGCATGCTGACCATGGTCGAAGCGCTGGCCGAGCTGCGCATGTCGCGAGCCGCCTTCTACCGGCTCCGCGCTCGCGGGAACGCGCCCCGCTGCCTCAAGCTCCCCAACGGGCAGATCCGCATCCGCCGGGCCGACCTCGACGCGTGGTTCGAGGGCTGCGAGGTGCCCGCGTGCTGACGTACGACGTACAGATCTGGGGCATCCGCAAGCGCCCCGACCGCGCTGCGGCCTACCAACTCCGCTGGCGGGTCGGCGTTCAGCCGTTCTCGAAGAGCTACAAGATCAAGGCTCAGGCGGACGGTCGACGCTCCGAGCTGCTGGCCGCGCTCCGCAAGCGCGAACAGTTCGACACCGAGACCGGCCTTCCGGCCTCGGAGGTGCAGGCGGCCCAGTCCCCCACCTGGTTCGTACACGCCCGGGAGTACGTGGCGATGAAGTGGCCGAACGCCTCGGCCAAGCACCGCGCGAGCATCGCGGACGCCCTCGCCACGGTCACCCCGCGCCTGGTGAAGGACAACCGCGGTGCCCCCGCTCCCCGGGTTCTGCGGACCGCCCTCTACTCCTGGGCCTTCCGCCTCGTCCTCGACCAGGACGGCGAACTCGTGGCCCGGATTGATGCCGAGGAAGCACCCGAAGCCATCGTGGCGGCCCTCGACTGGATCGGCCGGAAGTCCGTGGACATCTCGGCCTTGAACACACCGACGGTCGTGCGGTCCGCCCTGGACGCGCTGGCCCGCAAGATGGACGGAACCGCTGCGGCGGACAACACGGTGAACCGCAAGGTGCCCGTGTTCAGCAACTGCCTGCGCTACGCCGTCGAGCTGGACCGCCTGCCCTCCCTGCCCCTGACCAAGGTGGACTGGACGCCGCCTGAGACTGACGACGAGATCGACTTCCGATACGTTCCCGGCCCGGTCCTGGCCCGCAAGCTCATCAACGCCGCGGGCGATCAGGGAGACCGTGGCCGCCACCTCAAGGCGTTCTTCGGGTGCCTCTACTACGCGGCCACCCGCCCCGGCGAAGCCGTGAGCCTGCGCGAATCGGACTTCACCCTGCCCGAGGAAGGCTGGGGCCAAGTCATCCTGTCGTCCAGCTCCCCGCGCGTCGGATCCGGCTGGACCGACTCGGGGGAGTCCTACGACTCCCGGGGCCTCAAGAAGCGCGCCCGGAAGGCCACCCGTGAGGTACCGATCCCGCCCGTCCTGGTCCGTCTGCTCCGCGAGCACATCGCGAAGTTCGGCACGGCCGAGGACGGCCGACTCTTCCGTGCGGCCCTTGGCGGCAGCCTGCTCAGCAAGGAGTACGGCGACGTCTGGAAGGCCGCTCGCCTCGCCGTCCTCACGCCGCACGAAATCAAGAGTCCTCTTGCAAAGGTGCCCTACGGCCTCCGGGCCGCTGGCGTCTCCCTCTGGCTGGAGTCCGGTGTCTCCCCGGCCGAGGTCGCCCGCCGCGCCGGCCACAGCGTCGCCGTGCTGTTCCGCTTCTACGCCAAGGCCATCCGCCGCAACCAACACCACGCGAACCAGCAGATCGAGCAGGCCCTGAACGACGAGCTTGACCAGTAGGCCGGACCACGGCCCTGCAGGAAGTCCGCCGAAGAAGCCCCTACCTCAAGCCTACGAAGGCCCACGTCAGAGGCATGCAGCTCGTTGGACGGGACTCCGTGCCGGGTGATGGTCGGACCCCCGCCTTTAGCATGTGACTGACATCACATGCAACGAGTGGCCGCGAACGGACACTACTCAGTGTGGACCAGCAACTGTTCGCGGAACTCTATGACGCGCACGCCCAAGCGGTGTACGCGCATGTCGTCCGCATGACCTCCGACCGTGCGGGGGCGGATGACATCGTCTCCCTCACGTTCCTCGAAGCTTGGCGATTGCGGGGGAAGCTCGACGAAGTCCCAAGTCACCGCACCTGGTTGCTCGGGGTCGCCGGCAATGTCATACGCAACACCCGTCGGGCCGCACGGCGCCACAGCGAGGCGCTGACACGCTTACCCCCGCCAGATGCCGTCCCGGACCCGGCCGACCGAGTGGTGTCCCGAATCACGGACACCGCGGAGGCGGAGGCCGCCTTGGCCGCCTTGGATCAGCTCCGACGTGCCGACCGTGAAGTCATCGTCCTGTCCGTCTGGTCCGGGCTCAGCCATGGCGAAGTGGCAAAGGCGTGCGGTGTCAGCGAGTCGACCGTTCGCTCCCGGCTGTCACGAGCACGCAGCCGCCTTCGCAAACTCACCACCGCCAATCTGGCCGCGGACCCAGCCGCGGGGCGTGCGTCCACGTCTCGCACCGCACGGGAGGGACACCTGTGAACGCCGCTGATGACGCACGGACCGAACGATCCGAGCACGACGAACTCCTGCGGCGCCTGGACGGGATCTCCGATGGGGACCTGCCCTTCCGCGCCCAGCGCCCGATCAAGGAGCACCTGATGCGCGAAATCGCACAAGCGGAGCAGACCACACGCCGACGGTCCAGGCGTCCCCTGTTCCTTTCCCTGGGGGTGGTGGCGGCAGCGGGCGCAGTGGCTGTCACGTTCACCCTGATCGGCAACACTCCGGCGGAACCCGCCAAGGCCGCCCGCCCTGAGCCTGCGGCCGTTCAGCTCTTGGACCGCGTTGCCCTGGCGGCCGGATCCGCGCCCGCTCCGGTGGTACGCGACGGGCAGTTCCTGTACACGAAGACCGTGGGACAGTCCTTCGCCCTCTCTGAGATCCCGGGCGGTGGGGGGAAGATGGAGCGAATCCCCTCGGACGAGTCGTCCGAACGCTGGTTCTCGGTCGACGGCGCGGCGGGATGGACGGAGCGCACCGGACGAGGGTCCGAGACTTTCCCCTCCGAGGGCGCGCCGAATCTCAACCGACCCACCTATCGATTTCTCGAATCGCTGCCGACCGATCCCGACCAGCTGTTGAAGCTGATCTACGAGGACACGCGCAAGCAACACGGGGCCGGCTCCGGTTCGACCACCGGGCCCGATCAGCAGGCGTTCGTCGCCATCGGGGATCTACTGCGGCAGTTCCAGACACCGCCTGGTTTGAGTGCGGCGCTCTACCGTGCGGCGGCGCGTATTCCGGGTGTCGTCCTGGTCCCTGAGGCAACGGATGCCGCGGGTCGCACGGGTGTTGCGGTCGCACGGGTCCACAAGGACGAGCGCACTGAGTGGATCTTCGACAGGCAGAGCATGCGCCTGCTGGGTTCCCGCACGGTCACGCTCAAGGACAGCGACTGGGGCAAGGCTGGCGAGGCGGTGGCCACGCGGGCCATCGTTGCCCAGGGAATCACGGACCGCCCCGGCCAAGTACCGCGCTAATGAAGGGTGTTCGGGCCAAAGACCCTTCGATACTGTCCGACTCGCCATCAAATCGAACATTCGCGTGATCCGTACCACATACCTCTCGCTGGTTGGGACGTAGCCTCCTGCACGCGCAGCCACACCAGATGTGGCTGCCCGTGCAGTGTGTAGGCAGAACCGCCTAAGGGCGGACAAACAGGGGGAGGGTCGATGCGTTCGCTACGTGTCGCTATTGCTACGGGTGCCGCTCTGGGAGCTGTCGTCATCACCACTCCGGCCGCCGGCGCCACCCCGCTGGCCCCGGCGCCGGCAGCACCCTCGGCCGGGGCGCTGAGTCCCGCCGCCGATGAGCAGGCGCGCAAGGAGGCGCAAACGTCCAAGCCGGTCTTCGCCACGTACAAGGGCAAGCGCATCAACCTTGCCGAGGGGTGGCAGGGAGCTCAGATCTGTGCTGAGACGCTGAACCTCGAAGTCAAGTGTTTCGACAACCAGGCCGAAGCGGACGCCGGCCTGGCCAAGGACAACGCCGCGGTCGCCAAAAAGGCGACGGAAGAAGCACGCAAGGTGCTCGGCGCCAAGGCGGCCCAAGAGGCTCCGGCCTCGGTGATGAAGAGGAACGATTGCGGGTATGGGTGGGTCTGCGTTTGGGAGGACATCAACTTCGAGGGTCGCAGGCTTCAGTGGAGTGAAGGCGGTCATAAGAAGTTCTCTGACTACAACCCCAGCTTCCGAGACAAGGCGACCTCGATCTGCGTTGCCCGGCCGACTTCCGGGGCGACGCTGATCGACTACCGAGACTTCATGCCGGACCCCACCATCTCCATCGGGGCCACCGACTGCCGCAATCTGACCACTATCAGTTACGTCTACGGTGGCACCTGGAACGACAGGGCCGACGCCATGGACATGTAACAGCGTCACCGCTCGAACCGTCGACAGATAGTTGCAGCAGTCGACACAAGGGGCGCCCCAGAGTGGGCGCCCCTTTCGCGTGCCCGCGTAGATGCAGGTCAGCGGCCTGCGGATCAGAGGACCGTGGTCCACGCCTGGTCCACAGACAATGATCCAAAGCGGTACAGGGGTGGTTCAAGGTGAGACAGGACCCATGACGAAGGGGCGCCCCGTTCTCGGGACACCCCTTCTGATCAGCACCTTCTCTGACCTGGTGCGGTGGGTGTGGGATTTGAACCCACGGTGACTCGCGCCACGACGGTTTTCAAGACCGTTCCCTTAGGCCGCTCGGGCAACCCACCTGTGCCCCGCCTCACCTGCTGCGGAGCGGCTACAGCCTACCGGCTGGGGGCGGGGGTGGGGGTACGGGGATTTCGGCGGGGTGTGGGGAGGGGGTGCCTGGGGAGGGTGGGGGGTAAGGGGATGGGGGATCAACCTGGGTGGTCCGGGCAACGGGTGGGAGCCGGGAGGGAGTTCGGGGTCGTGGTTGCCGGTGGGGCGCTTGTGGCCCGGGGCTGGGTGACCAGGGGGCCCGGGGTGCCTGGTGTGGTGGGAGTGGCGTCGGAGTGGGAGGGGCGTTTTCTTTGTCCATCAGCAGTCTGGCTGTGCCGTACGACCTGAGTCCGCCGCCGCAGGAGTCGTTCCGGCGGCGGGTGCGGCGGATGTTCCGGTCGCGGAAGGCGTTGTCCGGGGTGACGCAGTGGTTCGTGGACTGGGGGATTCCCCTGGTGGTGGTCGTCGGCCTGGTGTACGTCTTCGCGGCGCGGACCAAGAGCTACAGCGAGGTCTACAAGGCGTTCACGCTGCTGGATCCGCCGAGCGGCATCCCGCTCTGGGGTGCGTCGCTCATCGGCTGGCTCCTCGTGCCGGCGATCATCGGTGGGGTGGCCGGTCATGTGATCGCCACCCGCATCCGCAGCGTCAAGCAGCTGTCGACGAGCGGGCTCTTCCGCAGGCGCACGCTCGGCGACCGGCTGCGGCCGCCCTCGCGGATCGCGTACCTGGGGGACTACTTCAACAAGACGCCCGAGGCCCACGCGCTGGTCGACAACTTCGTACGACGTGCGCACCGGAACCACTGGCTTCTCGCGCAGGACCACTGGGAAGTACTCGTACGAGACACCATGTGCACGACGGAGTACGCGGAACTGGGCCGGGCCGAATGCCTGCGGCAGGCGCAGGACCTCACCAGCATCCACGTACGGACCGCCGCCACCGCCGGACAGTGCGTCGTGTGCGCGGCGCGG
Source organism: Streptomyces sp. NPDC037273 (assembly GCF_055603625.1). Classification (NCBI taxonomy): domain Bacteria; kingdom Bacillati; phylum Actinomycetota; class Actinomycetes; order Kitasatosporales; family Streptomycetaceae; genus Streptomyces; species Streptomyces sp. NPDC037273. Next base: position 183,156 of record NZ_JBVJVO010000006.1, read on the forward strand.
CAGCTCTGAGCGTCGACGAACAGGAAGGGTTGACGGATGCGTACTCGAAGCGCAGTGGAGATCGCCCGGGCGTCCCTGGCGCTGGCGTACCCCCAGGCCACCGAGGACGGGCTCGACCGGGCCGCGCAGCTCATCGTGCGGTGGAGCTCCGAAGGCGTCGGCGGGCAGCTCGACAGCGAGCTCACGGAACTGCTGCTCCGTGACCTCCGGACGATCACGGAGAGCCCGGTCGGGATCAGGCCCGTCGACGAACGGCGGACGGAGCCCGCCCCGCCCGAGCGTCGGGTGTGGCGGCGCACCACCGAGCTGCTGCCGCCCCAGACACCGGGCTCGTCGGCGCGCGCCTGACGGGCGTGACGGTACGGAGGAGAGCGCCAGGGGGCTGGTGCTTCCCTCCGTACCGGGAGGGGTCAGCTGTCGCCGGTGCGTTCGCCGAGGGTGATGGTGGCGGTGGAGGTCTTGCCGTCGCGTTCGTAGGTGACCTGGACGGAGTCGCCGGGCTTGTGGGTCCAGATCTCGCTGATGAGGGTCGGGCCGCTGTCGATCTGGTGGCCGCCGAAGCCGGTGATGACGTCGCCCGCCTTGAGGCCGGCCTTGGCCGCGGGGCCGTTGGCGGTGACGGGGGCGGTGCCGCCGGCGCCCTGGGAGGCGATGGTGGCGCCGGCGCCCTTGTCGTTCATGTTCACGGTCGCGCCGATCACCGGGTAGACCGGCTTGCCGGTCTTGATCAGCTGCTGCGCGACGTTCTTCGCCTGGTTGACCGGGATCGCGAAGCCGAGGCCGATCGAGCCGGCCTGGGACTGGCCGAAGCCGTTGCCGGTGGACTGGATGGCCGAGTTGATGCCGATCACGGCGCCGCTCGCGTCGAGCAGCGGGCCGCCGGAGTTGCCGGGGTTGATCGAGGCGTCGGTCTGCAGCGCGCTCATGTACGAGTTGCTGCCGCCGGAGCCGTCGCCCGAGGCGACCGGGCGGTTCTTGGCGCTGATGATGCCGGTGGTCACGGTGTTCGACAGGCCGAAGGGCGCGCCGATCGCGATCGTCGAGTCGCCGACGGCGACCTTGTCGGAGTCGCCGAGCGGCAGCGGCTTGAGGCCCTTCGGGGCGTTGGTCAGCTTCAGGACGGCCACGTCGTAGCCCTGGGCCCGGCCGACGACCTCGGCGTCGTACGACTTGCCGTCGGAGAAGGTCACCGAGAGCGTGCCGCCGTCCGCCGCCGACGCCACCACGTGGTTGTTGGTGACGATGTGGCCTTCCTGGTCGTACACGAAGCCGGTGCCCGTGCCGCCCTCGCCCTCCCTGCCGCCGGACTTCGCCTGGATCGTGACGACGCTCGGCAGCGCCTTCGCCGCCACCGCGGCGACCGTGCCGGGCTCGCGCTTGAAGGAGGCCGGGGCCTCGCCCGAGGAGACCGTGGTCGAACCGAAGCCGTCGTTGTCGCCGCGCTCCGCCGCCCAGTAGCCGATGCCGCCGCCGATACCGCCCGCGACGAGCGCCGCCACCAGCACGGCCGCCACGACACCACCGGTCCGCTTGCGCGCCCCGGGAGCGGGCGCCGCCGGCGGGACCGGCGCACCCCACGCCGGTACGGCCGGCGGAGGCGGCGGCCACCCACCGGCCGGGGGCTGCGCCTGGGCATGCGCCTGCCCCGAATCCTGCGCATACGCGTGCGCGTGGGCGGGGGAGGGGGAGGGGGTCTGCGGCTGGGCGGGGGCGGGGGCAGGGGTCTGGGCGTGTGCCTGGGCCTGGACCTGTGCCTGTGCCTGGGCCTGGGCCTCGGTCGCGGCAGGCTCGGTCTGGGGCAGGCTCTGCGTCGGGGCGGGCTCCGGCTGCGGCAGCGTCTGCGTCGGCGCGGCCTCCGTCGTGGGCAGCGTCTGCGTAGGAGCCGCCTCGCCCTCAGCCCCGGCCGCGGGGGCGGACTCGGAAGCCGCGGACGGCGGCGTGGGCGGTGTCGGGGTCTTCGGGGGGACGGGGGGTGCCGGAGGGGCGGGCGGGGCAGCCGGGTCGGCCGGGACTGCCGTGCCGTCGTTCTCGGTGCTCACAGCTCGCTCTCCTCGTTGACTGCGCGGGTGCGCGGGGTGGTGGCCCTGCCGGCCACCTGTGGCTTCCAGGGTGCTGCACCAGCTTTTCCCAAGGGACGTCAGGCCGCTGTAAGGCGGAGCTGTGCGTTCGCACCGAGACCTTTATATACGGACAGAATGGACGCGCTCCGGTGTGCCCGCGCCGCCCCGCCAATGGCACCATGACGCCGTGACTCACGCACGGCAGCACCCGAACCGCGCCCCCGTCCAGGTCGTCGCCCACCGAGGCGCGTCCGAGGACGCACCGGAACACACCCTGGCCGCCTATGTGAAGGCCATCGAGGACGGCGCCGACGCCCTGGAGTGCGACGTCCGGCTCACCGCCGACGGCCATCTCGTCTGCGTCCACGACCGCCGGGTCGACCGCACCTCGAACGGCCGGGGCGCGGTGTCCACGCTCGAACTGGCCGATCTCGCGGCGCTGGACTTCGGGACCTGGAAGGGACGGGACGAGTCCGGCGAGAGCCCGGACCGCGGCGACCCGGGCTCGACGTCCGTCCTGACCCTGGAGCGGCTCCTGGAGCTCGTCTCCGACTCCGGGCGCCGGGTCGAGCTGGCGATCGAGACGAAGCACCCGACGCGGTGGGCGGGCCAGGTGGAGGAGCGGCTGCTCCAGCTGCTCAAGCGGTTCGGCCTGGACGCGCCGGAGGCCCCGGCCGACTCCCCCGTACGGATCATGAGCTTCTCGGCCCGGTCCCTGCACCGGATCGCCGCGGCGGCGCCGACGCTGCCGACGGTGTCCCTGGCGCAGTTCGTCTCGCCGCGGCTGCGTGACGGGCGGCTGCCGGCGGGCGCGCGCATCGCGGGTCCTTCGATCCGGATCGTGCGCCACCATCCGGCGGTGATCCTGCGGCTCCAGAAGGCCGGGCACCAGGTCCACGTCTGGACGGTGGACGACCCGGAGGACGTGGAGCTCTGCGAGCGGCTGGGCGTGGACGCGATCATCACCAACCGCCCGAAGCAGGTGCTGGCGCAGCTCGGCCGCGACTGAACACCGATGTCCGGCCTTCTCCCTGTTCGTCCGCCTCCGCTTTCCCACCCGTCACGGGACACAACAGGACTTACAGGGAGTGCACCGGCGCGTTCCGTGTGTACGCGATCGTCACGAGTGCCTCATCGAACGCGGATTGGCCGGTTTCCGGTCCAGGCCATTGGGGCATCCACACGGTGGCGTGGGGCAAAGGAGGTCTCGGGGGTGGCGTTGGTGGTGGCACAAGAGGTGCCCACGTCGTCGAGCATGGCCGTACCCCATGGCCCTGCGGGCGTGGGTGAGGCGAGACACCGGATGCGGGACGAGCTGTACCGCAGCGGGGTGTCCGAATCGGTCGTCGACGACGCGGTGCTGATCCTGTCCGAGCTGCTCAGCAACGCCTGCCGGTACGGCAGGCCGCTGGGATGCGCGGAGCGGGGCGAGGGCGATGTACGGGCGGCCTGGCGGGTCGATCCCGCGGGCGGTCTCCGGGTGGAGGTCACGGACGGCGGCGGTCCGACGCGGCCCGTTCCGTCGACGCCCTCGGTCACCGCGCACGGCGGCCGCGGGCTGAACATCATCGGCGCGCTCGCCCAGGACTGGGGCGTACGGGACAGCGCGACCGGCGAGGTGACCGTCTGGGTGGTGGTCACCGAGGGGCACCGCCGCGAGGACTTCGCCGCGCGTGTCGGCGGCGGCTCGGGCTTCGACTTCCTGGACGCGTACGACGATCTGGACTGACGCCCCCGCCCGAGGGCGCCCCCGGCCGCGCCCCGCCTGAGGGGCGGTCGGGTCCGGTGCGGCTAGGCTCGCGGCCGATACAGCACGCAACAGCACGCCGCGATCGGGAGAAAGCCACACCATGGCCAAGAAGCGCCCCCAGACGAAGGCCGGCAAGGCCGGCCAGGCACAGGTCACGAGCGGGGAGATCCCGGTCGTCGGTGCCCGCGAGCCGTGCCCCTGTGGTTCGGGCCGCCGCTACAAGGCGTGTCACGGCCGGGCCGCCGCGCACGCCGTGACCGAGCTCGTCCAGCGCCCCTTCGAGGGCCTGCCGGGCGAGTGCGACTGGGTCGCGCTGCGCGAGCTGGTGCCCGCCGCGACCGTGCCGCTCACCCTGAAGGGCGGGCTGCCCGAGGGCGTGCCGTCCGTGACGCTCGCGACGGTGCTGCCGATGGCGTGGCCGGCGCTGCGCCGCGACGACGGCTCCGTCCTGCTCGCCCTGCAGAACGACTCCACCTCCGGCGACCTCGCGCGCGATCTGGCCGACACGCTCCAGCGCGCCCTGGAGGTCGAGCCGGGCACCCCGGTCCCGGCCCGCCGGGTGCCGGCCGAGGGCCCGCGTCTGCAGGAGCTGCTCGACGCGGACGCCCCCTTCGTGCCCGAGGTCCACACGGGCTTCGAGTTCTGGATCCCGCAGTCGGCGGACGGCGCCGACCCGGAGGTCGCCGCGTCCCTTGAGCGGGCCAACGCGGCCGCGATCCCGACCGTGAAGCTGACGAGCGTGGACTCCGCGTACTGGTGCGAGACGCCGGACAAGAACCACCTGCGCTGGGTCATGCCGCACCCGGAGGAGAAGCTCCTCGACGCGCTGGCGCGCCTCCAGGCCGGCGAGGGCACCTCCCTCGGCGGCGACACCAAGCTCGTCGGCTCCTTCCGGGCCCACGGCCTGATGGTGCCGGTGTGGGACCTGCCGACGTCGATGACGGCGGAGGAGTGCGAGAAGCCGGCGGCCGAGTTCGCCGAGCGGCTGGCGGCGGCGCTCGCGTCGGACGCTCCGCTCACGGCGGAGGAGCGCCGGCTGCGCGGTGGCCTCACCAACCGTCAGGTGACTCTCAGCTGATACCCCACGTGGTATCGGTGACTGACAGACCGACCAGTCGGTGACTTCCGCCACAACGCGGTCGGAGGACGGGTAAATCCCTGTCCGAATAACCGAGATCGAATTTGCGAACAGCAGATCTCTTGTTACCGTTCTGGAAGCCCGGTCGCTGGTGCATCCCCCGTCGCCAGCGATCGGGCCTTTCCATGTCCGCTCCCGGCAGGGCCGGAGCGTCGACGCTCAACTTCCTTCGCTGTCCGCCGTGTTGCTGCCCGCGCGCAGCAGCAGCGGGGTCTCCGCGCCTTCGCCTGTGCCCGCGAATTCCGCCACCGCCGTATAGGCCCCCGCCTTGCCGCGAGCACGCTCCGGGGGCGTTTCACAGGTGCCCGGCTCGTCCTGCGCGGGCACCGGGCAGCGCACCTGGACGGTCCGTCCGCCGGGGGCCATGAGGGTCAGAAACGCGTCGAGATCCTGTCCCGCCGCGTTCCGGTAGTAGGTCCGCGCCCAGACGTCGGGGCCCTCGCTCAGGACGCAGGTCTGCGCCTCCACGCCCTCGGGGGAGGCGAGTTCCGGACCACATCGCGTGACCCGCTCGGGACCCGCCGGAGTGGCGGCGACGCGGGCGGGGGCGGGCGAGGCGGCCGTACGGGGTCCGAGGCCGAGGTCCCGCAGCAGGTCGCCGGACTTGGCGTCCTCCGGTCCGGACGGCCGTACGGGGTCGCCCGTGGGTCCCGCCATGGCGACGAGCGGCAGCAGGACGGCCACCGTGACGGCGGTCCCGAGTCCGACCACGCGGAGGTTCACCGGACTCATGCGGAACCCACCTGCTCCTGCCGTGCTGGAGATCTTGAACGGTCAGGTGAACATAGCGGCGGGCGGCGGCCCCCCGGCCTGCCGCGCGCCCGTTTCCCGTACAAGTCGGTCCAGGACACACCCGTTCGGGTGAATGGCCGAGCGCCCGGCGGCGGTCGAACGGCCCCGGAGGGCCCGGTGCTCAGTACGCCGCCGCCCCCGGAGGCCCCTTGCTCAGTACGTCAGCCGGCTGCCGCCGCCCGGGGTGCTGGTGCTCGCCTCGACGAGGGCGTCGACCACCGCTTCGACGTCCGGCAGCCAGGGGCGGGCGGAGCCGGCGAGCGGAGCGCGCTCCCAGCGCACCTGGCCGGCGCCGGTGACCGAGGGCGGCAGGAGGAGATAGCCGCCCTCGCCGTGGAACCGGAGCGAGCTCGGCACGCTGTCCTTCGCGTACAGCAGCTCGCCGAGCCGTTCGAGGCCGTAGGGGGCGACGAGGATCGACCACCGGGTCGGGGTCGCGACCACCGGGCCGAGCCGCATGCCGCTCGCGTCGAGCGCGGCCAGGGCCCGCGCGCCGGCCACGGCGGGCAGGCTGACGGCGCAGGGCGCGCGGTGGCCCGTGGCCAGGAGCACCGGGGCGTCCGGGCGCCTGGTCCACCACCAGCGGACCATGCGCTCGTCGGTGGTGGCCGCGAGCAGCCCGGTTTCGTACGGGTGCGCGCCGGGGACCGCGCAGTCGGGGTCCGGGCAGGCGCAGACCGCGCCGGCGGCCGTCCGGGTCGTCGTTCTCAGGCCCGCCGTCGTCCGCGGGCCCGCCGTCGTCGTTCTCAGGCCCGCTCCCGGCAGGACGGGCCAGTCCCACTCGACGGCGAAGGCGACCGCCGCGTCGAGCCGGGCGGTCCTCGCCTTGCGCCGGAACCGGAGCCTGCGTCGCCTTCCGAGGATCTCGCGCATGAGCGCTCGTTCCTTTCCGTTGAACGCCGAATCCATCCACATCACACCATGTGCAGGACACTTCACCGTGCGTATCAGCGCGTACCGGGTCGGCGGGCTTGCGCCCCGCGTCCGAGCGGGGCCGGCCGGGCCGGGGAACCAGGTGGAGCCGGTCAGAACCAGGTGGAACCGAGTGGAACCAGGTGGAGCCAGGTCAGAACCAGGTGGTGCCGGGCCGTCGCCGGGGGCGGGTCGGAACACGTTCCCCGCCACTCGGGATGGGGGTGCGGCCTGCGGCATGAAAGACGCCGGGGTTCCGCGTCACGTTCCGGGGCAGCTCCAACTGCCCCTGCCTGTCACCGATTACGTACCCAGCACGCTCGGAATGACGCGCTTTCAAACGACGCCAGTCGACCGCAAAAGGTGCACACCGGGGACAATTTTCGGCCAACTTCCCGCACACTTCAACCCTCTCGCACGACCCCACGGACACCACAAGTCCCGTGGGGACAATGCTGGACATCGTTCCTCTTGTGCGTGTACATGTGGATGCATCGAGCGGCTCGGAATGACATGGGGGTTTGCGATGCTATGGCGTCAAACGCACCGGTCGGAAAGCCGACTGACATGAGTGCCCCGCACATGCCGAAAGTGGCTGGAATCGATGCCACGGTTCCGGGGCCCCCGCACACTACGGCGCCCCTCCCCGGAGTCCCCGCGGCGGCGGCTCCCTCCGACGCGGTCCCGCCGCCCGGAGCGCTGATCCAGGACCGGCTGGCCGCCTGGGTCTCCGACCTCACCACCCTCCACGAACTCACCGAGCGCCTCATCAGGACCTCCTCGCTCGACGAGGCCCTCCGCGAGGCGCTCGGCGCCGGCGCCGCCCTGGTCGGCGCCCGCCGCGGCATGGCCGTGCTCGAACCGGCCGACGGCCTCGGCCCCGCCACCACCATCGGCCTCGGCCTCGCCCACGCCGAGCTCGGCACCATCGAGACCGTCCCGCGCGGCGCCACCAGCTACGGCCGCATCCTCGACGGCCTCCCCGAGCCCGGACACCCGGAGCGCCTCCCCGAGCCGATCGCCATCCGCGACGTCCGCACCGAGGAAGGCCTCGACCCCCGCCACCGCGAGGTCGCCGCCCGCCTCGGCTACGCCGCCAGCTACGCCCTCCCGCTCGCCACCGAGGACGCCGGCCGGCTCGGCGCGGCCGTCTGGCTCTACGACGAGCCCGCCGAACCCACCGAGCGCCAGCGCCACCTCATCGGGCTCTACGGCCGCTTCGTCACCGAGCACCTCGCCCGCCTGCTCCAGGTCGAGCGCGCCCGCGTCCAGGTCGCCACCGTCGCCGAGGAGCTGCTCCCGAGCCGCCTCCCCCGCGTCCCCGGCGTCCAGCTCGCCGCCAGGCACCGCACCGGGCCGCTCGGCGGCGGCGACTGGTACGACGCGCTGCCGCTGCCCGACGGCGCCCTCGGCCTCGCCGTCGGCTCCGTCTCCGGCACCGGGCCGAGCGCGCTGGCCGCCATGGGCCGGCTGCGCGCCTCGCTGCGGGCGTACGCGGTGATGGAGGGCGAGGACCCGGTCGCCGTCCTGTCCGACCTGGAGCTGCTGCTGCGGCTCACCGAGCCCGCCCGTTCGGCGACCGCGCTCTTCGCGTACGCCGAGCCCGCGCAGCGCCGGATCGTCCTCGCCGGGGCCGGGCACGCCCCGCCGCTGGTCATCGGCGACCGCAGGACCGAGTTCGTCGAGACCTCGCTCTCGGCCCCGCTGGGGATGCTCTCCTGCTGGGAGGCGCCGAGCGTGGAGCTGTCCCCCGCGCCCGGAGAAACGGTGCTTCTCTACACCGACGGGCTGCTCCGCCGTACCGGTGACGCCATGGACCGGGCCTTCGCGCGGCTCCACGCGGCCGCCTCGAGCGTGCCGAAGGCGGACCGGGACGACCCGGGTGCCGTCGCCGACCACGTCCTGCGGACCCTGCTGCCCGAGGGCCTCGACCCCGCCGTGGACGGGGAGGACGTCGTCCTGCTCGCCGCGCGCTTCGACTGAGACGGGCGACCGGGATAGGTGTAAGCGGAACGTGACTCTTCGGTAATGGGCCTTCCGGCCCTGGGCCCCCTTCCGTACGACCGTACGATGGTGGGGGTTCAGTGTCGTACCAAGAGGAGGCAGACCCGTGGCCGAGGAGCTCACGCCGGAGACCCCGGAAGAGACGACCGAAGAGCAGGCGATCAAGCAGCGGAAGAACGGCCTGTACCCGGGCGTCTCCGACGAGCTGGCCGAGAACATGAAGTCCGGCTGGGCCGACACGGAGCTGCGCGACCTCGCCCCGATCGCCCAGGCCGACCAGACCGCCGCGCGCCGCGCCGCGCTCTCCGCCCGCTTCCCGGGCGAGCGCCTGGTGATCCCGGCCGGCAACCTGAAGACCCGGTCGAACGACACCGAGTACAGCTTCCGCGCCTCCACCGAGTACGCGTACCTCACCGGCGACCAGACCCAGGACGGCGTCCTCGTCCTGGAGCCCGTGCAGGACGGCCACCAGGCCACGATCTACCTGCTGCCCCGCTCCGACCGCGAGAACGGCGAGTTCTGGCTCGACGGCCAGGGCGAGCTGTGGGTCGGCCGCCGCCACTCCCTCGCCGAGGCCGAGCAGCTCCTCGGCGTCCCCGCGAAGGACGTGCGCGAGCTCGCCGCCGCCCTCACGGAGGCCACCGGCCCCGTCCGCGCCGTCCGCGGCCACGACGCCGGCATCGAGGCCGCGCTGACCGACAAGGTCACCGCCGAGCGCGACGAGGAGCTGCGGGTCTTCCTCTCCGAGGCCCGGCTCGTCAAGGACGACTTCGAGATCGCCGAGCTGGAGAAGGCCTGCGCCTCCACCGCCCGCGGCTTCGAGGACGTCGTGAAGGTCCTCGACAAGGCCGAGGCCACCAGCGAGCGCTACATCGAGGGCACGTTCTTCCTGCGCGCCCGCGTCGAGGGCAACGACATCGGCTACGGCTCCATCTGCGCCGCCGGCCCGCACGCCACCACCCTGCACTGGGTGCGCAACGACGGCGACGTCCGCTCCGGCGACCTGCTGCTGCTCGACGCCGGCGTGGAGACCACCGAGCTCTACACCGCCGACATCACCCGCACCCTGCCGATCAACGGCCGGTACACCGAGCTCCAGCGCAAGATCTACGACGCCGTGTACGAGGCGCAGGAGGCCGGCATCGCCGCGGTGAAGCCCGGCGCCGCCTACCGCGACTTCCACGACGCCGCCCAGCGCGTCCTCGCCGAGAAGCTCGTCGAGTGGGGCCTCGTCGAGGGCCCGGTCGAGCGCGTCCTCGAGCTCGGCCTCCAGCGCCGCTGGACCCTGCACGGCACCGGTCACATGCTCGGCATGGACGTCCACGACTGCGCCGCCGCGCGCACCGAGATGTACGTGAACACCACCCTCGAACCGGGCATGTGCCTGACCGTCGAGCCGGGCCTGTACTTCCAGGCCGACGACCTGACGGTGCCGGAGGAGTACCGGGGCATCGGCGTCCGGATCGAGGACGACATCCTCGTCACCGAGGACGGCAACCGGAACCTGTCGGACGCGCTGCCGCGCCGCTCCGACGAGGTCGAGGCGTGGATGGCCGCGCTGAAGGGCTGACCTCCGCGTACGTTGGAAGCGAAGGGCCTCCGCCGACCGACCGGCGGGGGCCCTTCCCCGTACCTCAGGCCATGAGCAGTGACGGGGTGTCGCGCCACTTGAGGATCTTGTCGAAGCTGACCACGGCGCCGCCACGGCCCGAGCGGTTCCCGAAGTGGACGTGGTCGGCGAGCTCCTCGATCAGCCGCAGCCCCCGGCCGTGCTCGGCGTCCTCCGACGGCGCCGACGGCACCCCGGCCCCCGGAAAGCCCGGAAAACCCGGTCCCGCGTCGGCCACCTCGATACGGCAGGTCTCGCCGTCCAGATAGGCCGTCACCCGGTACGCCTCCGAGGGCGTCCCGCCCGGTGCGCCGGACGCGCCTCCGCCACCGTGCTCCACCGCGTTCGCACACGCCTCGGTCAGCGCGACCGACAGGTCGTAGGACACGTCGGGGTCGACGCCCGCCGTCTCCATCGTGCCCAGCAGGAGCCGCCGGGCGAGCGGCACGCTCGCAGCCTCCCGCCGCAGATGGAGTGACCACCAGATGCTCATGCTCCAGCCTCCCGGCAGCGGCTCGACATACCGATACCTATTGCCGGACGGAACCCTTCGTAAGCACGCGAAGGCGTCAAGAGCACTCGTTCGGCGGATGCGACCGGCCGTGCGCCGGTGTATGTCGTCCCGAAGGCGCCCACAAGCGACCTTCCGGACCTGGCTCATGGCGGTGCGGTCCCTGGTGCGATGATGGGCCCGCCATGTCTGCCCCCGCGCTCGCTCCACGGCTGCTGAGGGCCGCGGTGTTCACCGCGGTCTGCGTCGTGCTGTCCGCGCTGGGCCACGCGCTCGCCGCCTGCGCGGGGATCGCCCTGTGGACCCTCGTCGCCGGGCTCCTCGGCGTCTTCGGGACCACCGTCCTCTTCACCGGCCGCGAGCGCTCCCTCGGCTTCGTCGTCGGCGCGCTCACCGGCGGGCAGCTCGGCCTGCACGTCCTCTTCGGACTCGGACAGCACCGTCTTGCGCTGAGCCCAGAGGCCGACGACGCGCTGCTGCGGACGGCCGCCCGGCTGGTCTGCGGCGCGGGTCCCGCCTCCTTCACCCCGGCCGAGGCCGGGCGGATCGTCACGGCGGCAGGCCTCGACCCGGCCGCCGGCGCCCACGCGCACACCGCGCACGCGGCCACCGCACCCGCCGGTGAGCTGCTGCCCGGCCTGCCGATGTTCCTCGGGCACCTGCTCGCCGCCCTGGCCACCGGCTGGCTGCTGCGCCGCGGCGACCTGGCCCTGCGCCGGCTCGTCGAGCTCTCCTCGCCGGGCGCCACGGAGCTCGCCGAATGCGCCCTCGTGCGCTCGCTGCGGGCCGCGCTCCACCTCGTACGGGCTCTGCTCGCGGGGCTGCCGACGGATCCGCGGACGGGACCGCGTCCCGCCGTCCGTACGGCCTCCGACTCCTCGCCGCCACCGGTGGCCGAGGCGCTCAGGAACACGGTGATCAGACGCGGCCCGCCGGCCGCCGACTGCGTCCTCGCAGCCTGACGCGGACCGCTCACCAGGAGCGGGACCGCGCCCGTCCGCACGCCCGTGCGGGACACCTGTCCCCCGGCGTGCCGGACTCACCCGTCTTCCTCCGAGCTGGAGTGTCTTCTGCCATGACCGTTTCCGTTTCCTCTTCGGTTTCCCGGGTCGTCCTCGCCGGCGGCATCGCCCTCTCCTCCGTCGTCCTGCTCTCCGGCACGGCCTTCGCGCACGTCAGCGTGCAGCCGCAGGGCGAGGCCGCCAAGGGCGGCTACGCGACCGTCAACATCAAGGTCCCGAACGAGCGCGACAACGCCTCCACCGTGAAGCTGGAGGTCAACTTCCCGCTCGACCACCCGCTGGCCTCCGTCATGCCGCAGCCCATCCCCGGCTGGAAGGCCGAGGTGACCAAGAGCAAGCTCGACAAGCCGCTCGAACTGCACGGCAAGACGATCAACGAGGCCGTCTCCAAGGTGACCTGGACCGCCGACGGCTCGAAGATCGGCCCCGGCCAGTTCCAGCAGTTCCCGCTCTCCCTCGGACAGCTGCCCGAGGACACCGACGAGCTCGTGCTCAAGGCGATCCAGACGTACGACAACAAGGAGGTCGTGCGCTGGATCGAGGAGTCCAAGGAGGGCGCGGAGGAGCCGCAGAACCCGGCCCCCGTCCTGAAGCTCTCCGCCGCCTCCGCCGACCACCACGGCGGCGGCACCAAGCCCACCGCCTCGGCCTCCGCCGACGCCGAGCACGGGCACGACGACAAGGCCGGCGGCCACGAGGAGACCGCCGCCGCGCCCTCGTCCACCGACACCACGGCCCGCATCCTCGGCGTCGTCGGGATCCTCGTCGGCATCGCCGGTGTCGCCTTCGGCGTCCTCGCCGGCCGCCGCCGCTCCGCCTGACGGCCGCGCCCTCACCCAGAACGAAAGAACCACCATGTCTGAAGAGAAGACGCCCGGGACGAGCGCGTCCCGGCCCGGGCGGCGCACCCCGCTGGTCATCGCGGCCGTCGCCATCGCCGCGGCGATCGGCCTCACCGCGGCCGTCGGCCTCGGCGACAAGGACGACAAGGCCTCCGGGCCGGTCGCCGAGGTCACCGGCGGCACCGAATCCACCAAGGCGGCCACCGTCCTCGACCGGCCGTTCACCAAGCCCGACCTCGTCCTCACCGACACCAAGGGCGAGAAGTACGACCTGCGCGAGCGCACCAAGGGCAAGCCGACCCTCATCTACTTCGGCTACACGCACTGCCCCGACGTCTGCCCCATGACGATGAGCAACATCGCCATCGCCAAGAAGCAGCTCCCCAAGGCCGACCAGGACAAGCTCCAGGTCGTCTTCGTCACCACCGACCCCGAGCGGGACACCTCCGCCGAGCTCGCCAAGTGGCTGCCCGCCGCCGGCGACCCCTCCTTCACCGGTCTCACCGGCGACTTCTCCGCCATCCAGGCGGGAGCCCGCCAGATCGGCATCGGCATCGACCCGCCGAAGGTGGAGAACGGCAACGTCGTCTCCATGCACGGCGCCCAGGTGGTCGCCTTCTCGCCCACGACCGACCAGGGCTACGTCCTGTACGGCGAGGACGCGTCGATCGACGACTACGCCAAGGACCTGCCGAAGCTCATCAAGGGGGAGAACCCGTGAACCGCCGCACCACCGCCCTGTCCGCCGCCGTGGCCCTGGCCGCCTCGCTCGCGCTGACCGGGTGCTCTTCGGAGAACGACAAGCCGAAGCTGGAGGTCAGCGGCGCGTTCATGCCCCAGCCGGTGATGGACATGGCCGGCGGCTTCCTCACCATCAAGAACGACGGCGGCACGGCGGACAAGCTCACCTCCGTCACCAGCCCGCTCTCGGACGACATCACCATGCACGAGACGAAGAGCCAGAAGATGCGGGAGGTGAAGTCCTTCGACATCCCCGCGAACGGCGAGCTCTCCCTGGCGCGCGGTGGCAACCACATCATGTTCATGGAGCTGAAGAAGAAGCCGAAGCAGGGCGAGAAGGTCAGCATCGAGCTGCACTTCGAGAAGTCCGACCCCATCACGGTCGACGTCCCCGTCGAGGCTCCCAACCACAACCCGAAGCAGCACTGAGCTCGTTGACGACGCCTGCCCAGAGTTGACGGAGTGACTCAGAGATGACAACCACCGCCCCGCGCCTCGGTACCGCCCTGGCCCGGCTGCTCGTCCTCGCGGCCGCGCTCCTCGGCACGCTCCTCGCCGGCGCCGCGCCCGCCTCCGCGCACGCGGCGCTGACCGGAAGCGACCCGAAGGACGGGGCGGTGGTCGCCACCGCCCCCAAGGAGGTCAACCTCACCTTCTCCGAACAGGTGGCCATGAGCGCCGACTCGATCCGGGTCCTCGACCCGGCGGGCCGGCGGGCCGACACCGGAGAGATCCGGGACCTGTGCAGCGGCTCCGTCGTCCGGTACGGGGTGGGTCTCCGCGCCGGGCTGCCCGACGGCACCTACACCGTCGCCTGGCAGACCGTCTCGGCCGACAGCCACCCCATCGCGGGCGCCTTCACCTTCTCCATCGGCGCCCCCTCCACCACCTCGGTCGCGCTGCCCGACCGGAACGTCGGCGGCGGTCCCGTCGGCGTCCTCTACGGCATCGCCCGCTACCTCTCGTACGCCGCCTTCGCCGTCCTCGTCGGCGGCGGCGCCTTCGTCCTGGCCTGCTGGCCGCGCGGCGCGAGCGTCCGGCCGGTCCAGCAGACGGTCGTACGGGCCTGGCTGACCCTCACGGGAGCGACGCTGGCGCTGCTGCTCCTGCGCAACCCGTACACCGGCTCCGGCGAGCTCTCCGACGCCTTCGACCTGGCGGGTCTGAAGGCCGTCCTGGAGACCAAGACCGGGGCGGCCCTCACCTCCCGGCTGCTGCTGCTCGGCGCGGCCGCACTGTTCGTGGCCGTGCTCTTCGGCGCCTTCGCCCGGCGCACCGACCCGAAGGAGAAGAAGGACCTCACCTTCGGTCTCGCCATCGGCGGCTCCGTCGTCGCCGCGGGCATCGCGGGCACCTGGGCCCTGGCCGAGCACGCCTCGACCGGGATCCAGCCCGGTATCGCCATGCCGGTCGACATCCTGCACCTCCTCGCCGTGGCCGCCTGGCTCGGCGGCCTCACCGTCCTCCTCGTCGCCCTCTACCGGGCGCCGTCCCTCGACCGCCGGGCGGTCACCCGCTTCTCGACGGTCGCCCTCGGCTCGGTGACCGTCCTCGCGGCCACCGGGCTCTACCAGTCCTGGCGCCAGGTCGGCTCCTGGTCCGCCCTCACCGACACCCGCTACGGCCAGCTCCTCCTCGTCAAGATCGGCCTCGTCGCCGTCCTCGTCGGCATCGCCTGGACCTCCCGCCGCTGGACCCAACGCCTCGCAACTCCCGCCGAGAGCTCCGAGGCCTCCGAGGACTCCGCCGAGGCTTCGGACGCCGGCGAGGCTTCGGACGCCGGCGAGGCTTCGGAGGCCGGCGACGCTTCGGAAGCCGGCGAGGCTTCGGGGCTCGCGGAGGAGGTCGGTCCTGAGCGGGCCGCTCAGCTCGCGCGGCAGCGGGCCGCCGTGGCGACCGCGCGGCGGAAGCGGGAGCGGGACGCGGATCCCGAGCGGGCGGGACTGCGCCGCTCGGTGCTGACCGAGGCCGCCGTCGCGGTCGTGCTGCTCGCCGTGACCACGATCCTCACCTCCACCGAGCCCGGCCGCACCGAGGAGGAGGCCGGGAGGTCGGGTGCCACGTCCGCCGGCCCGGCCGCGGTGCCCGACCGGCCCGTGGACATCCGGCTGCCCTTCGACACCGGGGGCGTCGACGGCAAGGGCGTCGTCCGGCTCAGCCTCGACCCCGGCCGCACCGGCGCCAACGGGCTCCACATCTTCGTCGAGCGCCCCAACGGCAAGCCCCTGGACGTCCCGGAGATCAAGGTGGCCCTCACCCTGGAGGCGAAGGACGTCGGCCCGCTGCCCGTCGCCCCCGACCGGATCCAGACCGGACACTGGAGCGCGAGCGGCGTCCAGATCCCGATGCCGGGCGAGTGGAAGATCCAGGTCACCGTCCGCACCTCCGACATCGACCAGACCACCATCGACAAGAACGTGAAGATCGGCTGAGCGACGTGACCGACAGCGACAACCTTGAGATCTCCCGGCGGCGCCTGCTCGGCACCGTCGGCGCGGCGGGCGCGGCCGGCCTCGTCATCGGCGCGGCCGGCGGAGTCGGCGTCTCCGCCGCCGTCTCCGGCGACGACACGGCCGGTGGCCCCGGAGCGGGTGGCTCGCCCGCGCTGACCTCCGTCGGCGCGACCGAGGTGATGTTTCACGGGAAACATCAGGCCGGCATCACCGATCCCCTCCAGGCGCGCGGCCATCTGATCGCCTTCGACCTCGCCCCCGGTGCCGGCCGCAAGGAGGCCGCCGCCCTGCTGCGCCGCTGGTCGGCCACGGCGAAGGTGCTGATGGCGGGCAAGGCGCCGGCCGGTGACACGGGTATCGCGCTGGACGCGGGCCCCTCCTCCCTCACGGTCACCTTCGGCTTCGGCCGTACCTTCTTCGACCGCACCGGGCTCGCCTCCCGCCGCCCCGCCGCGCTCGACCCGCTGCCGGCCTTCTCCGCCGACGCGCTGGACCCGAAGCGCTCGGAGGGCGATCTGTGGGTGCAGATCGGCGCCGACGACGCGCTCGTCGCCTTCCACGCGCTGCGGGCCCTCCAGAAGGACGCGGGTGACGCGGCCCGGGTCCGCTGGCAGATGAACGGCTTCAACCGCTCGGCCGGTGCCACCGCGAAGCCGATGACCGCCCGCAATCTGATGGGCCAGGTCGACGGCACCGGGAACCCGAAGCCCACCGACCCCGACTTCGACCGGCGGATCTTCGTCCCGGCCGGCGGCGAGCAGGAGTGGATGGCCGGCGGCTCGTACGCGGTGGTGCGCCGGATCCGGATGCTGCTCGACGACTGGGAGAAGCTGCCGCTGGACCGGCAGGAGAAGGTGATCGGGCGGCGGAAGTCCGACGGGGCCCCGCTCAGCGGCGGCACCGAGACCACCGAGCCCGACCTGAACAAGTTCGGTCCCGACGGGAAGACGGTGATCCCGGACAACGCCCACTCCCGGATCTCCGCCCCCGAACAGAACGGCGGGGCGGCGATGCTGCGCAGGCCCTTCTCCTTCCACGACGGGATCGGCCCGGACGGGACTCCGGACGCCGGGCTCCTCTTCGTCTGCTGGCAGGCGGACCCCCTGCGGGGCTTCGTACCGGTGCAGCGCAAGCTCGACCGGGGCGACGCCCTGTCCGCGTTCATCCGCCACGAGGCCAGCGGCCTCTTCGCGGCTCCCGGCGGCCCCGCCGCGGGCGAGTACGTGGGCCAGCGGCTCCTGGAGGCCTGAGCCGGGGCGGGCGCGGGAGTCCGTGCCGCGGGCGCGGGAGTCCGTTCGAGCGGGCCGCCCGCGGTCGCGGCGAGCATTAGGGTGACGGTATGTCCGCCACCCGGTTCACGTATCTCGGCCCCGAGGGCACCTTCACGGAAGCCGCGCTCCGTACGCTGCCGGAGGCGGCGACGCGGGAGCTCGTCCCGATGGTCTCCGTCCCGGCCGCGCTCGACGCCGTACGGAACGGGGAGGCCGCCGCCGCGCTCGTCCCGATCGAGAACTCGGTCGAGGGCGGGGTGACCGCGACCCTGGACGAGCTGGCCTCCGGCGAGCCGCTGATGATCTACCGCGAGGTGCTCCTTCCGATCGCCTTCGCGCTGCTCGTGCGGCCCGGCACCAAGCTCTCGGAGATCAAGACGGTGACGGGCCACCCGGTGGCCCAGCCCCAGGTGCGGAACTGGCTGCGGGCGCACCTGCCCGACGCGCTGTGGGAGTCGGCCGCGTCGAACGCGGACGGCGCGCGCCTCGTGCAGGAGGGCCGTTTCGACGCCGCCTTCGCGGGTGAGTTCGCGGCGGCGACGTACGGTCTCGAAGCGCTGGTCACGGAGATCCACGACGCGGAGAACGCCGAGACCCGCTTCGTGCTGGTGGGCCGGCCGGCCCGTCCCTCGGCGCCGACGGGCGCCGACAAGACCTCGCTGGTGCTGTGGCTGGGTGACGATCATCCGGGTGCCCTCCTCGAACTGCTCCAGGAATTCGCGGTGCGCGGGGTGAACCTGATGCTGATCCAGTCCCGCCCCACGGGGGCCGGGATCGGGAACTACTGCTTCGCCGTGGACGCCGAGGGCCATATCTCGGACCGGCGGGTGGGCGAGGCGCTGATGGGGCTCAAGCGGATCTGCCCCCGGGTGCGCTTCCTCGGCTCGTACCCGAGGGCCGGTGTCTCGGCCGAGGACGTGCTGCCGCTGCGGCGCGGTACTTCGGACCAGGCGTTCACGGCTGCCTCCGACTGGTTGGCGAGGGCCCAGGACGGTCGGGCCTGATCCGCATACTGACCGACCGCTCCCTCCGCCGGGAGCGGTCGTCCACAGGTACGAACCACTAGTCCTACCTGCATACTTTTCGGTTACCCACAGAGGTTATCCACAGGCACCTCGCCCAACCTGGGGACAAGTCGACAGCGCACCCCGACAAGGTCGACAAATCGCCCTGACGACTCCTCGCCCGCCCGTGGTCCGTCCACAGCGCCCGGATGACGCCCACGTCAGCGCCCCTCGCCCGATCAACTCTTTGGAGCGAGCAATTCCCACCCAAATGAGTGGGCGAATGGTGTTTGATCACGGAATTCCCAGGAGTGGCGCCGGAAATCCACGCACCCTTCCCCGTAGTCCACAGATCTTCCGCACAGCCTGTGGATAAGTGAATGCCGGCCCCCCGACCTCGGCATTTTCCCGGGTCTCAATTCGGGCAAAACAACACGCGCGACCTTATCCGGTGGGGTCCGGCGAACGGGCACCGGTAGCCTGGTGGGGTGATTGACCTTCGCCTGCTCCGTGAGGACCCCGACCGTGTTCGCGCCTCCCAGCGCGCCCGTGGAGAGGACGTCGAGCTCGTCGACGCCCTGCTCTCCGCCGATGAGCGGCGCAGGTCGTCCGGCGTCCGCTTCGACGAGCTCCGATCCGAGCAGAAGGCGCTCGGCAAGCTGATCCCCAAGGCCACCCCCGAGGAGCGCGCCGAGCTCCTGCAGAAGGCCGAGCAGCTCAAGACCGACGTCAAGGCCGCCGAGGCCGAGCAGAACGAGGCCGACGAGACGGCCAAGCAGCTGCTCCTCCAGCTCGGGAACATCGTCCACACCGACGTGCCCGTCGGCGGCGAGGAGGACTTCGTCGTCCTCGAGACGCACGGCACCATCCGCGACTTCGCGGCCGAGGGCTTCGAGCCCAAGGACCACCTGGAGCTCGGCGAGGCGCTGGGCGCCATCGACGTCGAGCGCGGCGCCAAGGTCTCCGGCTCGCGCTTCTACTACCTGACCGGCGTCGGCGCCCTCCTGGAGCTCGCCCTGGTCAACGCGGCGATCGCCCAGGCCACCGAGGCCGGCTTCATCCCGATGCTGACCCCCGCGCTGGTCCGTCCGCGCGCCATGGAGGGCACCGGTTTCCTCGGCCAGGCCGCGGAGAACGTGTACCACCTGGAGAAGGACGACTACTACCTCGTCGGCACGTCCGAGGTGCCCCTCGCGGCGTACCACATGGACGAGATCATCGACGCCGACAAGCTGCCGCTGCGGTACGCGGGCTTCTCGCCCTGCTTCCGCCGCGAGGCCGGCACGTACGGCAAGGACACCCGGGGCATCTTCCGCGTCCACCAGTTCGACAAGGTCGAGATGTTCTCGTACGTCGCGCCCGAGGACGCGGAGAGCGAGCACAAGCGGCTCCTGGAGTGGGAGAAGCAGTGGCTGACCTCGCTCGAGCTGCCGTTCCAGGTCATCGACGTCGCCACCGGTGACCTCGGCGCCTCCGCCTCCCGCAAGTTCGACTGCGAGGCGTGGATCCCGACCCAGGGCAAGTACCGCGAGCTGACCTCGGCGTCGAACTGCGACAGCTTCCAGGCCCGCCGGCTCTCCGTCCGCATGCGCGACGAGCAGGGCGGCAAGAAGACCGTGCAGCCGCTGGCCACCCTGAACGGCACGCTGTGCGCCGTACCGCGCACGATCGTGGCGATCCTGGAGAACCACCAGCTGGCCGACGGCTCGGTGCGGGTGCCCGAGGTCCTGCGGCCGTACCTCGGCGGACGCGAGGTCCTGGAGCCGATCGCCAAGTGAGCCCGTTCCCCTACCGCCTGGTCGCGACGGATCTCGACGGCACGCTGCTGCGGTCCGACGAGTCCGTCTCGGACCGCACGCGGAACGCGCTCGCCGCCGCGACGGCGGCGGGCGCCGCGCACATCGTGGTCACCGGCCGGGCGGTGCCCTGGACCCGGCACATCCTCGACGACCTCGGCTATGAGGGCATCGCGGTGTGCGGGCAGGGCGCGCAGGTCTACCACGCCGGTGAGCACCGGCTGCTGACCTCGCTGACCCTGGACCGGCAGCTGGCGGGGCTCGCGCTCTCCAAGATCGAGGCCGAGGTCGGCCCGCTGGCCCTGGCCGCGAGCCGCGACGGCCTGGACGGCGAGGTCCTGATGGGCCCGGGCTACAAGGCCCAGGAAGGGCCCCTGCCGTACGTGCCGTACGAGGACCCGGCCGAGCTGTGGTCGGCGCCGCTGACCAAGCTGTACGTCCAGCACCCGACGCTCACCGACGACGAGCTGACCCGGGCGGCCCGCGAGACGGTCGGCGGCCTCGTCGACGTCGTCATGGCGGGCCCGGGGATCGTCGAGATCCTCCCGCTCGGTCTGAGCAAGGCGACCGGTCTTTCGCTCGCCGCCCGCAGGCTGGGCGTGAAGGCGGCGGACACCATCGCCTTCGGCGACATGCCGAACGACATCCCGATGTTCGGCTGGGCGGCCCACGGCGTGGCCATGGGCAACGCGCACGAGGAGCTGCGTGCGGTGGCGGACGAGGTGACGGCCTCCAACGAGGAGGACGGCATCGCCGTCGTCCTGGAGCGTCTGCTGGCCGCCTGAGGCACCCGGCACCGCGTGGAACCGCACGAAGGCCCGCTCCCCCAAGGGAGCGGGCCTTCGCGGGTCACGGCCCGCGCGGACCTCGACAGGTCCGGGCGCTCGAAGCGGCCGCCCCGGGGAGTCCCCCGTGCTCCCCGTACAACTAGTGTGCGCCGGACCGCCGTTCGGGAGCGAGGGGTTTTCCGCGGGTCAGCGGATACCAGGCGAGTCCGATCGCCAGCGAGATCGCGTGGCCGAGGTCGGTGTACGTCCGGTCGGTGAGCAGCGGTACGAGGAAGAACGCGACCGCCCCCGCGAGGTAGAACCAGCGCCAGGGGTTCGGCAGCCGGTAGGTCAGGATCCCGGCCGAGGCGGCGAGGCCGTAGCTGACGCCGATGTCGACGACGTGCGCCATGCTGCGGGGCACGTCGTGGAGCTGGATGGCCGCGAGGACCACCTGCTGGCTGATGAGCGTCGCCGCGATGTGCGCGGTGGCGACGACGAGGAGCCATTTCGCGGTGCCGAGCCAGCGTTCCACGGGCGCGTGCAGGACTTCGAAGAGCACCGCGTACAGCAGCAGGTCGGCGGGGTCCTCGATCCAGAAGGCGCTGCCGAGCAGGGCGCGCAGCGGGTGGTGCGCGAGCTGGTGGAGGTTGCTGCTGTTGCGGTGGAGGAGATAGGTCTCCAGGCCCTGCGGGGAGAGCGCGATGACGAGGCTGGTGATCGCGATGACCGCCAGCCACACATGCGTACCGGGTGACGAACGCACCCACGACCTGATCGGCCGGGACGGTTCGCCACCCGGGGAGGTTTTGCTCGGCACATTTCAGTGCCTATCACCCGAAGGCGGAGAAACCTCAGAAATTGATCATGTGTCCGGCGATGCCGTGGATCGCTTCCTTCACGGCCTCGCCCAGCGTCGGGTGAGCGTGGACGTTCCGGGCGACCTCGTGGACGGTGAGGTCCCACTGCTGGGCCAGGGTCAGCTCGGGCAGCAGCTCGGTGACGTCCGGGCCGATCAGGTGGGCGCCGATGATCTCGCCGTGGGTGCCGTCGGCGATGATCTTGACGAAGCCGGTGGCGTCGCCCAGACCGTGCGCCTTGCCGTTCGCGACGAACGGGAACTTGGCGACCTTGACGTCGAAGCCCTTCTCGCGGGCCTGCGCCTCGGTCCAGCCGAAGCTGGCGATCTGCGGCTGGCAGTACGTCGCGCGCGGGATCATCGGGTAGTCGAGCTCCATCGTCTCGGCGTCCCCGATGGTCTCGGCCGCGATGACGCCCATGGCCTCGGCGGTGTGCGCGAGCATCAGCTTCGCGGTGACGTCACCGATGGCGTAGATGTGCGGCACCGAGGTGCGGCAGCGGCCGTCGACGTCGATCGCACCGCGCTCGGTGAGCGCGACGCCGGTGGCCTCAAGGCCGTAGCCGGTGACGTTCGGGGCGAAACCGATGGCCTGCAGGACCTTGTCGGCCTCCAGGACCTTGCTGACGCCGTCCTTGCCGGTGACCGTGACGCGGACCTGCGGGCCGGACTCGTCGATGGCCTCCACGCGGGTCGAGGTGAGGACGTCGATGCCGAGCTTGCGGTACTGCTTCGCCAGCTCCTTCGAGACCTCTTCGTCCTCCAGCGGGGCGATGCGGTCGAGGAACTCGACGATCGTGACCTTGGTGCCGTAGTTGTTCAGCACGTAGGCGAACTCGATGCCGATCGCACCGGCGCCGGCGATGACGATCGACTTCGGCGCGTCCTCGGCCAGGATCTGCTGCTCGTAGGAGACGACACGGTCGCTCAGGGCGGTACCGGGGAGCAGTCGCGGGGTGGCGCCGGTGGCGATGATGCAGTTGTCGAACGTGATCGTCTCCGAGGTGCCGTCGGTCTTGGCCACCTGGAGGGTGTTCGCGTCGAGGAACGTGCCCCGTCCCTGGAACTCCGTGATGCCGTTCTTCTTCATGAGGAAGTGGACGCCCTTGACCCGGCCGTCCGCGACCGTGCGGCTGCGGCGGAAGGCCTCGCCGTAGTCGAAGGAGACGGTGCCGTCGACCTTGATGCCGAAGGTCTTGGCCTCGTGGTTGAAGATGTGGGCGAGTTCGGCGTTGCGCAGCAGCGCCTTGGTGGGGATGCAGCCGACGTTCAGGCAGACACCGCCCCAGTACTTCTCCTCGACGACCGCGACCCGCTTGCCCAGCTGGGCGGCGCGGATGGCGGCGACGTAGCCGCCGGGGCCAGCTCCGAGTACGACGACGTCGAAGCGGTCTGACATGACTGACTCCCGAGGGTGGTGAGGGTGTTCGGTCCACGTACGGGCCCACAGTAGTCCCGAGTCCCCGGGACGGTCAGTTGTAGGATGACTGGGCAACCGGGCGAATGGAGAGGTGCGGAACGGCATGGCGGCACTGAAGGCGGCGGGGCGCACCTCGCTGGTGGACTCGGTCGTGGAGCAGCTGCGCACCCAGCTCACGACCGGCGAATGGGCGGTCGGCGACCGCATCCCGACCGAGCACGAGCTCGCGCAGCAGCTCGGCGTGGGCCGCAACACGGTCCGCGAGGCGGTCCGGGTCCTCGTCCACGCCGGCCTCCTGGAGTCCCGCCAGGGCAACGGCACCTTCGTCCGGTCGACCGCCGATCCGGCCGCCGTCCTGCGCGGAGTGCGCCACGCGGGCGCGTCCGACGTCCTCGAACTCCGGATCGCCCTGGAGGCCGAGGCCGCCCGGCTCGCGGCCGCCCGGCGCGACACCCACGACCTGCTGCGGCTGCGGGCCGCCCTGACCTCCCTGCGGGAGGAGGGCGACCGGGACGCGGACGCGGACCTCGCCTTCCACCTGGCCGTCGTGGGCGCCACCCACAACGCGGCCTTCGTCGAGGTCTACCGCTTCTTCTCCGCCCAGGTGCACGAGGTGCTCGTGAAGGCCCTCGGCGACCACGAGATGCCGCCGGTCGACATCGACGCCCACGAGGCCCTGGTCGCGGCGATCGAGTCGGCCGACCCCGACGCGGCCGAGCGCCAGGCCCGCGAGCTGCTGCGGGTCCCCATGGAGACCGTCGCCGCCCTCACCGAGCCCACCCGATGAGCCCCGGGACCCACGCCGGCGAATCCCGCGCGGAACAGCCGGTCCGCGTGCTCGTGGACGCCGAGGCCGGCGTCCTGCGGACCGCCGGAGCAGCGGCCGCCCGGCGCGCGCTGCTCGCGCACCCGGCGGTGCTCCTGACCGGCATCGTGCTGGCCTCCCTGAACATGCGGGCCGCGCTCGCCAGCGTGGCGCCCCTGGTCGGCGAGATGGCCGAGACCTTCGGACTCTCCTCGACGGCGAGCTCCCTGGTGACCTCGGTGCCCGTGCTGTTCCTCGGCCTGGGCGCGCTGGTGGCCCCCTGGCTCGGCCGCCGCTTCGGTGCCGAGCGCGTGCTGTTCGCGGCGCTCCTGCTGCTCGCCGCCGGCATCCTCGCCCGCGTACTGCCGTCCGTGTACGCCCTGTACGGCGGCGGGATCCTCGTCGGCACGGCGATCGCCCTGCTCAACGTCCTGACGCCGGGCCTGATCAAGCGGGACTTCCCCGACCGGGCCGCGGCGATGACCTCGGTCTACACCGGCGCGATGATCGCCGGCGCGACGCTGGCCGCGGCCGCCGCGGTGCCGCTGGAGAAGGCCCTGGGCGGCGGCTGGCAGGCCTCGCTCGGCGTCTGGTCGCTGCTCGCCGTGGTCGCCGCCGTCGCCTGGCTGCCGCAGGTGCTGATCGCCCGCGGCCGTACCGGTCACGAGGTACGGGCCGTCCCGGCCGCCGGCACCCGCCCCGTACGCGTCTGGCGCTCGGCCCTCGCCTGGCAGGTCACGCTCTTCATGGGCCTGCAGTCGCTGTGGTCGTACGTCCTCGTCGCCTGGATGCCGACGATGTTCACCGACCACGGGATGAGCCGCTCCACCGCCGGCGTGGTCTTCGCCTTCAACAACCTGATCCAGGTCGCCGGCGCCTTCCTCGTCCCGCTGCTCGCGGGCCGGATGCGGAGCCAGCGCCCGCTGATCGTGCTGGTCACCACGCTGGTGGCGGCCGGTTACGCCGGACTGATGACGGCGCCCGTGCAGGGTGCCTGGCTCTGGTCCGCGGTGCTCGGCGTCGGCCAGGGCGGGGCGGTGGGCCTCGCCCTCACCCTGATCGTGCTGCGCTCCGGGGACGCGCTGACCGCGGCCCGGCTGTCCGGGATGGCCCAGACGGTGGGCTATCTGCTCGCCGCGGCGGGCCCGCTGGCGGCCGGCGCCCTCCATCAGGCCACCGGCTCCTGGACCTTGCCCATCTGCCTGATCCTCGGCGTCTGCGCCGCCGCCCTCGCCGTGGGCCTCCTCGCGGCCCGCGACCGGACGGTGTGACGGGCCCCGAGACGGAGGCGGTACGGCTCCGGGGCCGTAGCGCCTCCGTCTCCGTCTCCGTCTCCGTCTCCGGGGACTACTCCTCGCCCGCCAGCTTCAGGGTCCGCAGCTTGTGGCCGGCGAACCAGGTCGCCACGACCGTGACCGCCACCAGGAACGTCACCGCCGTCGGGAGCGCGACCTCGGAGGTGACCAGGCCGTCGCCGGTGACCTTCTCCGCGAGGGCCAGCGCCCACTGCTGGACGCTCAGGGTCTTCGCACCGGCTATCAGGGAGCCGAACAGGGCCTCCCACACCAGGGCGTAGACCAGGCCGATCACCACCGCGTGCCGGCTGACCGTGCCGAGCAGCAGGAACAGCGCGCTGTAGGCGATGGACGCCACCAGGGCCGCCACCGTGTACGCCACGGCCACCTGCTGGCCGTTGCCGTTGAGGATGAAGCCGGCGATCAGTGTCGGGACGGCGGAGAAGACCATCGTGACCGCTATCGCCACGATCAGCTTGGTGAAGATGATCGTGGGCCGCTTCACCGGCTTGGACAGCAGATAGACGATCGAGCCGTCGTCGATCTCGGGCCCGATCGCGCCCGTGCCGGCGATCACGCCGATCAGCGGGACCATCGTGGCCAGCGCGAAGCCGCCGAGGACATCGGCCGCGACCTGGTCGTCGGCGCCGTTGAAACCGCGGACCGCCGCCGAGATGAGCAGCAGCATGCCGGGCAGCAGGAAGAGGATCAGCGCCCTGCGGCGGCCGAGCAGGGCCCGGTAGGTGAGCCGGGCGACTGTGGGGTTGTACATCGGTCAGGCTCCTTTCAGGCCGCGACGAGGTACGAGAAGACCGATTCGAGGGACTCGTCGGAGGGCGAGACCGTCAGCAGACGGATCCCGCGCTCCTTCGCGACCTTCGGCAGCAGCTCCGTGAAGCGTCCGAAGTCCACCGCCTGCACGCGCAGTCCGCCCTCCGCGTGGTCGACCTCGATGCCGGCCGTCGACGGATCGGCGATCAGCGCCGCCGCGAGCGCCCGGTCGTCGCTGGAGCGGACGAGGTAGCGGTGCGGCCGGTCGGTCATGAGCCGGCGGATCTTGCGGAAGTCACCGGAGGCCGCGTGCCGCCCGGCCACGATCACCTCGATGTGGGAGGCGAGCTGCTCGACCTCTTCCAGGATGTGCGAGGAGAAGAGGACGGTCCGGCCGTCCGCGCCCATCCGCCGCAGCAGGTCCATCAGCTGCATGCGCTGGCGCGGGTCCATGCCGTTGAACGGCTCGTCGAGGAGCAGCACCGACGGCTCGTGCACGAGGGCCGAGGCCATCTTCACGCGCTGCCGCATGCCCTTGCTGTACGTGGAGATCTTGCGGTCCTGGGCGTACTCCATCTCGACCGTGGCCAGCGCCCGCTGGGCCTCCGCCGAGCCGAGGCCCTGCAGCTCCGCGTTCGCCTGGACGAATTCGCGGCCGGTGAGGAAGTCGTACATCGCCTCCCGCTCGGGCACGACGCCTATCTCGCGGTAGACCGACTCGTTCCCCCAGATCTTCGCGCCGTCGAGGGTGACGCTGCCGGTGGAGGGGTCGAGGAAGCCGCCCATCATGTTGATCAGGGTGGACTTCCCCGCGCCGTTGGGCCCGAGGAGGCCGGTGACGCCGGGGCCGACGGACATCGTGATGTCGTTGACCGCCACGACGTTGCCGAACCAGCGGGAGACGTGGTCGATGTGGAGCGTGGTCACAGCCCGACCTTTCGGTAGCGGCGCATCAGGATGCCGTACGAGGCGGCGACGAGCGCGAGGACGGCCAGCAGATAGATCACGCCGGCACCGGCGCCCGGGCCCCCGCCGTCGGGGAAGCCCGTCGGCGCGCCCAGGAAGGCGGTCTGCACGCCGTCGATGAGGGTCATCGGCGAGAACAGGCCGAGCCACTGGATGGCGCCCTCGTTGTCCGTGGCGTAGGCGATGCCCATGAGGGTGGAGACCGCCCCGTACGAGATCGTGAAGACGGCGATCACGGCGGCGACGCCGAAGCCGCGGCGCGGCGTGAGGGCCGCCATGACCAGGCCTATGCCGCCGAAGAGCAGCGAGAGCAGGGCCACCGAGACGAGCCCCTGGCCGAACATCTTGCTCTGCTCCGCGAAGTCCATCTTGGCCAGCATCGAACCGATCCAGAGGATCAGGAGCGGGGCCGCTGTGAGGATGAAGAGCGCCGATGCCATCGCGCCGAACTTGGCGAGGACGTAGTCCACGCGCTCGATCGGGCGCGAGAAGTACAGCGGCACCGTCCGGAACCGGAGGTCGCGGGAGACCGACTGGGGCGCCTGCGAGGCCAGGTAGATGCTGATGACGACCTGGAGGAACAGCGCGTACTGCGTGTACTCGATCGACAGCTTGGACTGCTTGGTGACGACCGCGACCGCGACGATGATCAGCGCCGGGACGCACATCACCGCGAAGAGCAGCATCGGCAGCACCTTGGACTTGGCGCTGCGGCCCAGTCCGTACGCGCCGCGCAGCGACTGCGAGAACAGCGACCGGCGCGCGTACGCCCGGCCGAGGCGCGGGCCGTCGTAGGAGCGGTAGCCGATGTTGTGGATGCGGGTCGTGTCGGGCGCGGCCTTGGAGGTGTCGGTGCTCATCGGGCCTGCACCTCCTCGTGGTCCGTCGCCTTGAAGACCTCGGCGATGTGGTGGCGGCGCTGCTCCATGCGGACGAGTCCGAGGCCGAGGCCGGCGACGGTGTCCCGCACGAGGTCGTACGTCTCCTCGCCGGCCGCCTCCAGGAGGAGGATGTGGCCGGCGCCCGGGAGGCCGTCCTCGACGCCGGCGTGGATCGTGACACCGGCGGCGGCGAGGGAGGCGCGGAGCGCGTCCGTGCCGTCGGGGTGTGCGTCGGAGTCGGTGACCTCGACCGCGAGCGTCGTGGTGGTCCGGGTGAAGTCGCTGGTGGAGCTGGAGCGCAGGAGCCGTCCGCCGTCGATGACGACGACGTGGTCGCAGGTGCGCTCCAGCTCGCCGAGCAGGTGCGAGGTGACGAGGACCGAGATGCCGAAGTCGGTCCAGACCCGGCGGATCAGTCCGAGCATCTCGTCGCGGCCGACCGGGTCCAGACCGTTGGTCGGCTCGTCGAGGAGGACCAGCTTCGGGTCGTGGACGAGGGCCTGGGCGAGCTTCACCCGTTGCTTCATGCCCGTCGAGTAGCCGCCCATCGGGCGGTAGCGCTCCTCGTACAGGCCGACGTGGCGCAGGGTGTCGGCGGTCCGCTCGCGGGCGGCGGTCGGGGGGAGTCCGGACATCCGCGCCATGTGGACGACGAACTCGGTGGCCGAGACGTCCGGCGGGAGGCAGTCGTGCTCCGGCATGTATCCGACGCGCTCACGGATCTGGGCGCCCGAGGTCCGGACGTCGAGTCCGAGGACCTCGGCGCGGCCCTCCGTGGCGGGGGAGAGGCCGAGCAGAATCTTGATCATGGTGGACTTGCCGGCTCCGTTGGCACCCACAAGTCCGGTCACACCGGGCCCGATGTCCAGGGAGAGCCGGTCAAGCGCGGTCACCCGGGGGAACCGCTTGCTGAGGCTTTCGGTCGCGATCACAGTCACGATTCGAAGGTAGTGGCGTGCGCCACAGCGGTCGTCAGCCCAACGGCTCGATTCTTGTCCGACCAGAGGAGTACAAGCCAGTAGGGGCGGTCGCGACGAAAGTCTTTTTCCACAGGCTCGCCGCCGGTCTTTTCCACAGCTCGTGCCCGACCCCTTGACGCAGCCTCCGTCCATTGTCACATTCATCGGTGTCAAGTTACGGACGCGTAGTGCGATCGGGCGCTCACACGGGACGGCGGGTGGCATGGCCTCAGCAGTGACAGGGGAACTCTCCGCGGAGCTGCGGGGGTTCAGGGAAGTACAGCGGCTCTCCTACGAGTGCGCGGAAGCCGTCGCGGCGCAGCTCAGGCCCGGGGTGACCGAGCGCGAGGCCGCCCGGATGCAGCGGGAGTGGCTGTACGAGCGGGGGGTGCGGGACTGGTTCCACCGCCCGTTCGCCTGGTTCGGCGACCGCACCGCGTTCGTCGACTTCAAGATCCCCCTGCAGTTCTTCCCCACCAACCGGCGGCTCGAAGCGGGGATGCCGTTCATCCTCGACATGGCCCCGGTCTACAAGGGGTACACCGCCGACATCGGCTACAGCGGCTGCCTGGGCCTCAACCCGCTGCACGACAAGCTCCTCGCCGACCTCAAGGACCACCGCGAGCTGATCCTGCGCGAGGTCCGCGAGCGCCGCACGCTGCGCGCGATATACGAGGACGTGGACCGCCTCATGGTCCGCCAGGGGTACGCGAACCGGCACCGCGCCTACCCCTTCGGCGTCATCGCGCACAAGATCGACCGGGTGAGCGAGCGCCGCTGGTCGCCTACGCTCTTCGGGTTCGGCACGCAGTCGCTCAAGGGGCTGGCGAGCGACGCCCTGCACGGGCACCGGGACGGCTGGTCGCCGCTCTGGTCGCCGTACAAGTTCTCCGACCACCCGCCCAGGCCCGGCCTGTGGGCGGTCGAGCCGCACCTCGGATTCCGGGGGACGGGCGCGAAGTTCGAGGAGATCCTGGTCGTCACCGACTCGAAGGATCCCGAGCAGAGCGCGTTCTGGCTGGACGACGATCTGCCGCACGTGCGGCGCTGGAACGAGGGAGCGGTCTGATGGCGGGAATCGCCGGGCTGAAATCCGCGCGGGAGCGCTGGGTCAGGACGGGCGGGATAGAGCTGTGCGTCGCCGAACTCGGCGACGCCGACCGGCCGACCGTCCTGCTCGTGCACGGCTACCCGGACTCCAAGGAGGTCTGGTCGGAGGTCGCGACCCGGCTGGCCCAGGAGTTCCACGTGGTCCTCTACGACGTCCGGGGCCACGGCCGGTCGACGGCGCCCGCCCCGCTGCGCGGCGGCTTCACCCTGGAGAAGCTGACGGACGACTTCCTCGCGGTCGCCGACGCGGTCAGCCCCGACCGGCCGGTCCACCTGGTCGGCCACGACTGGGGCTCGGTGCAGTCCTGGGAGTTCGCCACGGTCGCGCGTACCGAGGGCCGGATCGCCTCCTTCACCTCGATGTCGGGCCCCTCACTCGACCACTTCGGCCACTGGATCAAGCGGCGGATGGCCCGGCCCACCCCGCGCCGGGTCGGCCAGCTCCTCGGCCAGGGCGCCAAGTCCTGGTACGTGTACATGCTGCACACGCCCGTCCTGCCCGAACTCGCCTGGCGGGGGCCGCTCGGCAAGCGCTGGCCGAAGATCCTGGAGCGGGTCGAGAAGGTCCCGTCCGGCGACTACCCGACACCGTCCCTGCCGAGCGACGCCGCGCACGGCGCCTGGCTCTACCGGGACAACGTCCGTCCGCGGCTCAGGCGGCCGCGCCCCGACGCGTACGCGCACGTGCCGGTGCAGCTGATCACGCCGACCGGTGACGCCTTCCTCTCCGAGCGGCTCTACGACGATCTGGGCAGCTGGGTCCCCGATCTGACCCGGCGCACCCTGCCCGCCAAGCACTGGGTGCCGCGCACCCGTCCCGACCAGCTGTCCGAGTGGATCGCCGAGTTCGTGCGGGCCAACGAGGAGCCGGCGGCCAAGGCGCCGAAGCCGCCGGCGGCGACGGCCGCGAAGAGCGGCGTGAAGCCGGAGTACGCGGAGCGCTTCGGCGGCCGGCTCGTCCTGGTGACGGGTGCCGCCAGCGGCATCGGGCGGGCCACCGCCTTCGCGTTCGCCGAGGCCGGGGCCCGGGTCGTGGCGGTGGACCGGGACGGCGAGGGCGCGGCCCGCACGGCCGACATGGCCCGGCTCATCGGTGCCCCCGAGGCCTGGGGCGAGACCGTCGACGTCGCCGACGAACAGGCGATGGAGAAGCTGGCCGCGAAGGTGGCGAGCGAGTACGGGATCGTCGACGTCCTGGTCAACAACGCGGGCATAGGCCTCGCCGGCTCCTTCTTCGACACGACGAGCGAGGAGTGGAAGCGGGTCCTGGACGTCAATCTGTGGGGCGTGATCCACGGCTGCCGGATCTTCGGCGCGCAGATGACCGCGCGCGGCCAGGGCGGCCACATCGTGAACACCGCCTCCGCCGCCGCCTTCCAGCCGTCCCGCGCCCTGCCCGCGTACAGCACGTCGAAGGCGGCGGTGCTGATGCTCAGCGAGTGCCTCCGGGCCGAGCTGGCCGGTCAGGACATCGGGGTCTCCGCGATCTGCCCGGGCATCGTCAACACCAACATCACCGCGACGACGCGGTTCGCGGGGGCCACCGACGAGGCGGAGGAGAAGCGGCGCCAGAAGAAGGCCTCCCGCCTGTACGGCCTGCGGAACTATCCGCCGGAGAAGGTCGCGGACGCGATCCTCGGCGCCGTCCTGCACAACCGGGCCGTCGTCCCGGTCACGCCGGAGGCCCGTGGCGCCCACTTCCTGTCCCGGCTGAGCCCGGGCGCGCTCCGGGCCCTGGCCCGCTGGCAGCCGCCCACGTAGCCCGCGCCCGCGCTTCCGGGCTCGGTCCCGTGGAAGGTCCGGAGGACGGGCCCGGCCTGCCCTCCGGGCCGATCCGCCCTCCGGGCCGGTCCGCGGGCGGTCCGGAGGGCAGGTCCTGGGTGTGGGAGGGGGGTGCGGTCGTACGATCCCTCCCAGCAGGGGCCCCGGTGACGGGGTGCGGGAAGCGGTCGGTGGGAGCGGGTTTGTCCGAGCAGTCAGCACAGCCGGAGTACCGGATCGAGGACCTCGCCCATCTCAGCGGGGCCACGGTCCGGACGATCCGCGCGTACCAGGACCGCGGTCTGCTGCCCCGCCCCGAGCGGCGGGGCAGGTCGAACGTCTACGGGGACGCGCACCTCGCGCGGCTCCGGCAGATCGCCGACCTCCTCGACCGGGGTTACACGCTGGCCTCGATCAAGGAGCTCCTGGAGGCCTGGGACACCGGCCGGGGTCTCGGCGGGGTGCTCGGTCTGGTCGCGGAGGTCCACGGGCCGTGGACGGACGAGGAGGCGGCCCGGATCTCCCGCGCGGAGCTCGACGCCCGCTTCGGCGGCATGCCGGACGAGGACGCCATCCGGGAGGCCGTCGAGCTCGGCGTCCTGGAGCCGCTGCCGAACCGCGAGACGGAGGAGTACCTCGTACCGAGTCCG
Organism: Streptomyces sp. NPDC037273; assembly: GCF_055603625.1. NCBI lineage: Bacteria > Bacillati > Actinomycetota > Actinomycetes > Kitasatosporales > Streptomycetaceae > Streptomyces > Streptomyces sp. NPDC037273. Next base: position 215,305 of record NZ_JBVJVO010000006.1, read on the forward strand.
CAAGAACTCGCCGTCGCCGTCGAGTTGTACGCCGCCGGGGTGCCGCTGTCGGCAATCACCAGGCACCTGCGGGAGCTTCGGGATCAGGTCGAGCACATCGCTTCCCGTTTCCTGGAGTTCACCACCGAGCACGTCTTCGCGCGCTACCTGGAGCACCGGCCGCCCACCGACGCCGACGCCGCCGAGGCGGCGACGATGGTGCGGCGGCTCCGGCCGCTCGCCCAGCAGACGGTCGACGCCGAACTGGCCAGGGCCATGCAGTTGTTGGCGACCCAGCACCTCCAACTCCACCTGTCGCCGCACGCGCCCCCGGTGAAGGACGACGAGCCGCGAGCGGTCGCGCTACCGGCCGGGACGATACGGGCGGTTCAGGAACTGGTGGGCGCGGAGGGGGTCGCGGCCTTCGTCGCGGCGGCCACGGAACGAGAAGTGAACAAAAGGGCATTGGACGCTCTTGCCGCAAGTCACCATAAAACTCTTTGACTTATCCAATTCGGGCAAAATGACAGGCCGTTGTCCACAGAAATGCCAACTGGCCTGTGGATAAGTCATGTTGGCTGTGGATCAAACATTCTCACGCCCCTTCATCGGTCCGGTTCAATTCATTGGTCCGGCGATCCGGGCTCCGGCATCCTGACGCCATGACCTCACAACCGAGGGACGAACGACGCACCGTGAAGGTGTCGAAGTACCTCTCCAAGCATCTGCGCCATCAGCCCGAGCGCATCGGCCTCGTCCTCGACGGCAACGGCTGGACCGAGATCGACGCACTCCTCACCGCCGCGGCCGCGCACCACTTCCCGATCACCCGCGAGGAACTCGACCACGTCGTCGCGACCAACGACAAGAAGCGCTTCGCGATCGAGGGCACCCGCATCCGCGCCAGCCAGGGCCACACCGTCGAGGTGGACCTCGACCTTCCGGCCGCCGAACCGCCCGCGTACCTGTACCACGGCACGGTCGCGGACCGGCTTCCCTCCATCCGGGCGGAGGGGCTGCGCCCGATGGCCCGCCACCACGTGCACCTCTCCCCCGACCGCGAGACCGCGACCCGCGTCGGCGCCCGCCGCGGCCGGCCCGTCGTGCTGAGCGTGGACGCCGGGGCCATGCACCGGGCCGGCCACGTCTTCCGCGTCAGCGCCAACGGGGTCTGGCTGACCGACGCCGTACCGCCGGAGTTCCTCCGCTTCACGGAGTGAGCCCGCGGGAGCGGAGGGCCGTTTGGCATGATCGCTTTCATGGCACACCCGCACCTGCCCAGCACCGAGGCCGCAGTCAACGCGGTCCGCGAGATCGCCCAGGAGTTCAACCTGGAGATGACCGTGACCGACGACATCGGCGCGGACCAGACCTCCCGGCGCACCTCCTCCGGCGCGTTCGCCGTCCTCGACCCGGACGGATCGCTCCCGCACGAGGCCTACATCGAACTGGGCGGCTCCCCCTCCGTCACGGTCCGGATCTTCCCCGAGGACGACGCCCTGATCATCGTCGAGGGCGTCGAGTTCCCCGACGTGCCGCGCGACACCGTCCCCGTCTTCCTGCGTTCCGTCCACGGCGGCCTCGCCCACGTGAAGGGACGGTTCTTCCCGCCCGGCTGGCGGCTGGTCGTGCCGCTCCCCGGCGACGAGACGTACCGGGAGCTCATCCCCAACGCCTCGCTCACCGCCTGGATGAACAAGAACGTCCGCTGACGCCGCCGCCCCACAGACCACGGGTCCGCCAGGCCACCCGCCCCGCCCCACCGGTCCCGCAGGCCACTGGTCCCGCAGGCCGCCGGGTCACCGGTCGCCGTAGGCTCGGGGGCATGAGCCTGCGCCTGAGCACCGTGATCCTGCCCGTCGACCGCTGGCACGAAGGGGGCCGCCGGAAGTGGCGGCACGCCGAGGACCTCGGCTTCCACGCCGCGTACACCTACGACCACCTGTCCTGGCGGACCTTCCGCGACGGCCCGTGGTTCGGCGCGCTGCCCACCCTCACCGCCGCGGCGACGGCCACCGAGCGGCTGCGGCTCGGCACGCTCGTGACCTCGCCGAACTTCCGGCACCCCGTGACGCTCGCCAAGGAGCTCCTGGCGCTCGACGACGTCTCCGCCGGCCGGATCACGCTCGGCATCGGCGCGGGCGGCAACGGCTTCGACGCCACCGCGCTCGGGCAGGAGCCGTGGAGCCCGAAGGAGCGGGCCGACCGGTTCGCCGAGTTCGTGGCGCTGCTCGACCGGCTGCTCACCGAGGACGTCGTCACCGAGCGCGGCACCTTCTACTCGGCGGACGAGGCCCGGAACATCCCCGGCTGCGTCCAGCGCCCGCGGCTGCCGTTCGCGGTGGCGGCGACCGGGCCGCGCGGCCTCAAGCTGGCCGCCCGCTACGGGCAGGCCTGGGTGACCACCGGCGACCCGAAGCTGTACGAGGAGGGCACCCCGGAGCAGTCGGTGGCGGCGCTGCGCGGCCAGGTCGAGAAGCTCGGCAAGGCGTGCGCCGAGGCGGGCCGGGACGTGGCCGAACTGGACAAGATCCTGCTCACCGGCTTCACCCCGGACCGGAACGGCCCGCTGGAGTCCGTGGACGCCTTCGTCGACTTCGCCGGCCGCCACCGCGAGCTGGGCTTCACCGAGATCGTGATCCACTCGCCGATCCCGGACTCCGTCTTCGCCGTCGACCAGGCCGTCTTCGAGCGGATCGCCACCGAGGCACCGGCCCAGCTGGGCTGACCCCTCCCTCTCAGGCCGCGCCCCGGCGCCGGGCGTGCCCGCGCCACAGCGCGAGGAGGACCGGGGACGCCGCGGGCGCGGGCCGCGCGGGACAGACGTCGAAGTGGCTGATCCGGCAGGTGTCGGACGGTACGGCGGAGCCGAGGTTGACCGCCGTGCCGTCGCCCGCGATCCGCCACCGCCGGCCCGCCGGGACGGCCCGGGCGACCAGCTCGCCGGGCTCCATCATGATCCAGCGCCCGCGCACCGTGCGGTGCCACTCGGCGCCGGCCCCGCACCCCTCGCAGGTGACGGTCGAGGGGCCGCGCGCGTCCCGTACGGGGTTTCCCGAGCGGGCCGCGAACGTCACGACGGCGGCCATGCCGGCCAGCACGTCGCCCACCCGGACCGGCTCCCGTACGGGATGTGCCGAGCCGGCCTCCTCACAGGCCCCGCAGAGGGCCATGCCGAGGCTCGCGATCCATCTGCCGCACGGCGCACCGCAGGCCTCGCACTCGTCAGACCGCCGACCCGAGACCATGCCCCCACCCCTTCGAGACGCCGTCGGCTCCCCTGCCTCCTGAGGGTCTTCCCCACCCATCCCGGAACCGAACGGACGTTTACGGCCATGTCCGCACGACGAGAGGCGGCCACGCCCGGCCCGGCCCCGGCGCGGTACGACGAGGCGGCCACGCCCGGCCCGACTCCGTACGACGAGGGCGGCCACGCCCGGCTCCGACGGCTCAGCCGCGGCCCGGGCGCTTGGGCAGGTGGCGGTAGCCCGGGTGGACGCCCGGGGTGAGGCCCTGTTGGCCGGCGATCCGGCCGAGGAGCTCCGTCAGGCGGGTCCGGTCCTCCGGGTCGAGCGCCGTGAAGAGGTCGTCCTCGTGCGCGGCGGCGACCTCGCGGACCCGTTCGAGGACGCGTCCGCCCTCCTCGGAGACGTACAGCTCGTGGTGGCGGCGGTCCTCGGTGCTGCGCCGCCGTTCCACGAAGCCCTTCCGTTCCAGGTTGTCGATGAGCGCGACAACCCGGCTCGGGACGACGCCGAGGTCGGCGGCGAGGGAGCGCTGACTGCGCCCCGGGTCCATCGCGATCATCCGCAGCAGGCCGACGTCGGGCGGCGCGAGGCCGAGTTCGCCGACCCGTTCGCCGAAGCGCGCGGCGGCGTGCGCGCCGAGCTGGGCGAGCAGGAACGCGCCGAAGCGCGGGGGAGCGGCGGCGGCCGCGCCGGGATCTTCGACTGGTTGCCGGTCGGTACTCACAGGGTTATGGTACGAGACAAGAATGATTCTCCCTAGTGAACTATTCAGCTGAGAGAACGGACAGGACCCGTGACAGGACCCGTCTCCGCACACAGCCCCACCGACACCCGCCGCCCGGCCGGACCCGCGCCCCGGGAGCGCCGGGAAGCCCAGGGAGGACCGCCACCGGGCGTGCTCGCCGTGGTGTTCACCGCCCTGTTCCTGGGCGGGCTCGTCCTCAGCACCGTGCTCGCCGGCGGCGACCCGTTCCCCTCGCCCTTCGGTGAGACCGGCGAGATCGTGGCCTACTTCCGCGCCCACTCCGACGCCGTACGGGTCTCCGGCGCCCTCCAGTTCGCGGCCTCGATCCCGCTGGCCGTCTACGCCGCCACCGCCTCCGCCCGGCTGCACCGGCTCGGCGTCCGCGCCCCCGGCGCGACCATCGCCCTGGCCGGCGGCCTCCTCGCCGCCGGATTCCTGGCCGTCTGCGGCCTGGTGAGCTGGACCCTTTCCCGTACGGAGGTGCTCGAACTCCCGGCGCTCGCACGGGCTCTGCAGTACCTGGCCTTCGCCACCGGCGGGCCCGGGCACGTCGTGACGCTCGGCCTCCTCGTGGCCGGGATCGCCGTACCCGGGCTCCTCGCCGGACTGCTGCCGCGCGCCCTGGCCGTCACCGGCCTCGTCCTCGCGGCCGTCGCCGAACTCGCCGCCCTCACCCTGCTCTTCGACGGCGCCGCCCTGCTGCTCCCGCTGGCCCGCTTCACCTGCCTGGCCTGGCTGATCGCCGCCGGCTTCCTGCTCCCCCGCCGCCGCACCCGCGCTGAGAAGGGGCTCTGACGTGCCCGCGAACATGACCGAGAAGCTCGTCCGCTTCCAGCAGCCCGAGAAGACCCTGCGCTATCTGGGAGAACTGCCCGAGGAGCGGCTCGCCGAGCTCTTCGGGCTTGACGCACCCGCCTACCGCGAACTGCTGCGGGACTTCGACGAGCGGGCGCGGGCCACCGCCGCCGGCCTCCTTGAGGACCCCGGCTTCGCCGACCGGGTCGGCCGGCTGCCGTTCCGGCCGGGGCAGCGGGTCGTGGCGCTCGGCGAGAGCACCACCGCCGACCGGCTCTCGTGGTTCTCGATCCTGCGCCACCTGCTCCCGGAAGGCGTCACGCTCGTCAACCTCGCCGTCTCGGGCCAGACCACGAGCCAGGCCCTCGCCCAGCTGCCCCAACTCGCCTTCTCGCGCCCCGACTGGGTGCTGTGCATGCTCGGCGCGAACGACGCCCAACGGCTCGGGCGCGGGCCCGGCGAACCCGGGATCCGGCTGGTCAGCGAGGCGGAGACGGCCCGTAACCTCCTCGCCCTCAAGGAGGTCGGCGGGCAGCCGGAATCCGTCGGCCGCGAGCGATGGATCTGGCTCACCCCGAGCTCCATGGACCAGGAGCGGGCGGACGCCTACCCCCACTTCCGACGTGCCGGGATCGGCTGGGAGAGCGAGGACGTCGACGGAGTCGCCGACCTCCTCCTCGGCCGGCCGGAGCTCACGGTCGACACCCGGCGGGCCACCGCCGGCCTCCAGCTCGACGACGGGATCCACCTCTCCCTCGACGGCCAGCGCGCCGTCACGATCGCCCTCGTCCACGCGCTGACGACGCCCCCGCGACCGGAGGCGTCATGAAGCTGCTGCTCTTCGGCGTGACCGGCGGCACCGGCGCGCAGCTCCTGACCCAGGCCCTCGGCGCCGGCCACCGGGTGACCGCCGTCGCCCGGCGCCCCGACCGGCTGCGGGCCGCGCACCCCGGGGCGCGGCCGACCGTCGTGGCGGGAGACGTCCTGACGCCCGAGGAGTGGCGGCACGCCGTCGCCGGGCACGACGCCGTCGTCTCCTGCCTCGGCAGCACCGACCGCAAGCACCCCACGACCGTCTACTCGGACGGCACCCGCAACATCGTCGAGGCCATGCGCGCCGCCGGCGTCGGCCGGCTGCTCTGCCTCTCCTCCGCCGGCCTGGAGATCACCGCGGGCGTTCCGCTGCCGCAGCGCCTCGTCACCCGGTACGTGGTCCAGCGGATGTACCGGCACGGCTACGCCGACATGGCCCGGATGGAGAGCTTCCTGGCCTCGGGGGCCGCCGGTGACACGGCCTGGACGGTGGTGCGGCCCCCGATGCTCACCGACGGCCCGCTCACCGGCCGCTACCGCACGGCCGGGAACGGCCACCTGGACCGGCCGAAGTCCCTCTCCCGCGCCGATCTCGCGCACTATCTGCTGACCCGCGCGGAGAACGGCGGGACCCACGACCCCACCCACCGCGCGGTCGTCGAGATCGCGTACTGAGCCGGACCGGCCACCGGAAGACCGAAAGCCGGGCACTCATATGTGCGGCTCCCCGCACGCACGTGCGTCCGGTGCGGAAGAATGGTGCGGTGACCTCTCCCCGTTCCCCGCGCCCTTCCGCCCCGGCGCCCCGGCTGATCGCCACCGACCTCGACGGCACGCTGCTGCACGACGACAAGTCCGTCTCCGCGCGCACGGTCGCCGCCCTCGCCGCGGCCGAGCAGGCCGGGATCGAGGTCTTCTTCGTCACCGGCCGCCCGGCCCGCTGGATGGACGTCGTCAGCGACCACGTCCACGGCCACGGCCTCGCGATCTGCGCCAACGGCGCCGCCGTCGTGGACCTCCACGGCGGCTACACCTTCGTGGAGGTGCGCCCGCTGGAGCGGGCGGTCGCCCTCGACGTCGTGGAGGCGCTGCGCGCCGCCGCGCCGGGCACCTCGTTCGCCGTCGAGCTCACCACCGGCATCCACTACGAGCCGCAGTACCCGCCGTTCTACCTCGACCCCGGCGCCACCGTCGCCACCGCCGAGAAGCTCCTCTTCGAAGAGGCGCCCGGCGCGGCGGCCCCCGTGCTCAAGCTGCTCGCCCAGCACCCCGAACTCGATCCGGACGTGTTCCTCGCGGTGGCCAGGGAGGCCGCGGGCGACCGGGCGTCCATCACCCGCTCCAGCCCCACCGCGCTGATCGAGATCAGCGGGCTCGGCGTCTCCAAGGCCTCCACGCTCGCGCACTGCTGCGCCGAGCGCGGCATCACGGCCGACGAGGTCGTCGCCTTCGGTGACATGCCGAACGACATCGAGATGCTCAGCTGGGCCGGCCGCTCGTACGCGATGGGCAACGCCCACCCCGACGTCATTGCCGCCGCCTCCGGCCGCACGGTCGGCAACAACGAGGACGGCGTCGCCGTCGTCATCGAGCAGCTGGTCGCCGAAGCCCTGAACGCCGCGGCACAGGGCTGAAGCAGCTGACAGAAGCACGGGACTAGGGCCGGGCAGGCCTAGAGCGGGGCCTCCCACACCACCGTCGTACCGCCGCCGTCCTCGCCGAGTCCGGGCCCGCACCAGCTGGCGCCGCCCAGGGACTCGGCGCGGCGGGCGAGGTTGCGCAGACCGCTGCGGCGGCCGCCGGCGGGGATGCCGATGCCGTCGTCCGCGACGGAGAGGCGGACGCCCGCGGAGCCGTCGGGGAGGGTGGCGGTGGCGTCGACGACGACCTCGATGCGGCCCGCCTCCGCGTGCCGGAAGGCGTTGGAGAGCGCCTCGCGCAGGGCGGCGATGAGGTTCTTGCCGGTGAGTTCGCCGACCGTGGAGTCGATCGCGCCGAGGAAGCGGTGCGCGGGCTTGAAGCCGAGCGGGACGGCCGCCATGTTGATCTCCCGCAGGACCCGGGTGCGCAGGCCCGACGGGGCTTCGGCGGGGCCCTGCTGGAGCGCGAAGATCGCCGTACGGATCTCCTGGATCGTGACGTCCAGTTCGTCGACGGCCTTGCCGACGCCCTCGCGCACGGCCGGCACGATCGACTTGCGCTGGGCGCTCTCCAGCATCATCCCGGTGGCGAAGAGCCGCTGGATGACGAGGTCGTGCAGGTCGCGGGCGATCCGGTCGCGGTCCTCGTAGACGGCGAGGCGCTCCCGGTCCCGCTGCGCGTCGGCCATCATCAGGGCCAGCGCGGCCTGCGAGGCGAACTGGGTGGCGAGGGTCCGCTCCGCCTCGGTGAACTGGCGGGCGCCCCGGGCGCGGGGGGTGGCGAGCGCGCCGAGCACCCGCCCGCCGCTCTGCAGCGGCAGCATCATGCTGGGCCCGTACGGGGAGGTCAGCCGGCTGATCATGCGCGGGTCCGTGGAGGCGTCCGAGATGAAGACCGCCTCGCCCTCCAGGAGTTCCTTGACCACGGCGCTCTCGGGCGGGATGACCACGCCGAGCGACTTGGTGGGCCGGGGCGAGGAGACCGCGACGATCTCCAGGCCGCCGTCCTCGGCGGGCAGGAGGACGATCCCGGCGTCCGCGTCGGCGAGCCTGCGGGCCTGTTCGGCGACGACCGTGAGGGCGTCGTCCGCGTCGCCGCCGGAGAGCAGGGCGGTGGTGACGGCGACCGAGCCGTCGATCCAGCGTTCGCGCTGGCGGGCCGCCTCGTAGAGGCGGGCGTTGCCGATGGCGATGCCCGCCTCGGTGGCGAGCACCCGGACCATGTGGACGTCGTAGTCGTTGAACTCGCCGCCGCCGCGCTTCTCGGCGAGGTACAGGTTGCCGAAGATCTCGCCCTGGACCCGGATGGGGACGCCGAGGAAGGTGCGCATCGGCGGGTGGCCGGGCGGGAAACCGGCCGCGCGGGGGTCGGCGGACAGATCGGCGAGGCGGATGGTCTGCGGGTCGCGGATCAGTGCGCCGAGCAGTCCCGCGTGGCCGTCGGGGCGGCGGCCGATGCGGTGGGCCGTTTCGTCGTCGACGCCGAAGGTGACGAAGTCGGAGAGGCCCTCGCCCTCGTCGTCGACGACGCCGATCGCCGCGTAGCGGGCGTCGGCGAGCTCGGCGGCGGTCTCGCAGATCCGGTCGAGGGTCGAGTGGAGTTCGAGCCCGGTGCCGACCGAGCGCATCGCCTCCAGGAGCTGCGGCACGCGGGCGGTGAGCTCCGTGGACAGCCCCTGGAGGCTGCGGGTGGCCTGGGTGGCGGCTTCCAGGGGGTCCGGGGTGGCGGACGCTGCGGCGGTCATGGGCTTGAGCCTAGTTAGTCCTATTTGGCGAGAAAAGTCGGGCGGTCGTCCCCGCCGGCCGGGGTGGCGCCGGCTCCCCCGCTTCCCACCGCGAGGAGGTCGGTCTCCCGCTCCTGCTCCAGCATCCGGCGCAGGGGTCCGTCGGCCGTCGCCAGCTCGGCGTACGGGCCGCGCTGCACGGTCCGTCCCTCGTCGAGGACGACGACCTCGTCGACCGCTTCGAGGCCGTGCAGACGGTGGGTGATGAGGACGGTCGTCCGGCCTTCGGTGGCCCTGAGCAGGTCGTCGGTGAGGGCGTCGGCGGTGGCCAGGTCGAGGTGCTCGGCCGGCTCGTCGAGGACGAGGACGGGGAAGTCGGCGAGGAGGGCCCGCGCGAGCGCGAGGCGCTGGCGCTGGCCGCCGGAGATCCGGGAGCCGTGCTCGCCCACGAGGGTGTCGAGCCCGGCGGGCAGTCCGTCCACCCAGTCGAGCAGCCGGGCGCGGCGCAGCGCCTCGCGCAGCTCGTCGTCGTCCGCCCCGGTGCGGGCGAGCCGCAGGTTCTCCCGGACGGAACTGTCGAAGAGGTGGGCGTCCTGGGCGCAGAGGCCGACGAGCCGCCGGACCGCGTCGCCGTCGAGCTCCCAGGCGGGCACCCCGCCGAGCCGGTACATGCCGTGCTCCACGTCGAGGAACCGCAGCAGCACCTGCGCGAGCGTGGTCTTCCCTGAGCCGGAGGCGCCGACCACGGCGACCCGCCGCCCCGCCTCCAGGGTGAGCCGGAAGTCCGCGAGTGCCGCCCGCTCCTGGCCGGCGTACCGGGCCGAGAGCCCGTCGAGCTCCAGCGGGAACGGGCTGTCCGGGGGAGTCGCGGGCGCGGCCGGTTCCTGTACGGGGACGGGGGCGTCGAGCACCTCGAAGACCCGCTCGGCACTGTGCCTGACGCGCTGCCGGTACTGCACGGCGAGCGGCAGTCCGGTGACGGCCTCGAAGGCGGCCAGCGGTGTCAGGACGACCACGGCGAGGGCCACCCCGTCGAGCCGCCCCTCCCGTACGCCCTGGACTCCGACGACCGCGGCGGCCACCACCGTCAGACCGCAGACCAGCGCGGAGAGACCGGCCCCCAGCGCGGTGGCCGCCGCCTGCCGGGAGGCGATGCCGGTGAGGGCCCGGTCGGCGTCCCGCGTCCGCTCGACACGGCCCCGCAGCGCACCGGCCACCGTCAGCTCGGCGCAGCCGCGGAGCAGGTCGGCGACGGCCGTGGCCAGGGCGCCGCGCGCGGGGGAGAGCCGCCGTTCGGCCCGGCGGGCGAGGGCGCCGCCGGCCGCCGGTACGGCGATCCCGGCCACGAGCAGGCCCGCGGCGAGGACGGCACCGGCCTCGGGCAGCAGCCAGGCGGTGAACCCGGCGGAGGCGACGCCCACGAAGACGGCCGCGCCCACCGGAAGCCACCAGCGCAGCCAGTAGTCCTGGAGCGCGTCGACATCGTGGACCAGCCGTGCCAGCAGGTCGCCGCGCCGGGCACGGCGGAGTCCCGCCGGGGAGATCCGCTCAAGCCGCCGGTAGACGGAGACCCGCAGCTCGGCGAGCATCCGCAGCACGGCGTCGTGCGAGACGAGCCGCTCGGCGTACCGGAAGACGGCACGTCCGATGCCGAAGGCGCGCGTGGCGGTGACGGCCACCATCAGATAGAGCACCGGCGGCTGCTCGGAGGCCCGTGAGATCAGCCAGCCGGACACGGCCATCAGTCCCACGGCCGACCCGAGGGCCAGGCTCCCGAGCAGCAGCGCGAGCGCCATCCGCCCCTTGAGTTCGCCGGCCATCCCCCGCACCCGCGCGAGCACGGACCCCGCACCGGCGGCCGCGGGCGTCTCTGCCGCCCGGGGCCGTGCGGGATCGGCGTCGGGCGCGGCGTCCCCGTCGCTCCGGGCGAGCACCCGGGGGGACTCCGCCGTGGCGGGCACCGAGCCGTCCGTGGCACCCCCAAGGGCCACCACCCGGTCCGCGACCGCGAGCAGCGCCGGCCGGTGCACCACGAGCAGTACCGTGCGTCCCGCCGCGAGGCGGCGGACCGCCTCCACGACCCCGGCTTCGGTCTCGCCGTCCAGCGCCGCCGTCGGCTCGTCGAGCAGCAGCAGCGGCCGGTCCGCGAGGAACGCGCGGGCGAGCGCGAGCCGTTGCCGCTGCCCCGCCGAGAGTCCCGCGCCGTCCTCGCCGAGCACCGTGTCGAGCCCCTGCGGCAGCCCGGCGACGAACCCGTCGGCCCCGGCGTCCCGCAGGGCTGCCCGTACCGCGTCGTCGGTGGCGTCCGGGCGGGCGAGCCGTACGTTCTCGGCGACCGTCCCCGCGAAGAGGTACGGGCGCTGCGGCACCCAGGCGATCCGGGACCGCCAGGCCTCCAGGTCGAGGGTCGCGAGGTCCTCGCCGCCGACTCGTACGGTGCCCTCCTCGGGCACGGCGAAACCGAGGACGACGTCGAGGAGCGTGGACTTGCCGATGCCGCTCGGCCCGACCAGGGCCACCGTCTCGCCGGGCTCGACGGTCAGCGTCGCCGCGTCGAGCGAGGCTTCGGCGCGCCCTTCGTGCCGTACGGTCACCCGGTCGAGCGCAAGCCGCGGGGAGCCCGGGACCGGCGCCGTACCGCCGCCCGATACGGGCTGCTCCAGGACGTCGAAGATCTCCTCCGCCGCCGCGACCCCTTCGGCCGCCGCGTGGAACTGGGCACCGACCTGGCGCAGCGGGAGGTACGCCTCGGGGGCGAGGATCAGGATGACGAGCCCGGTGTACAGGTCGAGTTCGCCGTGGACCAGCCGCATGCCGATGGTCACGGCGACGAGCGCGACGGACAGCGTCGCCAGGAGCTCCAGGGCGAAGGAGGAGAGGAAGGCGATCCGCAGGGTCCGCATGGTCGCCTGGCGGTACTCGGAGGTGATCGCTCGGATCGACTCGGCCTGTGCCTTGGCCCGGCCGAAGATCTTGAGGGTGGGGAGGCCGGCCACCACGTCCAGGAAGTGTCCGGAGAGCCGGGAGAGCAGCTTCCACTGGCGGTCCATCCGGGCCTGGGTGTACCAGCCGATCAGGATCATGAAGACCGGGATGAGCGGCAGGGTGACGACGATGATGGCGGCCGAGACCCAGTCCTCGGTGACGATCCGGGCCAGCACGGCCACCGGCACCACCACCGCGAGCCCCAGCTGCGGCAGATAGCGGGCGAAGTAGTCGTCGAGCGCGTCCACTCCGCGCGTCGCGAGCGCGATCAGCGAGCCGGTCTTCTGTCCGCTCAGCCATCCGGGGCCGAGCGCGGCGGCGCGGTCGAGGAGCCGGCCGCGGAGTTCGGACTTGACCGCCGCGCTCGCCCGGTGGGCGGCGAGCTCGGTCAGCCAGGAGACCAGCCCCCGTGCCACCGCGATGCCCGCGAGCAGCAGCAGAGGGGTGGTCAGGTCGGAAACCGAGAGGCCCTTCTGGAAGGCCCCCACCACGATCTCGGCGATGAACATCGCCTGGGCGACGACCAGCGCCGCCCCGATGAGGCCGAGGACGACCACCGCGATCAGGAAGAAGCGGGTGGCCCGGGCGTACCGGAGCAGGCGCGGATCGATCGGTTTCACGTGAAACATGCCCCTCTAGTGAGCGTCGGCGATGTGCTGCGTCCCAATGCGCTTACGGAACACCCAGTAGGTCCAGCTCTGGTAGAGCAGCACCAGCGGGGTCGCGATCGCCGCGCACCAGGTCATGATCTTGAGCGTGTAGGGGCTCGACGACGCGTTCGTCACGGTAAGGCTCCACTCGGGGTTGAGCGAAGACGGCATGACGTTCGGGAAGAGCGCCAGGAAGAGCATCGCCACGGCGGCGGCGATCGTCACGCCCGAGAGCGCGAAGGACCAGCCCTCCCGGCCCACCTTGATCGCGCCGATCGCGCCGACGAGCGCCACCACGGCCACCAGCATCGCCGCGAGGCTCCAGCCGTCGCCCGTGTCGACCTGGGTCCAGATCAGGAAGGCGAGCGCGAGCGCCGCCGTCACGAGACCCAGCTTGAGCGCGAGCGCCCTCGCCCGGACCCGGATGTCGCCCACCGTCTTCAGCGAGGCGAAGACCGCGCCGTGGAAGGTGAACAGGGTGAGCGTGACCAGGCCACCGAGGAGCGCGTACGGGTTGAGCAGGTCCCAGAAGTTGCCGACGTACTCCATGTCCGCGTCGATCTTCACGCCCCGGACGATGTTGCCGAAGGCCACGCCCCACAGGAGCGCCGGGATCAGCGAGGTCCAGAAGATGGCCTGCTCCCAGTTGCGCTGCCAGTTCTCCTCGGGCCGCTTCGCCCGGTACTCGAAGGCGACACCCCGGACGATCAGGCAGACCAGGATGATCAGCAGCGGCAGGTAGAAGCCGGAGAACAGCGTCGCGTACCACTCGGGGAACGCGGCGAAGGTCGCGCCGCCGGCGGTGAGCAGCCACACCTCGTTGCCGTCCCAGACGGGTCCGATGGTGTTGATGAGGACCCGCTTCTCGGCCCGGTCACGGGCGAGCAGCTTGGTCAGGATGCCGACCCCGAAGTCGAAGCCTTCGAGGAAGAAGTAGCCGATCCAGAGGACGGCGATGAGTACGAACCAGACGTCGTGGAGTTCCATGCCTCGATCTCCTCAGCCTCAGTACGAGAAGGCCATGGGGCGGTCGGGGTCACGAGAGTCCCCCCCGATCCTGGTGGGCGGGTTGAGGTCGTCCTCGGTGAGCTCGGGCGGTCCCGCCTTCACGTACTTGACGAGGAGCTTGACCTCGATGACGGCGAGAATCGCGTAGAGGGTGGTGAAGACGATCATCGAGGTGAGCACCTCGCCCTGGGAGACCCCGGGGGAGACCGCGTCCTTGGTGCGCAGCACGCCGTAGACGACCCAGGGCTGGCGGCCCATCTCGGTGAAGATCCAGCCCCAGGAGTTGGCGATCAGCGGGAACGCCATGGTCCAGAGGGCGATGAGCCAGTACCACTTGACCAGGCGGGGGCTCAGCGCCTTCCGCTTGAACAGGACCAGATTCGGCACTTCGTCCTCACCGGTCCGCATCCCGGGTGCCAGCATGAACTTCTTGCGGGTCAGCCAGAGGCCGAGCATTCCGATGCCCAGCGAGGCCATGCCGAAGCCGATCATCCAGCGGAAGCCCCAGTAGGCGACCGGGATGTTGGGCCGGTAGTCGCCGGGGCCGAACTTCTCCTGCTCGGACTTGTTGACGTCGTTGATGCCGGGGACGTACGAGCTGAAGTCGTCGTTCGCGAGGAAGGACAGCAGGCCGGGGATCTCGATGGCCACCGTGTTGTGGCCCTTCTCGACGTCGCCGTAGGCGAAGACCGAGAAGGGTGCGGGGGCCTCGCCGTCCCAGAGCGCCTCGGCGGCGGCCATCTTCATCGGCTGCTGCTTGAACATGACCTTGCCGAGCAGGTCGCCGCTGATGGCGGTGCCGAGGCCGGCGATGATCAGGGTGATCAGGCCGAGCCGCAGCGAGGTCCGCATCACCGGGATGTGCTTCTTGCGCGCCAGGTGGAAGGCGGAGATGCCGACCATGAACGCGCCGCCGACCAGGAAGGCCGCCGTCATGGTGTGGAAGAACTGGGTGAGGGCCGTGTTCTGGGTGAGCACGTGCCAGAAGTCGGTGAGCTCCGCCCGGCCGCGCTCGGCGTTGATGCGGTAGCCGACGGGGTGCTGCATCCAGGAGTTCGCCGCGAGGATGAAGTACGCGGAGAGGATCGTGCCGATCGACACCATCCAGATGCAGGCGAGGTGGATCTTCTTCGGCAGCTTGTCCCAGCCGAAGATCCACAGACCGATGAAGGTCGACTCGAAGAAGAACGCGATGAGCGCCTCGAAGGCGAGCGGGGCGCCGAAGATGTCGCCGACGAAGCGCGAGTAGTCGGACCAGTTCATGCCGAACTGGAACTCCTGCACGATGCCGGTGACGACGCCCATGGCGATGTTGATCAGGAAGAGCTTGCCCCAGAACTTCGTCGCCCTGAGGTACTTCTCCTTGCCCGACCGCACCCAGGCGGTCTGCAGGCCGGCGGTGAGCGCGGCGAGAGAGATCGTCAGGGGTACGAAGAGGAAGTGGTAGACGGTGGTGATGCCGAACTGCCAGCGCGCCAGCGTCTCTGGCGCAAGAGCGAGGTCCACGTCGTTTTCTCCTTACATCGCCGTGGTCACATCGGCAGTTTGCCCTGGTAATACCACTTATTACGGGATGAACCAGGACACGCTTGTGAACGCGTTCACATTCACAAGCATTATTGCTCATACGAAATCCGTACCTTCAGTCGGGGTCCCCCTACCGAAGGTCACCTCTTCCCAGGACCTTCAACATATTGTTGAATCCGGGGCATGACCCTTCGGATACGCATCGTCTGGCCGGCCGGACACACCACGGCCACCCTTCAGGAGACCCCCACGAGCACGGCGCTCGCGGGAGCCCTCCCGATCTCCTCCACCGCCCGGACCTGGGGCGAGGAGGTCTACTTCGACACCCCGGTCTCCGTCCCCGTCGAGGACGGCGCGCGCCAGGTCGTCGAGCCCGGCACCGTGGCCTTCTGGACGGACGGCGACGCGCTCGCCCTCCCCTACGGCCCGACCCCGATCTCCCGGGGCGAGGAATGCCGCCTCGCGAGCCCCTGCAACCTGCTGGGCTCGCTCGACGGCGACCCGCGGATCCTGGCCACCGTCAGGGACGGCGACCCGATCCGCGTGGAGCGCGCCGACGGCTGATCAGCTGATCAGCTCTCCTTGCGGAAGCTCTCCGCCACCTTCAGGAACAGGTCGTTCGCCTCGGTCTCGCCGATCGTGACGCGCACGCCCTCGCCCGCGAACGGCCGGACCACCACACCGTGCCGCTCGCACTCCGCCGCGAAGTCCATCGTGCGCTCGCCGAGACGCAGCCAGACGAAGTTCGCCTGGGTGTCCGCCACGGTCCAGCCCTGGGCCACAAGCCCCGCGTGGACCCGCTCGCGCTCGGCCACCAGGGAACCGACCCGGCCGAGCAGTTCGTCCTCGGCCCGCAGCGAGGCCACCGCCGCGTCCTGCGCCAGCTGGCTCACGCCGAACGGCACCGCCGTCTTGCGCAGCGCCGCCGCCACCGGCTCGTGGGCGACCGCGAAGCCGACCCGCAGCCCCGCCAGGCCGTACGCCTTGGAGAAGGTCCGCAGCACGGCGACGTTGGGCCGGTCACGGTAGAGCTCGATGCCGTCCGGGACGTCGGCGTCGCGGACGAACTCCCGGTACGCCTCGTCGATCACGACCAGGACGTCGGAGGGCACCCGGTCGAGGAAGCGCTCCAGCTCCGCCCGGCGGACCGCGGTGCCGGTGGGGTTGTTGGGGTTGCAGACGAAGATCAGCCGGGTCCGGTCGGTGATCGCCTCCGCCATCGCGTCGAGGTCGTGCACCTCGCCCTCGGTCAGCGGCACCTGCACCGAGGTGGCCCCGCTGATCTGCGTGATGATCGGGTACGCCTCGAAGGAGCGCCAGGCGTAGATGACCTCGTCGCCGGGGCCCGAGGTGGCCTGGAGCAGCGACTGCGCGACGCCGACCGAGCCGGTGCCGGTGGCCAGGTGGGAGACGGGCACGCCGAAGCGGTCGGCCAGCTCCTCCATCAGCGCCGTGCAGGCCATGTCCGGGTAGCGGTTGAAGTTCGCGGCGGCCGCCAGCGTGCTCTCCATGACCCCCGGCAGCGGCGGGTAGGGGTTCTCGTTGGAGGACAGCTTGAAGGCCACCGGACCGCCCGCGGCGGCCGGCTTGCCCGGCTTGTAGGTGGGGACGCCGTCCAGCTCGGCGCGCAGCTTCGGGCTGCCCGTACTCGTCCCGCTGGTCTCGCTCACTGTGTGGCCTCCTCGACCGTCCGTACCGCCAATACTCCTCACCTTAAGAGGATTCCCCTCCGCTGCGAATGGGCTGTGGACAACAGGAGGGACACGCTGTGGAAACGCGAGGGCCCAGGGGGGAGCGCACGCCCGGGTGGCGTGCGCCGGTGGCGGGCGCCGTGGCGCGCATCCCCCGTAGAGGTGAGTTGAGACCTCTTCGAGACCTCACCCCCTCACCAGGCGTACGCCGTTCGACAACCCCAGGTCTCATGGCGAACCCATGAACTGCCTTGGATTCCAAGCCTCTTGGTGGTTTTCGATCATGCAGAAACGTGCCTGTCAACGCTTGCATATGCGGCCGTCCCAACCGACCCTCATCGCCCTACTATCGGCTCGCCATGACAGCAGCAGGGAAGCACCAGGTGAGCCGGGCACAGACCCGGGGAAGCCGGCAGGGCCGGGCGGGCATCCGGGACGTCGCCGCCGCCGCCGGGGTCTCCATCACGACTGTCTCCGACGCGCTCAACGGCAAGGGACGGCTCCCGGACGCCACCCGCCGCCACGTGCGCGAGGTCGCCGACCGGCTGGGCTACCGCCCATCCGCGGCGGCCCGCACGCTCCGTACGGGCAAGTCGGGACTCATCGGCCTGACCGTGACGACGTACGGGGATGAACCTTTCACCTTCACCGAATTCGCGTACTTCGCGGAGATGGCCAGAGCCGCCACATCGGCAGCACTCGCCCGGGGCTACGCCCTGGTCATCCTCCCCGCCACCTCCCGCCATGACGTCTGGTCGAACGTCGCCCTCGACGGCACCGTCGTCATCGACCCCTCCGACCACGACCCGGTCGTCACCGAACTGGTCCGCCAGGGCCTGCCCGTCGTCTCCGACGGACGCCCCGCCGGCACCCTTCCGGTCACCGCCTGGGTCGACAACGACCACGAAGCCGCCGTCCTCGACCTCCTCGACCACCTCGCCGACGCCGGCGCCCGCCGCATCGGCCTCCTCACCGGAACCACCACCGACACGTACACCCGCCTGTCCACCACCGCGTACCTGAACTGGTGCGAGCGGGTCGGCCAGGACCCCGTCTACGAGGCCTATCCGGCGCACGACCCGTGCGCGGGCGCCGTCGCGGCCGACCGGCTGCTCGCCCGCCCGGACCGGCCCGACGCCGTGTACGGCCTCTTCGACCCCAACGGAACCGACCTCCTGGCGGCCGCCCGCCGCTACGGACTGCGCGTCCCCGACGACCTGCTGCTGGTCTGCTGCAGCGAGTCGACCGTCTACGCCACCACCGAACCGCCCATCACGACGCTCTCGCTCAAACCGCGCCGCATCGGCACGGCCGTCGTCCAGCTCCTCATCGACGCCATCGAGGGGATCGACACCGACGGACCGGTCGAGCAGGTGATACCGACCGAGCTCATCATCCGCACCTCGTCGCAGCGCCGTTCCCCGCGCACGACGGTCAGCCCGCCACGCTCACCCGCCAAGGACTGACCCCGCCAGGACCGGCCGACCCGGCTCCTCGCCGACGACGCCGTCCCCGCCCCTGCCCGTGGGCAGGGGCGGCGAAACCGGCCACCACACCGGCCCCAACCCTGGACTGGACCTTCCCAATTCGGGCGAAACAACCGGTGAACCCGGAGTGGACCCGGATTCATCACCCCTGGTGCGTCACACAGGAGGACCCTCATTCCTATGATGGGCGCACGACATCGCGGACCACCCCGACCAGGCAGGGACGCGATGTACAGGGCATCGCGACGGTGGTGGAGGGGTCGATGACTCAGGGGGCCGGGCAGGATCCCGTGGTGCGCACGGCGACATTGCGTGACTTCCGCGTACCGCCGTACGCCCAGGTGCCCGTACAGGGCCATGCCGTCGAACCACCGGCAACGGACCCGCCGCAGGCGCCCGCACCGGCCGAAGCGCCGCCCGTCGCACCCCCGCCCGTCGCCGCCGCGCCGGTCCGCGTCGTGCCGATCGAAGCCGTACCGCTCACCGCCGTACCGCTTCCCCCCACGGCCCCGGCCGCAGCGCCGCCCGCCGCTCCCAGCGCCCCCATGCCCGCCGCGCCGACGCTCCAGCTGGGCCGTCGCCTCGCGCCCGCGTACCCCGAGGCGAGCGGCTCCTCGATCGTCTCCGTCGCCACCGGCCACCCGGGCAACGCCTTCCCCGACGACGAACTGCCCGAGGGGTACACGCCGACCGAGCGCGACCTCCCGGTCATCCAGCGCGGCGACACCCTCCAGGTCCCGGTCGTCCCCGACACCGCACCCGCGGCCGACCCCGCCGCCGGCGAGGGACCGGGCCCGCTCTTCGTGGTGGGCGACGTCCACGGCTACCTCGACGAACTCGTCGCCGCCCTGCGCGCGCAGGGCCTCATCGACGAGAACGGCAGCTGGTCCGCGGGCAACGCCCGCCTCTGGTTCCTCGGCGACTTCACCGACCGCGGGCCCGACGGCATCGGCGTCATCGACCTCGTCATGCGGCTCTCCGCCGAGGCCGCCGCCGCCGGCGGCTACTGCAAGGCCCTCATGGGCAACCACGAGCTGCTCCTCATCGGCGCCAAGCGCTTCGGCGACACCCCCGTCAACTCCGGCGCGGGCACCGCCACCTTCCAGGCCGCCTGGCTGCTCAACGGCGGCCAGAAGCACGACATGGACCGCCTCCAGGACGTCCACCTCCAGTGGATGTCCCGCCTCGACGCCGTGGTGCGGCAGGACGACCACCTCCTGCTGCACTCCGACACCACCGCGTACCTCGAATACGGCGAGACCATCGAGGACGTCAACGACACGGTCCACGAGATCCTCACCCGGAACGACGCCGACGAGGTCTGGGACCTGTTCCGGAAGTTCACCAAGCGCTTCGCCTTCCGCGACGAAGGCGGTCCGCAGGCCGTCGAGGAGCTGCTCTCCACCTACGGCGGCCGCCGGATCGTGCACGGCCACAGCCCCATCCCGTACCTCCTCGGCCAGGTCGGCACGGAAGAGGGCGAGGGGAGCGGAGGCCCGATCGTCGACGGACCGCACGTGTACGCCGACGGCCTCGCGATCGCCATGGACGGCGGAGTGACCATGGCCGGAAAGCTACTGGTCGTCCAACTCCCCCTGAACGGCTGACGCATAACCCCGCGTATCCGGGGAAGTCGAATTCCGGAAACACCCTGTCAGGCCGTGGCGTCACCGCAATACCATCGGGTCCATCCGTAGCAGGCTCTCCTCCGTTTCCGTCCAGCCGACCGTTCCACCACGGCTGATCCGGGCCTACGGAGCATCGGGGGATGCACATGAACGTGGCTCCGCACCTGCTGACCGAGGATCGCGCCGAGTACGAGCGGGTCCTCGACGACGCACTGAGCACCGCCCACACACGTCCGGATCTCGCCGGAGTCGGCAGCCGGCTCACGGTCGCCCAGCTGCGCTCCATGACACTGAACGCGACAGCGCTGGTCACCACCGCGGCGGCCGGCGAGTACGACCACTTCGTCAAGGTCCGCGAACAGCAGCGCACGGCCGTCGGGACCCGCGTCCCCGGCGCCGACCCCGGCACCGGCCCGGGAGCGGGAGGCGGCGCGGTCGCCATCGTCACCGTGATGCTGCCCGTCCTCGCGGGCAGCACCGCCGCGATACTCCTGCTGGTCGGGGCGGCCCTGCACGCCCTCGCCCCCACCGTGCCGTTCGGCGAGACCCTGCTGACCGCCGGCCTCGTCTTCGCCATCCTGGCCGCCGCCGGCCTCCTCTGCGCGGGCGTCGGCCTCCTCCTGACCGCCCTGCGCAACAGACCGGCGGCGGACGGCGGCGACGCGGCCGACGACGAACTCGCCCTCGCCAGGGACGCCTGGCGCCACGCCCTCCTGGAGCGCGGTGTCCTCCCCTTCCTCCGCGACGCCCTCGCCGCCACCGACCCACCCGACCCGGCCGGGCCCTGAGACGACGGAACCGGCCCGCGACTCCCCCGGTGGGTCGCGGGCCGGTTCCGTACGGGCCTGAGGCCTCAGTCCGCCAGCGGCAGGTAGACGCGGTTGCCGCTCGCCGCGAACTCCTTCGACTTCTCCGCCATGCCGGCCTCGATCTCCTGCTGGGTGCCGCCGTGCTCACGACGGATGTCCTGGGAGATCTTCATCGAGCAGAACTTCGGACCGCACATCGAGCAGAAGTGCGCGGTCTTCGCGGGCTCCGCCGGCAGGGTCTCGTCGTGGAACTCACGAGCGGTGTCCGGGTCCATCGCCAGGTTGAACTGGTCCTCCCAGCGGAACTCGAACCGCGCGTCCGAGAGCGCGTCGTCCCACTCCTGCGCGCCCGGGTGCCCCTTGGCGAGGTCCGCCGCGTGCGCCGCGATCTTGTACGTGATGACGCCCGTCTTCACGTCGTCGCGGTTGGGCAGGCCCAGGTGCTCCTTGGGCGTGACGTAGCAGAGCATCGCGGTGCCCCACCAGGCGATCATGGCGGCGCCGATGCCCGAGGTGATGTGGTCGTAGGCGGGCGCGACGTCCGTGGTCAGCGGGCCGAGCGTGTAGAAGGGCGCCTCCTCGCAGATCTCCTGCTGGAGGTCGATGTTCTCCTTGATCTTGTGCATCGGGACGTGCCCGGGGCCCTCGATCATCGTCTGGACGTTGTGCCGCTTGGCGATCGTGTTGAGCTCGCCGAGCGTCTTCAGCTCCGCGAACTGCGCCTCGTCGTTGGCGTCCGCGATCGAGCCGGGGCGCAGGCCGTCGCCGAGCGAGTACGTGACGTCGTACGCCGCCAGGATCTCGCAGAGCTCCTCGAAGTTCGTGTAGAGGAAGTTCTCCCTGTGGTGCGCGAGGCACCAGGCGGCCATGATCGAGCCGCCGCGCGAGACGATGCCGGTCTTGCGGCGCGCGGTGAGCGGCACGTAGGGCAGGAGCACGCCGGCGTGGACCGTCATGTAGTCGACGCCCTGCTCGGCCTGCTCGATGACCGTGTCCTTGTAGATCTCCCAGGTCAGCTCCTCGGCCTTGCCGTCGACCTTCTCCAGGGCCTGGTAGAGCGGCACGGTGCCGATCGGCACGGGGGAGTTGCGCAGCACCCACTCGCGGGTGGTGTGGATGTTGCGGCCGGTGGAGAGGTCCATGACCGTGTCGGCGCCCCACTTGGTCGCCCAGGTCATCTTCTCCACCTCCTCCTCGATGGAGGAGGTGACGGCGGAGTTGCCGATGTTGGCGTTGACCTTCACCAGGAACCGCTTGCCGATGATCATCGGCTCGATCTCCGGGTGGTTCACGTTCGCCGGGAGCACCGCGCGGCCCGCGGCGATCTCCTCCCGGACGACCTCGGGGGAGACGTTCTCGCGGATCGCGACGTACTCCATCTCCGGGGTGATCTCGCCCCGGCGGGCGTACGCGAGCTGGGTCACCGCCTGGCCGTCGCGGCCGCGGCGCGGCAGGCGCGGGCGGCCGGGGAAGACGGCGTCGAGGTTCTTCAGCCCGCCGCCGCGCGGCGAGGTGTGCTTGATGCCGTCGTCCTCGGGGCGGACCGGGCGGCCCGCGTACTCCTCGGTGTCGCCGCGCGCGATGATCCAGTTCTCGCGCAGCGGCGGGAGGCCGCGGCGGACGTCGGTGTCGATGGTGGGGTCGGTGTACGGGCCCGACGTGTCGTACAGCGTCACGTCCTTGCCGTTGGTGAGGTGCACCTGACGGACCGGCACCCGGAGGTCGGGGCGAGAGCCCTGGACGTACCCCTTGTGCCAGCCCGGGGTGCGCTCCTGCGCCTCGGACGCGTTCTGGTCGGAGGCAGGCGTGCGTGCATCCTGAATGGTCATGAGACCGATCTCCCTACGCCGGCATTACCCGGTAACAGGTTCGGCGGTCGGCGCAGCCTCCTCCCGTACGTGTGTACGGTGATCAGCGCCCTCTCAGCCCGGTGCTCCGAGCTCCCGCGTGTGCAAAGGTGCCACCACGCTAGCGCCATCCCGGGCGTGCTGAACAGTGGGCCCCCGCCGTTCTTGCGATGATCGGCCGGTGACTTCCCCCCAGCAGACCCCCGAACCGCACGGACACGACCATGGTCCCGGGCACGGCCCCACCGCCTCCCACGGGCACGGACACAGCCACAGCCACGGCCCCGCCGCCCCCGTCTCACGGCATCTGCGCAAGGTCATCGCCGCCGTCCTGATCCCCTTCGCCACCGCCGTCGTGGTCGGTCTCGCGGTCCTGTGGCCCGGCGGCACACCGGCGCACGAGCGGACCGGCGTCGGTTTCGACCGGCAGACCGAGCAGGGCAAGGTCGTCGCCGTCGAACAGGTCGACTGCAAGTCCGTGAACGCCGGGCAGGTCCCGCCGACCGGGGACACCTCCACGCCGGAGGGCCGGGAGGCGGTCAACGCCCAGCAGGGGGAGTGCGAGAAGGCGACGATCGAGGTCACCAGCGGCCCGGAGAAGGGGCGCACCTTCGTCGAGATCGTGCAGCCCGACGCCCCTCGCCAACTGCACGAGGGGCAGGGCGTGGTGGTGGCGTACGCCCCCGACGCCCCGCGCGATCTCCAGTACTCGGTGACGGACGTGAACCGGAAGCTGCCCCTGGCGGTACTGGCCGGCATCTTCGCCCTCGCGGTCGTGCTGGTCGGCCGGATGCGGGGGCTGATGGCGCTGATCTCGCTGGCGGTGAGCTTCCTCGTGCTGACGTTCTTCATCCTGCCGGCGATCCTGCAGGGCTCGAACCCGCTGGTCGTGGCGGTGGTCGGGTCGAGCGCGATCATGCTGATCGCCCTCTACATGTGCCACGGCCTGTCGGCCCGCACCTCGGTCGCGGTCCTCGGCACGCTGATCTCACTACTGCTGATCGGACTGCTCGGGTCGCTCTTCATCGGCTGGGCCGCGCTGAGCGGCAACACCGACGACAACACCGGTCTGATCCACGGGCTGTACCCGGAGATCGACATGTCCGGCCTGCTGCTCGCCGGCGTCATCATCGGTTCGCTGGGTGTGCTCGACGACGTGACGGTGACCCAGACCTCGGCGGTCTGGGAGCTGCACCAGGCCGATCCGGGCATGGGGCCGCGCGCGCTGTACCGAGCCGGGATCCGGATCGGCCGCGACCACATCGCCTCGGTCGTGAACACACTGGTGCTCGCCTACGCGGGTGCCGCGCTCCCGCTGCTGCTGCTCTTCTCGATCGCGCAGAGCAGCATGGGTACGGTGGCCAACAGCGAGCTGGTCGCCGAGGAGATCGTCCGGACGCTGGTCGGGTCGATCGGACTGGTCGCCTCGGTGCCGGTCACCACCGCGCTGGCGGCGCTGGTGGTCTCCGCCGACCGCACGGACGCCGGTGACCGTAAGGCCACCGCGGTACGGGGCGGGCGACGACGTCGCGCCAAGTGAGCTCTAGGGCCTGTTCGACCCTGATCGGCAAGACACCCCCCTAGGCGGGGCCGGCGTTCTCCTCGGCCAGGATGCGGCCGAGGGCGGCCTCCAGGTTGTCCTCGAAGTCACCGAGCGTCCGTTCCTGACCGAGCGGGACGAGCTTGTCCGTACGGTCGAGGAAGGCGACCAGCGGCGGCGCGCTGGCCCGGAACAGGGCGCGGTCGCCGCCCACCTGGAGACGGATGGAGACGTCCGAGAGCCCCTCGGGCTCGGTCGGCGCGATGTGCACGTCGCCGTCCCCGCTCGGGCGGTTGATCCCGTCCAGCAGCAGCTCCCGGCCGAACGCCCAGGTCACGGGCGCGTCTCCGGGAAGGTGGAAGGTCATGCGCACCGCGTAAGGATCCCGAGCCTCGTATCGCAGCTCGACCGGGATCTTGAAGGAGAGCTCCTCGGAGACGAGGAAGCTCATCAGGACCTCGGCCTGAACCGACTCTCGCATCATGTACCCCGCAGTAGATGAAGCAGTTGTGTAAACACAGCTGCTGAAAGCTGTGACCGAAACGGCCAGGAATGATCCCCCATGGCCCTCTTGACGCAATCGTGCTGTAAGCGCTAGCAGATCACAAGGAGTGATTTTTCAGATACTGATAGAGAACGCGAGGGAGCTGAAGAGCCTTCCGATCTCCGTGCGTAGTCGCTCGACTGCCGGGAGCAACCGTTCTTGCTGGTGGAGGGGGAGGGAAATGGCCATGGCCCCGGCCGCGGAGCCCGCCGTAATGGGGATCGCGGCGCAGACCGTGCCGAGCGCATATTCCTGACGCTCTACCAGGGGTTCCATTCGCCCCAAACCACCCAAACGTTCCAAAAGGACGCGCCGGTTACGCACCGTGTACGGAGTGATGGCTTCCACCGGGTGGCGGTCAAGGTGGTCTTGACGAGATTTCAGATCGAGTTGACTCAGCAGACATTGGCCGATCGCGTGGGCATGTCCGGTCTCCCGGAAGTCGGCCCACTCCTCCACTGCGGGGGCGGAGGGGGTGTCGGCCACGGCGACGAGCTCGATCTCGCCCTCGCGGTAGAGGGCGAAGTAGACGGGCACACCGATCTCGTCCCGCCAGCGGGCAAGGGAGTCTTCGATCTTGATGCGACGATTCTGCACATCTCCGCCGCCGGCCAGTCGGACGGCGGCGTCGCCCAGGACGAACACACCCTTCTCACGGCGCAGATAGCCCTCGTGCGTCAGGGTGCGGAGCAGGTGGTACGTGGTGGGAAGCGGGAGGCCCGTCTCACGGGCGAGCTGTTTGGCCGGAGCGCCGTCGGCGTGGGAGGCGACGGCCTCCAGAAGTCTCAGCGCTCGCTGCACCGAACCGATCAGGGTAGGCGCAGCCGTCTGCGTAACCGTGGCCAAAGGTCACCCCCAGGCGTGACGACGGATGCACTGCATCCGCCCGCGGGGGCCGCCCCCGCGCGCCCGCCGGGCCAGGGGAACCGCTGGTCAGTACGGAGGTCTAGGCCCGTAGTCCCCAACACGGCGGAGAGATTCCACTGTAGTGGCAGCCCCTGGGCCCATGCCCTGATTCGACCAGCGCGTTCCCCCGCGCGGGCTAATACCCTCCGTCGGCTTCATACCGATGAGTAGCTTGTGCTACCAGTCCTCACGCGAGCCGCTGGAAGAACTGAACTTCCGTACGACGTAGATCAGTCCGGCGACCAGGGCGACGAACAGCAGCACCTTGAAGAGCAGTCCGACCACGAAGGCCAGGACGCTCGTGATCAGCCCGCCGAAGACGAGCAGGGCCAGCGCGGGTATCGCGACCCACTTCACCCACCAGGGCATCCCCGCGAAGATCTCCTGTACGGCCATCGTCCCTACCTCGCTCTCGAAGAACCGCTCCGCGCGCTCCGCGCCGAACATCCTCAAGGCTAGGTGCCGGGAAAGCGCCACGGGGGCCCCGCGGCCCCCGCTCTCCCCTGATCCGACCCCTAGGGGCTCCGGCCCCGGAACCCTCAGCTCCCGGGCTCCCGGGCTTCCGGGCTTCCGGGCTTCCGGGCTTCCGGGCTTCCGGGCTTCCCGGGGTGCTCTGTCCGCTGGACGCCCGGTGCCGCCAGGCCCGGGCTCCGGGGTCAGCCCTCCGGCGGGGAGAAGACCACCATCACCCGCAGGTCCTCGCTGATGTGGTGGAACTTGTGCTCCACCCCGGCCGGCACATAGACCACGCTGCCGCGCGCCACCTGGGTCGTCTCCGCCCCGACCGTGATCGACGCCCGGCCGCTCACCACGAAGTACACCTCGTCCTGGCCGTGCGGCTGCTGCGGATCGAGCGCCCCGGCATCCAGCGCGTACAGACCCACCGACATGTTCCGCTCACGCAGGAACTGGAGGTACGCACCGTCGTTCGCGGCGCGCTCCGCTTCCAGTTCGTCCAGTCGGAATGCCTTCATCGTCCGTCCTGCCCCTGCCCTCGGCCCGATCATCTCTGCCACGATCAGACACATGAAGAATTTCGTAGTCAAGACGCTCGCGAACGCGGGCGCCCTGGCAGTCGCCATCTGGCTGCTCCAGGACATCACCCTGACCGGTGACAGCACCGCCAAGAAGGCCTGGACCCTCATTCTCGTCGCCCTCGTCTTCGGGCTCGTGAACTTCGTGGTCAAGCCGATCGTGAAGCTGCTGACACTTCCCCTCTTCATCCTGACCCTCGGCCTGATCACCCTGGTGGTCAACGCCCTGATGCTGCTCCTCACGTCGTGGCTGGCCGACCAGTTCGACCTCAGCTTCCACGTGGAGGGCTTCTGGACGGCCGTCCTCGGCGGCCTGATCATCTCCGTCGTCTCGTGGGCGCTGAACGTCGTGCTCCCCGACGGTGACTGAGTGGGGACCGTGACCTACCGCGTCTGCTTCGTCTGCACCGGCAACATCTGCCGCTCGCCGATGGCCGAGCACGTCTTCCGCCGCCACGTGGAGGACGCCGGCCTCGGCGAGACCGTGGAGATCGACAGCGCGGGCACCGGAGGCTGGCACGAGGGCGACGACGCCGACCCGCGCACCGTCGCCGTCCTCCAGGACAACGGCTACACCTCGGCGCACACCGCCCGGCAGTTCCGGGCCTCCTGGTTCTCGGACCTCGACCTGGTGATCGCGCTCGACGAAGGCCACCTGCGAGAGCTCCGCGCCCTGGCCCGCACGACCGACGAAGCCGACCGGATACGGCTGCTGCGCTCCTACGACCCGGCCGCCGGCGCGGGCCTGGACGTCCCCGACCCCTACTACGGGGGCCGCCAGGGCTTCGAGGAATGCCTGGAGATGGTGGAGGCGGCGAGCGAAGGCCTGCTCGACGCCATCCGCGCGGAACTGGAGGACCGGACACCATGACCGACCACGCCCACGGCGACGGCACCCGCGCCGTACGGGCCGGGCTGCCCGAACCGGTGAAGTACGAACCGACCCTGCCGGGACCGGTCTTCGCCGCCCACTTCCACCTGCCGGGCGAGCCGACCGGCGGATACGCGTACGGCCGTGACGAGAACCCCACCTGGACCCATCTGGAGCGGGCGATCGGCGAGCTGGAGGCACCGGGGGAGGAGGGCGTCGAGACGCTGGTCTTCGCCTCCGGGATGGCCGCGATCTCGGCCGTCCTCTTCTCCCAGCTGAAGGCCGGCGACGCGGTGGTTCTGCCGTCCGACGGCTACCAGGCCCTGCCGCTGCTGCACGAGCAGCTGCGCGCCTACGGCGTCGAGGTCCGCACCGCGCCGACCGGCGGCGACGGCCAGCTCGCCGTACTCGAAGGGGCGCGGCTGCTGTGGATCGAGAGCCCGTCCAACCCCGGGCTCGACGTCTGCGACATCCGCCGCATGGTGGCCGAGGCGCGTGCCGCGGGGGCGCTCGTGGCCGTCGACAACACCCTCGCCACCCCGCTCGGGCAGCGCCCCCTCGAACTGGGCGCGGACTTCTCCGTCGCCAGTGACACCAAGGGCATGACCGGCCACGGCGACATCCTGCTCGGTCACGTCAGCTGCCGCGATCCCGGGCGGGCCGCGGAGGTACGGCGCTGGCGCAAGATCGTCGGTGCGATCCCGGGCCCCATGGAGGCCTGGCTCGCCCACCGTTCGCTCGCCACGCTCCAGCTGCGGATCGACCGGCAGTGCTCCACCGCCCTGCCCCTCGCGCGGGCACTCGCCGAGCGTGCGGACGTGACCGGACTGCGCTACCCGGGACTGCCCGGCGACCCCTCGCACGCGGTGGCCGCCCGGCAGATGCGGCGCTTCGGTCCGGTGGTCTCGTTCGAACTGGCGGACCGGAAGCGGGCGGAACGGTTCCTGGAGGAGCTGCGGCTCGTGGACGACGCCACCAGCTTCGGCGGCCTGCGCTCCACGGCGGAGCGGCGCGGACGCTGGGGCGGGGACGCGGTGGCGGAGGGCTTCATCCGGTTCTCGGTGGGAGCCGAGGATCCGGAGGACCTGATCGCCGACGTCCTGCGGGCCCTCGACGAGGCCGGCGCCGCCGGCTGAGAGCAGGGCGCGGACCGACGGAACGAGGCGCTCCGAGCCTCCCCCCTCGTGGCTCGGAACGCCTCGGTTCCACGCGCGGAGACCGCCTGAACAAGGCTAGTTGACTGTGCGTCAGTGTCCAATCACGGTAGCGACAGAGACCTATCGACTTATTTATAGTTGGACGTTCCTGAGGCGCAGTCAGCCGACCGCCTGAGTCGAACGGCCGCATGGCCGGGAGGGGGCGGACATGGATCTGGCCCTGCTGCGCACCTTCGTCGCGGTGCACCGGGCCGGCTCCTTCACCCGCGCCGCCGCCCTCCTCGGCCTCTCGCAGCCGGCCGTCACCAGTCAGATCCGGACACTCGAACGGCAACTGGGCCGGCCGCTCTTCCTGAGACAGGCACGGGGCGTCACCCCCACCACCGTCGGCGACGAGCTGGCCCACCGCGCCGCGCCCCACCTGGACGCCCTGGTCGAGATCGCCGAGACCGGGCTCGGCGAGCAGGGCGGCACCCGCACCCTCCACATCGCCGGGCCACCGGAGTTCACCTCGCTCCGCGTGCTGCCCGCCCTCACCCCGCTGGTCTCCCAGGGCCTCGCCGTGCGCACCTCGTTCCCCGGCAACACCGGGGAGGTCCTGGACGGGCTCGCCGCGGGCCACCACGATCTGGCCGTCACCACCGCCCGCCCCCGCGGCGGGCTCTTCGTCTCCACCCCGCTCTGCGACGAGGAACACGTCCTGGTCGCGGCGGAACGCTGGGCAGCCCGGCTCTCCCCCGACCTGCTGCTCGGCAAGGGCTCGCTGGTGCTCGAACAACTTCCGGTGGTGGAGGTCCACGAATCGCTGCCGTTCGTCTCCCGCTACTGGGCCACGGTCCTCGACACCAAACCGGCCGCCGCCGCGACCGTGATCGCCCCCGATCTGCGGGCGGTCAGGGACTCCGCCGTCTCCGGTGCCGGTCTGGCCGTCCTGCCGCGCTATCTGTGCGAGGAGGACCTGGCGCACGGGCGGCTCGTGGCACTGCTCGATCCGCCGGTCCCCCCGCTGCGGACCTACTTCCTGGTCGCGCGCACGGGCACGCTCGCACTGTCCCCCCTCGCCCGGGCCCACGAGGAACTGTTGCGGGCCGCGGCGGCGTGGTGAGTTTCAGGACACGCTGAACGGGCCATTTTCTTCCCATGAACGAACGGCCCGTGATCAAGCGCACCGCACGCGCCATCCTGCTCGACGGGGACGACCTCATCCTCATCAAGCGCACCAAGCCGGGGATGGATCCCTACTGGCTCACGCCCGGCGGTGGCGTGGAACCCTCCGACTCCACCGTCGTCGAGGCCCTGCACCGCGAGGTGCACGAGGAGCTCGGCGCCAAGATCACCGACGTGGTGCCCTGCTTCGTCGACACCGTCGAGCACATCGTCGACGGCGGGGTCTCCGGGGTGAAGGTCCAGCACTTCTTCGTCTGCCGCCTCGGCTCCATGGACACCGCCCTGCGGCACGGCCCCGAGATGGACGAGCCCGTCGGCGAGTACGAGATCGTCCGGGTGCCCTTCAGCCGGGTCGGCATCGCCGCCGTGCACCTCGTCCCGCTCTCCCTGCGCCACTACCTCGACGGGAACATCGAGGGCGTCCGCGCGATGCACGCCCCCGACCTGGGCTAGTCCGCGCGGGGGGGCTCAGCCGGTGGCCGCCGGGGCCAGCTCGGCCAGGAAGTCGTGGCGGATGCGTTCCGACGGGACGCCCGCCCCGCGCAGCACGTCCACGCCCTGTCTGACCATGCCGAGCGGTCCCGAGAGATAGGCGTCGCGTTCGTTCCAGGGGCCGTAGCGGCGGACGGCCTCCGGGAGCCGCCCCTGTTCCTCGGTGACCGGGTGGACGGAGAGCCAGGGGAAGGTCTTCTGGAGCCTCAGCATCGTGTCGATGTCGTAGAGGTCGTGGTCGTGGCGCGCCCCGTAGAAGACGTCGACCGGGCGCCGGTCGCCGTGCTCGGCCACGTCCTCGACGAGGGCCTTGATCGGCGCTATCCCGGTGCCGCCGCCGAGGCAGAGCAGACCGGTGTCGGTGGCGTGGTCGACCGTCATCGAGCCGGCGGGCGGGCCGAGACGCAGCACGTCCCCGGGCCGGGCCCGGTGGACCAGCGCGTTGGACACCCAGCCGGCCGGAACCGCCTTCACATGGAGGGACAGCAGTCCGTCGGGCCGGGGCGCCGAGGCGAAGGAGTAGTGCCGCCAGATCCGGGGCCACCACGGCGTCTCCAGCGTCGTGTACTGCCCCGCGAGGAACGGGTACGGCTGGTCGGGTCTGAGCGTCACGACGGCGACGTCCGGGGTGCGCAGATCGTGCGAGACCACCTCGGCGTGCCACCAGGCCGGTGCGGTCTGCTCGTTCTCCGCCGCCGCGTCGATCATGATCTGGGAGATCGTCGTGTACGTGCGGACCCAGGCCGCTTCCGTCTCCTCGTCCCAGCTCTCCGTCGCGTACCGGGTGAGCGCGCCGATGAGCGCCTCGCCGACGGCCGGGTAGTGCGCCGCGCGGGTGCCGTACTTACGGTGGCCCCGGCCGAGGTTCTGGAGGTACGCGGTGAGGATCGGTACGTCGTCCATGTGCTCGGCCGCGGTCAGGAGCGCCTTCAGGAGCCGGTCCCGCTGGGTGTCCATGGCTACCGGGAACATGTCCCGCACCTCGGGGTTCCGGACGAAGAGCAGGGCGTAGAAGTACGAGGTCACCTTGTCGGCGATCGGCGCGATCTCCGCCAGGGTGCGGCGGACCAGGACCGCGTCCCCGGAGCCTCCCGCCGGTATTCGCGGTTCCTTGCCTGCCGCCTCCGGTTCCTCCCCGGGTTCGTACGCCTCCCCGGGCTCCGTTCGGTCCGCGTGCTCTGCGGCCGTCGTGGTGGTCGGAGCATCCATCATGTGCCTCGCCCTCGCGCTGACCGGCTTCCGTGTCCGCAGCATGGCGCTTCGGTGCGGCGGCGCGGACGGAAAGCGGAGTTCTCGGGCCATAGAGCCGGGTTTCTGGCTAAGCTGCGCTGTTTCGGACCAGGGCGTAGGCCTCGCGCAGGTCCCCTCCCGTATAGCTGTGACGGGACAGGCCGGCGAGATGGTGGTCGGCGTTCACGGCCACGGTGTCCGGCACGAGCGCGAAGAGCTGCGCGTCGGACATCGAATCCCCGTACGCGACACAGTCGGCCGGCTCCATCCCGTACCCCGCGCAGAGCTCCCGTGCGATCCGCACCTTCGCCGCGGCGTCGAGGATGCCGGGCCGGTGAATGGGCTCGCGGAAGGGCACGGACGGCCAGGCCGATCCGTGCACCGTGTCGACCCCCCACCCCAGCAGCCGCTCGACGAAGAAGTCGGGCGACAGCGAGATGACCGCGCAGCGTTCACCCCGGGCCCTGATGTCCGCCCAGACCTCCCGGATCCCGGCCAGCCACGGAGCCCCCTCGAACGCCGACGTGACCTGCTCCGGTGTGAGCTCGGACCAGAGGGCCCGCGCCCGCACGGCGAACTCGTCCGGCGTGAGGCCCTGGAGGAAACCCCGCTCCAGAGCGTCGATCTCCTCGACGAGACCCAATTGGCGGGAGATCTCCACCGCGGCCGCCGACCCCCGGATCAGGGTGCCGTCGAGATCGAAGAGATGCAGGCGCGGTGCGGAGGGTTTCACGTGAAACATCGTCCGACGTGCCACGGGACGGAGGCAATGCCCCCTCCCGAGATCGGCCGGATCCGGTAAAGCAGTGGACGGAGGATCGACGCTTCGGACAGCCTGAAAGGCATGCCGATCGCCCCCACCCCCCTCGCACAGCTCCCCATCCGGCGCCTCACCGCGGACGACCTCCTCTCCTGCGCCGACCTCTCCGAGAACCGGGGATGGCCACGCGAGGAGCACAAGTGGGGATTCCTGCTCACCGCGGGCACCGGCTACGGCATCGACGACCCCTCCGGCACCGGACTCGTCGCCGGCTGCGTGGTCACCTCGTACGGCCCCGGTCTCGCGGCGATCGGCATGGTGCTGGTCGCCGAGCGGTACGCGCGCCAAGGCGTGGGCCGCCGGCTCATGCGGCACGTCCTGGCCGAGGCCGGCGACACCCCGCTCACCCTCCACGCCACGGCGAACGGACAGCCGCTGTACGAGGAGCTCGGCTTCGTGGAGACGGGCCGGGCGGAGATGGTCCGCGGGCGCTTCACGTTCAACACGCCCGCTCCCGACGTTCCGGTCCGTCCCGCGACGGCGGAGGACCTCCAGGCGATCCTGCGCCTGGACCGCGAGGTCTTCGGCCTGGACCGCACGGCCGTCATCACCCGGCTCCCCGCCTTCGCCGACCACCTCCGGGTCGCGGAGGAGGACGGTGAGATCACGGGCTTCGCGGCGGCCTGGCCCAACATGGACACCCATGTCGTCGGACCCCTGATCGCCCGCGATCCGGGCACGGCCCAGGCCCTGATCGCCTCGCTGGCCGCGGCCACCGACCGTCCGCTGCGCACCGACATCGACGTACGGCACACGGCCCTCCTGCGCTGGGTGAAGGAGAACGGCATCGACTCGATCGCCACGAACGCGGTGATGGTCCGGTCCCTGCCCGACCTCCCCGGCGACTGGCGTCGCCGCTTCGCACCGCTGACGGTCGCGGCCGGGTAGCCGCACAGCGCCGGCAGATTTACTTGCACGCGCGCATTATTGCGGCGCATCGACTACCCTGGTCAGGAGCCGCTCCGCCACCGAGGAGAGACCGAGGAGATCATGACCGCCACGGACCCCGCACTCACCGCACTCTCCCAGCGCTGGTGCGCCCTCTCCCTGTTGCACGGGCGGATCGAGTCCCACCTCGAGCGCGCGCTGGAGTCCGGGCACGGTCTGAGCGTGCGGGAGTACTCGCTCCTCGACGTCCTCAGCCGCCAGCACAGCGGCCCCGGCGGCCACCTCCAGATGAAGCAGGTGGCCGACGCCGTGGTGCTCAGCCAGAGCGCCACCACCCGGCTCGTCACCCGCCTCGAGGACCGCGGACTGCTGACCCGGTACCTCTGCGCCACCGACCGCCGCGGGATCTACACGGATGTCACCGAGGCCGGCCTGAAGCTCCTCGAAGAGGCCCGCCCCACCAACGACAGCGCGCTGCGCGAGGCGCTCGACGAGGCCGCCAAGAACCCGGAGCTCGCCCCGCTGGTCCAGGTCCTGGAGGGCGAGGGCGTCCCCGCCTGAACGGACGGCGGAGCCGAGGGGCCGCGCGTACGCTGCGGGACATGAGCGATCTTGCAATACGCCCCGCCACCGCGGAGGACCTCCCGGCCATCGTCGCGATGCTCGCCGACGACCCCCTGGGCGCGCAGCGGGAATCCCCCGACGACCTCGCCCCCTACCTCACGGCCTTCGAGCGCCTCGCGAACGACCCCCACCAGCATGTCGTCGTGGCCGTCCGGGGCGAGAAGGTCGTCGGGACCCTCCAGCTCACGGTGATCCCGGGGCTCTCCCGCCGGGGCACCACCCGCTCGGTGATCGAGGGCGTCCGCATCCACGCCGACGAGCGCGGCAGCGGCCTCGGGACGCAGCTCATCGAGTGGGCCGTCGAAGAATCCGGCCGTCAGGACTGCCGGCTGGTACAGCTGACCTCCGACGTCACCCGCACCGACGCCCACCGCTTCTACGAGCGGCTCGGCTTCGAGGCCTCCCACGTGGGCTTCAAGAAGAGCCTCTGAGGCAGACCGCACGTGGCGCACGGCGCCTGCCCGGAACGCGCCCGCAGGTGGCCTCACGCGACCGCCTTCCCGGGGCGCGCCGCAGGTGGCCCGGCCGGCTATTTCACGTGAAACAGCCGGCCGGAGGGCTCAGAGGCCGCGCCAGCCCGCCTCGTCGACACCGCCGGGCACCGCGTCCTCCGGTGCGTACGGCTCCCGCGTGAAGACGAACGAGCCGAGGTCGAGATGGCTCACGCTGCCGTCCTCGCGCCGTACCACCCGGAGCGTCTCCCCCTCGTAGTAGCCGTTCAGCCCGACCCAGCCGCCCTCGGGCAGCGCGCGGAAGCGGGCCCGCCGGCCGATGCCCCGCAGGGGTTCGAGCACCACGCTCCGCTCGGGACCGAGCCGCAGCCCATAGGAGTACGTCCCCCAGTACCAGGGCCCGGTGAGCGACAGGAGCTCCTGGTCGACCTCGGCCTCCGGCAGCGGGCGCCACGGCTGCGGGAACCTCGGCTCGGCCTCCGCCACGATCCGTACGAGATCGGCGGCCACGGCGGCGATCGGCACCCCCGAGGTGGCATTGGCGAG
This sequence comes from Streptomyces sp. NPDC037273, assembly GCF_055603625.1. Classification (NCBI taxonomy): domain Bacteria; kingdom Bacillati; phylum Actinomycetota; class Actinomycetes; order Kitasatosporales; family Streptomycetaceae; genus Streptomyces; species Streptomyces sp. NPDC037273. The sequence continues at coordinate 250,152 of NZ_JBVJVO010000006.1, forward strand.
GGCGATACCGGCCAGGCCGTCCTCGACGCTCACCCAGAGACACGCGACGAAGCCGGGGAGCGAGCCGGTGTGGCCGATCAGGGTCCGGCCGTCCTTGTTCAGGAGCTGGAGTCCGAGCCCGTAGCTCCCCTCCCAGTCACCCTCGCCGACGGCCGCCGCGGGCGCGCGCATCTCCGCCACGGTGGCCGCACCGAGCACCCGCTCGTCGCCCGCCGCGAGGAACGCGGCGAACCGGCCCAGGTCCGCGGCGGTCGACCAGAGCTGACCGGCCGGAGCCATGAGCCCCAGGTCCTCGGACGGTTCGGGCAGCATCACGTCGGCCCAGGGGTGCACCGCCCAGCCACCCGCGTGCGGGGCGACGGGATCGAGCGTCGTCCGGTCCATCCCCAGCGGCTCCAGGATCTCGCGCCGCAGCGCCTCCTCCCAGGTCACTCCGCGCACCGCCTCGACGAGCGAACCGAGCAGCGTGTAACCGGGGTTGGAGTAGTGATGACGGCGCCCCGGGGCCCGGAGGAACGGCTTCTCCCCCAGCACGTCGGCGAGCTCCGGCCGCAGCTCCGCGGACGACCGCTCCCACCACGCTCCGGGCGTCTCGGCGGCGAGGCCGCTGCTGTGGCCGAGGAGTTGAGCGATCGTCACCTCGCCGGCGGCCGTCCCCTTGAGGTGCCGTTCCAGCGGATCATCGAGCCCGATGAGCCCCTCGTCCCGCAGCCGCAGCACCAGGACGGCCGTGAACACCTTGGTGATCGAGCCGATCCTGAACTGCGTGTCGGCGTCCGGCGCGTGCCCGTCCACGCAGCTGCGCGCCCCGCTCCAGACCACCGCGCCTTCGCGGACCACCGCCCCCACGAGGGCCGGCGCCCGCCCTTCCGCCTGGGCCACCGCCACACGGTGCAGCAGAGCGCGTTCGGTACCGGGCAGCAAAGCTTCGAAAGATGTCGTCACGGAACGATCCAACGCCCTGTCACATACGAAGCTTCCCGGGGCGCGGTGCTCCGATCAGGTCTGTGCCATGTCGACGAAGCGGGAGTAGTGGCCCTGGAAGGCCACCGTGATCGTGGCCGTCGGACCGTTACGGTGCTTGCCCACGATGATGTCAGCCTCGCCGGCGCGCGGAGACTCCTTCTCGTAGGCGTCCTCGCGGTGCAACAGGATGACCATGTCGGCGTCCTGCTCGATCGAGCCCGACTCTCGGAGGTCGGAGACCATCGGCTTCTTGTCGGTGCGCTGCTCGGGGCCACGGTTCAGCTGGGAGAGCGCGATGACCGGGAGCTCCAGCTCCTTGGCGAGGAGCTTGAGGTTTCGCGACATGTCGGAGACCTCTTGCTGGCGGCTCTCCTGCCGCTTGGAGCCACCGGACTGCATGAGCTGCAGGTAGTCGATGATGACGAGCTTGAGGCCGTTGCGCTGCTTGAGCCGGCGGCACTTGGCGCGGATCTCCATCATCGACAGGTTCGGCGAGTCGTCGATGTAGAGCGGGGCCTGGGAGACGTCGGGCATGCGGCGGGCGAGTCGCGTCCAGTCCTCGTCGGTCATCGTGCCGGAGCGCATGTGGTGGAGCGCGACGCGCGCCTCGGCCGAGAGCAGACGCATCGCGATCTCGTTGCGGCCCATTTCGAGGGAGAAGATGACGCTGGGCAGGTTGTGCTTGATGGACGCCGCCCGGGCGAAGTCCAGGGCGAGGGTCGACTTACCCATGGCGGGACGGGCCGCGATGATGATCATCTGGCCGGGGTGCAGACCGTTGGTGAGCGAGTCGAGGTCGGTGAAGCCGGTGGGCACACCGGTCATCTCGCCGCTGCGGGAGCCGATCGCCTCGATCTCGTCGAGCGCCCCCTCCATGATGTCGCCGAGCGGCAGGTAGTCCTCGGTGGTGCGCTGCTCGGTGACCGCGTAGATCTCGGCCTGCGCGGAGTTCACGATCTCGTCGACGTCGCCGTCGGCCGCGTAGCCCATCTGCGTGATCTTGGTGCCGGCCTCCACGAGGCGTCGCAGGACGGCGCGCTCGTGGACGATCTCCGCGTAGTACGAGGCGTTGGCCGCGGTCGGTACCGACTGGACCAGGGTGTGGAGGTAGGAGGCGCCGCCGACGCGGGTGATCTCGCCGCGCTTGGTGAGCTCGGCGCCGACCGTGATCGGGTCGGCGGGCTCGCCCTTGGCGTAGAGGTCGAGGATCGCCGCGTAGACGGTCTCGTGGGCGGGCTTGTAGAAGTCGTTGCCCTTGATGATCTCCACGACGTCCGCGATGGCGTCCTTGGAGAGCAGCATGCCGCCGAGCACGGACTGCTCGGCGTCGAGGTCCTGCGGGGGGACGCGCTCGAAGCCGTTGAGGCCGCCGTCCCAGGGTCCGTCGCTGCCGCGCTCGTGCTGGTCGTCCCGGCCGCGCCCGCGGCCACGTCCTTCGCCGCGTCCTTCACCGCGGGTACGGGTGGGCAGCCGGTCACTCGGTCCGCTGTCGGCCCAAGGGTCGTCCATGGGCTCGGTCATGCTCACCAAGCACCTCCTCCCGTCCGCTCCGCGGACCTCGCCCTGCCACTCTTTCTTACGCCACGGGCTTGATCAACGAGTGGCTTTGCGACCGCTTCTGGCGCGTCGGGCGCCGAACCACGGTAGGCCCGCGGGGAGCGTCAGCCAATCTGGTTATCCACAGGCCCTGTGGGTGAAGGCCCAGATGCTGTGGAGAACTCCCCGGATCCTGTGCACGGATCGGGGGACAGCCATGTGGACAAACTCATAGCCCCCTCCGGCTCACCCATCTGACCTGCAGTTTCTCCATCCACGGGCTGTGGGGGAGAAAAAGTTCTCGCCCTGGATCAAGATCAGAACAAACGGCCCACACCCGAAGCCCCACAGGCTCGCGAAGTAAGGACCCCAGATGCGTTGCGTCGCTTACCTGTGGAAGATTAGATTGAGCTCATGACCCAGGCCCCCGTGACCTCCAAGGCCGTCCGTCGACAGCACGACCGCGAGATCGTCTCCCTCGCCCTGCCGGCGTTCGGCGCACTGGTCGCCGAACCGCTCTTCCTCATGGTCGACAGCGCCATCGTCGGCCACCTCGGCACACCCCAGCTCGCGGGCCTGGCGATCGCCGCCGCCCTGCTCTCCACCGCCGTCAGCGTCTTCGTCTTCCTCGCCTACGCCACCACCGCCGCCGTTTCTCGGCGCGTCGGCGCGGGCGACCTCCCGGCCGCCATCCGGCAGGGCATGGACGGCATCTGGCTCGCGCTGCTGCTCGGCGCCGCCGTCGTCGCCCTGACCCTCCCCAGCGCGCCCTGGCTCGTCGACGTCTTCGGGGCCTCCGACACCGCCGCGCCCTACGCGATCACCTACCTCAGGATCTCCAGCCTCGGGATCCCCGCGATGCTGGTCGTCCTGGCGGCCACCGGCGTCCTGCGCGGCCTCCAGGACACCCGTACACCGCTCTACGTGGCCATCGGAGGCTTCGCGACCAACGCCGCGCTCAACCTCGGGCTGGTCTACGGAGCCGGTCTGGGCATCGCGGGCTCCGCCTGGGGCACGGTCATCGCCCAGTACGGCATGGCCGCCGTCTACCTCGTCGTGGTCGTGCGGGGCGCGCGCCGCCACGGAGCCTCCCTCCGCCCCGACGCGGCCGGCATCCGCGCCTCCGCGCAGGCCGGCGCCCCCCTGCTCGTCCGCACGCTCTCGCTCCGCGCCGTGCTGATGATCGCGACGGCCGTCGCCGCCCGGCTGGGCGATGCCGAGGTCGCCGCCCACCAGATCATCCTGTCCCTGTGGAGCCTCATGGCCTTCGCCCTCGACGCGATCGCCATCGCCGGCCAGGCCATCATCGGCCGCTATCTCGGCGCGGACGACGCCCAGGGCGCCCGCCAGGTCTGCCGCCGCATGGTCCAGTGGGGCGTGGTCTCCGGCGTGGTCCTCGGCGCACTGGTCATCATCGCGCGGCCCCTGTTCGTCCCGCTCTTCACCAGCGACACCACGGTCCAGGACACCCTGTTGCCTGCCTTGCTGGTGGTCGCGCTCTCCCAGCCGATCTCAGGAGTCGTCTTCGTCCTCGACGGCGTGCTGATGGGTGCGGGAGACGGCCCCTACCTGGCCTGGGCCATGCTGCTGACCCTGGCCGTCTTCGCCCCGGTCGCCCTGCTGATCCCGGCACTCGGCGGAGGCCTGACCGCCCTCTGGTGGGCGATGACGCTGATGATGACGGTGCGGATGCTGACGCTCTGGCTGCGCACCCGCTCCGGCCGCTGGATCGTCACGGGCGCCACGCGCTGAACGTTTCACGTGAAACAGCGGAAGGGCCGTACCCCGAGGGGTGCGGCCCTTCCTCACTGCTCAGCGCAATGCGCCGGCGGCAGCGTTACGCGGCGACGATCTCGACGCCGAGCTTCGCGGCAACGTCGGCGTGCAGTCGCACGGACACCTGGTGCGAGCCCAGGGTCTTGATCGGCGAACCGAGCTCGACGCGACGCTTGTCGACGTCGGGGCCACCCGCGGACTTGATCGCCGAGGCGATGTCGGCCGGGGTCACGGAGCCGAAGAGACGGCCGGCGTCGCCGGAGCGAACGGCCAGGCGCACCTTCGTGCCCTCGAGCTGGGCCTTGATCTCGTTGGCCTGCTCGATGGTCGCGATCTCGTGGATCTTGCGGGCGCGGCGGATCTGCGCCACGTCCTTCTCGCCACCCTTGGTCCAGCGGATCGCGAAACCACGCGGGACCAGGTAGTTGCGAGCGTAGCCGTCCTTGACGTCGACGACGTCGCCAGCGGCACCGAGGCCGGAGACCTCGTGGGTGAGGATGATCTTCATTTTTCGGTCACCCTTCCCTTATCGCGCGGTGGACGTGTAGGGCAGCAGCGCCATCTCACGGCTGTTCTTCACGGCCGTGGCGACGTCACGCTGGTGCTGCGTGCAGTTGCCGGTAACGCGGCGGGCACGGATCTTGCCGCGGTCGGAAATGAACTTCCGCAGCATGTTCGTGTCCTTGTAGTCCACGTAAGCGGTCTTGTCCTTGCAGAACGCGCAGACCTTCTTCTTAGGCTTGCGCACAGGCGGCTTCGCCATGGTGTTTCTCCTGTGTGATCAAGAAGTGGGGGTACGAGCTGCTTCCAGGCGAGGCCTAGAAGGGGGGCTCGTCCGAGTAGCCGCCGCCGGAGTTTCCACCCCAGCCGCCTCCGCCGCCCTGCTGCTGGCCGCCGGAGGGAGCACCGCCGCCGGTCGCCCACGGGTCGTCGGCGGGAGCACCGCCACCACCCTGCTGGGCTCCGCCGGAGTTGCCACCCCAGCCGCCACCGCCGCCGGCCTGCTGGCCGCCGCCGCCGTATCCACCCTGGCCACCGCGACCGGTGGTCTTGGTGACCTTGGCCGTGGCGTTCTTGAGGCTGGGGCCGACTTCCTCGACGTCCAGCTCGTAGACCGTGCGCTTGACGCCCTCACGGTCCTCGTAGGACCGCTGCTTCAGCCGGCCCTGCACGACGACGCGCATGCCTCGCTGAAGCGACTCGGCGACGTTCTCCGCCGCCTGACGCCAGACCGAGCAGGTCAGGAACAGGCTCTCGCCGTCCTTCCACTCATTGGTCTGACGGTCGAAGGTGCGGGGGGTGGACGCGATACGGAACTTCGCGACCGCCGCACCGGACGGGGTGAAGCGCAGCTCGGGGTCGTCGACAAGATTGCCGACGACCGTGATGACGGTCTCGCCTGCCATGGGGGAACCTCTCGGCGGGTTTGCTTCTGGCTGCTTTGTTGCTACTCGGACCCGATGACCTCTGAGCTAGAAGCTCAGTGGGTCTCGGGACGGAGGACCTTGGTCCGGAGGACCGACTCGTTCAGGTTCATCTGGCGGTCGAGCTCCTTGACGACCGCAGGCTCGGCCTGCAGGTCGATGACCGAGTAGATGCCCTCGGGCTTCTTCTTGATCTCGTACGAGAGACGACGACGGCCCCAGGTGTCGACCTTCTCGACCTTTCCGTTGCCCTCACGGACGACGGAGAGGAAGTTCTCGATCAGGGGGGCGACAGCGCGCTCCTCCAGATCGGGGTCGAGGATGACCATCACCTCGTAGTGACGCATGTGGAACCCACCTCCTTTGGACTCAGCGGCCACGGTCGTTCCGTGGCAGGAGGGTCGTGATGCGTAAGCAACGGTATCCGCCACCACTGACAGTCCCCCTCGTCGAGCGAGAAGGCCGTCGGGGATCCCGGAGGGACCTGGGCAGACACCGGCGCAGCTGTACAGAGTACCCGCACATCGGCCTGCGGTTGAAATTCTCCGGTGAGGGGACGCAATCTGTACACAACGGATGTCGGCGGCGCTACGATGCGCCGCCTTCCGGCAGCACGCCAGGAGGTGCCCCATGGCACAGGCAATGCGACCCGACCCCGGCCACTCCCTCTTCGCGACCGACGGCAAGCCCCACCCGCTCCAGGACACCCTGGTCGGCGTGACACTCGTCCTGGGTGTCCTCGCCTTCGTCACCGCGCAGTTCCACAACCTCCATCTGCTGAGTTCCTGGTCGGGCCTGATCGGCATCCTGACCGGTGCCTACGGACAGTTCATCTCCGTGACCACCCGCGAGCGCTTCGCCCTGATCGTCGGACTCGGCGCGTCGGCGGTGGGCTTCTTCCTCGGCATGGCCCACGGCGGGCTCTTCGGAGGCGTCATCGGCTGAGCCCGGCACCACGTCAGGGCACACACACCCATTCGGGGCGCTCCCCGGTCACAGTAGGCTTCGGCGCGAGAGCCGGAGCCCCTGACCGATGGGGACACACCTGCCGAGGAGCGCCCCGCATGAGCCTGACCCTGAGGACCATCAGCCGTGAGCAGCATCTGGCATTCATCCAGAGCCAGCCCGCGGCGAGCCACTGCCAGGTCCCGGCGTGGGCTGATGTGAAGACCGAGTGGCGCTCGGAGAACCTCGGCTGGTTCGACAAGTCCGGCGAGCTCGTCGGCGCCGGCCTGGTGCTCTACCGCCAGCTCCCGAAGATCAAGCGCTACCTCGCGTACCTGCCCGAGGGCCCGGTCATCAACTGGTACGCGCCCAACCTCGACGACTGGCTGCAGCCGATGCTGGCGCACCTCAAGCAGCAGGGCGCCTTCTCCGTGAAGATGGGCCCGCCGGTCGTCATCCGGCGCTGGGACTCGGCCGCCATCAAGGCCGGCATCCAGGACCCGGACGTCAAGCGCCTGAAGGACGTCGAGGCCACCCACATCGAGCCGCGGGCCTTCGAGGTCGCGGACCGGCTGCGGAAGATGGGCTGGCAGCAGGGCGAGGACGGCGGCGCCGGCTTCGGCGACGTCCAGCCCCGCTACGTCTTCCAGGTCCCGCTCGCCAACCGCTCGCTCGACGACGTCCTCAAGGGCTTCAACCAGCTGTGGCGCCGCAACATCAAGAAGGCCGAGAAGGCCGGCGTCGAGGTCGTCCAGGGCGGCTACGAGGACCTGGCCGAGTGGCAGCGGCTCTACGAGATCACGGCCGTCCGCGACCACTTCCGGCCGCGCCCGCTCTCGTACTTCCAGCGCATGTGGACCGTCCTCAACAGCGAGGACCCCAACCGCATGCGGCTCTACTTCGCCCGCCACAACGGCGTGAACCTCTCCGCGGCGACCATGCTCGTCGTCGGCGGCCACGTCTGGTACTCCTACGGCGCCTCGGACAACATCGGCCGTGAGGTCCGGCCCTCGAACGCGATGCAGTGGCGGATGCTGCGCGACGCGTACGCGATGGGCGCGACCGTCTACGACCTGCGCGGCATCTCGGACTCGCTGGACGAGACCGACCACCTCTTCGGTCTCATCCAGTTCAAGGTGGGCACCGGCGGCGAGGCCGTCGAGTACGTCGGCGAGTGGGACTTCCCGCTGAACAAGCTGCTCCACAAGGCTCTCGACATCTACATGTCGCGCCGCTGACCGTTCCGTAGGCTTTCGTAGTCTCGTACACATCTTTGATACACCGCTGCCACCAGAAAGGTTCCGGGCCGGCCATGGCGCTCTCCCTCTACGTCGACACCGCTCGCTGGCGCGCGCACCAGAAGAGCGTGATCGACCAGTTCCCCGGTCTCATCCCGGTCTGCAAGGGCAACGGATACGGCTTCGGACACGAGCGCCTCGCGGACGAGGCGGCCCGGTTCGGCTCCGACATGCTGGCCGTGGGCACCACGTACGAGGCCGCGAAGATCAAGGACTGGTTCGGCGGCGACCTGCTGGTCCTCACCCCCTTCCGGCGGGGTGAGGAACCGGTTCCGCTGCCCGACCGCGTGATCCGCTCGGTGTCGTCCGTGGACGGCGTCCGGGCCCTGGTGGGCGCCCGGGTCGTGATCGAGTGCATGAGCTCGATGAAGCGGCACGGCGTCCACGAGGAGGAGCTCCAGCAGCTCCACTCGGCCATCGAGGACGTCCGCCTCGAAGGCTTCGCCCTCCACCTGCCCCTGGACCGCCCCGACGGCACGGACGCGGTCGAGGAGGTCATCGCCTGGATGGACCGCCTGCGGGCCGCCCGGCTTCCGCTGCACACCATGTTCGTGAGCCACCTGCGGGCCGACGAGCAGGCCCGGCTCCAGCAGCAGTTCCCGCAGACCCGCTTCCGCGCCCGGATCGGCACCCGGCTCTGGCTGGGCGACCACGAGGCCACCGAGTACCGGGGCGCGGTCCTCGACGTGACCCGGGTGGCCAAGGGCGACCGGTTCGGCTACCGCCAGCAGAAGGCCGCGTCGGACGGCTGGCTCGTCGTCGTCGCCGGCGGCACCTCGCACGGCGTGGGTCTGGAGGCCCCCAAGGCGATGCACGGCGTCATGCCGCGCGCCAAGGGCGTCGCCCGGGCCGGTCTCGCCACCGTCAACCGGAACCTCTCGCCCTTCGTGTGGGCCGGGAAGCAGCGCTGGTTCGCCGAGCCCCCGCACATGCAGGTGTCGATCCTGTTCGTGCCCTCCGACGCCGAGGAGCCCCGCGTCGGCGACGAGCTCGTGGCCCATCTGCGCCACACCACGACGCAGTTCGACCGGCTCGTCGAGCGCTGAGCCGACCGGCCGTCACATGACTCACCCCCCGGGAGCGGTGCTCCCGGGGGGTGAGTCGTATGGCCGTCTACTCGGGGGCGCCCCACGGGTTGTTCGGGTCGTCGGAGGTGCCCCAGCGCACGCGCTGCCCCTCCTCGACGGCCGGGGCCGCGTGCCGGGCCGGATGCGCGGCCCGTCCCGTCACGAAGACGTCCTCAGCCCCGTCCAGGACACCCCCCGAGGGGTCGTCGGCCCCGTCCTGCCGTACGGGGTCCTTCTCGGGCGCCAGGATGTCCCGTACGACCATCGCGCACAGGTACAGGGTGCCGAGCAGGTGCAGGACGATGGCGAACTGGTAGCCGTCCACCGGGAGTCCCTGCTTGTTGCCGCTGCTGGTGAAGGCCAGGTACATCCAGATGCCGAGGAAGTACATGACCTCGCAGGCCTGCCAGACCAGGAAGTCGCGCCAGCGGGGCCGGGCGAGCACCGCGAGCGGCACCAGCCACAGGACGTACTGCGGGGAGTAGACCTTGTTGGTCAGCACGAACGCGGCGACGATCAGGAAGGCCAGCTGGGCGAAGCGGGGCCGGCGGGGGGCCGAGAAGGCCAGGAACGCGAGGCCGACCGCCGCCACCGCCAGCAGCAGCACCGCGTACAGGTTGGCCCGCTCCGGCGGGATCGACGTCCCCGTCCGCTGGCTGACCAGCAGCCAGACCGATCCGAAGTCGACGTTCCGGTCCCGGCTGAACAGGTAGAACTGCTTCCAGCCCTCGGGCGCGAGCAGCATCACGGGCAGGTTCACGGCCAGCCAAGCGCCGCACGCGCCGAGCACCGCGGTCCCGTACTCCCGCCATTTCCCGGCCCGTGCGCAGAGCAGCAGCAGGGGCAGGAGGAGCAGTATCGGGTAGAACTTGGCGGCGGTGGCCAGGCCGAGAAGGATGCCGAAGCCCAGCGGCCGGCCGCGCGACCACATCAGGACGGCGGCGGCGGTCAGCGCGACGGCCAGTATGTCCCAGTTGATCGTGGCGGTGAGCGCGACCGAGGGCGCCAGGGCCACCAGGAGCCCGTCCCACGGACGGCCGCGATGTGTCCGGGCCACACAGACCGCGAGGACGGCCGCGCAGACCATCAGCATGCCGGCGTTGGCCAGCCAGAACGCCCGCTCGTTCTCGGCCGCGTCGCCGCCGCCCGGCGCCAGCCAGGCGGCGACCTCCATGAACAGGCCCGTCAGGACCGGGTACTCCAGGAACGGTATGTCGCCGCCCAGCCGGTCGAAATAGGGCACGAGCCCGTCCGCGAAGCCCCGCCCCGAGAAGAGGTGGGGGATGTCGGAGTAACAGGCGTGGGTGTACTGGGAGGTCGTCCCGCGGAACCAGGCCCAGTTGTAGCAGGGCAGCTTCTGGACCATGCCGAGGGCGAACATGCCGATGGCCACGAGGGCGATCACCCGCACCGGCGTGAGCTGCCCGGTGCCGGACAGCGCCCGGCGCCCGTAGGGGCCGCCGATCAGTTCGCTGCCCGCTGCGGCCACCTTGTCCCGGTGGGTGGGGATGACCGTCCGCGGGCGGCCCGGAGGCCGGTCCTGCGGCGCGCTCGTCTTCTGGAGGCTCGGCATGGGGGACATCCTGCCGTACGTCCCCGTGAAAACGGCGAGGGCCGCCGCGGCCGTTCCGTACGGAAGGTACGGAGCGGACGCGACGGCCCTGGCCGGTGTGCCCGGCGGACGGATCAGGGGGTCCAGAACCCGCCGCCGGGTTTGCCGTTCCCGTTGCCGTTGTCGGTCGCGGGATCGGTCGGCGTCTCCGTGTCGGTGGGCGGAGTCGTCGTGGGCTGACCGGTGTTGCCTCCCGGATTCCCCGTGTTGTTGCAGTCCAGGTCCCAGACGCTGCAGGTCGTCTTGCCCGGCTTCGGGGTCCTGGTCGCCGGGGGAGTCGTGGTCGGGGTGGTCGGCGGGGTCGTCGAAGGCGACATCGAGTCGGTGGGAGTCGGCGAGTCCGTCGGCGTCGGCGTCGGGCTGGTGGCGCCACCGCCGAAGACGGGCTCGGCGTTCTCGATGTCCATCGGCTCCGGGAACTTCACGAGCGGCATGCCCTCGACGGCCTGCGACATGTAGTCCTGCCAGATCCGCGACGGGAACGACGAACCGTGGATCTTCTCCTGGCCGCCGGTGCCGTACATGTCCTCGAACTTGCGGTCCTTCTTCGTGTCGTCGTCGTCGTACCGGTACATGTCGATCGCGGTCGCCAGCTGCGCGGTGTAGCCCACGAACCAGGCCGACATGTTGTCGTCGGTCGTACCCGTCTTGCCGGCCACGGCGCGGCCCGGGATACGTGCCTTCGTACCGGTGCCCTGGGGGTCGTCCACGACGTCCCGGAGCACGTCGGTGACCTGGCTCGCGATCGCCGGCGTGAAGGGCTGCTTGGTCGCCATCTCGTGCTTCTTGATGACGACGCCCTCCTTCTTGACGGTCTCCACCGAGTAGGGGTCGTTCTGCTTGCCCCCGTTGGCGAAGGTCGAGTAGGCACCGGCCATGCGGATGGTGCTGGGGCTGGAGATACCGAGGGAGAACGAGGGCACCTCGCCCTGGACCAGCGAGTTCTCCAGCAGGCCGGCTTCCGTCGCGGCCTGGCGGACCTTGTCGATGCCGATGTCCATGCCGAGCTGCACGTACGGCGAGTTGGCGGAGCGGATCATGGCCTTGCGCAGCGAGATGCCGCCGTAGCTGGCGTCCTCGTCGTTGCTCTGCTTCCACTCCTTGCCGCTGCCGTCGAGCCAGATGTCACCGTTGTACTTCCGGATCACCAGCTCGTCCTTGCCGTTGTAACGGCTCTTGTCCGGGTCCAGGATCTTGCGGCTGGACTCGTCCTGGACGGGACCGAGCTTCGGGTCCCGGACGCCGTACTTCATCGCGGCGGCGAGCACGAAGGGCTTGAACGTCGATCCGACCATGGCGCCGGTGGCGTCGGCGTTGTTGGTGAAGTGCTTGGTGGCGTCGGGGCCACCGTAGAGAGCGACGATCTTGCCGGTCGTCGTGTCGACGGAGGCACCGCCGAACTGGACGTGGGTGTCGTCCTCGGGGCGCTTCTTCGGGTCGATCTTGTTGTCGAGGATCTTCTTGACCGACTTCTCGAGCGTGTTCACCTTGTCCTTCTCGAAGGTGGTGAAGATCTCGTAGCCGCCGCGGTCCAGGTCCTGCACGCTGATGCCGAACTGGGTCTTGATGTTGGCGTTGGCGGTCCTGACCAGGTAGCCGATCTGACCGCCCAGGTTGGCGCTCTGGCCGGGCTTCTTCACCTTGGGGAAGGTGGTGTACTTCGCCCGCTCGGCGGCCGTGAGATGCCCGTCCTTCTGCATCTCGTCGAGGATCCACTTCCACCGCTTGGTGGCGCGCTCGGTGTTCGCCTCGGCCGTGGCCCGGGGGTCGATCTCGGGGTAGCCGGCGGGGTCGTAGTACGTCGCGCCCTTCAGCACCGAGGCGAGCAGCGCGCACTCGCTGGGGTTGAGGTCCTTGGCGTCCTTGTTGAAGTACGCGCGGGCCGCGGCCTGGATGCCGTACGCGCCGCGTCCGTAGTACGACGTGTTCAGGTAGCCGGCCATGATGTCGGGCTTCTCGACCTCGTTGCCGACCTTCATGGAGATGAAGAGTTCCTTCACCTTCCGGGTCACCGTCTGCGACTGGTCGTCCAGGCGGTTGTTCTTCACGTACTGCTGGGTGATGGTCGAGCCACCCTGGGTCTCGCCGCCCTTGGCCATGTTCCACACGGCGCGGGCGATGCCCATCGGGTCGATTCCGGAGTCGGTCCGGAAGGTCTTGTTCTCCGCGGAGATCACGGCGTTCTGCATCGCCATGGGGATCTGCGCGATGGGAACGATCTGGCGGTTGGCGCCACTGCCCGTCGCGACCATCCGGGTCTTGTCGGCCCAGTAGTAGATGTTGTTCTGCGAGGTCGCCGTGTCCGCCTCGTTCGGAATCTCCACCTTCGAGTACGCGAACGCGGCCGCGCCCATCAGGCTGGCCACGAAGAAGAGGAACGTGCCCGACACGAGCTTCCACGAGGGCACCCAGCGCCGCCACCCGTACTTGCCGTAGCGCGGGTAGTCGATGATCCGCTTCTTGCCCGGCGGGCGACCGCCGGAGCCGCGCCCCGGACCGCTCCCGCGCCCGCCGCCACCGCCGCCTCCGCGCCGGCCGCCGCCGGGACCACCGGGGCCTCCGGGACCGTTGTCGGCGCCCTTGCGGCGGCTGCCGCGCTGGGCGGCTCTACGGGCCTCCGCGCGGCCGCCGTAGGGGCGCTCCTCCTCCCCGTGGGAAGAAGGTGGCCCGTACGAGGCCGAAGGGGCCCCCGTACCGACGTCATGGACCGGGGCCGGCCTGCGGCCCATCGGCTGCTGGGCAGCGCGCCGTGCCGCCGCGCGCCCACCCGTCGGCGGCTGCTGCGGCGGCATTTTGCGACGATGCTCGCTCATCGAACGACTACTCCTCGGGCAGGCGCGTACGCCTGGAAGCGGCAGTTGAGTTCCGGTCCCCCCGAAATGTGCACGTACGGCACCCCATCGGAGGCCCATCCGTACCGCAGCCGGTCACCCGCAGCACTGACGCCCCACGGCATCGCTCGGTTCCCGGTGGTCTGCATGCCGCACAGACTACGCACGGCCAAAACCCACGGAGAGCCGGACTTCCGCCCAAATCAGGCAAGTCGATCCCTGTGAATTGACGATGTGACGCCGGTCACGGCGGTCCCGCTTGTCGAGACAGGGTGGCCGTTCTATCGTGCTGATGTATCGAGTCGATACATCAGCACGGCATAAGGGCCGGGGAAGCGGAGGAGGCGACGGATGAGCAGGCGCTCAGGCATCCTCGAGTTCGCCGTTCTCGGCCTGCTCCGCGAGGCCCCCATGCACGGGTACGAACTGCGGAAGCGCCTCAACACCTCGCTGGGCGTCTTCCGGGCGTTCAGCTACGGGACGCTGTACCCCTGCCTCAAGACGCTGGTCGCCAACGGCTGGTTGATCGAGGAGCCGGGCAGCGCACCCGAGGAGGCCCTGGCCGCTTCACTCGCAGGACGCCGGGCCAAGATCGTCTACCGGTTGACGCCGGCAGGTAAGGACCACTTCGAGGAGCTCCTCTCCCACACGGGCCCGGACTCCTGGGAGGACGAGCACTTCGCCGCCCGCTTCGCCTTCTTCGGCCAGACCGAACGCGAAGTGCGGATGCGCGTCCTGGAGGGCCGCCGCAGCCGGCTGGAAGAGCGCCTGGAGAAGATGCGCGCTTCCCTGTCCCGGACCCGCGAGCGCCTCGACGACTACACGCTTGAGCTGCAGCGCCACGGTATGGAGTCCGTGGAGCGCGAAGTGCGCTGGCTGAACGAGCTCATCGAGAGCGAGCGGGCAGGGCGGGATCAGCGATCCGGCCCCGACGCCCCCGCTCTGCACGACAACGATTCTGGAGAAACGGGCGGCCTGCCCCGGCACGGGGGCAGTACCCGGCCGGATCCGTCCGACGACACCGCCAAGTGAAGCCCTGCGCACAGCAGGACTTCCAACCTCACAACAGGGAGCAACCGGAATGGGTTCGGTTCGCGTAGCCATCGTCGGCGTGGGCAACTGCGCCGCCTCGCTGGTGCAGGGCGTCGAGTACTACAAGGACGCCGACCCGGCGACCAAGGTGCCCGGCCTGATGCACGTCCAGTTCGGCGACTACCACGTCGGTGACGTCGAGTTCGTCGCCGCCTTCGACGTCGACGCGAAGAAGGTCGGCCTCGACCTCTCCGACGCCATCGGCGCCAGCGAGAACAACACCATCAAGATCTGCGACGTCCCGAACGCGGGCGTCACGGTCCAGCGCGGTCACACGCTCGACGGTCTCGGCAAGTACTACCGCCAGACCATCGAGGAGTCCGCCGAGGAGCCGGTGGACGTCGTCCAGATCCTCAAGGACCGCCAGGTCGACGTTCTCGTCTGCTACCTGCCCGTCGGTTCCGAGGCCGCCGCGAAGTTCTACGCGCAGTGCGCCATCGACGCCAAGGTCGCGTTCGTCAACGCCCTCCCGGTCTTCATCGCCGGCACCAAGGAGTGGGCCGACAAGTTCACCGAGGCCGGTGTCCCGATCGTCGGCGACGACATCAAGTCGCAGGTCGGCGCGACCATCACGCACCGCGTGATGGCCAAGCTGTTCGAGGACCGCGGTGTCCGTCTCGAGCGCACCATGCAGCTCAACGTCGGCGGCAACATGGACTTCAAGAACATGCTCGAGCGCGAGCGCCTCGAGTCCAAGAAGATCTCGAAGACGCAGGCCGTCACCTCGCAGATCCCCGACCGCGAGCTGGGCGAGAAGAACGTCCACATCGGCCCGTCGGACTACGTGGCGTGGCTGGACGACCGCAAGTGGGCGTACGTCCGCCTTGAGGGCCGCGCCTTCGGTGACGTTCCGCTGAACCTGGAGTACAAGCTCGAGGTCTGGGACTCCCCGAACTCCGCGGGTGTCATCATCGACGCCCTGCGCGCCGCGAAGATCGCCAAGGACCGCGGCATCGGCGGCCCGATCCTCTCCGCGTCCTCGTACTTCATGAAGTCCCCGCCGGTGCAGTACTTCGACGACGAGGCCCTGGCCAACGTCGAGAAGTTCATCAAGGGTGAGGTCGAGCGCTAAAGCGCCGCACGCTTGTCGAAGAGGGTCCCCGAGGCACTGCCCGGGGGCCCTCTTCGTATGTGAGTCTTGCTGCCATGTCCGTCGTACGTGATCTGCGCGTACTCCTGCGCCTGACGAACTTCCGCCGCCTGCTCGCCGTACGGCTGCTCTCCCAGTGCGCCGACGGCGTCTATCAGGTGGCCCTGGCCACGTACGTCGTCTTCTCCCCCGAGAAACAGACCTCCCCCGCCGCCATCGCCTCGGCCATGGCCGTGCTCCTGCTCCCGTACTCCCTCGTCGGGCCCTTCGCCGGCGTGCTCCTCGACCGCTGGCAGCGCCGCCAGGTCTTCCTGTACGGGAACCTGCTGCGCGCCCTGCTCGCCTGCGGGACCGCCGTGCTCGTCCTCGCCGCCGTGCCCGACTGGCTCTTCTACGCCTCGGCGCTCTCCGTCACGGCGGTCAACCGCTTCGTCCTCGCGGGCCTCTCGGCCTCGCTGCCCAGGGTCGTCGACGAGGAGCGCCTGGTCGTGGCGAACTCGCTCTCACCGACCGCGGGCACCCTCGCCGCCACGCTGGGAGGCGGTCTCGCGTTCGGGGTCCGGCTGATCGCCGACGACTCCGACGCGGTCGTGGTGGCCTTCGGCGCCCTGCTCTACCTCTGCTCCGCCCTGGCCTCCCTGCGGATGCCCCGGGAGCTCCTGGGGCCGGAGCCCGGCCTCGCCCCCCAGCGGCTCGGCTCCGCGCTGGTCTCGACGGCCCGCGGGCTGGTCCAGGGGCTCCGCCATCTCGCCGAGCGCCGGCCCGCCGCACGGGCGCTCCTCGCGGTGGGGCTCATGCGCTTCTGTTACGGCGCCCTGCTCGTCACCGTGCTCATGCTCTGCCGCTATTCCTGGAGCTCCACGGACGACGAGGGCCTCGGCCTCCTCGGTCTCGCCGTCGCCGCCTCGGGCGCGGGCTTCTTCGCGGCCGCCGTGCTCTCCCCCTGGGGGGTGGGCCGGCTCGGCCCCTTCGGCTGGATGACCCTCTGCACGGCGGTGGCCGCCGTCGTCGAACCGGCCCTCGGGCTGACCTTCGCCCCGGTGCCGTTCCTCGTCGCCGCCTTCGTCCTGGGGCTGATCACCCAGGGCGCCAAGATCGCGACGGACACGGTGGTGCAGACCGCCGTCGACGACGCCTACCGGGGACGGGTCTTCTCGCTCTACGACGTGCTCTTCAACGTCGCCTTCGTCAGCGCGGCCGGTGTCGCCGCCCTGATGCTGCCACCCGACGGCCGCTCCCCGCTCCTGGTCGGCCTGGTGGCCGTGATCTACGCGGCGATCTCCCTGACGCTGCGGGCGGAGCGCATGAAGGGGTGATGTTTCACGTGAAACACCACCCCTGCCGGGCGGGAGCGAGGCGCTGTTTCACGTGAAACAGCGGCCCGCCCACGCGGTACGGCTCAGCTCCGCGCCGCCCACCACTCCTTGAGCGCGGCGACCGCCTGGTCGTGCTCCATCGGTCCGTTCTCCAGGCGGAGCTCAAGCAGGAACTTGTAGGCCTGGCCGATGGCCGGGCCGGGTCCGATGTCGAGGATCTCCTGGATCTGGTTGCCGTCCAGGTCGGGACGGATCGCGTCCAGCTCCTCCTGCTCCTGGAGCTGGGCGATCCGCGTCTCCAGACCGTCGTACGTACGGGAGAGCGCCGCCGCCTTGCGCTTGTTGCGCGTGGTGCAGTCCGAGCGGGTCAGCTTGTGCAGGCGCGAGAGCAGCGGTCCCGCGTCGCGGACGTAGCGGCGCACCGCCGAGTCGGTCCACTCGCCGTCCCCGTAACCGTGGAACCGGAGGTGGAGCTCGACCAGCCGCGAGACGTCCTTGATCATCTCGTTGGAGTACTTGAGCGCGGTCATGCGCTTCTTGGTCATCTTCGCGCCGACCACCTCGTGGTGGTGGAAGGAGACGCGACCGTCCTTCTCGAAGCGGCGCGTACGCGGCTTCCCGATGTCGTGGAGCAGGGCCGCGAGGCGCAGCACCAGGTCGGGGCCGTCCTCCTCCAGATCGATCGCCTGGTCGAGCACGGTCAGCGAGTGCTCGTAGACGTCCTTGTGCCGGTGGTGCTCGTCGCTCTCCAGACGCAGCGCGGGCAGCTCGGGCAGCACGTGCTCGGCGAGACCCGTGTCCACGAGGAGACCGAGGCCCTTCCTGGGGTGCGCCGAGAGCAGCAGCTTGTTCAGCTCCTCACGGATCCGCTCGGCGGAGACGATCTCGAGCCGGCCGGACATCTCCTTCATCGCCGTGACGACCTCGGGGGCGACCTCGAAGTCCAGCTGCGCGGCGAAGCGCGCGGCCCGCATCATCCGCAGCGGGTCGTCGGAGAAGGACTCCTCCGGCGTGCCGGGAGTGCGCAGCACCCGGGCGGCGAGGTCCTCCAGGCCGCCGTACGGGTCGATGAAGGTCTTCTCCGGCAGGGCCACGGCCATCGCGTTGACGGTGAAGTCACGCCGGACGAGGTCCTCGTCGATGGAGTCGCCGTAGGAGACCTCGGGCTTGCGCGAGGTCCGGTCGTACGCCTCCGAGCGGTACGTGGTGACCTCGATGAGGTAGCCGTCCTTCTGGGAACCGACCGTCCCGAAGGCGATCCCGACCTCCCACACGGCGTCGGCCCACGGACGGACGATCTTCAGTACGTCCTCGGGGCGGGCGTCGGTGGTGAAGTCCAGGTCGTTGCCGAGCCGGCCGAGCAGGGCGTCCCGTACCGAGCCACCGACCAGCGCGAGGCTGAACCCGGCCTCCTGGAAACGGCGGGCGAGGTCGTCGGCGACAGGGGACACACGCAGCAGTTCGGTGACCGCGCGGCGTTGCACCTGGCTCAGTGCAGTCGGGGTGTCTTCGTTGGCGTTCGGCACAACAGAAAAGGGTACGTGCCCCGGCTCGCCCCGACGTCCCCGTTTTCGCCCGGGTGAAGATCGCCTGGAGCAGTCCCCGGCACTTGCCCCCAGCGTGCCTCGTTACCATGCCTGGACACAGCAACCGGGAATCATCGACACCACTGGCACCACTGACAACGACGAGGACGGGCGAACGCGTGGCCGAGGCGGCAGACATCCAGGGAACCGGTCCCTCACCTGCCCGCCGATGGCTGCGGCGCACGATCACCGTCGCCTTCGGGGCGCCGCTCCTCGCCGGACTGCTCCAGGCCCCCGCCGGTGCGTCCCCGGGGCTCGCCGCCGAGGACGGCACGGGCTCCCGGACCGTCGATGTGTCGCTCGACACCCTGACCCCGAGCGCCCCCGTCGAAGGGGACACCGTCACGGTCACCGGAACGGTGACCAACCGGGGGAAGAAGACCGTCACCGACGCGAGCGTGGACCTGCGGGTCGGCCCGCGGATGACGAGCCGCAGCGAGATCGAGCAGGTCACGGACCGCACCGGGTACCGCTACGACAGCGACCCCGCTCCTCTCGAGGACGCTCCCACCGTCAAGATCGCGCGCCTCGGCGCCGGCCTCAGCACGGAGTTCTCACTCTCCGTCCCGGTCTCCGAGCTCGGCCTCGACGAGGCGGGCGTCTACCAGCTGGGCGTCTCCCTCACCGGACACACCTCCGAGCAGGGCTCGGAGCGCGTGCTCGGCATCGAGCGGACCTTCCTGCCGTACCAGCCCGAGGCCACCAAGAAGAAGACCCAGCTGACCTACCTCTGGCCGCTGATCTCCTCTTCCCACGTCTCCGCCGAGACCGCCACGGACGACCAGCAGACCCCGGTCTTCGAGGACGACGCCCTGGCCGCCGAGCTGCGGCCGGGCGGGCGCCTGGACCAGCTGGTCTCGCTGGGCAAGGACCTCCCGGTCACCTGGGTGATCGATCCCGACCTGCTGGCCACCGTCGACGCCATGGCGAACGGCTACCGGGTCAAGGACGGCACCCTGCACGTCCCCGGGAAGAACAAGGACGTCGCCGAGCAGTGGCTGAACGCCCTGGAGAAGGCGGTCCAGGGGCGCAAGGTCGTCGCGCTGCCCTTCGCCGACCCCGACCTCGCCTCCCTCGCCCATCACGGCAAGGACGTCCCCGGCTCGCTCGGCCACCTCCAGTCGGCGACGGACCTCGCGGGGACGACCGTCGAGACCGTCCTCCACCTCCGGCCCTCCACCGACTTCGCCTGGCCCGTCGACGGCGCCGTCGACCCCTCCATCGTGGCGGTCGCGACCTCGGCCGGCGCCGACAAGGTGATCGCCCGCAGTGACAGCGTCCGCGACGACCTCTCCTACACGCCCACGGCGGCCCGCCCGCTGGGCAGCGGCAGCACCACGGCCGTGGTGAGCGACGCGCTCCTGTCCACGAACTTCGAGGGCGACATGGTCCGCGCGGAGAGCTCCACGCTCGCGGTCCAGGAGTTCCTCGCCCAGTCGCTCGCGATCACCCTGGAGCAGCCGGAGGACCAGCGCAGCGTCGTGGTCGCCCCGCAGCGGACGCCGACCGTCGCCCAGGCCCAGAGCATGGCCACGGCCCTGCGCGGCCTGTCCGCCAAGCGCTGGAGCCAGCCGCTCGATCTCGTCGCCGCCGCCGCGGCCAAGCCCGACCCGGACGCCTCGACCGCGGTGCCCAGCACCTCCCGGTACCCGAAGAAGCTGCGCGACCGGGAGCTGCCGGTCCAGGCCTTCCGTGACATGAAGACCACCCGGGACGAGCTGGACGACTTCAAGGTCGTCCTGGAGCAGCCCGAGCGCGTCGTGACGCCGTTCGGCAACGCGATCAACCGCGAGATGTCGGTCTCCTGGCGCGGCGAGGTCAGAGCGGCCCTGGTCTACCGCAGCAACGTCCTGGAGTACCTCCAGGGCCTCACCAAGAGCGTCCAGCTCGTCGACAAGTCGGACCTCACGCTCTCCGGCCGCAGCGCGACGATCCCCGTGACCGTCCAGAACAAGCTGCTGCAGGGCGTGGACCATCTGGTGCTGCGCCTCACCTCCGGCAACAAGAACCGGCTCGAGGTGAACGGAGAGGCGTTCGCCGAGCTCCCCGTGAAGATCAACGGCGGGCACAGCCAGTCGGTGAAGTTCACGGCCTCCGCCAACGTCAACGGCCAGGTCCCGATGACCGCCCAGCTCTACACCGAGGACGGCACTCCCTACGGGCAGCCGATGACCTTCACCGTGAAGGTCTCCGAGATGACCCCCACGGTGATGCTCGTGATCGCGGGCGGTGTCCTGCTCCTGGTGCTCGCGGGCGTGCGGATGTACACCCAGCGCAAGCGGATCGCCGCGCGGAACGCCGAGGCGGAAGCCGCGGAGGCCGCCGAGGGCGAGGCCGGAACGGCCGACGAGTCCGCCGGGGAGGGAGCCCCCGGCGACGAACCCGAGCAGCCGAGTGACCCGACACCGGACACCGGGCCCGAAAGCGGCGACCCGTCGGGCCCGGGTGAGAAAGTGGACCGTTGAGCGATGTCGTGGCCGGTCGGCCGGGGACGATGAGGTGGGGTAACCATGAACGCGCCGTACGACGGTGACCGCGGGCAGGGCGCGGGCGGCCCCGCGCCGCAGGCTGCCCCCGGCCCGCAGGGGCACGAGCCCTACGCGCAGCAGCCGCAGAACCAGGACCCGTACGTCCAGGACGTCTTCACGCACGACCCGTACCGGGCGCAGGACCTGGTCGCGCAGGACCCGGTGACCGAGGCCCTCTACGACCGCGCCGCGCACCCGCCGCCCCCGCCCGGGACCTACCAGGAGCCGCAGCCGCTCTACCAGCAGCCGGCCGCGCCCCAGCACGCCCCGGACCCCCGGGTGTGGGCCCAGACACCGCCGCCCGAGCCCGAGGGGACCTCCCGTCACCTGCCGTACGGCGACGACGCGCGCACGGTCCAGTTCACCGGGGTCGACGACCTGGTGACCCGGGCGGGCGAGGAAGAGCCCGAGCCGGACGCCTTCGCCCACCTGTACCGGGACCAGCAGATGCCCGGCCAGGTGCCGCCGCCCGCTCCGGAGCCCGACCCGCTGCCCGCGCCCGCCGCCAAGAAGACCGGCCGCGCCTCCGGGCTCCTCAAGTCGAGCGCCGTCATGGCGGCCGGCACCCTGGTCTCCCGGCTCACCGGATTCGTCCGCAGCCTGGTGATCACCGGTGCGCTCGGCGCGGCACTGCTCGGTGACACCTTCACCATCGCCTACACGCTGCCGACGATGATCTACATCCTCACCGTCGGCGGCGGCCTCAACTCGGTCTTCGTCCCGCAGCTCGTCCGCTCGATGAAGAACGACGAGGACGGCGGCGAGGCCTACGCCAACCGTCTGCTGACCCTGGTCATGGTGGCGCTCGGCCTGATCGTGGCCCTCGCGGTCTTCGCGGCGCCGCTGCTGATCCGGCTGATGTCGAACACCATCGCCGACGACGCCGCGGCCAACAGCGTGGCCGTGACCTTCGCCCGCTACTGCCTGCCCACGATCTTCTTCATGGGTGTGCACGTGGTGATGGGTCAGATCCTGAACGCCCGGGGCAAGTTCGGCGCGATGATGTGGACGCCGGTCCTCAACAACATCGTCATGATCGTCACCTTCGGCCTGTTCATCTGGGTCTACGGCACCTCCGCCGAGTCCCACATGGGCGTGCAGACCATCCCGGACGAGGGCATCCGCCTCCTCGGCATCGGCACCCTGCTCGGCCTCGTCGTCCAGGCCCTGGCGATGATCCCGTACCTCCGTGAGACAGGCTTCCGCTTCCGTCCGCGCTTCGACTGGAAGGGCCACGGGCTCGGCAAGACGGTCAAGCTGGCCAAGTGGACCGTGCTCTTCGTGCTCGCCAACCAGGCGGGCGTCCTGGTCGTCACCCAGCTCGCCACGGCGGCCGGTGAGGAGTCCGGGAAGAACGGCGCGGGCTTCCTCGCCTACTCCAACGCCCAGCTGATCTGGGGCATGCCGCAGGCCATCATCACCGTCTCCGTCATGGCGGCCCTGCTGCCGCGGATCTCCCGCGCCGCCCACGACAACGACCCCGGCGCCGTCCGGGACGACATCTCGCAGGGCCTGCGGAACTCGGCCGTCGCCATCGTCCCGGTCTCCTTCGCCTTCCTGGCGCTCGGCGTCCCGATGTGCACCCTGCTCTACGCCTCCAGCGGCATCGAGGCGGCCCAGGGCATGGGCTTCATCCTCATGGCCTTCGGCCTCGGCCTGATCCCGTACTCCGTCCAGTACGTCGTGCTGCGTGGCTTCTACGCCTACGAGGACACCCGGACGCCCTTCTACAACACGGTCATCGTCGCCGCCGTCAACGCGGCGGCCTCGGCCGTCTGCTACGTCGTCCTGCCGGCCCAGTGGGCCGTCGTCGGCATGGCCGCCTCGTACGGACTCGCCTACGCCGTCGGTGTCGGCATCGCCTGGCGCCGGCTGCGCAACCGGCTCGGCGGGGACCTGGACGGCACCCACGTCCTGCGGACCTACGCGCGGCTGTGCCTGGCCTCCGTACCGGCCGCGATCGTCTCCGGTGCCGTCGGTTTCGGCCTGTTGAGGCTCCTCGGCGAAGGCGCGCTCGGTTCGCTCGTCGCCCTGCTCGTCGGCGGAGCGGTACTCCTCGGGGTCTTCTTCGTCGCGGCAAAGCGCATGCGCATCGCGGAGTTGAACACCCTGGTCGGAATGGTGCGGGGACGCCTGGGACGCTGATGCGGCGGTCCCGCACAACCATCGGCGGGAACCGCGTGTCGTGCAGAGCGCCGGACTGTGGGCACAATTGGCATGGCTGTTGGATGTGGCGCAACGGATGGGGAGGCAGGAACGACGGTGGCGGAACGTAGCACGGCTGCCGTCGACGTGGCCGACAACAGCGGTGACGACCCGCTGACCGCCAAGGCGGACACGGCCGCGACCGACGGGGTGGCGGAAGAGCAGAAGACGGCGGACAAGCCCGCCGAAGCCACGGAGAACAAGGCGGTCGAACGAAAGAGCGGCGAACAGCCCTCCATCACGGCACCCGAACTGCACAGCGGGCACAAACTGGCCAGACGCTACCGGCTGGAGGAATGCGTCACCCGTTTGGACGGCTTCAGCAGTTGGCGTGCGGTCGACGAGAAACTGCGCCGCGCCGTCGGCGTCCACCTGCTGCCGGCCGACCACCCCAGGGCCCGCTCGGTCCTGGCCGCGGCCCGTTCCTCGGCCCTCCTCGGTGACCCTCGGTTCGTCCAGGTCCTCGACGCCGTCGAGGAGAACGACCTGGTGTACGTCGTGCACGAGTGGCTGCCCGACTCCACCGAGTTGACCACCCTGCTCGCGGCCGGGCCGCTGGAACCCCACGACGCCTATCAGCTCGTCAGCCAGGTCTCCCAGGCGATGGCCGCCGCCCACCGCGAAGGCCTCGCCCACCTCCGGCTCACCCCGAGCGCCGTCCTGCGCAGCTCCACCGGCCAGTACCGGATCCGCGGCCTGGCCGTGAACGCCGCCCTGCGCGGCATCACCGCCGACCGTCCGCAGCGCACCGACACCGAGGCCATCGGCGCCCTGCTCTACGCCGCGCTCACCCAGCGCTGGCCCTACGACAGCGACGCCCACGGCCTCTCCGGGCTCCCCAAGGGCGTCGGCCTGCTCCCGCCCGACCAGGTCCGCGCCGGCGTCCACCGCGGCCTCTCCGAGATCGCCATGCGCGCCCTCGCCAACGACGGGGCCACCGCCTCGCGCCAGGAACCGCCCTGCACGACCCCGGACGAACTGGCCAAGGCCGTGGCGGCGATGCCCCGCGTCAAGCCGCCGGAGCCGGAGTACACCGCCCCGCCCGAGTACCAGCGCACCACCTACCAGCAGGGCACCTACGGACGGCCGCAGCCGCGCCCGTCCGTGACCCAGCCGGTGGTCGTTCCGCCGCCCCCGCTGCAGAGCCGTACCGGCAGGGCCCTGAAGTGGGCCGTCTCGGCGCTGCTGATCGCAGCCCTGGGCCTCGGCAGCTGGCAGATCGCGGACCGGCTCCTCGACCACGACAACTCGTCCAAGAACCCGGTCACCACACCGACGGTCGACGACGAGAAGCCCGAGCCGCCGAAGCCGCTGACGATTCAGTCGGCCCAGGAGTACGCGCCCGACGGCAAGCCGCAGAACTCCGACGGGGTGGACGACACCTTCGACAGCGACAGCTCCACGTACTGGCGCACGAAGACCTTCGTCGCCGGACCGGTCCTGGCGCCGTACAAGCAGGGCGTGGGCATCGTCTACGACCTCGGCAGCGAGCAGAACGTCTCGTCCGCGTCCATAGCGTTCCGCTACAGCGGGCCGAAGACCGCGGTCACGCTGTACGCCGCGGACTCGCTGACCCCCTCCGCCGGACCCGACTCCATGAAGAGGATCGCCTCCGTCGAGACCTCGGACTCCACAGCGAAGCCGCAGACCACGACGCCGGTGAAAACCCGGTACGTGCTCCTCTGGGTGACCTCCGTGCCGTACTCCAGCGGCGACGAGTACTTCGGGGCCGGCTACAAGCAGGCCATCACGAACGTGTCCTTCGAGGGGACCGCCCCGTAGTCGCGGAGCCACCCCCTCCATGAGCGCCGAGCCCAGCTCGGCGCTCATTTACTTCCGGGCACGGACCGGATTGAATGCCTGCACGGCTGCCGAGCGAGGAGGGGAACCGTGGCGCCTGCGGCTGACGACCCCCGAACGGCGACGGACGAGGAACTCCTCGCACGTCACGTCGCCGGGGACCCGAACGCCTTCAACGAGCTCGTACGCCGGCACCGCGACCGGCTGTGGGCGGTGGCCCTGCGGACCCTGGGGGACCGCGAGGAGGCCGCTGACGCCGTCCAGGACGCCCTGCTCTCCGCCTTCCGGGCCGCCCATACCTTCCGCGGCCAGTCGGCCGTCACGACCTGGCTGCACCGCATCACGGTGAACGCCTGCCTCGACCGTGCCCGCAAGACCGCCTCGCGCCGCACGTCACCCGTCGACGACTCCGACCGCTTCGAGCAGCTCCTCGGCCCCCACGAGTCGGCGGAGGCCCCGGTGGAACGCCAGGACCTCCACCGCGAGGTGCTGGCCGCGCTCGCCGCGATCCCGGCCGACCAGCGCGCCGCGCTCGTCCTGGTCGACATGCAGGGATACCCCGTCGCCGAGGCCGCCCGCATCCTCGGCGTCCCCACCGGCACCGTGAAGAGCCGCTGTGCGCGCGGGCGGGCACGCCTGCTGCCGATGGTCACTCATCTGCGCGCCGACACCGTGGGTAACGAGGCCGCCGAAGGGGGAAGGAACCGGACGCCGGGGGCATCCGTCCCAACGGTGCCGGGGCCGACCGATACCGGACCGACTGATCCAGCTGCTGTGAAGGGCGGAGGTGGGCGCACGTGACTTCCACGGCCGGCAAGGCCGACACCACACAGCACCCGGACGTCTCGGAGATTTCCGATCTGGCCGAGGGGCTCCTTTCGCCGACCCGCTCCACCGCCGTGCGGCGGCACCTGGACGCCTGTCCCCTCTGCGCGGACGTCCGGACCTCGCTGGAGGAGATCCGCGGCCTCCTGGGCACCCTCCCCGGGCCTCCCCGGATGCCCGCCGAGATCGCGGGCCGGATCGACGCCGCTCTCGCGGCCGAGGCGCTTCTCGACTCCACCGCGCCCGAGGCCGAGGCCGCTGTTTCACGTGAAACATCGCGCCACCCGGTCGAGCCCGCACGCCCCGCCCGCGCACCCTCGCCGCCCTCCGACCGCCCCGCCGGGAGCCCCCGCGCCACCACGGGTCCCGGCCGCCCTGGCAAGCCCCGCAAGCGCCGCATCGGCCTTTTGTCGACGCTCGCGGCCGCCTTCGGTGCCGTGGTCCTGGGGACGAGCCTGTACCTCAGTCAGGCGGTGAATCCGATGGCCGACGGTGCGGCGGACACCAAGAAGGCCGACACCGCCGCGGGTGCGGCTCTGAGCGCCTTCTCCGGGAGCCCGGTCGAGGACCGCGTCCACGAGCTGCTCGCCGGGAGCGGCGCCGCCAAGACACCTCAGGGCGTCGGCCCGGAATCGATGGCCAGCGCGACCAGGTCCACGGCCCCCCAGCGCAACCGGGACGGGGCGGTCCCCTCCTGCGTCCTGGCCGGCACCGGCCGCACCGACCCGGTGCTCGGCCACGAGCGCGGCGAGTACGAGGGCAGGCCCGCCTATCTGCTGGTGCTGCCGGATCCCTCCGACAGCACCCGGGTGCGGGCCTACGTCGTCGACGCCTCCTGCTCCGGTCAGTCCGCGGACGCCTCGGAGCCGGCGGCCACGGTTCTCCTCAGCGAGACCTACCCCCGCGCCTGAGCTCTCTCCGAGGCGTCCACGGTGCCGTGCGGCGGTCTCGGGAATGCACGCCCCTTAGGATCCGTTGGGTGGGGTGAGAGCGACCGAGACAACCGCCCCCGTAGGCAGTGGCAAGTCTGCAGAGACGAGGAAGAAACCCGTGAGCGACGTCCGTAACGTGATCATCATCGGCTCCGGGCCCGCGGGTTACACCGCGGCGCTCTACACGGCCCGAGCGTCGCTGAAGCCCCTGGTCTTCGAAGGTGCCGTCACCGCAGGTGGCGCCCTGATGAACACGACCGAGGTCGAGAACTTCCCCGGCTTCCGTGACGGCATCATGGGCCCGGACCTGATGGACAACATGCGGGCCCAGGCGGAGCGCTTCGGCGCCGAGCTCGTCCCGGACGACGTCATCGCCGTGGACCTGACCGGTGACATCAAGACCGTCACCGACACCGCCGGCACCGTGCACCGCGCCAAGGCCGTCATCGTCACCACGGGCTCCCAGCACCGCAAGCTCGGCCTGCCCAACGAGGACACCCTGTCCGGCCGCGGTGTCTCCTGGTGCGCCACCTGCGACGGATTCTTCTTCAAGGACCAGGACATCGCCGTCGTCGGCGGCGGCGACACCGCGATCGAGGAGGCCACCTTCCTCTCGCGCTTCGCCAAGTCCGTCACGATCGTCCACCGCCGTGACACCCTGCGCGCCTCCAAGGCCATGCAGGAGCGCGCCTTCGCCGACCCGAAGATCTCCTTCGCGTGGGACAGCGAGGTCACCGAGATCCACGGCGAGCAGAAGCTCAGCGGCCTGACCCTGCGCGACACCAAGACCGGTGAGACCCGCGAGCTCGCCGTCACCGGCCTCTTCATCGCCGTGGGCCACGACCCGCGGACCGAGCTCTTCAAGGGCCAGCTGGACCTCGACGAGGAGGGCTACCTCAAGGTCGCCGCCCCGTCGACGCGCACCAACCTGACGGGTGTCTTCGGTGCGGGCGACGTCGTCGACCACACCTACCGCCAGGCGATCACCGCCGCCGGCACCGGCTGCTCCGCCGCTCTCGACGCCGAGCGCTTCCTGTCCGCCCTCGCCGACAGCGAGAAGCTGGCCGAGACCCCCGCGGTCTGATCCACCCTCGTCCCGCCCCACACCCCGAGAGATCAAGGAGGCCGTTGTGGCCCTCAAGAACGTGACCGACGCTTCCTTCGACGAGGACGTCCTCAAGAGCGACAAGCCCGTCCTGGTGGACTTCTGGGCCGAGTGGTGCGGCCCGTGCCGCCAGATCGCCCCGTCGCTGGAGGCCATCGCCGCCGAGCACGGCGAGATCGAGATCGTGAAGCTCAACATCGACCAGAACCCGGCCACGGCTGCCAAGTACGGCGTCATGTCCATCCCGACGCTGAACGTCTACCAGGGCGGCGAGGTCGTGAAGACCATCGTCGGCGCCAAGCCGAAGGCCGCGATCCTGCGCGACCTGGACGGCTTCATCGAGGCCTGATCCTCGCCCGCTGTTTCACGTGAAACAGCGAAGGCCCGTCCCCTCCCGGGGGCGGGCCTTTTCGTTTCCCGGAATGCTCACCGGATCTCAAAGGGGCCGCAGGGCGGGCTCCTTCTGCACGGCGCCGAGCAGCCGGTCCAGAGCCATCTCGACGTCCTCCTTCCAGGAGAGAGTCGTCCTGAGCTCCAGGCGCAGCCGGGGGAAGGCGTGATGCGGGCGGACGGTCTTGAAGCCCACGGCGAGCAGATGGTCGGCGGGCAGCACGCAGGCCGGCTCCTTCCAGCGGGCGTCCCCGAACGCCTCGATCGCCTTGAAGCCCCGCCGCATCACGTCCTTGGCCACGGTCTGCACCATCACCCGGCCCAGCCCCTGCCCCTGATAGCCCGGCATGATCCATGCCGTCATCAGCTGGACGGCATCCGCCGCCACCGGGCTCGTCGGGAAGGCCGTGGAGCGCGGCACATAGGCAGGGGGAGCGTAGAGCACATAGCCGACCGGCACCTCGTCCACGTAGACGACCCGTCCGCAGGAGCCCCACTCAAGCAGCACGGCCGAGATCCAGGCTTCCTTCTCCAGCTCGGGGCGCCCGGCCTTGACAGCCGCCTCCCCGCTGACCGGGTCCAGCTCCCAGAAGACGCAGGAGCGACATCGCTTGGGAAGATCCGGAAGGTTGTCCAGCGTGAGCGGTACGAGCCGACGCCCCACGGCCTCTCCTCGATTCCCTCGCCCTCGAGTACGGATACGCCTCTCGGAATCGTATCGATCGGGCGATCAGGGCGATACCGCTCACAGGCAAAGGGCGGGGGGGGGGGGGGGGGGGGGGGGGGAAAAAGGAGACCCGAGAAGAGAAAGAAAGAGAAGAAAAAAAGCCACCGC
>NZ_JBVJVO010000006.1:279320-465624 GCF_055603625.1 Streptomyces sp. NPDC037273
GCGCCGCCCCCCCCCCCCCCCCCCCCCCCCCCCCCCCCCCCTCCGCCCCCCCCCCCCCCCCCCCCCCCCCCCCCCCCCCCCCCCCGCCCTGAGCGGACTCGGTGGGGCCTGAGGCGTCAGCCCTGCTCGTCGTTCTTGCGGTCCATGACCCGTCCCTCGCCGGGAGCCAGGGTCGAGAGGATCCGCTCCAGGTCGTCCATCGAGGCGAACTCGACGACGATCTTGCCCTTCTTCTGCCCCAGGTCCACCTTCACCCGGGTCTCGAAGCGGTCCGAGAGCCGAGAGGCGAGGTCCGTGAGCGCGGGCGACACCCGGGTCCCCGCTCGGGGACCCTTCGGCTTGACCGGGGAGCCCGGCTCCGAGCCCATCAGCGTGACGATCTCCTCGACGGAACGCACCGAGAGTCCCTCGGCCACGATCCGGTACGCCAGCTTGTCCTGGGCCTCCGGGTCCTCGACGCCCAGCAGGGCGCGGGCGTGACCGGCGGAGATCACTCCGGCGGCGACACGGCTCTGGACCGGCGGCGAGAGACGCAGCAGCCGGAGCGTGTTGGAGACCTGCGGACGCGAGCGTCCGATCCGGTCGGCCAGCTGGTCATGGGTGCAGTTGAAGTCCTTGAGCAGCTGGTCGTAGGCCGCGGCCTCTTCCAGCGGGTTCAGCTGAGCCCGGTGCAGGTTCTCCAGGAGGGCGTCCAGGAGCAGCTTCTCGTCGTCGGTGTGCCGCACGATGGCCGGGATGCGATCCAGACCGGCCTCACGGCAGGCCCGCCAGCGCCGCTCGCCCATGATGAGCTCGTAGCGCTCGGTCCCCACCTGGCGGACGACCACGGGCTGGAGAAGACCGACCTCCTTGATGGAGGCGATCAGCTCTGCCAGGGCGTCCTCGTCGAAGACCTCACGGGGCTGACGCGGGTTCGGCGTGATGGCGTCGAGCGGCAGCTCCGCGAAGTGCGCGCCGGCCGGAGCCGCCGGGGCGGCCACCACCTCGGGCTCGCTCCACGACACCACCGAGTCCGGGGACTGGGGGCTCTGGGGGAGCGTCGCCAGCTTCGCGGCGGCCACGCCGCGGTCGCCGGTCAGGACCGGGACGGCACCGGGAGAGGTCGCGCCCGCCCCGACACCGGTCGCCGGCACCTGCCGCTCCTGGGGAGCCGAGGGGATCAGCGAACCGAGTCCTCGCCCCAATCCCCTACGTCGCTCGCTCACTGAATCCCCTCCGACATGCTGCGCTGGTTGTTCTGGTGCCCCAGCTGGGCGTGGCCCACCTGGGCATGCCCTCCATGGGCGTGCTGGGGGTCGTAGTGCACGGTGGCCCCCCGCAGGGCGATCTCACGGGCCGCTTCGAGGTACGACAGGGCGCCGCTGGAGCCCGGGTCGTAGGTGAGGACCGTCTGGCCGTAGCTCGGCGCCTCGGAGATGCGGACGGACCTCGGAATGCTGGTCCGCAGCACCTCCTCGCTGAAGTGGGTGCGCACCTCGTCGGCGACCTGGGAGGCGAGCCTCGTCCTGCCGTCGTACATGGTGAGCAGGATGGTCGAGACGTGCAGCCCCGGGTTCAGGTGCCCCCGGACCAGGTCGACGTTCCGCAGGAGCTGCCCGAGCCCCTCCAGCGCGTAGTACTCGCACTGGATCGGGATCAGCACCTCGGCGCCGGCCACCATGGCGTTGACCGTGAGCAGGCCGAGCGAGGGCGGGCAGTCGATCAGGATGTAGTCGAGCGGCTGCTCATAGGCCTGGATGGCCCGCTGCAGCCGGCTCTCACGGGCCACCAGCGACACCAGCTCGATCTCCGCACCGGCGAGATCGATGGTGGCGGGGGCGCAGAAGAGGCCTTCCACTTCCAGGACCGGCTGCACCACTTCGGAGAGCGGCCTGCTGTCGACCAGCACGTCGTAGATCGAGGGGACCTCGGCGTGATGGTCGATGCCGAGCGCCGTGGACGCGTTGCCCTGCGGGTCCAGGTCGATGACCAGGACCCGGGCCCCGTGCAGGGCGAGGGAGGCGGCAAGGTTGACCGTCGTGGTCGTCTTGCCCACGCCGCCCTTCTGATTGGCGACCACCATCACGCGCGTCTGGGCCGGTCGGGGAAGTCCCTCACCGGCACGACCCAGGGCCTCTACTGCCAGCTGGGCAGCACGACCAATGGGGGTGTCGTCCATCGGGGGCGGTGTTTCACGTGAAACATCCTCCCCCACCGATTCGGTTCGGGGACCGGGGACCGGATCGGTCATCGGTCCCGCGATGTTGGCGTCGGACCGCAAGGATTCACTCTCCTCGGCTTCAGGCTCGCGATGAGCAGAGCCTGCCATGCTTTCGGGGTCGTGAACCAGCGAGGTCGGTGGTTCTGTGGGTGAATCCACCTCTGTGGACAACTCCGTAACCCTCGCGAGTGGCTTTACGCGGGGGCTGCGGCCCCGGGGCGTGGCAGCCGCGCGGCCGCGGCTGATGATCCCCTGCAGCAGTGAGCGACGTTTCACGTGAAACACCATGCCTCTGCTGCCCGGCCAGGACCGCTCGACACTCCGAAATGGTGCGTATGCGACGCTCAGCGGCGTCGGCGGGTCTTGCTCGTACGGGCGGCCTTGGCCCGCTTCGCCGCGAAGCGCACCCCGCCCGGGCTCTCGCCGACCTCCACACGGACGACGGTGGTCAGCGGATCGACGATCCCCTCACCGACCTGGAGCACCGAGGTCTCCACCACACCGAGCCGGGAGAGCGCGGCGCGGGCACCGTTGATCTCCTCCTCGGCGGTGTCGCCCTTGAGCGCCAGCATCTCGCCGTAGGGGCGCAGCAGGGGAACGCCCCAGCCGGCGAGCCGGTCGAGGGGAGCCACCGCACGGGCGGTCACCACGTGAACCGGCGTGATCTTGCCGAGCATCTCCTCGGCGCGACCCCGGACCACGGTCACATGGTCGAGGCCGAGCAGCTCGACGACCTCCTGGAGGAAGTTCGTCCGGCGAAGGAGCGGCTCCAGGAGCGTGATCTTCAGATCGCGCCGGACCAGGGCCAGCGGGATACCGGGAAGACCGGCGCCCGAGCCCACATCGCAGACGGTGACGCCCTCGGGAACGGCCTCCGCGAGGACGGCACAGTTCAGCAGGTGGCGTTCCCAGAGTCGCGGGACCTCGCGCGGGCCGATCAGGCCACGCTTCACACCCGCGTCCGCGAGGAGCTCCGCGTACCGCACGGCCTCCGGGAAGTACTCACCGAAGACTGTCCGCGCCTGCTCCGGCGCCTCGGGGAGCTCCGCTGCCTCCGTCACGGGAACCGTCCTTCCGTACCGCACGCTTCACGTGCGAGCGCACTGTGATGGCTGACTATCAGGCTGACAAAGATCGGCCCCGCCTGCGAACAGGCGGGGCCGACACTACGTGAGGGGTCAGGCGGGGAGCACGACGACGAAGCGCTGCGGCTCCTCGCCCTCGGACTCGCTGCGCAGACCGGCGGCGGCGATCGCGTCGTGCACGACCTTGCGCTCGAACGGGGTCATCGGGTCGAGCTTGACCGGCTGGCCCGTCGACTTCACCTCGTCCGCCGCCTTGGCGCCCAGCTCAGCGAGCTCGGCGCGCTTCTTGGCCCGGAAGCCGGCGATGTCGAGCATCAGACGGCTGCGGTCACCGGTCTCCCGGTGCACGGCCAGACGCGTCAGCTCCTGGAGAGCCTCCAGAACCTCACCGTCGCGGCCCACCAGCTTCTGCAGCTCGCGGCCGCCGGCGTCGCTGATGATCGAGACCGCGGCGCGGTCCGCCTCGACGTCCATGTCGATGTCGCCGTCCAGATCGGCGATGTCGAGCAGGCCCTCGAGGTAGTCGGCCGCGATCTCACCCTCCTGCTCCAGGCGGGTCAGGGTGTCGCCACCCTCGGCGGCGGCGGAGGTGGTGCCTTCCGTCACGGATGGACTCCTTCTTGCTTCGGGGCGGCTTACTTCTTGGAGGACGGGTGCTTGGGCCGCTGCTGGCCCTTGCGCTGGCCGGACTTGCCCTGACGGGTTCCTCCGGAGTTGGCACGGCTCGGACGTGCGGGCTTGTCGCCCTGAGCCGCGTCCTTGGCCTCGCCCTTCGCACCGGCGTCGGCCGCGTCCTGGGGCTTCTTCTCGAGCGAGGTGATCGCCTCTTCGGCGGCCGGCTCGGAGGCCTCTTCCGTGTCCTTGGTCAGGCTCTGCGGGGCGGCGGCCTGGCGCTGGGACTTGGTCTGGCGCTTGGGCTGCTGACGCTTGGCGGCGGCACCGCCCTCGGCCTCGGCCACGATCGTGTCGCTCTTGATCACGCTGCCGTCGGCCTGGGCCGCGAAGCCGGCCTTGGAGAGGCCCGCGAAGAAGCGGCGCTCGTTCTCGTTGCGGTCGCTGCCCTTGGCGACGATCACCTTGACGATGTTCTTCCGCCGGCGGCCCTTGACCTCACCGCTGTGCGTGACGCTCTTCAGGAGCCGCTGGAGGTAGGCGTCCTGGGCCTTGCTGCCCGGGGTGGGGTTCTGGTTGATCACGTACATCTGCTGGCCCATGGTCCACACGTTGGTGGTCAGCCAGTAGACGAGGACACCGACGGGGAAGTTGATGCCCATGACGGCGAAGATCACCGGGAAGATGTACATGAGCATCTTCTGCTGCTGCATGTACGGGGTCTTCACCGAGAGGTCGACGTTCTTCATCATCAGCTGGCGCTGGGTGAAGAACTGCGAGGCCGACATCATGACGATCATGACCGCGGTGACAATGCGGACCGAGGTCAGCGAGGCGTCGAGAGCGGCAACCTCGGCGGCGGAGTCCGTGAACTTCGACGCCAGCGGGGCACCGAAGATGTGGGCCTGACGGGCGCTGGCGAGCAGCGGGCCGTCGATGACACCGATCTCCTTGCCCGAGGCGATCGCCGAGAGCACGTGGTACAGCGCGAAGAAGAACGGCGACTGCGCCAGGATGGGAAGGCACGAGGAGAGCGGGTTCGTACCCGTCTCCTTGTACAGCTTCATCATCTCTTCGGACTGACGCTGCTTGTCGCTCTTGTAGCGCTCCTGGATCGCCTTCATCTTCGGCTGGAGCGCCTGCATGTTCCGCGTCGACTTGATCTGCTTGACGAACAGCGGGATCAGACAGATGCGGATCAGCACCACGAGAGACACGATGGACAGGCCCCAGGCCCAGCCCGTGTCAGGGCCGAAGATCGCCCCGTACACCTTGTGGAACTGGACGATGACCCAGGAAACGGGCCAGGTGATGAAGCTGAACAGACTGGCAATCGTGTCCACTAATCAGGCTCCTTGAGCATTGGGCGAGGTCTCGGCGGCCGGGCTCGTCTCGGCGGTGGACCCGCCCTTGTCGCCGCGCAACGCGTTCCTCAGCATTTCGTGCCAGCGGGGGCGCTTACGCGGGGGGACATGGTCCACACCGCCGGGCGACCACGGGTTGCACCGCAGGATTCGCCAGGCGGTCAGGGCCGTGCCCTTGATCGCGCCATGCCGGTCGATGGCCGTGAATCCGTAGTGGGAACACGACGGGTAGTACCGGCAGACGGGCCCGAGAAGCGGGCTGATCGTCCACTGGTACAGCTTGATGAGAGCCAGCAGCGGGTACTTCATCGCGTGCCCCCTCCCAGCAGCCGCTGAAGAGCGGCGTCCAGGTCTCGGGCCAGCTGTGCGTGGTCGGCGTCGCCGGCTCCGGGCAACGCCCGTACGACCACCAGGCTACCGGGGGGCAGCTCGGCGAGCCGGTCGCGAACGAGGTGGCGCAGGCGACGCTTCACCTTGTTGCGTACGACCGCAACGCCTACGGCCTTGCTCACGACGAAACCCGCACGCGACGGGGGAGCGCTCTCCCCAGGCGCGTGCGGGTTCGTTGCACCGCTGTGTAGGTGGACGACGAGGAGCGGGCGACCGGCCCGGCGACCTCGGCGTACCGCGGTTGCGAAGTCCTCGCGCCGCCTCAGCCGATTCTCGGTAGGCAGCACGTCATGACCTGTTTAAGCGGATCAGGCGGACAGCGCCGAGCGACCCTTGGAACGGCGGTTCGCAAGGATGGCGCGACCGGCACGCGTACGCATGCGCAGGCGGAAGCCGTGGGTCTTGGCGCGACGACGGTTGTTCGGCTGGAAGGTGCGCTTGCTCACTCGGGGGCTCCAGAAATGATTCGTAGAT
This sequence comes from Streptomyces sp. NPDC037273, assembly GCF_055603625.1. Classification (NCBI taxonomy): domain Bacteria; kingdom Bacillati; phylum Actinomycetota; class Actinomycetes; order Kitasatosporales; family Streptomycetaceae; genus Streptomyces; species Streptomyces sp. NPDC037273. The sequence goes on from NZ_JBVJVO010000006.1 coordinate 285,446, forward strand.
GGCGGGACATCGCCTGGCTGTCACCGTGCGCCCACGAGTAGCTCGCAATACGCCCGAGTGCACCGCTACACGATCACTGACCGTGATCTTTGCCCATCGGAGGCAGGCGGCAGCAGCCATCGACAACTCGACCTGGTTACGGTACGCGCGGCTACGCCATCCGGTCAAACCGACCTGTCGCCACCCCCCATTGTGCACAGGCTGTGGACAACAACTTGAACCACGTCAGGCGGCCCGACTACCGTGGACGGTCTCCACAATCTTTTGCCGTTCTGTCCCACCTGTCCTCAACGGACCCGTCCTCACGGACTTCGACCCACTGTCCCCGAGAACCACACCATCGTGGGACCTGCGAGAAAGCGTGCCCTGTGGCTGACGTACCTGCCGATCTTGCCGCAGTGTGGCCACGGGTCCTCGAGCATCTCCTCGCCGAGGGCCAGCAGGGGATCGAGTCCAAGGACAAGCAGTGGATCGAGCGCTGCCAGCCGCTCGCCCTGGTCGCGGACACGGCCCTGCTCGCGGTGCCCAACGAATGGGGCAAGCGCGTCCTCGAAGGCCGGCTGGCGCCGCTGATCAGCGAGACGCTCAGCCGTGAATGCGGCCGGCCGATCCGGATCGCGATCACCGTCGACGACTCGGTCGGCGAGCCGACCCCGCCCGCACCCGCGCCGCAGCAGCCCCAGCAGCCGCGCTACGACGAGCGCCCGCAGCCCGACGCGTACGAGAAGTACGACGGCTACGGTCACCGGCCGATGCCCGACGACGGGCTGCCCACCGCGCGTCCCGCCTACCCCGACTACGGACAGCAGCGGCCCGACCCCGGCGCCTGGCCGCGCACCCAGGAGGACCTCTCCTGGCAGCAGCCGCGGCTCGGCGGCTACCAGGAGCGCGCTCCGTACACCGGCCCCGACCAGTCGCGGCAGACCCGCTACGACGAGCCGGCCCGGGGCTACGAGCCGCAGCGGCCCGAGCGCGCCGAGCTGCCCGAGCCGCCGAGCCACGGCGCGCGTCCCGGTCCCCGGCCGGGCGGCGGTCCCGTCCCCGGCCCCGGGGGCGGTGGCCACGGCGTCTCCTCTTCCTCCGGCCAGGGCGCCGGCGCTCCGGGCGAGCAGCACGCGCGGCTGAACCCCAAGTACCTCTTCGACACCTTCGTCATCGGTTCCTCGAACCGGTTCGCGCACGCGGCCGCGGTCGCGGTGGCCGAGGCGCCGGCGAAGGCGTACAACCCGCTCTTCATCTACGGGGAGTCGGGTCTCGGCAAGACCCACCTGCTGCACGCGATCGGGCACTACGCGCGGAGCCTCTACCCGGGCACGCGCGTGCGGTACGTGAGCTCGGAGGAGTTCACCAACGAGTTCATCAACTCGATCCGCGACGGCAAGGGCGACGCGTTCCGCAAGCGCTACCGCGATGTGGACATCCTGCTCGTCGACGACATCCAGTTCCTCGCGAGCAAGGAGTCGACGCAGGAGGAGTTCTTCCACACCTTCAATACGCTGCACAACGCGAACAAGCAGATCGTGCTCTCCTCCGACCGGCCGCCCAAGCAGCTGGTGACGCTGGAGGACCGGCTCCGCAACCGCTTCGAGTGGGGACTCACCACCGACGTGCAGCCGCCGGAGCTGGAGACGCGCATCGCGATCCTCCGCAAGAAGGCGGTGCAGGAGCAGCTCAACGCCCCGCCGGAGGTGCTCGAGTTCATCGCCTCCCGGATCTCGCGGAACATCCGTGAGCTGGAGGGTGCGCTGATCCGGGTGACGGCCTTCGCGAGCCTCAACCGGCAGCCGGTGGACCTGGGGCTCACCGAGATCGTCCTCAAGGACCTGATCCCCGGCGGCGAGGACAGCTCGCCGGAGATCACCGCGCCCGCCATCATGGCGGCCACCGCCGACTACTTCGGTCTGACGGTGGAGGACCTCTGCGGATCCTCGCGCAGCCGCGTCCTGGTGACGGCCCGGCAGATCGCCATGTACCTGTGCCGCGAGCTCACGGACCTGTCGCTGCCGAAGATCGGCGCGCAGTTCGGTGGCCGCGACCACACGACGGTGATGCACGCGGACCGCAAGATCCGTGCCCTGATGGCGGAGCGGCGCTCCATCTACAACCAGGTCACCGAGCTCACCAACCGCATCAAGAACGGCTGAGACAGGGCCGTCACGGCCTCAGAAGGGCGCTCCAGGACACCTCCTGGGGCGCCCTTCGTCGTCTCGCGCTCGTACAGAGCCGCGCTGTGCACAGCTGTGTACGAGCGCGGGCTGTTCGATTACTCCGTTCCGGTGGCGGGTTCTCCACAGATTGGGGGATGATCTCCCGTCCACAGGGTGGGGACTGTTGAGTTATCCGGATCGTGTCCACAGGCAGAGCTGTTGACAGATCATCACCCCAGGTCAGACCCCTGTGGAATTGTTGGCAAACGATCTCCACAGCCTGTGGATGAATCTTCTGTCCACAGGGGCGCTCCGAGGTTGTCCACTGCCCGCCCACAGGGAGCGGTCGGTTGCCCACAGCTTCTCCACACCGCTGTCCACTGTTCGGCAACAAAACACCCCCGCTCACCGGGCCGAGTGAAAGCGGTCACACCGAAGGAGACGTTTGGGCTGTGGGGAACCTGGGGAAAGCTGGGGACAGCGCTGGGGAGAACTCCCCCTGGTCTGTGCATGGGGTGTGCAGAACTTTCCGGTGTCCACAGAAACCCCTGGTTTTCCACGGGTTCCACCCACAGGGTCGGTGGACAAAAAACTGGGCCTGACCTGCGGAAACGACGTTATCCACGGTTTCCACAGGCCCTACTACTACTCCCACTTAGAGTTAGCTAGGAATCCGTTTCGAAGTTGGCCCTGTGCACAACTCGGCGCCGGAGCTCCGACGCGCCCTCGTCGCGATTTGACCCAGGAGCAGCGACGAGTGTCGGCGGCGTACGTCAGACTGGTTCCCGCAGTCGACGAAGAGCCAGCAACAAGCAGGAGGCGGTTCCGGTGAAGATCCGGGTGGAGCGCGACGTACTCGCCGAGGCGGTGGCCTGGGTGGCCCGCAGCCTCCCGGCCCGTCCGCCGGCGCCCGTTCTCGCGGGCCTTCTGCTGAAGGCCGAGGACGGCGCCCTGAGCTTCTCCAGCTTCGACTACGAGGTCTCGGCCCGGGTCTCCGTCGAGGCGGAGGTCGAGGAGGACGGCACCGTCCTCGTCTCCGGCCGGCTGCTCGCCGACATCTGCCGCGCCCTCCCCAACCGTCCGGTGGAGATCTCCACAGACGGTGTACGGGCGACCGTCGTCTGCGGCTCCTCCCGCTTCACCCTCCACACCCTGCCTGTGGAGGAGTACCCGGCGCTGCCGGAGATGCCCACCGCGACCGGCACCGTCCCCGGCGAGGTCTTCGCCTCCGCCGCCGCCCAGGTGGCCATCGCCGCCGGCCGTGACGACACGCTGCCCGTCCTCACCGGTGTGCGCATCGAGATCGAGGGCGACACGGTCACCCTGGCCTCCACCGACCGCTACCGCTTCGCGGTCCGCGAGTTCCTGTGGAAGCCGGAGTCCCCGGACGCCTCCGCGGTCGCCCTGGTGCCCGCGAAGACCCTCCTGGACACCGCCAAGGCGCTCACCAGCGGTGACACGGTCACCCTCGCGCTCTCCGGCTCCGGCAAGGGCGAGGGCCTCATCGGCTTCGAGGGCGCGGGCCGCCGCACCACCACCCGGCTCCTGGAGGGCGACCTCCCGAAGTACCGGACGCTCTTCCCCACCGAGTTCAACTCGGTCGCGGTGATCGAGACCGCCCCCTTCGTCGAGGCCGTCAAGCGTGTGGCCCTGGTGGCCGAGCGCAACACCCCGGTCCGGCTGAGCTTCGAGCAGGGCGTGCTGATCCTGGAGGCCGGTTCCAGCGACGACGCACAGGCTGTGGAGCGTGTGGACGCGCAGCTGGAGGGCGACGACATCTCGATCGCCTTCAACCCGACCTTCCTGCTCGACGGCCTGAGCGCCATCGACTCGCCGGTCGCCCAGCTCTCCTTCACGACCTCCACGAAGCCGGCGCTGCTGAGCGGCAAGCCCGCGCTCGACGCCGAGGCGGACGAGGCCTACAAGTACCTGATCATGCCGGTGCGGCTCTCCGGCTGAGCCGGTCGGTTCGTGCCGGGGGTCCGGGGGTCGTCCCCCGGGAAGGCGCGGTATGCCGGTGCGGCTCTCCGGCTGATCGAGGGCAGCGGGGGCATCGCCTGAGCGGCTGACCCCACAGGTGTGCGCCGGGGTCCGGGCGTAGGCTCGGACCCGGGTAAACCGCACACGACGCTTAAGGAATCTCTGATGGAGCTCGGTCTCGTCGGTCTCGGCAAGATGGGCGGCAACATGCGTGAGCGCATCCGCCGCGCAGGCCACACCGTCATCGGATACGACCGCAACCCGGACCTCGCCGATGTCCACAGCCTCGAGGAGCTTGTGGGCAAGCTCAAGGGTCCGCGCGTCGTGTGGGTCATGGTCCCGGCCGGTGCCGCGACCCAGTCCACCATCGACGAGCTGGCCGAACTGCTCTCCCCCGGCGACATCGTCGTGGACGGCGGAAACTCGCGCTGGACCGATGACGAGAAGCACGCCGAGGAGCTCGCCGCCAAGGGCATCGGCTTCGTCGACTGCGGCGTCTCCGGCGGCGTCTGGGGCCTGGAGAACGGCTACGCGCTGATGTACGGCGGTTCCGCCGAGGACGTGGCGAAGGTCCAGCCGATCTTCGACGCGCTCAAGCCCGAGGGCGAGTTCGGCTCGGTCCACGCGGGCAAGGTCGGCGCCGGCCACTTCGCGAAGATGGTCCACAACGGCATCGAGTACGCGATGATGCAGGCCTACGCCGAGGGCTGGGAGCTCCTGGAGAAGGTCGACTCCGTCACCGACGTGCGCGAGGTCTTCCGCTCCTGGCAGGAGGGCACGGTCATCCGTTCCTGGCTGCTCGACCTCGCGGTGAACGCGCTGGACGAGGACGAGCACCTGGACAAGCTGCGCGGCTACGCGTCGGACTCCGGCGAGGGCCGGTGGACGGTCGAGGCCGCCATCGACAACGCCGTCCCGCTGCCGGCGATCACCGCGTCGCTGTTCGCGCGGTTCGCCTCGCGTCAGGACGACTCCCCGCAGATGAAGATGATCGCCGCGCTGCGCAACCAGTTCGGCGGCCACGCGGTCGAGACGAAGAAGTAATCCACAGGCTGTGCACCCCGCGGTGCACAGCCGCCGGGGGAAGAAGGTCGGCGCCCACCATGCACGTCACGCATCTCTCGCTGGCCGACTTCCGCTCGTACGCCCGGGTCGAGGTTCCGCTCGACCCGGGCGTCACCGCTTTCGTGGGCGCGAACGGCCAGGGCAAGACCAACCTCGTCGAGGCCGTCGGCTATCTGGCCACCCTCGGCAGCCATCGCGTCGCCTCCGACGCCCCGCTCGTCCGGATGGGGGCGGACCGCGCGGTCATCCGGGCCGCCGTCACGCAGGGCGAGCGCTCCCAGCTGATCGAGCTCGAACTGAACCCGGGCCGCGCCAACCGGGCCCGTATCAACAGGTCCTCGCAGGTCAGACCCCGTGACGTGCTCGGCATCGTACGGACGGTGCTGTTCGCCCCCGAGGACCTGGCGCTGATCAAGGGCGACCCCGGCGAGCGCCGGCGCTTCCTCGACGAGCTGATCACGGCGCGCGCGCCGCGCATGGCGGGCGTGCGCTCCGACTACGAGCGCGTGCTCAAGCAGCGCAACACGCTCCTCAAGTCGGCGGCGATGGCCAGGCGGCACGGCGGCCGCGGCATGGACCTGTCGACCCTCGACGTCTGGGACCAGCACCTGGCCCGGGCGGGCGCCGAGCTGCTCGCCCAGCGCCTCGACCTCATCGGCGTACTGCAGCCGCTCGCCGACAAGGCGTACGAGCAGCTGGCGCCCGGCGGCGGGCCGGTCCTGCTGGAGTACCGGCCGTCCGCGCCGGGCGGCGGGCACACCCGCGAGGAGCTGTACGAGCAGCTGATCGCCGCCCTGGCAGAGGTCCGCAAGCAGGAGATCGAGCGGGGCGTCACGCTCGTCGGACCGCACCGCGACGAGCTGCTGCTCAAGCTCGGCGACCTGCCCGCCAAGGGGTACGCGAGCCACGGCGAGTCCTGGTCGTACGCGCTGGCGCTGCGGCTGGCCTCGTACGACCTGCTGCGGTCCGAGGGCAACGAGCCGGTGCTCGTCCTCGACGACGTCTTCGCCGAGCTGGACGCGCGGCGGCGCGAGCGGCTCGCGGAGCTGGTGGCGCCGGGCGAGCAGGTGCTCGTCACGGCGGCGGTGGACGACGACGTGCCGGGCGTGCTCGCGGGCACGCGGTACGCCGTGGCCGGCGGGGTGGTGGAACGCGTATGACCGAGCAGAACTCCCCACAGCCTGTGGACAGGCCCGCGGTGCCCGAGCCGTCGGGTGTGGATCTCGCGCGGGTCGCGCTGCGCGCCGCCAAGGAGCAGGCGAAGGCGCGGGGCGCGGCGGCGGCGCAGAAGAAGCAGGCCCGGCGCGGGGGCGGGCTGCGCTCCGGCGCGCGCGCCGACGGGCGTGACCCGATGGCGCTGGGCGCGGCGATCAACCGGCTGATCACCGAGCGCGGCTGGGAGACGCCGGCGGCGGTGGGCGGGGTCATGGGCCGGTGGCCGCAGATCGTCGGCGACGACCTGGCGAACCACTGCGTGCCGGTGAGGTTCGACGACGAGCCGGACGCGCGGGTGCTGACGGTGCAGTGCGACTCGACGGCCTGGGCGACGCAGCTGCGGCTCCTCGCGCCGCGGCTGGTGGCCCGGCTCAACGAGGACCTGGGGCACGGGACCGTGCGGATGATCAAGGTCCTGGGGCCGGGCGGGGCGTCGCGGAAGTCCTACGGGCCGCTGCGGGCGCCGGGGAGCGTCGGGCCCGGGGACACCTACGGGTAGTCAGGTGCCGATCGCCCGGAGGGAGCGGCGACGGGTTGCCCACGGGGTGCTACGGCTCGAAGCGCTGGGTGGCCGTCAGGGGCCTCTGAAGCCCCTGTGTGGATATGGGGAGTCGTCTCGGTGCCGCGCAGGGCGGCACATGCGGACTCAGGTACCGGCAAACCCCCATGAGTGTCAGTGGTACCGGTAGACTGGAGAGTAATCCCGCCACCCTGCGGAACAAGTCGAACGACGCAGCCGCTCCCGTATGCCCGGAGAACGGCCTGTGCTGTGCCAGAAAGGGCGCTTCGTGGCCGATTCCGGCGACCCCAACGAGAACAACCAGTACACCGCCAGCAACATCCAGGTCCTCGAAGGCCTGGATGCCGTGCGCAAGCGCCCTGGCATGTACATCGGCTCGACCGGTGAGCGCGGCCTGCACCACATGGTGCAGGAGGTCGTCGACAACTCCGTCGACGAGGCCCTGGCCGGGCACGCGGACACCATCGACGTGACGATCCTGGCCGACGGCGCGGTACGCGTCGTCGACAACGGCCGAGGCATCCCGGTGGGCATCGTGGCCTCCGAGGGCAAGCCGGCCGTCGAGGTCGTGCTGACCGTGCTGCACGCGGGCGGCAAGTTCGGCGGCGGCGGCTACGCCGTCTCCGGCGGTCTGCACGGTGTCGGTGTGTCCGTCGTGAACGCCCTGTCCACCAAGGTCTCCGTCGAGATCAAGACGGACGGCCACCGCTGGACGCAGGACTACAAGATGGGCGCCCCGACGGCCCCCCTCGCCCAGCACGAGGAGACGTCGGAGACCGGCACGTCGGTGACCTTCTGGGCCGACCCGGACATCTTCGAGACGACCGAGTACTCCTTCGAGACGCTCTCGCGCCGCTTCCAGGAGATGGCCTTCCTCAACAAGGGCCTGACGATCACGCTCACCGACGAGCGCGAGTCCGCGAAGGCCACGGTCGGCGCCGACGACCCGGACGCCGAGGCGACCGCCGAGCCGAGCGCGCGCACGGTGAAGTACCACTACGAGGGCGGCATCGTCGACTTCGTGAAGTACCTCAACTCGCGCAAGGGCGAGCTGATCCACCCCACCGTGATCGACCTCGACGCCGAGGACAAGGACAAGAGCCTGTCCCTCGAGGTCGCGATGCAGTGGAACAGCGGCTACAGCGAGGGCGTGTACTCCTTCGCCAACATCATCCACACCCACGAGGGCGGCACGCACGAAGAGGGCTTCCGCGCCGCGCTGACCTCGCTGATCAACAAGTACGCGCGCGACAAGAAGCTGCTCCGGGAGAAGGACGACAACCTCACGGGTGACGACATCCGCGAGGGCCTGACGGCCATCATCTCGGTCAAGCTGAGCGAGCCGCAGTTCGAGGGCCAGACCAAGACCAAGCTGGGCAACACGGAGGTCAAGACCTTCGTGCAGAAGGCGGTCTACGAGCACCTCAACGACTGGCTCGACCGCAACCCGAACGAGGCCGCGGACATCATCCGCAAGTCGATCCAGGCCGCCACCGCGCGCGTGGCCGCGCGCAAGGCGCGCGACCTGACCCGCCGCAAGGGTCTCCTGGAGTCGGCCTCGCTGCCGGGCAAGCTGTCCGACTGCCAGTCGAACGACCCGGCCAAGTGCGAGATCTTCATCGTCGAGGGTGACTCCGCCGGCGGCTCGGCCAAGTCCGGCCGCAACCCGATGTACCAGGCCATCCTGCCGATCCGAGGCAAGATCCTGAACGTCGAGAAGGCCCGCGTCGACAAGATCCTGCAGAACACCGAGGTCCAGGCGCTGATCTCCGCCTTCGGCACCGGTGTGCACGAGGACTTCGACATCGAGAAGCTCCGCTATCACAAGATCATCCTGATGGCGGACGCCGACGTCGACGGCCAGCACATCAACACCCTGCTGCTGACCTTCCTCTTCCGCTTCATGCGTCCGCTGGTCGAGGCCGGTCACGTCTACCTCTCGCGCCCGCCGCTCTACAAGATCAAGTGGGGTCGGGACGACTTCGAGTACGCGTACTCGGACCGCGAGCGCGACGCCCTGGTCGAGCTGGGCAAGCAGAACGGCAAGCGGATCAAGGAAGACTCGATCCAGCGCTTCAAGGGCCTCGGCGAGATGAACGCCGAGGAGCTGCGCGTCACCACGATGGACGTCGAGCACCGCGTTCTCGGCCAGGTCACCCTGGACGACGCGGCCCAGGCCGACGACCTGTTCTCGGTGCTGATGGGCGAGGACGTCGAGGCACGGCGCTCGTTCATCCAGCGCAACGCCAAGGACGTTCGCTTCCTCGACATCTGAGTCGGTCTCAGCTGACCGTACGAAAGGACTGACGACCAGCAATGGCCGACGAAAACACTTCCGGCACCACCGAAGAGCAGGAGCCCGTGCTCCGGATCGAGCCCGTCGGGCTCGAGACCGAGATGCAGCGCTCGTACCTCGACTACGCGATGTCCGTCATCGTGTCCCGCGCGCTGCCCGACGTCCGGGACGGCCTCAAGCCCGTCCACCGGCGCGTGCTGTACGCGATGTACGACGGCGGCTACCGGCCCGAGAAGGGCTTCTACAAGTGCGCCCGCGTCGTCGGTGACGTCATGGGTACGTACCACCCGCACGGCGACTCCTCGATCTACGACGCGCTCGTCCGCCTCGCCCAGCCCTGGTCGATGCGCATGCCGCTCGTCGACTCCAACGGCAACTTCGGTTCCCCGGGCAACGACCCGGCCGCCGCCATGCGGTACACCGAGTGCAAGCTCATGACGCTGTCGATGGAGATGCTCCGGGACATCGACGAGGAGACCGTCGACTTCCAGGACAACTACGACGGCCGCAACCAGGAGCCGACGGTCCTGCCGTCCCGCTTCCCGAACCTGCTGATCAACGGCTCCGCCGGTATCGCCGTCGGCATGGCCACCAACATCCCGCCGCACAACCTCCGCGAGGTCGCGGACGGCGCGCAGTGGTACCTGGCCCACCCCGAGGCGTCCCACGAGGAGCTCCTCGACGCGCTCATCGAGCGCATCAAGGGCCCCGACTTCCCGACCGGCGCGCTCGTCGTCGGCCGCAAGGGCATCGAGGAGGCGTACCGCACCGGCCGCGGCTCCATCACGATGCGCGCGGTCGTCGAGGTCGAGGAGATCCAGAACCGCCAGTGCCTGGTGGTCACGGAGCTTCCGTACCAGACCAACCCGGACAACCTCGCGCAGAAGATCGCCGACCTCGTCAAGGACGGCAAGATCGGCGGCATCGCCGACGTCCGCGACGAGACCTCGTCCCGCACCGGCCAGCGCCTCGTCATCGTGCTCAAGCGCGACGCCGTCGCCAAGGTCGTCCTCAACAACCTGTACAAGCACACCGACCTCCAGACGAACTTCGGCGCCAACATGCTGGCGCTCGTCGACGGCGTGCCGCGCACGCTCTCGCTCGACGCGTTCATCCGCCACTGGGTGACGCACCAGATCGAGGTCATCGTCCGCCGGACGAAGTTCCGGCTGCGCAAGGCCGAGGAGCGCGCCCACATCCTGCGCGGCCTCCTCAAGGCCCTCGACGCGATCGACGAGGTCATCGCCCTCATCCGCCGCAGCGAGACCGTCGACGTCGCCCGCACCGGTCTGATGGGCCTGCTGGCGATCGACGAGATCCAGGCCAACGCGATCCTGGAGATGCAGCTCCGTCGCCTGGCGGCCCTGGAGCGCCAGAAGATCATCGCCGAGCACGACGAGCTCCAGGCGAAGATCAACGAGTACAACGCGATCCTGGCCTCCCCCGAGCGCCAGCGCACGATCGTCAGCGAGGAGCTGGCCGCGCTCGTCGAGAAGTTCGGCGACGACCGCCGGTCCAAGCTCGTGCCCTTCGACGGTGACATGTCCATCGAGGACCTGATCGCCGAGGAGGACATCGTCGTCACCATCACGCGTGGCGGCTACGTGAAGCGGACGAAGACCGAGGACTACCGCTCGCAGAAGCGCGGCGGCAAGGGCGTGCGCGGGGCGAAGCTGAAGCAGGACGACATCGTCGACCACTTCTTCGTCTCCACCACCCACCACTGGCTGCTCTTCTTCACCAACAAGGGCCGGGTCTACCGCGTCAAGGCGTACGAGCTCCCCGACGCCGGCCGGGACGCCCGCGGCCAGCACGTGGCCAACCTGCTGGCCTTCCAGCCGGACGAGCAGATCGCCCAGATCCTCGCGATCCGCGACTACGACGCCGCGCCCTACCTGGTGCTCGCCACCAAGGCCGGCCTGGTCAAGAAGACCGCGCTGAAGGACTACGACTCGCCCCGCTCGGGCGGCGTCATCGCCATCAACCTGCGTGAGCGGGAGGACGGCAGCGACGACGAGCTGATCGGCGCCGAGCTGGTCTCCTCCGAGGACGACCTGCTGCTGGTGAGCAAGAAGGCGCAGTCGATCCGCTTCACCGCCACGGACGACGCGCTGCGCCCGATGGGACGTGCCACGTCGGGCGTCAAGGGGATGAGTTTCCGCGAGGACGACGAACTGCTCTCGATGAATGTCGTCCGGCCCGGTACGTTCGTCTTCACCGCGACCGACGGCGGGTACGCGAAGCGCACCCCCGTCGACGAGTACCGCGTCCAGGGCCGTGGCGGCCTCGGTATCAAGGCCGCCAAGATCGTGGAGGACCGCGGCTCGCTCGTGGGCGCGCTGGTGGTCGAGGAGACCGACGAGATCCTCGCCATCACGCTGTCCGGCGGTGTGATTCGTACGCGAGTCAACGAAGTCAGGGAGACCGGCCGTGACACCATGGGCGTCCAGCTGATCAACCTGGGCAAGCGCGATGCCGTCGTCGGCATCGCACGGAACGCCGAGGCCGGTGGCGACGACGAGGACGCCGAGGACGACGCCGATGGCGCCGTCGAGGCGACCGAGGCGGCGGCCGGTGTCGAGGCAGTCGAGGCAGTCGAGGGCACCGAGTCCTCGGCCGGGGAGCACGAGGAGTAAGAGCGTGAGTGGAGCCACGGGCGCCGGATCGGCGGCCGCCGGAGCTTCTGCTGGTGCTGGAGCGAACGGCGCCCGTGGCTCCGCCACGGACTCCCAGGGGGTTGCGGTGACGGACACTCGGGGGCAGCAGCCCTCGTCGTACGAGACGTACAACGGGCCGCTGCCCGGCGAGCGCGCGGGAGCGCAGCAGCCGGGTGGTCCGTACCACCCTCCGCAGGCGTACGGCGCTTCGGCGCCGGGCGGCCGGCCGGGCGGTACGCAGGGCGGCCAGACCGGTGCCGTGCGCCGGCCGCGTACGGGGGCGCGCACCACGCCCCGTACGCGCAAGGCGCGGCTGCGGGTGGCCAAGGCCGATCCGTGGTCGGTGATGAAGGTGAGCTTCCTGCTCTCCATCGCGCTGGGCATCTGCACGATCGTGGCCGCGGCGGTGCTGTGGATGGTCATGGACGCCATGGGCGTCTTCTCCACGGTCGGCGGCACGATCAGCGAGGCCACGGGCTCCAACGAGTCCAACGGCTTCGACCTGCAGTCCTTCCTGTCGCTGCCGAGGGTGCTGATGTTCACCTCGGTCATCGCCGTGATCGACGTGGTCCTGATGACCGCCCTGGCGACGCTGGGCGCGTTCATCTACAACCTGTCGGCCGGGTTCGTGGGCGGTGTCGAGCTGACGCTGGCCGAGGACGAGTAGGGCGCGGGGGGCCGTCCGGGCATACGGATTTTGGGACTGGCCCCCACGTGCGCTAATGTTCAGGAGTCAGCGCGCGGGACACACACCGCAAAGCGCGGCGGGGCTATAGCTCAGTTGGTTAGAGCGCATCCCTGATAAGGATGAGGCCACAGGTTCAAATCCTGTTAGCCCCACAGTGAAGATCGACCCGGACGGTTCATCCGTCCGGGTCGATTTGTTTCTCCGGGGCCGGTTGAAGGTTTGAAGCCCGTACAGGTCACCGATCGGTATCGGTCGATGTGTAGAGTGGGCGTCAGAAGTCTCCTACGTCAACGAAAGACGAGGTCGCGCGGTGAAGAAGCTTCTCCTGGTCGCACTGGCCGCCATCGGCGGGCTCCTCGTGTACCGCCAGATCCAGGCGGATCGCGCCGAGCAGGATCTGTGGACGGAGGCGACCGACTCCGTGCCCGCAGGTTCGGGTGTCTGAGACGAAGACCGTCTGTGGGTGAAGCCCCGGCCGCGCGTGAGCGGGCCGGGGCTTTGCTTTGCCTGAGCAATGTGATCACTTGCTTGAGTGAAGAGAAGGAGCTCGTGTGAAGACGCAGGCCGGCTTCGGCCGGAGGGCGGGGGCCCTGCTCACGGCGGCCGCCGCGGTGGGTGCCGTGGCCGCACTGCCCGGCGGGGCGCAGGCGGCCGAAGGGGCCGCGCTCCCGCCGTACACCTTCGACAGCACCGCCCAGCGCGTCCAGGGGGCCGCCTCCAGCTCGGACGCGGTACAGCTGAAGTCCGGCGGGACCTACCGCAGCACCCTCAAGAAGGGCGGCAAGGTCTACTACCGGGTCGACCTCGACGACAAGCGGAACGCGTACGTCTCCGTCGTCGCCGTCCCCAGGACGGGCGGCAAGGTCGAGTACGGCGACGGCTTCCGGGTCAGCATGCAGGACGGCACCGGCACCGAGTGCGGCTACCAGCAGGTCAGCTTCTCGTCCGCCGACTACCCGCGCCCCCTCGCCGGCTACGCGCGGCGCGTCGTCGACCCGGACAGCTCCAGCTGCCAGAAGGCCGGCGCCTTCTACGTGCTCGTCGAGCGGGAGTCCAAGGCCACGTCCTCCCCGGACGACTGGGAACTGGAGATCCGGCACCTGTCCGAGCCGCTCCTCAAGAAGGCCGGCCCGACCGCGCTCCCGTCCGCCTGGCCCTCCGGCACGCCCGCGCCTCCCACCGGCGGCCCCAAGCCCCGCCAGGGCGGCTCCGGCGTCCATGACGCCGTCTCCCTGGCCCAGGGCGAGTGGCGGTCCGACATCCGGCCCGGCCAGACGCTCTTCTACCGCGTGCCGGTCGACTGGGGCCAGCAGCTGTACGCCACCGCCGAGCTCGGCAGCAGCGCCGCCGCCGACGAGTACGTGGGCAGCGCCCTCGCGCTCTCCCTGGAGAACCCGGCGCTCGGGCACGTCGACGAGAACACCGGCAGCTACGACGGGAAGCCCGCGACGGTCGCCCTCGGCCCGCTGCGGCCCGTCGCCCACGAGAACCGCACCTCGTACGAGGAGGCCACCAGCGGGATGCGCTTCGCCGGCTGGTACTACCTGGCGGCCACGCTCAGCCCGGAGATCGCCAAGGAGTACGGGGACAAGGCGGTTCCGCTGACGCTGCGGATCAACCTCACGGGCACCAGGAAGCCCGAGCCCGGGTACGACGGCGACCCCGGGCCGTTCGCCGTGACCGACGGCGACCGGGACGCCGCCGAAAGCGGCGCGAGCGGCGCGAGCGGGGTGCTCGCCGCCGAACGGAGCGACTCCATGAAGGTCGTCGCGGCCGCCGGCATCGGCAGCGGAACGGTCCTGCTGCTCGGCCTGGGCGCGTGGACGCTGCTGGCCCGGAGGCGGGCGGCCTAGAACCCGGGCCGGCTCAGACCTGGGTGAGGGCCCAGAAGCCGACGGCGAAGCAGACCAGCGCGAGCAGCAGGACCGGGACCGCCACCTTCGGGGGCGGTCCCGGTCGGCGTACGGGGGAAGTCCGACCCGGCTGACCGGGAACCTGAGGCGGTCGAGCGGTGTATGGATGAGTAGGGGCTTGTCCGTACGGCGCCGCGGACGTGGGGGCCTGGTCCAGGGAGGGGGTGGCGGGATGCGCGACCGGCGGGGGCAGATGGAAGCTGCCCGTCTCCGAGGCGACCGGCACCGGCACCGGCTGCGCGGGCGGGAACCCGGGCTGGGGCTGGTGGTGCGGCTGCGGCTGGTGCTGTGGCTGGTGAGCGGGGTGTGGGGGCTGTACGGGCTGTACGGGTGCCTGGGCGGGCTGCTGCCCCGCCGGTACGGGTACGGGGCCCGGTGCGGTGGTGGGAGCCGGTACGGCGTCGGCGGGGAACGGCGGCGCGGCCGGGGCCTCCGGCGCGGCGGGGCCCGTCGGGCCCTGGGGGCCGAAGCCGGCGGGCAGCGGGCCGAGCCGGTCGCGGATCTCGATCGGCGCCTCGCCCGCGGCGGGCTCGGGCAGCATCTCGACGGCGGCGCTCAGCGCCTTGCGCGCACCCGTGGCCGTCCGGAAGCGGGCCTGCGGATCGGGCTGGAGCAGCCCGGCGAGGACCTGCCACAGGGGCTCCGGGATGCCCTGGGGGGCGCCGGGCGTGCCGTGCGTGACGAAGTGCTCGACCAGGACCTGGGAGTCGGGCCTGCGGCCCTGGAGCAGATAGAGCGCGACCAGGCCGACCGCGAAGAGGTCGGCGGTGAAGTCGGGCTCGGCGCCCATGAGTTGTTCGGGCGCGAAATAACCGGGCGTTCCCACCACGTAGTTGGTCTCGGTGAGCCGGGGCTCGCCCTTCCGCATGGAGATGCCGAAGTCGGACAGCCGCAGGTGCGGCCGTCCGCTGCCGGTGACCTCCATGAGGATGTTGGCGGGCTTGATGTCCCGGTGGACGACGCCCTCGGCGTGCACCGTGGCCAGACCGGAGAGCAGCTGGTCGAGCAGGGTGCAGACGAGCCGGGGCGGCAGCGCGCCGTAGTCGCCGATGACGTGCGCCAGGGAGCCGCCGGCCACCAGGTCCATGGTGAACAGGACCTTGTCGTCGTCGGCCGCCCAGCTCGCCGGGGCGAGGACGTGCGGGTGGTCGATCCGCAGCGCCTGCTCGCGGACGAACCGCAGCAGGGTGTGCGCGTCGCTCTGGAGGAGCACCTTGGCCGCCACATAACGGCGGCGCCGGTGGTCCCAGGCCCGCCAGACGGCGCCCGCCCCACCCCTGCCGATCGGGTCGATCAGCTCGTACCGACCAGCGAAGACCTCACCCATGGCGCTGCGCCCGCTCCCCGTGCGTCGTCTCTCGGCGGTGCCGGCCCGCTTGCCGGCTCCCGCGTCAGTTCTGGTGCGACTCGTAGTGCGCGACCGCGTCCCCGGTGCGCCCGGCGCCGTACACCCGGAGGAACTCTGCCAGTTCCGGGTGGGCGGGGGCGAGGGAGTCGGCGGCGTCGATGATGTCGCCCGCGGCGGCCACGGAGCGCAGCAGCGACTGGATCTCGCGGACCACGCGGCGCACGGTGGGAGCGCCCGCACCGGGGGCGGCCTGACCCGTGGCGGTGAGAACGGAACCGCCCTGGGACTTCTTGATCTCGTCCATCCGGTCGGTGGCCTCGGCGGCGCTGACGCTGCCGTCGGCGACCTGGACGGCGAGTTCCTGGAGGGCCTGGACACGCTGGACGACGGCGGGGTTGCCGATCTTGGCCCGCTGGCCGCTCATCAGCTGGGACAGCATGGGCGCGGAGAGCCCGAGCACGGCGGCGAGCCTGGCCTGGTTGAGCCCGAGATCGTCGATCAGCCGACGGAAGAGCGCCCCCAGCGGCTCCCCGTACCAACTGCGCTGAAGCTCTCTGGCTCTTGCCGTGGCTTCCTGCTGCGCTGTGTCCATCACTTCTCCCCATCCCTGCGGTTCGCCACTGCGAACCTCGGTCAGCATCTTACGGAGAGTGGTCGCTGACCGGGAGTCCCAATCCTTTTGCCGGACATGGGGGGTGACCGGGTACGCTGTCCTCGTTCCGGGGCCTTAGCTCAGTTGGTAGAGCGCTGTCTTTGCATGGCAGATGTCAGGGGTTCGACTCCCCTAGGCTCCACTCGGAAAAATCCCCCTTGACCTGCGGAAACGCGGTCGGGGGGTATTTTTTTGCCCGTTTCGCCAGGAGCGGCGGGGGGTGGCCGCGGGGCGGTCGCCGGACGCGGTGGCCCGTGGTGGCCCGCGGTGAGGGGCCCGTGCTGGTCCGTACGGGTGGTGTTCATCGGAAGAACTGCGCGGCGGTGGCGTCGGTCCGCGGAAATCGGGCGCGCATCCACATCATGAGGAAGGTACGAAAAGCGCGCAATCCGAAATGAACCATCCGAGAACGACACGAAAGTGAGGGGCCATGGCCACCGCCAAGGTCAAGCAGTTCTGGACCGCCTTCATCTCCGTCCTCTTCGCCCTGCTCGCCTCCGTCGGCCTGGCGAACACCGCCGCCGCGGCTCAGCAGCCCGCCGTGCAGCAGCCCGAGGAGCCGGCCGGCCCCGCCGCCGCCCTCGTCCCCGCCACCAAGGGGGAGCGCGCGCTCGCCTCCGTACCGGCACAGCGGACGCACCGGTGGCCGCTCGCCGGCGCCCGTTCGCTGCCGCCCACCATCAAGCAGCGCATCGCCGCCGAGGCCCACGGCTCCTCGCCCTCCGCGCGTCAGCGGTCCTCCGCCACGCCCGTGACGGAGAGCGACCCGGCCGCCCTCACCGAGCTCGCCCTCGCCGCGGCCGCGTAGGGCGCGGGGAGACGACATGCGCACTCCCCACACCCGTACCCACTTCGCAGGACCCGGTAGGAGTTCGGCCGGTCAGCGGCGCTCGTCGCGTTCGGCGGCTTCGGCCGCGGCGGCTGCTTCGGCTTCGGTCTGCTTGGCCTCCACCTCGGGGTCGAGGGAACTGCCACTGCCGTCGACGGACGTGAGTCCGTTCTCCTCCTCCACATCGGTGGGAGCGGGCGGCTCGACAAGCCAGTCGGGATTGGCCTGCTTGTCCCACCACAACCAGGCGGCGAAGACGCCGCCGGCGACGACGCCGAGGACCAGAAGGCCCTTGGCGAGGCGTCCGGCCTTGGCCCGGCGCTCGTGCTTCTTCACGATCTTCCGGATTTCCTTCGGCGTCACCTGACCGCGCAGCGCGGCCCAGGCGGCGGTGGAACGCGACCCGGCCTCCTCAAGGACGGGACCGGTCGCGGCGACCGCGTGCTCGACACGCGGAACGGTGTAGTCGGCCGCCTGACGGGCGGCCCAGCGGGTCTTGACCGCCGCAGTGTGTGCGGCCGCGTCGACCCGCGGCGGTACGTGCGGTGCGACATACGAGTCGTACTGCGTACGAGCCTGTGCCCGGCAGAGCCGGGCGGCTTTCGAGACCTTCGGCGCGAGCGCGACTCGCGCCTCGTGCGCGTAGTGCGCGGCCTGGTCCTTGGCCGTGCCGGCGTACGGCGCCACCACTTCCGCGGCGTGCAGGACGCTCTCCTTCGCCGAATCTGTCGCGGCGCGCACGCTGTCCATGCGGGTCACGGGATTCCTCCTCCTCGGTGGCGACGATGTCGGTTTTTCACCTTTCCATCCTTTTCGGAATCATGCCCGTCGGATCGTGGTCCGGCATGCGGGGCGGGCATCCGGGGCATGGCCGTCCGGCGGCGGGGGCATGCGAGGATCGGACCGCCAGTGACAGACGCAGACGTGACATGCGCGAACCGACGTGGACGGAAGGCGACCGTGGCCGAGCAGCAGTACGCGATCCTCAAGACGAGCCTGGGTGACATCGAGGTGCGGCTGATGCCGTTCCACGCACCGAAGACGGTCCGGAACTTCGTCGAACTCGCCACCGGCGAGCGCGAGTGGACGCACCCCGCGACCGGGGCGGTCTCCAAGGACCCGCTCTACGACGGCACGACGTTCCACCGGGTCATCAAGGGCTTCATGATCCAGGGCGGCGACCCGCTGGGGAACGGCACCGGCGGCCCCGGCTACGAGTTCGCCGACGAGTTCCACCCGGAGCTCTTCTTCGACCGCCCCTACCTGCTGGCGATGGCCAACGCGGGCCCGGGCACCAACGGCTCGCAGTTCTTCGTCACCGTCGCCCCCGCGACCTGGCTGAACCGCAAGCACACCATCTTCGGCGAGGTCGTGGACAAGGAGAGCCGGAAGGTCGTGGACGCGATCGCGACCGGCGCGACCGACCCGCACACCGAGCGTCCGGTCCAGGACGTGGTGATCGAGTCCGTGGTGATCGAGAAGCGCTGAGGCGGAAGGGACGGGCACCTCCATGGAACCGCGACCCTCCGGCACCCCGCAGTCGGGTCCGCCGCGCTGCTACCGCCACCCCGAGGCCGAGACCGGCATCCGCTGCACGCGCTGCGAGAAGCCGATCTGCCCGCAGTGCATGGTCTCCGCCTCGGTCGGCTTCCAGTGCCCCGACTGCGTGCGCAACGGCTCGGGGACCGGCCACGCGCCCGACGCCAACCAGCCCCGGACGCTTGCGGGCGGCCGGGTGGCCTCGGACCCCCACTTCGTCACCAAGATCCTCATCGGGATCAACCTCGCGGTCTACCTCGCCGTGCTCGTCCTCGGGGAGCGGTTCGTCGACGAGCTGGTGCTCATCGGCTACGCCTACAACCCGCTCCTCGGCGAGGTGGTGGGGGTCGCGGACGGCGAGTGGTACCGGCTGCTGACCTCGACCGTCCTGCACGAGGAGGTCTGGCACATCCTCTTCAACGTGATCGGCCTGTGGGTGATCGGCGGGATCGTCGAACCCGAGCTCGGCCGGGTCCGCTACGCGGTGCTGTGCCTGCTCTCCGGGCTCTCGGGCTCCACGCTCGCCTATCTGGTCGCCGCGCCGAACCAGCCCTCGCTGGGTGCCTCCGGGATCGTCTACGGCCTCATCGGCGCCTGGGTCGTCCTGGCCCGTCGGCGCCGCCACGACATGCGTCCGGTGGTCCTCTTCGTGGCGCTCTCGCTGCTGATGACCTTCACCCGTCCGGGGATCTCCTGGGAGGCGCACGTGGGCGGTCTCGTGGGCGGCGCCCTCGTCGCGTACGGGCTGCTGCACGCGCCCCGGGCCCGCCGGGACCTCGTGCAGTACGCGGTCTGCGGTGCGGTGCTGCTGCTCGACCTGGGGATCGTGCTCGCCCGCTCGGCCGCGCTCACCTGAGCGCACCGGCCTGTGGAAGAGCTCTTCTGTGAGCTTTCCCCAGAGTTATCCACAGTGTGTGGCGGATCTTTCCCCCGTCGTGGGGAAAGACCGCACCCCCCGCCTCTGACCTGGTCTTTCTCCAGGGAGGCGAGGGGCGCGTGGCCTTGCCGCGGGGGTGATTCCGGTCATACCGGCGTCAACCTCGTGCGAGTTATCCACAGATCTTCGTAAGTTATCCAGTGCTGTGCACAACGCTGTGGATAAGTTCAGGGGAGAGCTTGACGAGCAGCCGGTACGGCCGCTAAGTCCCCGCTACTTCCACTGCGTGGAGACACCGAATCCGGCCGCGATGAAGCCGAAGCCCACCACGATGTTCCAGTTCCGGATCGACTCGAGCGGCAGCGAACCGTCGGTGACGTAGAAGACCACGATCCACACCAGACCGATGGCGAACAGCGCCAGCATCACGGGCGCCACCCAGCTGCGGTTCGTCAGCTTGATGTTGGTCGCCTGCTTGGCGGGCGGGGGCGTGAAGTCGGCCTTCTTGCGGATCCGTGACTTCGGCACGAGGGACTCTCCTGTCGATGCGCTGCGTGACCGCGCAGGGAACTGTGGCTGGCGCCGGGATGTGACGAAGGAGGACGACTGCGTCCCCCAGGCGTCCGTTAGCGTAGTGGTTCCGCGGCACCGAAGGGGATCAGGGTACGTTGAGCAATTCCGCCGACACTCCCGAAGGGCCGGGCCGCACCACGAGGTGGCGCCCCGTCCGGGTGCTCACCCTTGCCGTTTTCGGCCTCGCCGGACTGATCTTCGTGACCAGTTTCAACACGGCCAAGGGCACCAACATCCGCACGGACGCCTCGCTGCTCAGGCTCTCCGACCTCATCGAGGAACGCAGCCACAAGAACGCCGGCCTCGACGAGTCCACCGCGACCCTCCGCTCCGAGGTCGACGCGCTCGCCGCACGCGACGACGGATCCACCCGCGCGGAGGACGCCAGACTCGACGCCCTCGAAGCGGCCGCGGGCACCACCGAGGTCTCCGGCACGGGCCTCACCGTCACCCTCAACGACGCCCCGCCCAACGCCCAGGCGGCCCCCGGCTACCCCGAACCGCAGGCCAACGACCTGGTCATCCACCAGCAGGACCTCCAGGCCGTCGTCAACGCCCTGTGGCAGGGCGGCGCCACGGGCATCCGCGTCATGGACCAGCGGCTCATCTCGACCAGCGCCGTGCGCTGCGTCGGCAACACCCTGATCCTCCAGGGCCGCGTCTACTCGCCCCCGTACAAGGTCACCGCCGTCGGCGACCGCGGGAAGCTCACCAAGGCCCTCGCGGACTCCCCGGCGATCCAGAACTACCAGCTGTACGTGAAGGCGTACGGGCTCGGCTGGAAAGTCGACGAGCACAAGGCGGTGACTCTGCCGGGCTACTCGGGCACAGTGGACCTCCACTACGCGCAGCCGGTGAGCTGACAGCGGGAGAGCGGAGGGCCGCTTGCGCCTCGTCGTGCGGACCTTCAGCGAGCTGTGCCTCACCGTCGGCACGCTCATCGTCCTCTTCGTCGTGTACGTCCTGTACTGGACCGGCGTCCAGGCGGACATCGCCGGCGCCGCCCAGATCGACATCCTCCGGCGCGAGTGGGCGGACGCTCCCGTGGCGGCCGCTCCCGGACCCGGAACCGCCCCCACGCGCGCGCGTCCCCCGTACGCCCCCGGCAAGGGCATCGCGGTCATGTACGTCCCCCGGCTCGGCAAGGACTGGAAACGGCCGGTCCTCGAAGGCACCGGGACCGGGGTCCTCAAGAAGGGCCTCGGGCACTACGCGGCCACCGGGCGGCTCGGCGAGACGGGGAACTTCGCCGTGGCCGGACACCGCCGCACCTACGGCGACCCGTTCAAGGACTTCCCGCGGCTCCGCGCCGGTGACGCGGTCGTCCTCACCGACGGGACGACCTGGTTCACGTACCGGATCGACCGCGGACCCCACCGGACCGTGCCGAGCGACGTCGCCGTCGTCGATCCCGTCCCCAGGAAGTCGGGCTTCCGCGGGCCGGGCCGCTACCTCACCCTCACCACCTGCGACCCCGAGTGGGGCAGCAGCCACCGGCTGGTCGTCTGGGCGCACCTCGACGCCACCCAGCCGGTGACCGACGGCCGTCCACAGGCTTTGGACAGCTGACCCTGCACGGCCCCGGCGACCCGTACTCTGGTCCCCGTAACGAACGGAAGGGGCGGTCGACGTCATGTACGGCTGGATCTGGCGGCATCTGCCGGGCAACGCGTGGGTACGGGCGCTGCTCTCGATCGTGCTGGTCCTCGCGGTCGTCTACGTCCTCTTCCAGTACGTGTTCCCCTGGGCGGAGCCGCTGCTTCCGTTCAACGATGTGACGGTGGACGGCCAGTGAGCGCGCGAATTCTCGTCGTCGACAACTACGACAGCTTCGTCTTCAACCTCGTTCAGTACCTCTACCAGCTCGGCGCCGAGTGCGAAGTCCTCCGCAACGACGAGGTCGAGCTGAGCCACGCCCAGGACGGTTTCGACGGCGTCCTCCTCTCGCCCGGACCGGGCGCCCCCGAGCAGGCGGGCGTCTGCATCGACATGGTCCGGCACTGTGCCGACACCGGTGTGCCCGTCTTCGGCGTCTGCCTCGGCATGCAGTCGATGGCCGTGGCGTACGGCGGTGTCGTCGACCGCGCGCCCGAGCTGCTGCACGGCAAGACCTCGCTCGTCACACACGAGGGCCAGGGCGTCTTCGCCAGCCTGCCCTCGCCGTTCACCGCGACCCGCTACCACTCGCTGGCCGCCGAGCCCGCCGCGCTGCCGGCCGAGCTCGAGGTCACCGCGCGGACCGAGGACGGCATCATCATGGGCCTGCGCCACCGGGAACTCCCCGTCGAAGGCGTCCAGTTCCACCCCGAGTCGGTCCTCACCGAGCACGGTCACCTGATGCTCGCCAACTGGCTGGAGCAGTGCGGCGACAAGGGGGCGGTCGGCCGGTCGGCGGGTCTCGCGCCGGTGGTGGGCAAGGCCCTCGCGTGACGACGGGCTCCCCCTGGTTCCGCGCGACCAACGCGCCGGAGCCCGAGCCGATACCCACCGACCCGTACGCATACGGCCAGCCCGCGCCGCACGAGCCCACGGCTTACGAGGCCGCGCCTTATGAGCCCAGTTACGCGGCCGAGCCGGTGGTCGCGTACGAGAGCCCGTACGAAGCCGGGTACGAGCCGGCGTATGGGGCTGCACACGAGCCCGGGTACGAGCAGCCCGGGTACGAGGACGTGCGTGAGCCGGTGTACGAGGCCCCCAGTGGGGCTCTGGAGGCCGCGGAGGACCCGGAAGCCCCGAGGGACGAGACGATGGCTCTGCGGGCCGTGGAGCCCCTTCCCGGGCCCGGACGGGCCGAACGGCGCAAGGCGGCCAAGGGCGGCCGGGGCAAGGGCCGGGGCGCCGCCCCCGCGACCCCCGCTCAGCCCCCCGCCGACGGCCGGCCGCTCTCCCGCGTCGAGGCCCGGCGCGCCGCCCGCGCGGCCAAAGAGAGCGTCGGCGTCATCGCCAGCCGGGCCGTCGGGGAACTCTTCATCACCCTCGGCGTCGTCATGCTCCTCTTCGTCACCTACCAGCTGTGGTGGACGAACGTCCTCGCCGGCCAGGAGACCGACCGCGCCAAGGAGCAGATCGAGGACACCTGGGCCAAGGGCGACACCGGCGAGAAGGGCGACGACGGCAAGCCGGGGGCGTTCGAGCCCGGCCAGGGCTTCGCCATCATGTACATCCCCAAGCTGGACGTCGTCGTCCCCATCGCCGAGGGCATCAGCAAGCCCAAGGTCCTCGACAAGGGCATGGTCGGCCACTACGGCGAGGGCAAGCTCAAGACGGCCATGCCCGCCGACAAGCAGGGCAACTTCGCCGTCGCCGGCCACCGCAACACCCACGGCGAACCGTTCCGCTACATCAACCGCCTCAAGCCCGGCGACCCGATCGTCGTCGAGACGCAGAACGCGTACTACACGTACGAGATGGCCAGCATCCTGCCGCAGACCTCGCCCTCGAACGTCACGGTCATCGAGCCGGTCCCGAAGGGCTCGGGCTTCACCAAGCCCGGCCGGTACATCACGCTGACCACCTGCACGCCCGAGTTCACCAGCACGTACCGCATGATCGTGTGGGGCAAGCTGGTCGAGGAACGCCCGCGCAGCAAGGGAAAGCCGGCGGCGCTCGTAGGCTGAGACCCCACACCTCCGGACGGGACGACGGGACGACCTAGTGGCACGCGCGCGCAACCGGATCGCCGGGATCATCAGCGTCTTCGGCGAACTCCTCATCACGGCGGGCATCGTGCTCGGCCTCTTCGTCGTCTACTCGCTGTGGTGGACCAACGTCCTCGCCGACCGCGCCGCCGACAAGGACGGCGCCCAGGTCCGCGACCAGTGGGCCGACCAGGGCCCCGGCGCGCTCGACACCAAGGACGGCATCGGCTTCCTCCACGTCCCCGCCATGAAGAACGGCGAGGTCCTGGTGAAGCGGGGCACCGGCACCGACGTCCTCAACCACGGCGTCGCCGGCTACTACACCGACCCGATCAAGTCCGCGCTCCCGCAGGACAAGCAGGGCAACTTCACGCTGGCCGCGCACCGCGACGGCCACGGCGCCAAGTTCCACAACATCCACAAGTTGAAGACCGGGGACTCGATCGTCTTCGAGACCAAGGACACCTGGTTCGTCTACAAGGTCTACAAGACCCTGCCCGAGACCTCGAAGTACAACGTCGACGTCCTCCAGCCCGTCCCCAAGGAATCCGGCAAGACCAAGCCGGGCCGCTACATCACCCTCACCACCTGCACCCCCATGTACACCTCGGACTACCGCTACATCGTCTGGGGCGAACTGGAGCGCACCGAGAAGGTCGACCGCGACCGCACCCCGCCGGCGGAGCTGCGCTGAGCCCTCGGGAGGGCGGTGAGCGCGGGAAACGGGAGAGCCCCGGCATCCGTCCTGGATGCCGGGGCTCTCCCGTTCGTAGCTCTTCGCAGGTCGGGGCCGCTAGCCGAAGAAGCCGCCGCCGCGGTTGTCGCCGTTGCTGCCGTCCCCGCCGCCGCCGATCGTGATGACGGTGACCTGGTCGGTGGTGTTGACCATCGAGCCCTCGGGCGGGGTGGTGCCCATCACCATGGCGTCCTCCTTGTCGGAGCCCGTCTGCACCACGTTGGTCAGGCCCATGTTCTGGAGGATCTCCCTGACCTCCTTGAACTTCTTGCCCGCCAGACCGCCGGGGATCTGGACCTGGGTCTGCTGCGGGCCCTTGGAGACGCGGAGCTTGACCTCGGAGCCCTCGGGAGCCTTGCCCTCCACGCTCTGCGAGAGCACCTGGTCCTTGGGCTGGTCGGAGTCCACGTACTCGGTGACCACGACGAACTTCAGGTCCTTGAGCTGCTGCTCGGCCTGGGCGAGCTGGTTGCCGACCACCGGCGGAACCGTGACCTGGTTCTGCTTCGCGACGGTGATCGTCACCTCGGAGTTCTTCTCGGCCTTGGTGCCGCCCTGGGGGTTGGTGCTCAGGACGGTGCCGGGGTCCTCGTCGGACTCCTGCTGCTCGACCTTGACCTTGAAGCCCTTGGCCTGAAGGGTCTCCTCGGCGCGCTCCTGGGACTGCTCGACGACGTCCGGGACCTCGATGAGGGGGGCGCCCTCGGAGACGTACACCTGGACGGTGTCGCCGACGTTCATCTTGGTCACGTTGTCCGAGACCGGGTTCTGCCGGCAGATCAGGCCCTTGGGCTGGTCGCAGCGCTCGGTGCCGGCCTCCTGGACCTTCACCTGGGCGTTGCTCGCGAGCGTCGCCGCCGACTTCATGTCCTGGCCGACCAGCTGGGGCACGCCGACCTGCTGCGTGCCGTTCTCCTTGTCGAAGAGCGAGACGCCGATGAAGATCGCGCCGACGAGCACCAGGATGCCCGCGAGGACCAGCAGGATCGTCGAGGTGTTCGACTTCTTCTGGCCACCGCGACGGCGGTCCGGACGGTCGTCATAGCCGTGGCCGTAGCCGTCGTCCCCGCCGATCGGGGGCATCATCGACGTCTGGCCGCCCGGGTCGGCCTGGCGCAGCGCCGTGGTCGGCTGGTCCTCCGGCGGATAACCGCCGTAGCCCCCGCCGTACGCGGGCGCGCCCGCCATGCCCATCCCCATCGCGGCGGCCGCGGCGACCGGCTGGCCGTCGAGGCAGGCCTCGATGTCCGCGCGCATCTCGTCGGCGGACTGGTAGCGGTAGTCGGGGTCCTTGACCAGCGCCTTGAGGACGATGGCGTCCATCTCGGGCGTGATCTCGGGGTCGAAGTTGCTCGGCGGCTGCGGCTCCTCGCGCACGTGCTGGTACGCGACCGCGACCGGGGAGTCGCCGATGAACGGCGGCCGGACCGTGAGGAGCTCGTAGAGCAGGCAGCCCGTCGAGTACAGGTCGGAGCGGGCGTCGACCTGCTCGCCCTTGGCCTGCTCGGGGGAGAGGTACTGGGCCGTGCCGATCACCGCGGCGGTCTGCGTCATGGTCATGCCCGCGTCGCCCATGGCGCGCGCGATGCCGAAGTCCATGACCTTGACCTGGCCGGTGCGCGTCAGCATGACGTTCGCCGGCTTGATGTCACGGTGCACGATGCCGGCGCGGTGCGAGTACTCCAGCGCCTGGAGGATGCCGACCGTCATCTCGAGGGTGCGCTCGGGCAGCAGCTTGCGCCCGGAGTGCAGCAGCTCACGCAGGGTCGACCCGTCGACGTACTCCATCACGATGTACGGGATGGAGACCCCGTCGACGTAGTCCTCACCGGTGTCGTACACCGCGACGATCGCCGGGTGGTTCAGCGAGGCGGCGGACTGTGCCTCACGGCGGAACCGGGCCTGGAAGGACGGATCACGGGCCAGGTCGGCCCGCAGCGTCTTCACGGCGACGGTGCGGCCGAGCCGGGTGTCCTGGGCGAGGTACACCTCGGCCATGCCACCACGGCCGAGCACCGAGCCCAGCTCGTACCGGCCGCCGAGGCGACGCGGCTCTTCCATAGCTAATCCAGCCCTCTCCGTCTGTCCCGACCGCACCCATGGGTGGTCCGGCGGTGTGTGCTGTTCGCGGATACGGTACCGGCCCCGGGAAGGCCTTCCGCCCGGGGCCGCCGGCTGATACCCGACCGGTACCTGGCTCGTACCTGGTCCGGAGATCAGCCCCTGCTCTTCAGGACCGCCTTCATGACGGCCTTCGCGATCGGGGCCGCGAGACCGCCACCGCTGATGTCCTCACGGTCGGTGCCCGCCGAGTCCTCGACGATGACCGCGACCGCGACCGGGGAGCCCTCGGAGGTCTTCGCGTACGAGATGAACCACGCGTACGGGCGCTTGGCGTTCCTCTCGCCGTGCTGGGCCGTGCCCGTCTTGCCGCCGACCTTCACGCCGTCCATGCCCAGGTCGGCCTTGCCGCCGGTGCCGTTGGAGACGACGTTCTCCATCATCTGCTGGAGCAGCTGAGCGTTCTTCGGAGAGACCGGCTGGCTCATCTCCTCCGGCTCGTTCTTCTTGATCAGGTCGAGGTTCGGGGCACGCAGCTCGTCGATCATGTACGGCTTCATCAGCTTGCCGTCGTTGGCGATCGCCGCCGTGACCATCGCCATCTGGAGCGGGGTGGTCGCGGTGTTGAACTGGCCGATCGACGAGAGCGCGTTGCCGCCGCGGTCGGCCTTCTTGTCGTAGACCGAGGCGGAGGAGCGGACCGGGGTGAACTGCTCGGCGTTGAAGCCGAACTTCTCGGCCATCTCGACCATCTTGTCGCGGCCGACGTCGTCGCCGAGCTTCGCGAACACCGAGTTGCAGGAGATCTCCAGCGCCCGGTTCAGGCTGGCCTTCGCGCAGCCGCTGGCGTGGTTGACCATCTCCTTGGTGGAGAGGGGGATCTTCCAGCCCTCGGGGGTGTCCGTCGGCGCGTCGATGTCCGTGACCTTGCCGTTCTCCAGCGCGGCGGCGGCGGTCACGACCTTGAAGACGGAGCCGGGCGGGTAGATCTCACGGATCGCGCGGTTCAGCTTCGGCTTGTTCTTGTCGGTCTCCAGCGCGACCCACGCCTTCTCGTCCTTGCCGGAGTAGCCGGCGAACGAGGAGGGGTCGTACGAGGGCGTCGACGCCATCGCCAGGATCTTGCCGGTCTTCGGCTCGATCGCCACGACGGCACCCGTCTTGCTCCCCAGACCCTGGAACGCCGCCTTCTGCGCCGCCCCGCTCAGGGTCGTGACGACGTCGCCGCCCTTCTTCTTCTCGCCCGTGAACATCGCGAGCGTCCGGTCGAAGAACAGCCGGTCGTCGTTGCCGGTGAGGATGCCGTCCTCGATCTTCTCGATCTGGTTGGCGTCATAGGCCTGCGAGGCGTAACCGGTGACGGGGGCCCACATGGGGCCGTTCAGATACGTCCGCTTGTACTTGTAGAAGTCGTCCTGCGAGTCGACGGATCCGGTGATGGGCTTGCCGTCGACGATGATGTTGCCGCGGACGTTGGCGTACCGCTCGATCTGCACGCGCTTGTTGCGTGTGTGGGCGTTCAGCTCGTCGGCGCGGACGAACTGGATCCAGTTGTCCCGCAGAAGCAGGGCGAGGACGAGCAGGCCGCAGAAGATCGCGACCCGGCGCAGCGGCTTGTTCACGGACGGACCACCTGGGTCATCTCGGCGTCGGGGGACGGGGCGGGCGCGGGCGCCGGGCGCCGCGCGGTGTCGCTGATCCGGATCAGGATGCCGATCAGAGCCCAGTTGGCGATCACGGAGGAACCGCCGTACGCCAGGAAGGGCATCGTCATACCGGTGAGCGGGATGAGGCCCATCACACCGCCGGCGACGACGAAGATCTGGAGCGCGAAGGCGCCGGAGAGGCCCATCGCGAGCAGCTTGCCGAACGGGTCGCGAGCGGCGAGGGCGGTGCGGACACCGCGCTCGACGATCAGGCCGTAGAGCAGCAGGAAGACCATGACACCGGTCAGACCGAGCTCCTCGCCGACGGTGGCGAAGATGAAGTCGGAGTTCGCGGCGAAGCCGATGAGGTCCGAGTTGCCCTGGCCGAGGCCGGTGCCGAGGATGCCGCCGGAGCCGAACGACATCAGCACCTGGGTCATCTGGTCGCAGGCGGGCACCTTCTCCGCGCAGGCGAAGGGGTCGGCCCAGGCGTCCACACGTGCCTGGACGTGGCTCGCGAACGAGGCCACACCGACCGCACCGGCGACCGACATCGCCAGACCCATGACGATCCAGCTGGTCCGCTCGGTCGCCACGTACAGCATGATCACGAACATGCCGAAGAAGAGCAGCGACGTACCGAGGTCGTTCTCGAAGATCAGGATGAGGAGGCTGATCGCCCAGATCGTGATGATCGGGCCGAGGTCACGGCCTCGCGGCAGATAGAGCCCCATGAAGCGTCGACTGGCCAGGGCCAGGGCGTCCCGCTTCACCATGAGATAGCCGGAGAAGAAGACCGCCAGCACGATCTTCGCGAATTCACCTGGCTGGATGGAGAAACCGGCGACGTTGATCCAGATCTTGGCGCCGTAGATCGGGGTGCCGAGACCCGGAACGAGCGGCAGCAGCAGCAGGACGAGGGCGGCCGCCATGGAGATGTACGTGTAGCGCTGCAGGACACGGTGGTCCTTGAGCAGCAGCAGGACGCCGACGAACATGGCAACGCCGATCGCCGAGTAGAGCATCTGCTTCGGCGCGTCGGGGCTGAAGCTGCCGAAGTCCCGGATGGACTTGGCGATCAGCCGCGGTGACTGGTCCAGACGCCAGATCAGGACCAGGCCCATGCCGTTGAGGAGGGTGGCGAGGGGGAGGAGGAGGGGGTCCGAGTACGGGGCCCACTTGCGCACCACGAGGTGGGCGACGCCCGCGAGGAGGGCGAGGCCGAGGCCGTAACCGAGCATGCCGGCCGGGACCTTGCCGTCGATGGCCAGGCCCACGTTGAGGTACGCGAACACCGGGATGATGACGGCGAACCCCAGCAGCGCCAGCTCGGTGTTGCGGCGGCTCGGCGCCTCGATGGCGCCGATGGTGGTCGTGTTGGTGACAACGCTCATGGTGGTGAAAGGCCCCCTACGGGTGCTTACTGCTTGCCGCAGTTCGAGGCCAGCTTCTGCTCCTCCGTGGTGAGGGTGGGACCCGGGGAGGGAGCGGCTGTGGTGGGCTTGGAGTCAGGGGTGGCGGTGCCGTCGGGCTTCGTGGCCGGCGGCTTGCTCGCCCGGTCGGCGGCGGCCTTCTCGGAGGCCTCACGGCGCTGTTCGGTCTTCTTGCAGGCGGAGGCCTGCACGGACAGCTCGGAGATCTTCGTCTGGGCCTTGCCGAGGCTGCCGCCCGCGATCGTGTCCTCGACCTGCTTCCGCTGGTAGGCGGGGAGGTACTTGAGTTCGATCTCGGGGTGGTCCTTCTCGACCTTCGACAGGGAGATCCACGCCAGGTCCTGGCTGATGCCCTGGTACAGGGCGACGTGCTGGTCCTTGGCGCCCACGAAGTACTGGGTCTGGGTCCAGCGCCAGCCGCCGTAGGCCCCGCCGCCGACGACGGCGAGGATCAGCACGAGGAAGAAGGAGCGCTTGAGCCACTTGCGGCCGGTGCGCGGCTTCTCGAAGTCGTCGTCCAGGTAGGACTCGAAGGAGCCCTGCGGGGGCATGCCGCCGTAGCCGTGGTCGTCGCCGCTGCCGGGCGGGCCGAACCCGCCGGCGGGCGGCTGCTGGTGCGGGGCGGGGCGGCCGAGGCCGGAGGCGCGGCCGGCCGGCGTCTGCATCGCGCCGCCGTCGTTCAGCTGGGCGGCCTGGTTCTCGGCGACGGCGCCCACGATGACGGGGGTGTCGCTGAGGTGGCCGGCGAGGGTGTCGCCGCCGTCGACGTCGAGGACGTCGGCGACGATCACCGTGATGTTGTCGGGGCCGCCGCCGCGCAGGGCGAGCTGGATCAGCTCCTGCACGGTCTCCTGCGGGCCCTGGTAGCTGGCGAGGGTGTCCTCGAGGGTCTGGTGGGACACCACGCCGGACAGGCCGTCGGAGCAGATCAGGTAGCGGTCGCCGGCGCGGACCTCGCGGATGGAGAGGTCGGGCTCGACGTGGTCGCCGCTGCCGAGCGCGCGCATGAGGAGCGAGCGCTGCGGGTGGGTGGTGGCCTCTTCCTCGGTGATCCGGCCCTCGTCGACGAGCCGCTGGACCCAGGTGTGGTCCTGGGTGATCTGGGTGAGGACGCCGTCGCGGAGCAGGTAGGCGCGCGAGTCGCCGACGTGCACGAGGCCGAGGCGCTGGCCGGTCCACAGCAGGGCGGTGAGCGTGGTGCCCATGCCCTCCAGCTGCGGGTCCTCCTCGACCATCATCCGGAGCTGGTCGTTGGCGCGCTGCACCGCCGTGCCGAGCGAGGTGAGGATGTCGGAGCCGGGGACGTCGTCGTCGAGGGTGACCAGGGTGGAGATCACCTCGGAGGAGGCGACCTCGCCGGCCGCCTGGCCGCCCATGCCGTCGGCGATGGCGAGCAGGCGGGGCCCGGCGTAGCCGGAGTCCTCGTTGCCCTCGCGGATCATGCCCTTGTGGGAGCCCGCGGCGAAGCGCAGCGACAGAGTCATGCGCACCTGCCCTGTCGACGCTGCATCGGGGTACAGCCGGTCTCGACCCACACTGCCCACCCTCCGGTCGCTCCGCTCATTGTCGTACTACTTCCGAAGCTCGATGACGGTCTTGCCGATGCGGATCGGCGCGCCCAGCGGAATCGGGGTGGCGGTGGTGAGGCGGGTCCGGTCGAGGTACGTGCCGTTGGTGGACCCGAGGTCCTCGACGATCCACTGGCCGTCACGGTCCGGGTAGATCCTGGCGTGGCGGCTGGAGGCGTAGTCGTCGTCGAGGACGATCGTCGAGTCGTGCGCCCGGCCCAGCGTGATCGTCTGGCCCTGGAGGGCGACGGTCGTGCCGGTGAGGGTGCCCTCGGAGACGACCAGCTTGGTCGGGGCGCCGCGGCGCTGGCGGCCGCCCGAGGCCTGCTGGCCGCGCTGCTGCGGAGGCGCGGCGGCCTGGCGCGCGGCCTGCTGCGGCCGGGCCTCCTGGCGCCGCGAACCGCGCTGGGTCACCCGCGTGCCGAACAGGTCACTGCGGATGACCTGGACGGCCACGATGACGAACAGCCACAGAACGGCCAGGAAACCCAACCGCATGACCGTCAGGGTCAGCTCTGACATTGCCCCCGCTTCACCCTTCGGCTTGCCGGTAAACGATGGTGGTGCTGCCCACGACGATCCGCGAGCCGTCGCGGAGCGTAGCGCGGGTGGTGTGCTGCCCGTCCACCACGATGCCGTTGGTGGATCCGAGATCCTGGATCGTCGAGGGCGTTCCGGTCCGGATCTCGCAGTGCCGGCGGGAGACGCCGGGATCGTCGATCCTCACGTCCGCGTCGGTGCTGCGGCCGAGGACCAGGGTCGGGCGGGAGATCTGGTGGCGGTTGCCGTTGATCTCGATCCAGCGCCGCGTCCCGGCGCCCGCACCGGGGCCGGGCATGGCGCCGGGGCCGCCCTGGGGGCGGCCTGCGGGTGCCGTCGGCCGGTGGCCGGGCGGCGGTGCGGCGGGCATGGGCGGAGCGCCGGCCGGCGGGTACCCGTAGTCGCCGCGGCCCTGTCCCGCACCCTGCTGGTGGCCGGGGGCGGAGGGCTGCTGCTGTGACGTACTCGACGCCAGCGTGCGGCTGCGGACGCGGTACAGGCCGGTGTCGAGGTCCTCGGCCTTCTCCAGGTGGACCTTGATCGGGCCCATGAAGGTGTACCGCTGCTGCTTGGCGTAGTCCCTGACCAGGCCGGCGAGCTCGTCGCCGAGCTGGCCGGAGTAGGGGCTGAGGCGCTCGAAGTCCGGCGTGCTCAGCTCCACGATGAAGTCGTTGGGGACGACGGTCCGCTCGCGGTTCCAGATCGTCGCGTTGTTGTCGCACTCGCGCTGGAGCGCGCCGGCGATCTCGACGGGCTGGACCTCGGACTTGAAGACCTTGGCGAAGGTGCCGTTGACCAGACCTTCGAGGCGCTGCTCGAATCGCTTCAGGACTCCCATGGGGCACCTCCTCCGTCGTTGTCGTCCTGGTACTGCTTACTGATCGTATCCACGCGTCGGGAAATCGGCTGGTTCCCCTTCTCTGCCCTGTGGACGAGTGTCACCTCTCACAGGCTTTCCCCACGGATCGTAGAGGCGGCCTGTGGACAGTGTCCCGCACCCGACTGTGGAACCGGGGTGCGGTCCAAGGGTCGGTGCGGGAGGGCGGCGCCGTCCATCCCCGCGGCCATCCCCTTCGTCCCCCCTCCTCCCCTCTTCGGCACCCCCTATCCCTCTCTCCTGCCCTCACCTTGTTCTGCGCGAGCGGAGCCGAAACAACGGATGTGAATCCACGGCCTGCGACGTGCTAATCTTCAGATGTCGCCAGGCGCTCCCGCTGAAAAGCGAGAGGGCCCGGAGCACACCCAATGCGCGGGTGGCGGAATAGGCAGACGCGCTGGATTCAGGTTCCAGTGCCCGAAAGGGCGTGGGGGTTCAACTCCCCCCTCGCGCACCAGTCGAGACGGTCGGCATCGTTCACACGATGCCGACCGTCTTGCGTTTCCCGGGATGTGACGTTGTCCACGTCGGGGCCGGCGGTGGTGTCCGCGCGACTTTGGTCGTCGGGGGGTGCGACGAAAGAGAGGCGCTGGGGCGGGGGCTCGCTGTCTAGGGTGCGAGCGTGGACGAGATGGCGAAATCGGGGAGTCGGGGTGCGGGCCGGATCGGAGCCCGGATCGCCGACGCGTGGGCCTGGTTCCTGGTGCCCGGACAGTGGTCGGGGCGGAGGACCACCGGTGAGGTGGCGCTCGCCGTGGTCGTGGCGCTGCTCGCCGCCGGGACCGAGGACGTGCTGGGCGGCGAGGGATGGCGGCTCGCCGCGGTCGCCGCGGGTGCCGCCGTGCTCTCGCTGGTGCGGCGGAGGTTCCCGGCGATCGCGCTCGTGCTGGCCGCCGGACTCACGCCCTTCGTGCCCGGGATGGGGCCGCTGCTGCTGGTCGTCGGCTGGTCGTCGGGCCGGTACATCGTGGGCGCGGGGAACGCGCTGGCGGCGTACATCGCCGCCTTCGTGCTGAACGTCGGCGGCACGCTCCTGGAGTCCGGGGAGCGGCAGCGGATGCTCATCGTCGCCTTCATAGCGACCCTCTACTACCTGGGCACGACCCTGGCCCCCGGCCTCGCCCACCGCTACTGGACCCAGCGGCGGACCCTGCTGCACGCGCTGCAGGAGCGCAATGCCCAACTGCTGCGCGAGCGGACCATGGTGGCCTGGCACGCGCGGCTGCGGGAGCGGCAGCGGATCGCGCAGGACATGCACGACAGCCTCGGTCACCAACTGGCCCTGATCGCCGTCCACACCGGCGCCCTCGAGGTCGACCGTGAACTGGGCGAACGGCAGCGCGAGGTGGTCGGCGTCCTGCGGAACGCGTCGGTGACCGCGATGCACGAACTCCGCGAGGTCGTCGGGATACTCCGCGACGGCGTCGAGGCGACGGACGGTGCGGCGGCACCCGCTCTGGCCGGGGACGAGACCGGGCGGGCGGCGCGGGGCATCGCGGGCATCGAGGGGCTGGTGGAGGCGGCGCGGGCGGCCGGCACCGCGGTCGGGCTGCGGCGGCTCGGGGAGGAGCGGTCGCTGGCGCCCGCCGCCGACCACGCCGCGTACCGGATCGTCCAGGAGGCCCTGACCAACGCCTACAAGCACGCTCCGGGGGCGCCGATAGGCGTCGAGCTGCGGTACGAGCCGGACACGTTCGTGGTGGAGATCGTCAACGAGCGGCCGTCGGCGGGTCCCGCCGAGGACGTGGTGAGCGGCGGCCAGGGCCTCGCCGGGCTCGCCGAGCGGGCCCGGCTGGTGGGCGGCATGTGTCACGCGGGGCCGGCCGACGGCGGCGGGTTCCGGGTGGCGGGGATGCTGCCGTACGGGGCGGCGCCGGTCGCGGAGGCAGCGCCTTTGGTCGACGAGGCCGACGACTTCCGGCAGCAGACCACGAAACCGCTCGTGGGCGATGGTCGTCCCGTCGCGGTCGGACCGGCCGACTGGACGTTCACGGAGCGGGAGCTGGCGATGGCGGTACGCGGGGGCAAGGGCGGCACCAGCACGGGCGGGGCGATCGCGCTGGGGTGCGGGATAGCGTTCGCCGCGCTCGTTCTGCTGGTGGTCGCGGCGGGCTTCGGCCTCTACTTCCTGATGGGTTCCGTCGAGGACGGGATGATCGACCCCGAGCAGTACGACGCGGTGCAGGTCGGGACGGCCGAGAAGACGGTGCGGGACCAGCTGCCCTCCGGTGACTCGATAGCCACGGTGGGCCTGAACAAGGGCGGGCCCGAGCGGCCTGCGGGCTCCGACTGCCTGGTGCTCA
Organism: Streptomyces sp. NPDC037273; assembly: GCF_055603625.1. Classification (NCBI taxonomy): domain Bacteria; kingdom Bacillati; phylum Actinomycetota; class Actinomycetes; order Kitasatosporales; family Streptomycetaceae; genus Streptomyces; species Streptomyces sp. NPDC037273. Next base: position 320,547 of record NZ_JBVJVO010000006.1, read on the forward strand.
TGTCCTCGGAGTTCAGCGAGAGTTTCGACAAGGAGCCCGTTTTCCGGTTCTGCTTCAAGGACGGCAAGCTGATCGAGAAGAAGTCGTACGAGGTCGAGCAGCGGTAGCGCTGAGCCGCCCGTACCGGAGCCGTGGGGGAGAAGCTGTGGCAGGGCAGCCCATCAGGGTCGTGATCGCCGATGACGAGCCTCTGATCAGGGCCGGGATCCGGATGATCCTCATCTCGGACCCGGAGATCGAGGTCGTCGCCGAGGCCGCCAACGGCCGGGAGGCGGTCGAGGCGGCGCGGGCCCACGCGGCGGACGTGGTGCTGCTCGACATCCAGATGCCCGTGCTCGACGGTCTCTCGGCGCTGCCGGAGCTGCGCCGGGCGGCGCCGGCGGCCCGGGTCATCGTCCTGACGACCTTCGGCGAGCGGGAGAACGTGCTGCGGGCCCTTGAGCACGGCGGTGCCGGGTTCCTGCTCAAGGACACGGCGCCGGCCGAGCTGATCCGGGCGGTACGGGCGGCCGCGGCGGGGGACGCGTATCTGTCGCCGGCGGCGACCCGGCACGTGGTCGAGCGGCTAGCCACCAGCCGCGAGGCCGCCCGGGCCGAGCAGGCGCGGGGGCGGGTGGCGGCGCTGAGCGAGAAGGAGCGCGATGTCCTCGCCCTGCTCGGCGAGGGTCTTTCCAACGCGGACGCGGGGAAGCGGCTGCACATGAGCGAGGCCACGGTGAAGACCTATGTGAGCCGGATCCTGGCCAAGCTGGACTGCGAGAACCGGGTGCAGGCGGCGCTGCTCGCCCGGGACGCGGGGCTGTAGGCGGGCCGGGCCGCGCGGCGGGGGCTCGGCCTCGGGAGCGGGGACGTCGAGGTGAGCGGGGCTAGGCCTTGGCGGGGTGTGTCTGCCGGGGTGAGCGGGCTCGGTCTCGGGGTGTGGTTCGTTCGTCAGGGTGCGGGGGGCTCGGGGAGGCCGGTGGTGCCGGCGGCGTTGTAGCGGAGCAGGTAGCCGGCGAAGTGGGCGAGGTCCTCGGCGGACCAGTCCTTGAGGCGCTCCTGGTAGGCGGCGAGGCGGTTCGTCTGGGCCTGGGCGAGGACCTTCGCGCCCGCGTCGGTCGGGTGCAGGACGTGGACGCGGTGGTCGTCGGGGGCGGGGCGGCGCTCGACCATGCCGAGCTTCTCCAGGGCGGCGATCTGGCGGCTGACCGTCGACTTGTCCAGGAGGTAGTGGGCCGCGAGGTCGGTGGCCCGGCAGTCGCGCTGTTCCTCGATGTGGGCGAGGAGCGTGTAGGAGACGAGCGGCAGCTCGGGGTGGACCCGGGCCGCGGCGGCGCGGGCGCGGCGGGCGAAGGCGGTCAGTTCGCGCTGGATGACGTCCACGGACGCCTCGCGTGGGGGCTGGGTGCCGTCGGCGGTCATGGTGCGCTCCCTGGGCCGTGGTCGGGGCGAGGGGTGCCCGCTTCCCGTTTCGGTTGTATAGTACAACGGTTCGTTAGTTGTAAAAGCCAACCATGGAGGCTGCCTCGTGTCCGCAGGACCGAACACCACCGGTGCGTTGCGGCATGTCCTCGGACATCTGCTCACCCCCCTGCTGATGTGCGTCGGCATGGGACTCGCCTACCTCGGCGCCTTCCATGCCCCGGCACCCCACGACCTGCGCGTCGACGTCGTCGGCTCGGGACCCAGCGCGCAGGTCCTCGCGCAGACCCTCCAGGACAAGGGCGCGGGCGCCCTCGACGTCCGTACCGTCGCCGACAAGGACACGGCGGTCGCGGCCCTGCGCGAGCAGAGCAGCTTCGGCGCCTACGTCCCCGGCGAGAAGCCGGAGCTGCTCGTCGCCTCGGCCTCCTCCGACACCAGCGCCATGGCCGTGGAGAAGGTGTTCACCAAGGTCGCGGCCGGCCAGGGCGCCCCGCTCGAGGTCACCGACGTCGCGCCCGTCGCCTCCGGCGACCCGACCGGGCAGGGCGTGTTCTTCCTGCTCGTCGCCCTCAGCATCGGCGCGTACGCCTCGGTCGCCGTGATCGGCGGAGCCGGCGCCGTCCTGCCGATGCGGATCAGGGTCCTCCTCGCCGCCGGCATGTCCCTCGTCGTCAGCCTCGTCGGCACGCTCTTCGCCGGACCGGTCTTCCACCTCGTCGACCAGGGGCTCGGCGGAGTGTGGGCGCTGTCCTGGCTGTACGCGGCGGGCATCCTGCTCGTCGGCGTCGGCCTGCACACCTTCCTGCGCCGCTGGACCACCCTCGGCGTCATGGTGCTCTTCGTCATGCTCAACTTCACGAGCTCCGGCGGCATCTACCGGCCCGAACTCCAGCCCGGCTTCTTCGGCGCGCTGCACTCCTTCTGGAACGGCGCCGGCTTCGTCGAAGGCGTCCGGGGCCACGTCTACTTCGACGGGCACGCGCTCGGCGGACACGTCCTCACCCTCTCCCTCTGGCTCCTCGCCGGAGTCGCCCTCGTCGTCGCCGCGGGCGTCACGGAGGCCCGCCGGAAGACCGCGGGCACCCCGCGCGTCCAGGCGGCGACCCCGGCCGAGATCGAGGAGGAAGTGGAAGAGGCCGTCGCCGTCTGACGGTTGTCCACAGGGCGTTGTCCACAGGGGGAGACGGCCGCTCGGACACGGCTGTACGGTCAGGGCCGGATGATGTTGGACCATCGCATCGGGGGAGGGCGTCCCATGGACGAGAACAGGGCCGTCGTGCCGGGACAGCGCGGTACGGACCCGGAGCCCGAGGGCTTCCGCGTCCCGCACGTGCCGGGGTTCGCGCGCCGCGCCGCCGCCGGCACCGGCACCGGTGCGGGGGCCTCCCCCAAGGAGCTCGGCCGGCGACTGCGCGAGCGGGTGCCGCGCTCCGCGCACGACCTGGCCGCGCCCGCCGCCGACCGCCCCGACGCCGTCCGCGCCGTCGAGGAGTCCAACCGGGGCAGGGTCCCCGAGCTCGCGCCGCTGCGCGTCGGCCGGATGGCGGCGAGCCCCTTCGCCTTCCTCCGCGGATCCGCCGGACTGATGGCCCACGACCTCGTCGGCACCCCCGTCACCGGCATCGCGGCCCAGATATGCGGGGACGCGCACGCCGCCAACTTCGGCCTCTACGGCGACGCGCGCGGCCGTCTCGTCATGGACCTCAACGACTTCGACGAGACCGTCGTCGGCCCCTGGGAATGGGACCTCAAGCGGCTCGCCACCTCCCTCGTCCTCGCCGGGCGGGAGGTCGGCGCGAGCGAGGAGACCTGCCGGGCCGCCGCCTTCGACACCGTCGGCGCCTACCGGCGCACCATGCGCCTGCTCGCCAGGCTCCCCGCCCACGACGCCTGGAACGCGATCGCCGACGAGGAACTCGTCTCCCACACCGACGCCCGCGACCTCATCGGCACCCTGGAGCGGGTCTCCGCCAAGGCCCGCAACAACACCAGCGCCCGCTTCGCCGCCCGGTCGACCGAGGCCGTGACCGACGCCGAGGGCGGCGGCCGCAGATTCGTCGACGCGCCCCCGGTGCTGCGCCGGGTCCCCGACGCCGAAGCGGCCGAGGTCGCCCTCTCCCTCGGCGCGTACCTGGAGACCGTGTCCGAGGACCGGCTGCCGCTGCTCGCGCGGTACGCCGTCCACGACGTCGCCTTCCGGGTCGTCGGGACCGGCAGCGTCGGCACCCGGTCCTATGTCGTGCTGCTCCTCGACCACCGGGGCGAGCCGCTGGTCCTCCAGGTCAAGGAGGCCAGACCCTCCGCGCTGCTCCCCCACCTGCCCGCCGCCGGCTTCACCGTCCCCGACCCCGGCCACGAGGGGCGGCGGGTCGTCCTCGGACAGAAGCGCATGCAGGTGGTCAGCGACCATCTGCTCGGCTGGACCACGGTCGACGGGCGTCCGTTCCAGGTGCGCCAGTTCCGCAACCGCAAGGGCAGCGTCGACCCCGCCGCCCTGACCGCGAGCGAGGTCGACGACTACGGCCGGATGACCGGCGCCCTGCTCGCCCGCGCCCACGCCCACAGCGCCGACCCGCGCCTGATAGCCGGCTACTGCGGGAAGAACGAGGAGCTGGACGAGGCCGTCGCGTCCTTCGCGGTCCGGTACGCGGACCGCACCGAGGCCGATCACGCCGACCTCCTCACCGCCGTCCGCACGGGCCGGACCGTGGCGGAACCGGGCGTGTGAGGACCGTAGGCTGGGTGGGACGAGGCGGAACGAGGACTGGGCGGGCGTGGACGTGAGCGTGGACCAGGGTGTGAACGAGGGGCCCGGGGACGAGCGGCCCGAGGCGCGTCTCGAGCAGGCCGTGCGGGTGGCCGAGCAGGCGCTGATCGAGTTCGAGATCGCGGTGGAGACCTTCCGGGTAGAGGTGGAGAACTTCTCGCGGCTCCACCACCAGAAGCTCGGCCCGATGTACGCCCGGCTCGACGAGCTCGACGCGCGGATCGCCGAGGCCCGGGCGGCGCGCAGCGGCGACCCGGAGGACCTGCGGCGCGCGCAGGAGGCGCGGGCCGCGGTCATGCCGATGCCCGGGGTGGAGGAGCTGTTCCACGACTGGATCGACTCCGACGGTCTCTCCCCCGAGGCCGCCGCGATGCTCACCGACCGTCCGGTGCAGTCGCCCAAGCGCGTCAGGCCGGGCGAGGAGGCCCGCCGGCTCTACCGCGAGCTGGTCCGCAAGGCCCACCCCGACCTGGCCCGGGAGGAGGACGAGCGGAAGCGGCGCGAGGAGTTCATCACCCGGGTGAACGCCGCCTACGCCCGGGGCGACGAGACGCTGCTGCGCGAGCTCTCCGCCGAGTGGGAGGCGGGCCCCGTGCCGGCCGAGGAGCGGCTCAGCGAGAGCGAGGAGCTGTACGCGCGCCTGGAGTGGCTCGCGGACCGCAAGGACATGCTGTCGGCGCTGGCCGCGGAGCTGGAGGAGAGCGCGATCGGCGCGATGCTGCGGATGGCGCCGGAGGACCCCGACCGGCTCCTGGAGGAGATCGCCGAGCAGCTGCTCGCGCAGGTATCCGAGCGGGAGGCCCAGCTGGCAGGGCTGGTGGAGTAGGTTTTCGGTGCGCCCGAGTCCGTTCGGGCGGTGACGACGAGAGAAGGCCGTTCCCATGAATTTCTCCCCGCTGCCCTCGGTGGACGCGGCTTCCGTGCCGGTCGATGCCCTGGTGCTGGACGTCAGGGAGGACGACGAGTGGGTGGCCGGGCACGTCGAGGGTGCGGTGCACGTGCCGATGAGCGACTTCGTGGCCCGCTTCGGCGAGGTGACGGAGGCGGTCGCCGAGCACGGTCGCGCCTATGTGATGTGCCGGGTCGGCGGCCGGTCGGCGCAGGTCACCCAGTACCTGGTGCAGCAGGGCATCGACGCCGTGAACGTCGACGGCGGGATGATCGACTGGGCAGGTGCCGGGCGCCCGATGGTGTCGGAGGACGGCAGCCCCGCCTTCGTCCGCTGACCCCGGACGAGCGCCCGTCCGTCTCCGGCCGGGCGATCGGCCCTTCGAGGGGTGGCTAGCCGAGGGGATGGGCGGCCAGGAGGTCGCCCAGCGCCTCCTCGTGGGCGGCGGCCGGGCCGAGCGAGAGTTCGAGGTGCTTGGCCCAGGCGTGGTAGCGGTGCAGCGGGTAGTCGGTGTCGGCGCCGAAGCCTCCGTGCAGGTGCTGGGCGGTCTGCACCACCCGCCGTACGCCCTCGGACGCCCAGATCTTCGCGACGGCGATGTCCCCGGCGGCCGGCAGCGCCCCGGCGGCCCCGGTGGCGACGCGCCAGGCGGCCTGCCAGAGGGTGGCCTCCATGGCGCGCAGGTCGATGTAGCGGTCTGCGGCCTGGACGGCGACGGCCTGGAAGGTGGCCACGGGGTGGCCGAACTGCTCCCGCTTGCCGGTGTACTGGCTCGTCATGGTGAGGACGGCCTCGCCGAGGCCCAGGGCGAGCGCGCAGGTGCCGGTGGTGAGGAGGGCGCGCAGCAGTTCCCACGCGCCGTCGGCTTCGATGACCTCGGCGGCGCCGAGGCGGACGCCGTCGAGCCGTAGTTCGGCGAGGAGTTCGCCGTGGGTCGCGTACTGCTCGGCGAGGCCGAGGCCTTCGTGGGTCCGGGGCAGCAGGGCGAGGACCGTACGGCCCTCGGGGGTGTGCGCGGGGACGGCGACGATGTCCGAGCCGTGGGCCCAGGGCACGGCGGTCTGGACGCCGTCGAGGAGCCAGTCGGTGCCCTCGCGGCGGGCGGTGACGGCGAGTTCGGCCGGGTCGTGGCCGGTGCGCCCCTGGGAGGCGGCGGTGAGGGCCAGCTCGCCGCGCGCGACGCGGGGGAGCAGGGCCGCGGTCGTCCCGGGTTCGGCGTACCGCTCGATGGTCATGGCGACGGCGCTGGTCTCCAGGAGCGGGACGCGGGCGAGGACGCGGGCTGATTCGCGCAGGACCAGGCAGAGCGCGACGGCGTCGAGGCCGGCGCCGCCGTGCTCGGGGGCGAGCACGAGGCCGAGCAGGTCGGCGGTGGCGAGGCGGGACCAGAGCGCCCGGTCGAAGTCCTCGGACACGGCGCCCGGGGTGAGCGCGGGGCTGGGTACGGCGTCGGGTGCGACGTCCGCGAAGACCGCCTTGGCCGCCTCGACGGCCGCTCGCTGCTCTTCGGTGAAGGTGAAGTCCACTGTCCTGCCCTCCCGTTGCCGTCGCCGGCGCCCGTCCGACGCTCCTGACGGTTCGTCAAGATAGAACAGGTTCTAGTGGAAGGGAATGGCGGCGCCCGGACTTCGTCGGGCGCCGCCGCCCCGCACCCGCGGGTCCGGGGCCGTCACGCGTCAGCGGTCGAAGTCCAGCTCTACGTCCGCCGTGGCCGGGTGGGACTGGCAGGCGAGCACGTATCCGGCCTCGGTCTCCTCCGGCTCCAGCGCGAAGTTGCGGTCCATCCGCACCTCCCCGCCGACGACGAAGGCCCGGCAGGTGCCGCACACCCCGCCCTTGCAGGCGTACGGGGCGTCCGCGCGGGCGCGGAGCACCGTTTCGAGCAGCGTCTCGCCGCGCTCGACCGGCCAGCTGCCGGAGCGGCCGTGCAGGGTCGCGGTGAGCCGCGCGTGCGCCGGGGCGTCGGCCGCGGGGGCGGGGGCGGGCGCGGAGCCGTCGTCGACGTGGAAGATCTCCTGGTGGATCCGGCCGCGGTCGACCCCGAGGCCGCGCAGGGCCTCCTCGGCGCCCTGGACCAGCCCGAAGGGACCGCAGAGGAACCAGCCGTCGACCTCGCCGACCGACAGCAGCGCGGGCAGCAGCCCGGACAGCCGCTCGCGGTCGAGGCGGCCGGACGGCAGACCCGCCTGCTGCTCCTCCCGGGAGAGGACGGTGACCAGCTGGAAGCGGTCGGGGTAGCGGTCCTTGAGGTCGGCCACCTCGTCGAGGAACATCGTGGAGGCGGCCGTGCGGTCGCTCCGGATCAGGCAGAAGCGGGCCTCCGGCTCCCGCGCGAGCAGGGTGGCGGCCATCGAGAGGACCGGGGTGATGCCGCTGCCGCCGACGACGGCCGCGAAGTGGCCCGGACGCGGGGCGAGCTGGAAGCGGCCCCGCGGCTCCATGACCTCGACGACATCGCCGACGGCCAGTTCCTTGAGCGCGTACGTCGAGAAGGAGCCGCCGTCGACCAGCCGGATGCCGACGCGCAGCACGGGGGGTTCGCCGGCCGGGGCCGCCGGGGCGCAGATCGAGTACGTGCGCCGGATCTCCTCGCCCTGTTCGCCGGTGCGGCGCAGCGCGAGGTGCTGACCGGGGAGGTGGCGGTACGTGTCGTGGAGCTCCGGCGGGACCGCGAAGGTCACGGCCACCGAGTCGTCGGTGAGCCGCTCGACCTCGCTCACCCGGAGCGAGTGGAATCCGGCCCGCCCGGAGGCTGAGGACGCCATCTACAACTCCTTGAAGTGGTCGAACGGTTCACGGCAGGCGGTGCAGCGGCGCAGGGCCTTGCACGCCGTGGACGAGAAGCGGCTGAGCAGCTCGGTCTCGGTGGAGCCGCAGTGGGGGCAGCGGATCGCCAGGGTCAGCGGCACCGGGCCGCCCGCGGGGCCCTGGGGGCGGGGAGGGGCGATGCCGAACTCGGCGAGCTTGCGCCGGCCTTCCTCGCTGATGTCGTCGGTGGACCACGCGGGGGCGAGGACGGTGACGACGGAGACCTCGGGCACGCCGTGCTCGTGGAGCGCGCGCTCGATGTCGGCCGTCATGGTCTCGATCGCGGGGCAGCCCGTGTACGTCGGGGTGAGGGCGACCTCGACCCGGCCGGGGCCGGTGACCTGGACGCCCCGCATGACGCCGAGCTCCTCCAGGGTGAGGACGGGCATCTCGGGGTCGAGGACCGCGCCGGCGATCCGGCTCAGCTCCTCTTCCAGGGCGGTCGTCGTCACCATGTCGCACCCGGGTGGCTGCGGTGCAGGTGCTGCATCTCGGCGAGCATCCGCCCGAAGGATTCGGTGTGCAGGCCCTGGCGGCCCGCGCCGGCGGCCCAGGCGCCGGTGCGCGGCCCGGACGGCAGGGTGAGCGTGGCCCGGCCGAGGACGTCGGTGACCGAGGCGAGCCAGGCGCTCTCCAGGGCCTCGTGGTCCAGGTCGAGGCCGTCGACGGGCTGGAACAGCTCGCCGGTGTACCGCCACAGGGCGTCGCAGGCGCGCTGCATCCGCTCGTGGCTCTCGGCGGTGCCGTCGCCCAGGCGCAGGGTCCAGTGCTCGGCGTGGTCCTGGTGGTAGGCGACTTCCTTGACGGCCTTCGCGGCGAGGCCGGCGAAGGGGCCGTCGCCGGCGGCCAGTTGTCCGTAGAGGAGCCGCTGGTAGGTGGAGAAGTACAGCTGGCGGGCGATGGTGTGGGCGAAGTCGCCGTTGGGCTGCTCGACCAGCTGGGCGTTCCGGAAGGAGCGCTCCTCGCGGAGGTAGGCCAGTTCGTCCTCGTCGCCGGCGAGCGAGAGGAGGACGCGGGCCTGGCCGAGGAGGTCGAGGGCGATGTTGGCCAGGGCGACGTCCTCCTCCAGGACGGGGGCGGCGCCGGCCCACTCCCCCAGCCGCTGGGCGAGGATCAGGGCGTCGTCGCCGAGGGCGAGGGCGGCGCCGGTGAACGCGGCGGCCTCGTGCGTGGTCGGGGTGCTCACAGGTGCTTCACCCCCTCCGGGATCTCGTAGAAGGTCGGGTGGCGGTAGGGCTTGTCCGCGGCCGGCTCGAAGAAGGGGTCCTTCTCGTCCGGCGAGGAGGCGGTGATCGCCGCGGAGGGCACGACCCAGATCGAGACGCCCTCGCTCCTGCGGGTGTACAGGTCGCGGGCGTTGCGCAGGGCCATCTCCGCGTCGGGCGCGTGGAGACTGCCCGCGTGGGTGTGGGACAGTCCGCGGCGGGAGCGCACGAACACCTCCCACAGCGGCCAACCGTCGCTCGTCATGCCTGTGCCTCTCCGTGCGTGCCGGTGCGCTTCGCCGCGTACGCCGCGGCTGCTTCCCTGACCCAGGCGCCGTCCTCGTGGGCCTGGCGCCGCTTGCTCAGCCGCTGTTCGTTGCAGGGGCCGTTCCCCTTGAGGACGTCCCAGAACTCGGTCCAGTCGATCGGCCCGAAGTCGTAGTGCCCGCGCTCCTCGTTCCACCGGAGGTCGGGGTCCGGGAGGGTGAGTCCGAGGGCCTCCGCCTGGGGCACGGCGATGTCGACGAACCGCTGGCGCAGCTCGTCGTTGGAGTGGCGCTTGATCTTCCAGGCCATCGCCTGGGCGGTGTGGGTCGACTCGGCGTCCGGGGGGCCGAACATCATCAGCGAGGGCCACCACCAGCGGTTCACCGCGTCCTGCGCCATGGCGTGCTGGGCCTCGGTGCCGTTCGACAGGGCGAGGAGGGCCTCGTACCCCTGGCGCTGGTGGAAGGACTCCTCCTTGCAGACGCGGACCATCGCGCGGGCGTACGGCCCGTAGGAGCAGCGGCACAGCGGCACCTGGTTGGTGATCGCGGCGCCGTCCACCAGCCAGCCGATGGCGCCGACGTCGGCCCAGGTCAGCGTGGGGTAGTTGAAGATCGAGGAGTACTTCTGGCGGCCTGAGTGGAGCTTGTCGAGCAGCTCGTCGCGGCTGGTGCCGAGGGTCTCGGCCGCGCTGTACAGATAGAGGCCGTGGCCGGCCTCGTCCTGCACCTTGGCCATGAGGATCGCCTTGCGCCGCAGCGAGGGCGCGCGGGTGATCCAGTTGGCCTCCGGCTGCATGCCGATGATCTCGGAGTGGGCGTGCTGCGCGATCTGCCGGACGAGCGAGGCGCGGTACGCCTCGGGCATCCAGTCGCGCGGCTCGATCCGCTCGTCGGCGGCGACAGCGGCGTCGAACACGGCCTCGTAGGCGGCCTGCTCCGCCGCCACGGCCGCGTCCGAGCCGCCGGGCGCGCCCGTGGTCTCTGCTGTCCCTGCCGTCACTGCGGTCATCGGACCCCCTACCGACCGATCGTTCGGTTGAATGACTTCAATGGTGAGTCGGCGGCCCGTATGGTGTCAACCCTGTGAATGACCGAGGTGGGCCGTTGGGGGTCGGGACGGTATGGACGCGCACGTAGAGAAGGACCCGGGCGAGGAGCCCGGGGAGCGGCCCGGATCAGGGGAAACGGAAGTCCCGGAGGCCGGCTCCGCGAGCCGCTCGGGCTCCGGGATCATGGCTCTGTCGATGCCCTACCAGATCGTCGTCGCCGTCGCGCTCGCCGTCGCCGGGGTGTTCGCCTGCGTCCATCTGGCGATGGTGTTCCTGCACGTGGCCCCGTCCAACACGCTGACCAAGCAGCACGGCGAGGCGGTCGACGACTGGATCTACCCCGAGTTCGAACAGAACTGGAAGCTCTTCGCGCCCAACCCGCTCCAGCAGAACGTCTCCGTGGAGGTGCGCGCCGAGATCGCCGGCGACGGCGGGGCGCTCCGCACCACCGGCTGGATCGACCTGTCCGCCCAGGACGTCGCGAACATCCGCTACAACCCGCTCCCCAGCCACTCGCAGCAGAACCAGCTCCGCCGGGCCGTGGACTTCTACCGGAACACGCACAACGACGACAACCGGGCCACCGGACCGCGCGGCGGCCTCTCGGAGCAGTACATCCGGCGGATGGCGGTGCTCCGCCTCGACGCCATGCCCTCGCTCCAGGGCTCCGAACTGAAGCGCATCCAGCTGCGCACCGTCGTCCGCCCCGTGGCCGCCCCCGGGTGGAGCAGCGAGAAGAACAACACCACCCCGAGCCGCCGGGACCTCCCGTGGTGGCGGATCACCGACGCCGACCGGCCCGCCGGAACCGACCGAAGCCGCACGGAGGCGGGCCGATGAAGCAGCCGACGACCCCGCGCCCGCGGGAACCCTTCGACCGGCGGCTCGCCCGCGCCGTCCAGACCGTCACGAGCCGCTCCCTCGGCCCGTACCAGAGCGCGATCGTGCGGATCGGCTTCTCGCTGTCCTGGCTGCTCTACCTGCTGCGCGAGCTGCCGCACCGGAACCAGCTGTACGGCCCCGACGGCCCGTGGTCGTGGTCGATGGCCCGCCGGCTGCTCCTCGACAACCACGCCTTCACCGCGCTCATGTGGTCCGACAGCCGGATCTGGTTCGAGCTGGTCTACGGGCTCGCGGTGCTCTCCGCCGCGCTGCTCCTGGTGGGCTGGCGCACCCGGGCCGTCTCCGTGGTGTTCATGGCCGGGGTGCTCTCGCTGCAGAATCGCTCCGTCTTCGTGGGCGACGGCGGCGACAACGTCGTCCACATCATGGCGATCTACCTCGTCCTGACCCGTTGCGCCCAGGTCTGGTCCCTCGACGCCCGGCGGGCGGCCCGCGCGGAAGCCGCGGCCCTGGCCGGCGAGCCCGAGCGCCGCGACCTCGTCGGCCCGCTGCTCTGGACCGTCCTCGGCGGCTTCCTCCTCGCCGCCACCTGGTTCAGCGACGTCACCGGCGAATGGTGGCTGTTCGTGCTGCTGTGGGTGCTGTGGCTCGGGAACGCGCTCTGGTGGGTCGTGTGCCGGTACGCCCCCGGGGAGCCGCGCACCCTGCTCGACGCCCTCGCCCACCTCGCGCACAACGGCGTGCTCGTCGTGATCATGGCCGAGGTCTGTCTGATCTACGCCACGGCCGGCTGGTACAAGATCCAGGGCTCGCGCTGGCAGGACGGCACCGCGCTGTTCTACCCGCTGCACCTCGACTACTTCTCGCCCTGGCCCGCCGTCTCCGAGCTCCTCGGCGCCAGCGGGATCATGGTGATGCTGCTGACCTACGGCACGGTCATGGTCCAGGTCGCCTTCCCGTTCACGCTCTTCAACCGCAAGGTCAAGAACGTGCTCCTGGTCGCGATGATGATGGAGCACGCCGGCATCGCGGTCCTCCTCGGCCTGCCGGTCTTCTCGCTCGCGATGATCTCCGCCGACGCCGTCTTCCTGCCCACGGCCTTCCTGGTGGCGCTCGGCGCCCGGGCGGCGCGGGGCCGGGACCGGCTGCTGAAGCGGACGCCCGCGACGGCTCCGTCGCAGCCGCTGCCCGAACAGCGCCTTACGGGTGAGGAGCACGGCCCCCGTACCCTCGTCGGGTGAGCACCACCGAACAGCAGCCCGGAGCCGAGCGGGCCGAGAGCGCCGAGCCGGTCCAGTACGACGAGGGGTTCGGCCCCGAGATCGGCGTCGGGCCCCACCCGCGCCCCTGGCCCGAGGACGAGCGGTACGACCCCGAGCTGCTCGCCGAGGGCGACCGGCGCAACGTGGTGGACCGCTACCGGTACTGGACGCGGGAGGCGGTCGTCGCCGACCTGGACACCCGCCGCCACGACTTCCACGTGGCGGTGGAGAACTGGGGCCACGACTTCAACATCGGATCCGTGGTGCGGACCGCCAACGCCTTCCTGGCGAAGGAGGTCCACATCGTGGGCCGGCGGCGCTGGAACCGGCGCGGTGCCATGGTCACCGACCGCTACCAGCACGTCCGGCACCACCCGGACACCGCCTCGCTGACCTCCTGGGCGGCGGCCGAGGGCATCCCGGTCATCGGGATCGACAACCTGCCGGGCGCGGTGCCGCTGGAGCGGACCGTGCTGCCGCGCCGCTGTGTGCTGCTCTTCGGGCAGGAGGGGCCCGGCCTCACCGAGGAGGCACGCGCGCACGTGGAGATGGTCTGCTCGATCGCCCAGTTCGGTTCGACCCGGTCGATCAACGCGGGCGCCGCCGCCGCCATCGCCATGCACGCCTGGGTGCAGCGCTACGCGGAGATCGACACGCCCTGACGGCGGCACGGAGGCCCGGTGGGGCCCCCGCACCGCCCGGAGGTCAGGCCTGGCGGCGGACCTCCACCACCCGGAAGCGGTTGGAGACGAAGGCGCCGTCGCACAGCGCCGCGTTCGCCGCCGGGTTGCCGCCCGAGCCGTGGAAGTCGGAGAACGCGGCCGTCTGGTTCACGTACACCCCGCCCGTGAGGTTCAGCGACAGCTGCGCCGATTCCTCCAGGCAGACCTCCTCGACCGCGCGCTCGGTGTCCGCCGAGGTCGTGTAGGCGCCGACGGTCATCGCGCCCTTCTCGCGGACCGTGCGGCGGAGCAGCTCCAGGGCGCCGTCGGTGGAGTCCACCGAGACGGCGAAGGAGACCGGGCCGAAGCACTCCGAGAAGTACGCGGCCTCGGCGTCCGGCTTGGAGCCGTCCAGCTTCACGATGACCGGGGTGCGGACCACGGCGTCCGGGTACTCCGGGTTGGTCACCTCGCGGGAGGCGAGCGCCACCTCGCCGAGACCGGCGGCGGCCTCCAGGCGCGCCTTCACGTCGGGGTTGACCAGGGCGCCCAGCAGACCGTTCGCCCGGGCGTCGTCGCCGAGCAGGCCGCCGACCGAGGCGGCGAGGTCGGCGACGACCTCGTCGTAGGTCTTGGGGCCCTGGTCGGTGGTGATGCCGTCGCGGGGGATCAGCAGGTTCTGCGGGGTGGTGCACATCTGGCCGCTGTACAGCGACAGCGAGAACGCCAGGTTGGCCAGCATCCCCTTGTAGTCGTCGGTGGAGTCGACCACCACCGTGTTGACGCCGGCCTTCTCGGTGTAGACCTGGGCCTGGCGTGCGTTCGCCTCGAGCCAGTCGCCGAACTCGGTCGAGCCGGTGTAGTCGATGATCCGGATCTCGGGGCGGACCGCCAGGGTCTTGGCGATGCCCTCGCCCGGGCGCTCGACGGCGAGCGCGACCAGGTTCGGGTCGAAGCCGGCCTCGGCGAGCACCTCGCGGGCGATCCGGACGGTCAGCGCGAGCGGCAGGACGGCGCGCGGGTGCGGCTTGACCAGGACCGGGTTGCCGGTGGCGAGCGAGGCGAACAGGCCCGGGTAGCCGTTCCACGTGGGGAAGGTGTTGCAGCCGATCATCAGGGCGATGCCGCGGGCGACCGGGGTGAACTCCTTGCTGAGCTCCAGGGGGTCGCGCTTGCCCTGGGGCTTGGACCAGTCGGCCCGGCCCGCGGGGGTGCGGGTCTGCTCCGCGTACGCGTACGCCACGGCTTCGAGGCCGCGGTCCTGGGCGTGCGGGCCGCCGGCCTGGAACGCCATCATGAACGCCTGGCCGCTGGTGTGCATGACGGCGTGGGCGAACTCGTGGGTGCGGGCGGAGATCCGGGCGAGGATCTCCAGACAGACCAGGGCGCGGGTCTCGGGACCGGCGTCCCGCCAGGCGCCCATGCCCGCGCGCATGGCGGGGAGCAGGACGTCGACGTCGGCGTGCGGGTACTCGATGCCGAGGGACGGGCCGTACGGCGAGGTCTCGCCGCCGGTCCAGCCGTCCGTGCCGGGCTGGTCGAGCTCGAAGCGGGTGTTCAGCAGGGCCTGGTGGGCAGCGAGGCCGGCCGCGGCGTCGAGCGAGCCGTCCGCGCCGTACGCCTTGGGGTGCTCGGGGTACGGCGACCAGTAGGCGCGGCTGCGGATGGTGGCGAGCGCCTGGTCGAGCGTGGACCGGTGCTTGTCGGCCAGACGGTCGGTGGTCAGCTGAGCGATGGCCATGGATGGACCAACTCCTCGTCGAGCTGGGCAGGGAGACGCGTACGGAGTTAGAGTAACCGAACGATCGGTCGGGACAAGGGGGTCCGTCGATCCTGTGGAAAACCCATCGGGGAGGATCACTCCTATGAGCGCCAACGTGACCGTCAGGGGGAGCGACGACGTGACCGCCAGTGAGACCGCCGCAGTGGACACCGCAGGGGCCGCGGAGGCCGTGACCGCCGTGCCGCGGGACCGTACCGTCGCCGTCGTCGGCACCGGCACCATGGGTCAGGGCATCGCCCAGGTCGCGCTGGTCGCGGGCCACCCCGTGCGCCTCTACGACAGCGCCCCCGGCCGGGCCGCGGAGGCCGTGGCCGCGCTCACCGCCCGCCTCGACCGGCTCGTCGAGAAGGGGAAGCTGGACGCCACCGCGCGCGAGGCGGCCGTCGGACGGCTGCACGCGGCGGCCCGGCTCGACGAGCTCGCGGACGCGGCGCTGGTCGTGGAGGCGATCGTCGAGCGGCTCGACGTCAAGCAGGGCCTCTTCGCCGACCTGGAGAAGGTCGTCGCCGACGACACCGTCCTCGCCACCAACACCTCCTCGCTCTCCGTCACCGCCATCGCCGGAGGCCTCCGGCTGCCCGGCCGGTTCGTCGGACTGCACTTCTTCAACCCGGCGCCGCTGCTCCCGCTCGTCGAGGTCGTCAGCGGCTTCGCCACCGACGCGGACGTCGCCACGCGCGCGTACGAGACGATGAGGGGCTGGGGCAAGACGCCGGTGCGCTGCGCGGACACCCCCGGCTTCATCGTGAACCGGGTCGCCCGCCCCTTCTACGCCGAGGCGCTGCGGGTCTTCGAGGAGGGCGCGGCCGACCCGGCCACCATCGACGCGGCCCTGCGCGAGTGCGGCGGCTTCCGGATGGGGCCCTTCGAGCTGACCGACCTCATCGGCCAGGACGTGAACGAGGCCGTCACCCGGTCCGTCTGGGAGTCCTTCTACCAGGACCCGAAGTTCACGCCCTCGCTCGCCCAGCGCCGGCTCGTCGAGTCGGGACGCCTCGGCCGCAAGTCGGGGCACGGCTGGTTCTCGTACGCGGAGGGCGCCGAGCGGCCCGAGCCGCACACGGCGGCGCCCGCGAAGGCGCCCGAGTCGATCACCGTCTGCGGTGACCTCGGGCCGGCGGACGCGCTGGTGGGGCTCTTCGAGGCGGCCGGAATCACCGTGCTGTCCAGGAAGGGCGGCGCGCACATCGAACTGCCGGGCGGCGGCGAGCTCAGCCTCGCGGACGGCGAGACCTCCTTCGAGTACGACGAGGAGGCGATCATCTACTTCGACCTCGCGTACGACTACGCGGCCGCGAGCCGGATCGTGCTGTCGGCCCGCGAGGACATCGACCCCGCCGTCCTCGCCGAGGCGGTGGGCCTCTTCCAGGCACTCGGCAAGAAGGTCTCCGTGATCGGCGACGTACCGGGCATGATCGTGGCCCGTACGGTCGCGATGCTGGCCGACGTCGCGGTCGACGCGGTCGACCGGGGCGTCGCGACCGCCGAGGACGTGGACACGGCGATGAGGCTCGGGGTGAACTACCCGGCCGGACCGCTGGAGTGGACCGAGAGGATCGGCCACCGGCGCACCTGCGGACTGCTCCAGGAGCTGCACAAGCGGTACCCGACCGGCCGGTACGCGCCGGGGCTCGGCCTCGTGCGCCGGGCGGCCGCCGAGGACGCGGAGGACTCCCGATGACCACGGCGAAGCGCGACACGTACACCCCCGAGACGCTGCTCTCGGTCGCGGTGCGGGTCTTCAACGAGCGCGGCTACGACGGCACGTCCATGGAGCACCTGTCCAAGGCGGCGGGGATCTCCAAGTCGTCGATCTACCACCACGTGTCCGGCAAGGAGGAGCTGCTGCGGCGCGCGGTCAGCCGGGCGCTCGACGGGCTCTTCGCGATCCTCGACGAGCCGGGCGCCACGCGCGGCCGTGCCGTGGAGCGGGTCGAGCACGTCACGCGCCGGACCGTCGAGGTGCTGATGGCGGAGCTGCCGTACGTCACGCTGCTGCTGCGGGTGCGGGGCAACACCGCGACCGAGCGGTGGGCGATGGAGCGGCGGCGTGAGTTCGACCACCGGGTGGCCGATCTGCTCAAGGCGGCCGCGGCCGAGGGCGACCTGCGGGCCGATGTGGACATCCGGCTCGCGACCAGGCTCCTCTTCGGCATGATCAACTCGCTGGTGGAGTGGTACCGGCCGCACCCGGACGCCCCCGCCGAGCGCGAGCAGCTCGCCGAGACCGTGGTCCACCTGGCCTTCGACGGGCTCCGCACGGCCCGCTGAGCGGCCGTGCGGGCTCGTGCCGGCCCGCTGAACGCCCCGTGCCGCTTCGTACGGGCCCACTGACCCCTCGTACGGCCTCGCTGCCCCTCGTACGGGCCTTCGTACGGGCCCGCTGCCCCTCGTACGGGCTGTCCGGGTCTCAGCGGCCCGGTTCCCGGTGGTCCGGGTCGAGGTCCGTCTCCTCGAAGACCAGCAGGGTGCGGGTGGAGAGGACCTCGGGGATGGACTGGAGCTTGGTGAGGACCAGCTCGCGCAGGGTCCGGTTGTCGGGGGTGTGCACCAGCAGGAGGACGTCGAAATCGCCGCTGACCAGGGCGATGTGCGCGGCTCCCGGCAGCGCCTGGAGCTGTTCGCGCACGGTCCGCCAGGAGTTCTGGACGATCTTGAGGGTGATGTAGGCGGAGGCGCCGTGGCCCGCCCGCTCGTGGTTGACGCGGGCGCTGAAGCCGCGGATGACGCCGTCGTCGATGAGCCGGTTGATCCGCGCGTACGCGTTGGCGCGGGAGACGTGCACCCGCTCGGCGACGGAGCGGATCGAGGCGCGGCCGTCCGTCTGGAGTATCCGCAGGATGTCGCGGTCGATGGCGTCCAGAGGGCGCGCCGGGACGCCTGGGATCAGTGGTGCCGGCGCCGGTGCGACGACCCTCTCCCAGTCCTCGGCCATTTGTTCATCCGCCATGTGCCCCCGCCTCTCTCCGGTGGACGACCTGCTCCTATCCCAGGCTGTGGAGAACCGTTTGTCCACAGGCTGGAGGTGCCTGTAGCCAAAATGCCTCCACGACCGAACAATCGGTAGGTGAGGCGCGCCACACTCGCGCCACCCGCCTTCGGGTCTTATGCCCGCTCCCACGAGGAGGTGGACTCGTTGCAACAGCGCAGTTCGACAGTCCAAGAGCCGCCCGCTGCCGTCGACGCCTACCGGCCCACCCCGCCGCCGGCCTGGCAGCCCCGCACCGACCCCGCCCCGCTGCTGCCCGACACCGAGCCGCTGCGCGTGCTCGGCACGGACGCGGTGGCCGACGCCGACCCCGCGCTGCTGCTGCGGCTGTACGCGGAGCTGATCCGCGGCCGCCGGTACAACACGCAGGCCACCGCGCTCACCAAGCAGGGCCGGCTCGCCGTGTACCCGTCCACCACCGGCCAGGAGGCGTGCGAGATCGCCGCCGCCCTCGCCCTGGAGGAGCGGGACTGGCTCTTCCCCTCGTACCGCGACACCCTGGCGGCCGTCGCCCGCGGCCTCGACCCCGTACAGGCGCTGACCCTGCTGCGCGGCGACTGGCACACCGGGTACGACCCGCGCGAGCACCGCATCGCGCCGCTCTGCACCCCCCTCGCCACCCAGCTCCCGCACGCCGTGGGCCTGGCCCACGCCGCCCGGCTGAAGGGCGACGACGTCGTCGCCCTCGCCATGGTCGGCGACGGCGGCACCAGCGAGGGCGACTTCCACGAGGCGCTGAACTTCGCCGCCGTCTGGCAGGCCCCCGTGGTCTTCTTCGTCCAGAACAACGGCTTCGCGATCTCCGTGCCGCTCGCCAAGCAGACCGCCGCCCCCTCCCTCGCCCACAAGGCCGTGGGATACGGGATGCCGGGCCGGCTCGTCGACGGAAACGACGCCGTCGCCGTCCACCAGGTGCTCACCGAGGCCGTGGCGCGCGCCCGGCGCGGCGGCGGCCCCACCCTGGTCGAGGCCGTCACCTACCGGATCGACGCCCACACCAACGCCGACGACGCCACCCGCTACCGGGCGGCCGGCGAGGTCGAGACCTGGAAGGCGCACGACCCGATCCTGCTGCTCGAACGGGAACTGACGGAGCGTGGCCTGCTCGACGAGGACGGCAGGCGCGCGGCGGCGGAAGCCGCCGAGACGATGGCCGCGGAGCTGCGCGAACGGATGAACGCCGACCCGGTGCTCGACCCGATGGAGCTCTTCTCCCACGTGTACGCCGAGCAGACGACGCAGCTGCGCGAACAGGCGGCGCAGCTGCGCGCCGAGCTCGAAGCCGAGGGTGAGGCGTGATGACGACCGCGACGACCGGCTCCGCGGCGGCCAAGGCCGCCGGGAACGCCGGGAAGGCGAAGCCCGCCACGATGGCGCAGGCGCTGCAGCGCGCCATGCGCGACGCGATGGCCGAGGACCCGACCGTCCATGTGATGGGCGAGGACGTCGGCACCCTCGGCGGCGTCTTCCGGGTCACCGACGGGCTCGCCAAGGAGTTCGGCGAGGACCGCTGTACCGACACGCCGCTGGCCGAGGCGGGCATCCTCGGCGCGGCCGTCGGCATGGCGATGTACGGCCTGCGGCCGGTCGTCGAGATGCAGTTCGACGCCTTCGCCTACCCGGCGTTCGAGCAGCTGATCTCCCACGTGGCGAAGATGCGGAACCGGACGCGCGGCGCGCTGCCGATGCCGATCGTCATCCGCGTCCCGTACGGCGGCGGGATCGGCGGCGTCGAGCACCACAGCGACTCCTCCGAGGCCTACTACACGGCCACCCCCGGTCTGCACGTCGTCACCCCGGCGACCGTCGAGGACGCCTACGGGCTGCTGCGCGCGGCCATCGCCTCCGACGACCCGGTGGTCTTCCTGGAGCCCAAGCGGCTCTACTGGTCCAAGTCCGACTGGTCCCCCGAGGCGCCCGCGCAGGTCGAGCCCATCGGCAAGGCCGTCGTGCGCCGCCGGGGCACCGGCGCCACCCTGCTCACCTACGGTCCCTCGGTGCCGGTCTGTCTGGAGGCGGCGGAGGCCGCGCAGGCGGAGGGCTGGGACCTGGAGGTCGTCGACCTCCGCTCGCTCGTGCCGTTCGACGACGAGACGGTCTGCGCCTCGGTGCGACGGACCGGCCGCGCGGTCGTGGTCCACGAGTCGTCCGCCTTCGGCGGGCCCGGCGCGGAGATCGCCGCCCGGGTGACCGAGCGCTGCTTCCACCACCTGGAGGCGCCGGTGCTGCGGGTCGCGGGCTTCGACATCCCGTACCCGCCGCCGATGCTGGAGCGGCACCATCTGCCGGGCGTGGACCGGGTCCTGGACGCGGTGGCGCGGCTGCAGTGGGAGGCGGGGAGCTGATGGCCCAGGTGCTCGAATTCAAGCTGCCGGACCTCGGTGAGGGACTCACCGAGGCCGAGATCGTGCGCTGGCTGGTGGCCGTCGGGGACGTCGTCGCCATCGACCAGCCCGTCGTCGAGGTCGAGACGGCCAAGGCGATGGTCGAGGTGCCCTGCCCGTACGGCGGTGTCGTCACCGCCCGGTACGGCGAGGAGGGCACCGAACTGCCCGTCGGCGCACCGCTCCTGACGGTCGCCGTGGGCGGCACGGGCGCGCCGGAGGAGCTCGCCGAGGCGGCTCCGGAAGCCGCCCCGAAGGCGGCCGGCTCCGCCGGGGACGCCGTCTCCTCGGAGTACTCGGGCAATGTGCTCGTCGGGTACGGCACGGCCGAACCCGCCGCCCGCCGCCGCCGGGTGCGCCACTCGAACCCGGCCGCCGCGCGGACGCCCGCCGCCGCGCCGGTGGCCCCGCCCGCCCCTGTCGCTCCGGTCGCCCCTGTCGCTCCGGTCGTCCCGGCGGGCCCGGTGCCGGTCATCTCGCCGCTCGTGCGGAAGCTGGCCAGGGACCGCGGACTCGATCTGCGGGAGGTGCGCGGATCGGGCCCCGAGGGGCTGATCCTGCGGGCCGACGTGGAGCTGGCCCTCGCGGCGCTCGACGCTCCGGCGGCCGCCCCGGCGCCCGCCGTGGCCCCGGCTCCGGCCCCGGTCGCGGCGGCCGGCGAGCGGATTCCGCTGCGCGGGATCCGGGGCGCGGTGGCGGACAAGCTGTCCCGCAGCCGTACGGAGATCCCGGACGCGACCTGCTGGGTCGACGCCGACGCGACCGAACTCATGGCGGCGCGGGCGGCGATGAACGCGGCGGGCGGGCCGAAGATCTCGCTGCTCGCGCTCCTCGCCCGGATCTGCGTCCACGCCCTGGACCGGTTCCCCGAGCTCAACTCCACGGTGGACACCGCCGCCCGGGAGATCGTCAGGCTGCCGTCGGTGCACCTCGGCTTCGCCGCCCAGACCCCGCGCGGCCTGGTCGTCCCGGTGGTCAGGGACGCGGGGCGGCGCACGGCGGAGTCGCTGACGGCCGAGTTCGCCCGGCTGACGGAGGCCGCACGGCAGTCCACGCTCACCCCGGCCGACCTCACCGGCGGCACGTTCACCCTGAACAACTACGGGGTGTTCGGGGTCGACGGCTCCACGCCGATCATCAACCACCCCGAGGCCGCCATGCTCGGCGTCGGGCGGATCATCCCCAAGCCCTGGGTGCACCAGGGCGAACTGGCCGTCCGTCAGGTGGTGCAGCTCTCGCTCACCTTCGACCACCGCGTCTGCGACGGCGGCACGGCGGGCGGCTTCCTGCGGTACGTCGCGGACTGCGTCGAGCAGCCCGCCGTGCTGCTCCGCACGGTCTGACGGACCGTCCGGCCCGTCTCCCTCCTTGGGACGGGCCGGACGCCCGCGGGCCCTCCCGGCCCATACTGCTCGGGTGACCACCGCATACGACGCCGTCGTGCTCGCCGGGGGTGCCGCCCGGCGCCTCGGCGGCTCCGACAAGCCCGGGGTACGGGTCGGGGGCAGGACCCTCCTCGACCGGGTGCTCGCGGCCTGCCCCGACGCGGCCCGGACCGTGGTCGTCGGCGACCCCCGCCCGACCGTCCGCCCCGTCCGCTGGACCAGGGAGGAGCCGCCCGGCGGCGGCCCCCTGGCCGCCCTCGACGCCGGCGCGCGGCAGACCGAGGCGGACGTCCTCCTCGTCCTCTCCGCCGACCTCCCCTTCCTCGACGCCGCCACCGTCCGCAGCCTCCTCGACGCGCTCACCGCGGACCCCGGAGCCGAGGCCGCCCTCCTCGTCGACGCGGACGGACGGGACCAGCCGCTGGTCGCCGCCTACCGGCAGGGCCCGCTGCGCCGTGAACTCGACCGGCTCGCCCAGGACCACGGCGGCCTCGCGCACCTGCCGCTGCGCGGGCTCACCAAGGCGCTCCGGCCCACCCGCGTCGCCGCCGGGTCCCTGGCCTCCTTCGACTGCGACACCTGGGAGGACATCGCCACCGCCCGGGCCCGCATCAGGGAGCATGGGACCGTGCTGGACGAATGGATCACCGCAGTCAAGAACGAACTGGGCATCGAACTGGACGTCGACACCGGCGTCCTCCTCGACCTCGCCCGGGACGCCGCCCACGGCGTGGCGCGGCCCGCCGCGCCCCTGACCACGTTCCTGGTCGGCTACGCGGCGGCGCTCGCCGGCCCCGAGGGCGGCCCCGAAGCGGTCGCCGAGGCCGCCCGCAAGGCCGCGGCGCTGGCCCAGCGGTGGGCCGCCGAGCAGGACGAGGCCGGATGAGTCCGACGGAGCCCCTCGCCGCGGGCGAGCGCGTGCAGCCGGAGCGGCCCGAGCAGCCCGCCGCCGGGGCCGCCGCGACCGGTGGCCGGGTGCGGTCGGCGCAGCCGCACCGGGCCACCGCCTGGCCCGAGGCGCGCGCCGCCGCCGTCCGTGCCGGGACCGCCGCGCGGGCCGGCCGCGAGCCGGTGGCCGTCCCGCTCGGGGAGGCGCTCGGCCGGGTCCTCGCCGAGCCGCTCGCGGCCCTCACCGACCTGCCCTCCTTCGACACCTCCGCCATGGACGGCTGGGCCGTCGTGGGCCCCGGCCCCTGGGCCGTACGGGAAGAGGGCGCCGTCCTGGCCGGACACGCGCCCGCCGCCGTACCGGTCGAGGGCGAGGCCGTACGGATCGCCACCGGCGCCCCCGTCCCGCCCGGCACCACCGCCGTCCTGCGCACCGAGCACGCCCGCACCGAGCCCGCCCGCACGGAACACGCCCGCACCGAGCACGCCTCCGCCGCGTCCGGCGCCGGGCTGCTGCTGCACGCGCTCCGGGAGGTCGTACCGGGGCAGGACATCCGGCCCCGGGGGCAGGAGTGCCGTACCGGGGACGAGCTGCTCCCCTCGGGTGTCGCCGTGACGCCCGCCGTGCTCGGGCTCGCCGCGGCGGCCGGTTACGACGAGCTGCGCGTCGTGCCCCGGGCCAGGGTGGAGATCCTGGTGCTCGGCGACGAGCTGCTCGCGGCGGGGCTCCCCCACGAGGGGCTCATCAGGGACGCCCTCGGCCCGATGCTCGGGCCCTGGCTGCGGGCGCTCGGCGCGGAGGTGCTCGGCACCCGCCGGATCGGCGACGACGCCGAGGAGCTGTACGCGGCCGTCACCGGCTCCCCCGCCGACCTGGTCGTCACCACCGGCGGTACGGCCGCCGGGCCGGTCGACCACGTCCACCGGGTGCTCGCCAAGGCGGGCGCGACCCTGCTGGTCGACGGGGTGAAGGTCCGTCCCGGCCACCCGATGATCCTGGCGGCCCTGGGCGGCGGACGTCATCTCGTCGGGCTCCCCGGCAACCCGCTCGCCGCGGTCTCCGGCCTCCTCACCCTCGCCGAACCCCTGCTCGCAGCCCTGACGGCGAACGCCCCCGCCGAGACCGCTCCCTCCGGGCGCACCTCCCCCGTGGAGGGCGAGGTGCACGGGCATCCGCACGACACGCGGCTGGTGCCGGTGGTGCGTCGTGGCGGGCGGGCCGTGCCGCTGCGGTACAACGGCCCGGCCATGCTCCGCGGTGTCGCCGCCGCGGACGGACTGGCCGTCGTGCCGCCCGGTGGCGCGCAGTCCGGCCAGGAGCTGACCGTCCTCGACCTTCCGTGGCCGGCGGCGGGGTCCGTCCCGGCGCAAGGAGCGTGTTTCACGTGAAACTTCCCAGCCGTGACGTGATGGCCCGGCATGCCGACGAGAGAGTCTCGGGCTCCCGGATCAGCTTGCCCCGGCGGGTCGTGGAGAAGCCGCTCCGCCAGGTCGGCAAGCGGATCCTCATGGCGCTCGCCGTGCTGATGCTGACGGTCGTCATCGTCTACGTCGACCGCGAGGGCTACCACGACAACGCCGACGACACGCTCGACTTCCTCGACTGCGTCTACTACGCGACCGTGACGCTCTCCACCACCGGATACGGCGACGTCGTCCCGTACAGCGACACGGCGCGGCTCGCCAACATCCTGCTCGTCACGCCCCTGCGCGTGCTCTTCCTGATCATCCTGGTCGGCACCACTCTCGAGGTCCTCACCGAACGGACCCGGGAGGAGTTCCGGCTGAACCGCTGGAGGTCCACCTTGCGCGACCACACCGTCATCGTCGGCTTCGGGACGAAGGGGCGGTCCGCGATCCAGACCCTCTGCGCCACCGGGCTCCACAAGGAACAGATCGTCATCGTCGACCCCTCGAACAAGGTGATCGAGGCGGCGAACGCGGACGGCTTCGTCGGGGTCGTCGGCGACGCGACCCGCACGGACGTGCTGCTCCGCGCCGAGGTGCAGCGGGCCCGGCAGATCGTCATCGCCACCCAGCGCGACGACACGGCCGTCCTGGTCACCCTGACGGCACGGCAGCTCAACCGGGGCGCGAAGATCGTCGCCGCGGTCCGCGAGGAGGAGAACGCGCCGCTGCTCCGCCAGTCCGGCGCCGACGCGGTCATCACCAGCGCCAGCGCCGCCGGGCGCCTGCTCGGCCTCTCGGTGCTGAGCCCCAGCGCCGGCACCGTGATGGAGGACCTGATCCAGCAGGGCTCCGGCCTCGACCTCGTCGAACGCCCGGTGACCAAGAGCGAGGCCGGCAAGAGCGTGCGGGAGACCGAGGACCTGGTGGTCAGCGTGCTCCGCGGCCACCGGCTGCTCGGTTACGACGACCCTGCGGCCAGCCCGCTCCAGCTCACCGACCGGGTCATCACCATCGTGCGCGCCGCCCCGGTGACGCCGCTCTCCACGCCGCCGGAGGACTGACCCGGTACGGGAGTAGCCTCGCCGCCATGTATGCGATCACGATTCCGGAACCCGGTGGTCCCGAGGCCCTCGTCTGGGCCGAGGCTCCCGATCCCGTACCCGGCGAGGGCGAGGTCCTCGTCGAGGTGGTGGCGAGCGCGGTCAACCGTGCCGATCTCCTCCAGCGCATGGGCTTCTACGACCCGCCGCCGGGCAGCTCCCCGTACCCCGGTCTCGAGTGCTCGGGCCGGATCGCGGCCGTCGGCCCCGGGGTCTCGGGCTGGTCCGTCGGCGACGAGGTCTGCGCCCTGCTCACCGGCGGCGGCTACGCGGAGAAGGTCGTGGTCCCCGCCGGGCAGCTCCTCCCGGTGCCGGAGGGCGTCGACCTGACCACGGCCGCCGCGCTCCCCGAGGTCGCGTGCACGGTCTGGTCCAACATCTTCATGATCGCCCACCTGCGGCCGGGCGAGACGCTGCTGGTGCACGGCGGGGCGAGTGGGATCGGCACGATGGCGATCCAGCTGGCGAAGGCGGTCGGCGCGCGGGTCGCGGTCACGGCGGGCGGCCCGGAGAAGCTGGCGCGCTGCGCCGAGCTCGGCGCGGACGTCCTCATCGACTACCGCGAGCAGGACTTCGTCGAGGAGCTGGCCAAGGCGACCGACGGGGCGGGCGCGGACGTCATCCTCGACATCATGGGCGCCAAGTACCTGGAGCGGAACGTGCAGGCGCTGGCCGTCAACGGCCGGCTGGTGATCATCGGCCTGCAGGGCGGCGTGAAGGGCGAGCTGAACCTCGGGGCGCTGCTCGCGAAGCGCGCGGCCGTCATGGCGACGACGCTGCGCTCCCGGCCCGCGCAGGAGAAGGCGGCGATCGTCGCCGCCGTCCGGGAGCACGTCTGGCCCCTGATCGGCGCGGGCACGGTCCGCCCGGTCGTGGACCGTACGGTCCCGATGCCGGAGGCCGCCGAAGCCCACCGGGTCCTGGAAGCCGGCGGCCACGTCGGCAAGGTGCTGCTCGTCGCTCCCCGAGGCTAGGGACACGGCAGAGGGGCCCGGCACCAGTGGTGCCGGGTCCCTCTGCCGTACCGGACGAGCGGGCTTACAGGTACGGGCCCGAGCGCACCGCGTGGCCGTTGCCGCGGTCGTCGTCATCGTCGTGGGACGCCCCCGGCGGGAGGGCGCGCCGCATCTGCTCCAGCTGGGCGCGGGCCGCCATCTGCTGGGCGAACAGCGCCGTCTGGATGCCGTGGAAGAGGCCTTCGAGCCAGCCGACCAGCTGTGCCTGTGCGATGCGCAGCTCCGCCTCGGAGGGGATCGCCTCGTCCGTGAACGGCAGGGAAAGCCGCTCCAGTTCCTCGACCAGTTCGGGCGCGAGCCCGTCCTCCAGCTCCTTCACGGAGCTGGCGTGGATGTCCTTGAGCCTGACGCGGCTGGCCTCGTCGAGAGGTGCCGCGCGTACTTCCTCCAGGAGCTGCTTGATCATGCTGCCGATCCGCATGACCTTCGCAGGCTGCTCGACCATTTCCGTCACCGGGACCTCGCGGGGTTCGTCGTCGCCCTGAGTGCCGCCGAGCGCCATCCCGTCCTGTCCCACGATGAGGACCTGGGGGCTCTCCTGCGACCTGTCATTCCTCGGCATCTCCATGCCGCCATTCTCTCGTACACATCGCGTCACCCACTGGTGTGCCCCTGTACGGGGGTGATCCACCCTCGTACAGGGGCACGGGTCGGTGCGGGGTCCGTCAGGTCGCCGCGCGCCGGGCGAGCGCGCCGCGGGAGCGGGTCACCAGGGCGGCGAGCAGGGCGGCGCCGAGCGGGACGGCGACGAGCAGGCCGGCCAGGGTCTCCCAGGGGATGATGATCGGCAGGTCGGGCGGGGTGGTGTCGCCGCTCCAGCCGTGGGCGAGGTTCTGCTCGAAGTAGCGGAGCTGGTTGCGTTCCTCGGTGAGGCGCAGGCCCACCGCGGGCAGCAGTCCGGCGGCCGAGCCGAGGACCACGCCCATCGCGGCGACGACTCCGCACTGGAACCCGCTGAGCGTGCGGCGGACCCGGGGCGGGGCGCCGACGGCGGCGAGGGTCTTCAGGTCGGCCTCGGCGTCGGCCTGGGCGAGGCCGGTGGCGATGCCGGCGGCGCCGATGGTGACCAGGCCGGCGAAGACGGCCAGCGACAGCAGGATGATCCCGTCCTCGCTGACGAAGCCTTCCTCCAGGTGGAACTCGACGGTGCTGCCGAGCTTGGCGAGCTCGCCGTCGAGCTTCTGGCGCTGCTCGCCGTCCGGGAGCCGGTCGGTGCTGACGTACACGCCCAGGGGCACGGTGGCCAGGCCGGCGGCCTTGGCGGTGGCCGGGGTCATGAGGGCCTGGACGCCGTACGTCTTCTTGTCGCCGGGCACCAGGTGGGCGGGCAGGGAGCCGACCTTTCCGGGGATGGGGCGGTTCTGCTCGGCGGCCTTGTCGGCGGCGGCGGCGTCGGTGATCTGCTTGATGCCGATGGTGCCGTTCTCGGCGACGAGGGTGCGGTTGAAGCTGACGACCTTGCCGTCGGCGAGGGCCTTCACGGTCGCGGGGTCGTCGACGCCGAGGACCTTGAGGAGGGCGGCGTCACCGACGACGAGACCGCTGTCGGTGATGTACATCCCGCCGCTCGCGGACTCCTTGCAGCGCCAGTCCTCGGTGAGCATCTTCCGCCGCTGTTCGGGCGTGTACTTCTCCGCGGGGTCGCCGCCGCCCGGGACCGAGGCGTACAGCGGGCATTCGTTCGCCTTGGGGACGAGGACCTCGTAGCGGCCGCAGCCGGGGCCCGAGTCCCACTGGGAGCAGCCGGGCTTGCCGACGGAGACGCGTTCGACGTCGGCGCGGGTGTCGACGGGGAAGGCGCGCTGGATGGCCTCGCGGACGGCGGGCACGTCCCGGCCGCCCTCCTCGGGGACGAACGCGGAGGCGACGCCGTACGGCAGCAGGGGGGTGTACTCGGCCCGCTGCTGGGCCTCCTCGCTGGCCATGTACGTGGAGACGGCGACCGTGCCGGCGACGGCGGCGAGCACGGCGGCGACGGCGGGTGCCGTACGGCCCCGGTTGCGGACGGCGTCCCGCAGCGCGAGGCGCGGGGAGAGCGGCAGCCAGCGGCCGGTCCGGCCGAAGAGGCCCACCAGGGCCGGGGTCATGGCGACGACGCCCAGCTCGGCGATGGCGGAGCCGCCCGCCACGATGATGAACTGCTGGCTGACCATCGAGCCGAAGAGCGCGATCGCGCCGCCGATCAGCAGGGCGGCGAGGCCGACCAGGGGCAGCACGCGGCTGCTGCGGCGGACCCCGCGCCGGCCGGTGAGCGAGGCGAGGACGGTCTGCCGGGAGGCGGTGAAGGCCGGGACGATCGCGGAGAGCAGACCGGTGAGGACCGCGAGCAGCGCGATGCCGAGCAGTTCGAGCGGCCGGACGTCGAAGGCGCCGAACCGCTGGCCCATGGTCTCTTCGAGGACCGGCTGGAGCAGCAGGGTCAGGATCACGGCGAGGACGGTGCCGACGACGGCGGCGGCGACGCCGATGACCAGACCGCCGCTGAGCACGATGGCCCGGATGTGGCTGCGGGCACCGCCGTTGGCCCCGACCAGACCGAGCTGGCGGCGCGAGCGGCGGGCGCCGACCGCGAACGCGGGCCCGGCGAGCAGACAGATCTCCAGCATCGCCAGGCCGACGACGGTACCGACGGCGGCGAGCGTGGCGGCCCGGGCCGCGGCACTGGCCTCGTAGTTGTTGCCCCCGCCGTCCCTCTGGAAGAACGGCACCTCGGACTCGTCGGGCGGGTCGAGCAGCACGGCGCGCGAGACGACGCGGACACCCTTGGTGTTGATCTGCTGCACGGTGTTCCACGTGAAACCACCGGGCGCGCGGACCAGATACGAGACGGAGGTGTCGGGCGCGGGCAGACCGGCCTTCTCGACGGCCTTCCGGTACGGGTCGAGGAACGCTCCCGGCAGCGCGTTGATCTGGTCGGCCTTGAGCGCGCCGGGGAATTCGTAGGAGCCGACGATCGTGTACGGGCGGTCGAAGTTGCGGGCGGAAAGGGTCGAGCCGATCGACAGTCCGCTGGTCTCCAGGAAGTGCGAGGTGGCCATGACCTCGTCGCTCTTCTCCGGGAAACGCCCCTTGAGGAGCGTGGTGATGCCGCGGGTGATCGGATCGGAGGCCTTGAGCTCGCGCACCTCCGCCATCAGGAGGCCGTGCGCGGTCGTCAGCTTCGCCGAACCCGACTCGTCCGTGAGGACGGTGGAGCCCGCCGGGATGGACTTGTAGACGTCCGTGGAACCGCTGGGCCAGGTCCCGTTCCCGGGGTCCTTGGCCGGTGTGGTCATCTCGCCGGCCGGGTCCTGGAGGATCGGCACACCGCCCACCTGGGCGTCGAGGAACCGCGCGTCGGCCGCGCCGATGGACCGCTCCACCGCCTCGGCGGGGGAGAGTTCGGAGCTGCGGTAGGTCAGGTCGAGGGCGCTGACGCCCAGGATGGGCAGCGCGATCATCGCGAGGACCAGGGCGCTGCGGCCCTTGGAGCGCCAGGCGTCGCGCCGGGCGATGCGGATGGCGGCCCGCCAGGAGTGGAACCAGGTCTTCACGCCTCGGCCACCTGGCCCGAGAGGAGGGAATCGGCGTCGCTGCGCACGGTCTGGTCGACGATGGCGCCGTCCCGGAGGAACACGACGCGGTCGGCCCAGGCCGCGAACCGCGGCTCGTGGGTGACGAGGACACCGGCGGCGCCCGCGTCGCAGCGCGAACGGAGCAGGGCGAGCACGGACTCCCCGGTCTCGGAGTCGAGGGCGCCGGTCGGCTCGTCGGCGAGGACGAGCCTGCGGTCGCCGACCAGGGCACGGGCGATGGCCACCCGCTGCTGCTGGCCGCCCGACATCTCGTCGGGGAAGCGGTCGGCGAGATGGCCGAGGCCCATCTCCTCCAGCGCGGCCACGGCCTCTCCGCGTGCCTTGCGGGCGGAGGTCCCGTCCAGTTCACGGGGCAGGGCCACGTTCTCGGCGGCGGTCAGCGCCGGGATGAGGTTGTAGTCCTGGAAGACGTAACCGATGCTGCGGCGGCGCAGGGCCGCGAGCTCCTTGACGCTCGCCGTGGTGATGTCGGTGTCCTCGACGATCACCCGGCCGGAGGTCGGGGTGTCGAGACCGCCCGCGATGGTGAGCAGCGTGGACTTCCCGGAGCCGGACGGGCCCATGACGGCGACGAGTTCGCCCGGGTAGACGGCGAGGTCGATGCCGCGCAGGGCGTGCACCTCGGTGGCGCCGGAGCCGTGGACTCGGGCCAGGTTCTGGAGTTGCAGCACGGGCTGCTGTGTGGACATCGAGGGGTCCCCCCTTGGGACGTACCCGGCGGACGGCCGGGTACGGGGCGTGCGGTGGACGGTGCTGCGTCGGCGGTACGGACGGGGTGCGGGCGTGCGGTCACCGCGCCCCGGGCGCACCGGTGGTCGTGCGGGCCGCCGAGGGCGCGGGCTCGACGGCGGCCGGTGCGGCCGGTGTCGCGGGCGCCGTCGCCGACAGGCGGATCAGCCGGGACTCGCAGTGGTCGAGCCAGCGGGCCTCGGCCTCGGTCTGGAAGATCAGCTGCTCGAGGACGAGCAGCCAGGCGACGTCGTCGCGTTCCCGGGAGCCGCCGCGTTCGACGGCGGCGAGAGCCTGGGCCTTGAGCCGGGTGTAGTCCTGCATCGCCTTGACGGTGTGCCGGCGCTGGGACTGGATGACGTCGCGGATGTCGACGGAGGGCGCGCCCACGGCCATGGCGAGCTTGATGGCCAGCTCGTCACGGGCGGGGCTGGTGCGGTCCACGGGCTTCTCGAACCAGGTCCTGAGCTCGGTGCGCCCGCTGTCGGTGATCGCGTAGAGCGCGTGCCCGGCCGCGTCCTCGCCGCTCTGCGCGACCATGCCGTCGCGCTCCAGACGGCTCAGGGTCGTGTAGACCTGGCCGACGTTGAGCGGCCAGGTGGCACCGGTGCGGGACTCGAACTCCGTGCGGAGCTGTGAGCCGTACCGAGGGCCGCGTTCGAGGAGGGCGAGGAGCCCGTGGCGGATCGACATACTCAGTATGTATACCGAGTATGTCGTCGGGGACAACCGACCTGAGACGGAAGCGGCAGGTCCGCCTCAAGGGGGACCCGGGGGCTCAGCGGCGGCGCATCCGGAGGCCGAGAAAGCCGATCCCCAGCCCCATCAGAGCCAGCCCCGCGCCCAGCGTCAACACGGGAATCCGCTGGTCGGCGAAGGGCGGCGGGGTTTCGGCGGCCAGCCGGGAGCCCGCGGCGGGCAGGGTGGCCGGCGCCGCGTCGGGCAGCACCACGTCCTCCTCCCGTACCGCCTCGGCCTCCTCCTCGACGGCCTCGTGCCCGTCGGCTTCTGTAGCGGTTTCGGTACGGGACGGGCCCGGCGACGGCGCCGTCGCGCTCGCCGGAGCGGTCTCGGAGCGCCCGGGCCGCGGCCGCCCCTCACCCGCCGGACGGCCCGCGAGCGAAGCGGAACCACTGGGCGCGGGAGCCTCGCTCGGCGTGGCACTCGGCCCCGTGGGGGAACCCGTGCCGGTCGGCGCCGGAGCCGGGGACGCCGGCGTGCCCGACGGCGAGCGCCCCGGGGAGGCGCTCCCGGTGCCGGGGCGCGTCGACGGAGGCGTCGCGGACGGCGTCGCGGAAGAGGGGAGCGAGGACGGCGCCACCGGGGTGGTGCCGGTCGGCGCCGGCGTCGGGGCCGTGGTGCCCACCGACGTGTGCGGAGGATCCGCCGGATACGCGGAAGGCGCGGCGAACAGGGCGCACGCACCGACGAACACGCAGGTGAGCACCGGGCCGAGGGCCCGCGCCCGTGTCCTGCGGAGTGCTGGAGTCACCGGGTGACCCCCTCCCGTGCCGAGCCGCCGAGGTAGTCAACTCAGCGTCACATGGCAGGACACATCCGGCATCCGGGCGGGGGGACCGGGCGTACGGCCCGGTGCCGGGGCGGCGCGCCCCCGCTACTGCGGCGGGTTGCCCGTCGAGACCTTGAGGGTGAACTCGGCGTCCTCGTCGGTGATGTCCTGACCGGCCGGCGGGTACTGCTCGAGGACCGTGCCCTCGCCGTACGTGGACTCGTCCACCGGCGTCTGGACCATGATCTTCCACCCGGCCGCCTGGACGCAGGCCTTCACCGACTGGATGTTCTTGTAGGTGAAGTTGGGCGTCTCGAACTTGGCCGGGTCGTCGCTCGACTCCGAAGGCTGCATGCACTTCTTCGTGTCGATGGTCTTGGTCAGGTCGGGACCCTTGTGACCGGGCGCCGCCGTCTGGCTCTGCTGCGTCTCGGTGCCGCCGGTGCCGCCCGCCTGCGGGTCCTTCTCCTCGTCGAGGTTGAGGACCAGGATCAGGCCGCCGATCGCGAGGACCGCGGCCGCGATCGCGCCCACGAGCACCGGGGTGTTCCGCCGGGAGCCGCCGCCGGACGCGACGGGCGCGGGCGTCTGCGCGTACGGCGCGGGCGTGGGAGCGGAGGCGTACGGTGCGGGGGTCGGCGCCGCGGCGTACGGGGCGGGCGTCGGCGCGGGCGCGTAGGGCGCCGGGGTCGGAGCCTGCTGCGGGTAGCCGTACGCGGGGCCGGGCGCCGGGGTCGTCGGGCCGTACGGGCCGGGCTGCGGCGTCGGCTGGTAGGGCTGCTGCACCCCGTGCGGGGTGGGCGGCGGGGTCTGGCCGACCGGCGGGAAGACCGCCGAGCCGACGCCCGCGCCACTGCTCACCGGACCGCCGCCCTGGACGATCATCGGGGCGCCGGTCTGGCCGGCCGAGAGCACCCGCAGGCACTCGTCGCGCATCGCGGCCGCGCTCGGGAACCGCTCGTTCGGGTTCTTCCGCAGCGCGCGGGCGACGAGCGCGTCCATCGCCGGCGTCACCGCGCGGTTGACCGTCGACGGGGCGACCGGTTCCTCCTGCACGTGCGCGTAGGCGATGGCGAGCGGGGAGTCGGCGTCGAAGGGCAGACGGCCCGTCAGCAGCTGGAACAGCATGATGCCGACCGAATAAAGGTCGGAGCGGGCGTCCACCGCACGGCCGAGCGCCTGCTCGGGGGAGAGGTACTGGGGGGTGCCGACGACCATGCCGGTCTGCGTCATCGAGGTGACCCCCGACTGCATGGCCCGTGCGATGCCGAAGTCCATGACCTTGACCACGCCGCGCTTGGTCTGCATGACGTTGCCCGGCTTGATGTCACGGTGGACCAGGCCCATCTCGTGGCTGACCTCCAGGGCGGCCAGCACGTCGGCCGTCACCTTGAGCGCCTTGTCGGCGGGCATCGCGCCGTACTGCTGGATGTCCGCGGCGAGCACCGAGCCGAGCGGCTGCCCCTCCACGTACTCCATGACGATGTACGGCATGACGGCGCCGTCGAGGGTGTCCTCGCCGGTGTCGAAGACCGAGACGATGTTCGTGTGCGACAGCTTCGCGACGGCCTGCGCCTCGCGGCGGAAGCGCTCGCGGAACGACTGCTCACGGCCGAGTTCGGTGTGCAGCGTCTTGATCGCGACCTGTCGGTCGAGGGCGCTGTCGTAGGCCAGGTACACGGACGCCATGCCGCCCTCGCCGAGAAGATCGCGCAGCTGGTACCGGCCGCCCGCGACCGAACCGCCCGCATAGCGGCCCTGTGCGCCGTCCTGGCTCATCTGTGCTTCCCCCTACGCGCGCGTGGCGGCGTTGATCCGGAATTTCTGCGCCAAGTCTGCCCCAGGGCAGTGACACGTCAAGCCGGGTGCCCGTTCCGTGACCCTCCGCACAGGAACCCTCCACGAAGCGATCCGGCGGCGGCCGCGCCATCGCATCGAATTTGCACAGGTGTACGGGAGCGGGGTTGGATGGCCGGTCCATCTCGGACCGTGATGTCGTACGGAGCCTGTAGCGTGACGACTGGACACGGCACGACAGACGACGGCGAGGACTGATGGCACCCGAATCCGGAGCAGGTGGCGGTGTGCCGGACGCGTCAGCGGAGTCCTGGGGCGAGGGCGGAGTCGTCGGTGACGGCCGCTACCGCCTGACGCACCGTCTGGGCCGCGGCGGCATGGCGGAGGTCTTCGCCGCCGAGGACGTGCGGCTCGGCCGCACCGTCGCGGTGAAGCTGCTGCGCGCCGATCTCGCCGAGGACCCGGTCTCCAAGGCCCGCTTCACGCGCGAGGCCCAGTCGGTCGCCGGCCTCAACCACCACGCCATCGTCGCGGTGTACGACTCCGGCGAGGACCTGGTGGGCGGCCGCCCCGTGCCGTACATCGTGATGGAGCTCGTCGAGGGCCGCACCATCCGCGACCTGCTGCTCAGCGCCGAGGCGCCGGGTCCCGAGCAGGCGCTCATCATCGTCTCCGGCGTCCTGGAGGCGCTGGCCTACTCGCACCAGCACGGCATCGTGCACCGCGACATCAAGCCGGCCAACGTCATCATCACGCACACCGGTGCCGTGAAGGTCATGGACTTCGGCATCGCCCGCGCCCTGCACGGCGCGCAGTCGACGATGACCCAGACCGGCATGGTCATGGGCACCCCCCAGTACCTCTCCCCCGAGCAGGCGCTCGGCAAGGCCGTCGACCACCGCTCCGACCTGTACGCGACGGGCTGTCTGCTCTACGAACTCCTCGCGCTGCGGCCCCCCTTCACCGGCGAGACGCCGCTCTCCGTCGTCTACCAGCACGTGCAGGACGCGCCGGTCCCGCCGTCCGAGGTCGCCGGCGGCGTGCCGCCCGAGCTCGACGGCCTGGTGATGCGCTCCCTCGCGAAGGACCCGGACGACCGGTTCCAGAGCGCCGAGGAGATGCGCGGCCTCATCCAGTACGGCCTGCAGATGCTCCATCAGCACGGCGGCCACACCGGCACCTGGAACACCGGACCGGTCGACATGCACGACGGCCGCACCCCGGCCGGCGGCATGGCGGCGACCGCCGCGATGGGTCACCCGATGCACGGGGAGACCGCGCAGGGCCCGATCCTCCCGCCGATGAACCCCGACGACGGCGGATACGGCGGTTACGACGGCGGCACGGGCGGCACCGGCGGCTACGGCCAGGACGGTTCGTACGGCTCGCAGGGCGGCAACGGCGGCCGGGGCAAGCTGTGGCTGTTCGTCGCGCTCGCCCTGATCGCGGTCGTCGCCGGTGTCGTGTACGCCGTCGACAAGGCCGGCGACAAGGGCGGTGGCGTGAAGCCGCCGGCCACCGTCAGCAATTCGCCGTCGACGGCCTCCGAGGAGCCCACCCCGTCGGAGGAGCCCAGCGAGGAGCCCTCGCAGGACTCCACCACGGACGGCGGCGAGACCCAGGCCCCGTGGACCCCGCCGACGACGCAGACGCCCACCGAGCCGACGACGACGCCGCCGACCGACCCCACGGACACCCCGACGACGACGCCGCCGACCGATCCGACGGACACCCCGACGACCGAGACGCCGACCGACCCCGCCACGGACCCGGGCACCGACCCGACCGACGGCGCCGGCGGCAACCCGGGCACCCCGTCCACCGGCAGCGGCGCCACCCACCCCTGACACCGGGGTCCGGTGCCTCCGCCGCGGGCACGCTCAGCCGGCGAAGGCGTCACGGACCGCCTCGTACTCACGGGTCCACCAGACGGCGAGGGCCGATACCGCGGGAAACTGCGGGTCGGCCCTTCTGTCGTGCAGCTGGTAGCGCCAGCGCAGCGTCCAGAAGTCGTTGAGCCGCTCCCACCACACCCGGTGCGCCGCCGCCGCGAGCTCCCCGCCGCAGGCCCCCGTCGCCCGCCGGTACGCGCGCGCGTAGGCCCGTACCTTCTCCAGGGCCAGCTCGCCACCGGGCCGTACGAAGAAGATCGCGGCGGCCCTGACCGCCTCCTCGGCCCGGGGGCGGACCCCGAGCCGGTCCCAGTCGACGATCGCCGCCGGCTCGGCGCCCCGGTACAGCAGGTTCAGCGGGTGGAAGTCGCCGTGCACCCAGCCCGCGGCGACGGCCGGCGGGGGACGGTGGTGGGCGTGCTGGGCGAGCAGCCTGCGGCGCTCCCTGAGCCGGTGCTCGGCGAGCGCGTCGAAGCTGTCGCGGGGCCGGTGCGCGCGGACCAGCCGGATCAGCTCGTCGATGGCCCGGAAGGTGTCCTGGAGGTCGGCGCTGGCGCGGTCGTCGGCGCCGGTCGGGCCGTCCGGGCCGTCCGGGCCCGAGGGGCCCATCACCCGGTCGAGGGCGGTGTGGACCTGCCCGAGCAGGGTGCCGAGGCGGTGGGAGCAGCCCGCGCTGAGCTGGGCGCCGTCGCGGTGGCGGCCGTCGATCCAGGGGTGCAGGGCGTAGCAGTGGCCGTCGACGACGGTGACCGTGCGGCCGGTGGTGTCGGCGAGCGGCGGGGCGACGGGCAGGCCGAGGGCGTGCAGGCGCTGGGTGGCGCGGTGCTGCCGGACGATGGTGGCGCGGTCGGCGGTGGGGGCGTCCAGGTGCTGTTTCAGGAAGTACGTGCCGCGGGTGGTGGTGAGGCGGAAGCCGCGGTTGAGCAGGCCCTCGGTGACGGGTTCGCAGGCCAGGGGCTCTCCGGCGTGCCGGTGGCGGCGGAGCAGGACGCCGACGGGCGGCGCCCCGGACGGGCGCGGGTGCCGTCCTGCGGGCGGGCCTCCGGGGGAGCGGGGGGCCACGGGGGAGGCACCGGCGGGCGGCGCGGTGAGCGGTTCAGATGAGCGCGGCACCCGCCAGATGTTAGATCACGCTACGTGGTGGAGATGTCGCCGTACGGAAGGGGTGCCGGCCCGGGTCGTCGGGGTCTCGCTCGCGTAGTCGAGCGCGTGCACCGTCACGAACTGCGGTTCGATGCGCATGAAGACCGGGACGAAGGGCTCGCCGTCCACGGACTCCGGCTCGGCGCCGAAGGCCGCGAGCTCCTCCTCGGTCGGCTCGACGATCTCCGCCGTGCCGGTGAACTGCACGGACCACAGGTGCTCGGAGCCCGAGTTGAAGTTGTCCGCCCCGTACGCGACGACGCTTCCGTTGCAGGCGCGGTGGTAGCCGAGCCCCTGGTGCAGCCGGAGCAGGACACGGCCGTCGGACACGATGTGCCGGGCGGGGGCGACGAACGGCATCGCCCGCATGCTCGTCGCCACTCGGCCGTAGGACACTCGGCCGAGGAGCTCGATGGCGCGGTTCTCGTCGGTGGACATGGTTCCACTCTCCGCCACCGGCACCCTGTCGGGAAAGGGGCCCCTGCCCCGGTTGGGCGGGGACGTAGGTCCCGAAAACGGCCGAAGGCCCCGGGCTGGTCCGTACGGGTGAGGCACGGTCCGGCCGGGGCCCGCGGGAGGCCGTGCCGGGTCAGTGCCGCTCGGCCTGGAGCCGCGCCACATAGGCCGCGGCCTGCGAGCGGCGCTCCATGCCCAGCTTCGACAGCAGGCTGGAGACGTAGTTCTTGATGGTCTTCTCCGCCAGGTGGAGCCGCTCGCCGATCACCCGGTTCGTCAGGCCCTCGCCGATCAGGTCCAGGATCTTGCGCTCCTGGTCCGTCAGGTTGGCGAGCTTGTCGTCACCCTTCGGGTTGTTGCCGTCGCGCAGCCGCTCCAGGACGCGGGCGGTCGCCACCGGGTCGAGCAGCGACTTGCCGGCCGCCACGTCCCGCACGGCGTTCAGCAGTTCGTTGCCCCGGATCGCCTTGAGGACATAACCCGAGGCCCCGGCCATGATCGCGTCGAAGAGCGCCTCGTCGTCGGCGTACGAGGTGAGCATCAGGCACTTGATCGACTCGTTCTGCGAACGGATCTCGCGGCACACCTCCACTCCGCTGCCGTCCGGCAGCCGCACGTCGAGCACGGCGACGTCGGGGCGGGTCGCGGGGATCCTGACCAGCGCGTCCGCCGCCGTTCCGGCCTCGCCGACCACCTCGATGTCGCTTTCCACGGAGAGCAGCTCGTGGACGCCGCGCCGGACGACTTCGTGGTCGTCCAGCAGAAATACCGTGATTTTTCCTTCTTCGCGCACGCAGCCAGTCTCACATATTGGCTCTTCCCGCGCCCGGGGTGCGCGGGATAACGTGCCGGGTGTTCCGGCGGCCCCTCGAAGCCGCTCCCGACGCGCTGACCAGCCGCGCTTCCCGCTTTTCTCGATTTACTTGGAAATCCAAGCAAAATCGCAGGTCAAGTGGGGTTTCGCGGGAATGCTGCGCTGTGGGTAACGTGCCTATGACAGGGGCGCTCGCCGGGGCACCTGTCACGCCCGACCCCGGCCGCGTCGCACCCACCCCGTGCGAAGGGTACGGATAAGGCGGAGAGCCGCACTGGCCTTACCGGCGAACCCGGGGGCCGGACCGACGGAGGAGCACGCACGTGACCGTGGAGAGCACTGCCGCGCGCAAGACGACGCGACGCAGCAGCGGCACCAAGCGCACCGCAAGCGCGAGCACGAGCACCACCAAGAAGACGAGCACGCGCGCCGAGGCGGACGCTGTGGAGCCCGAGCTCGTCCAGCTGCTGACGCCCGAGGGAGAGCGCGTCCAGCACCCCGACTACGACATCGACCTGAGCGCCGAGGAACTGCGCGGCCTGTACCGCGACATGGTTCTCAGCCGTCGGTTCGACGCCGAGGCCACCGCGCTCCAGCGCCAGGGCGAGCTGGGCCTGTGGGCCTCGCTGCTCGGCCAGGAGGCCGCCCAGATCGGCTCCGGCCGCGCCCTGCGGGACGACGACTACGTCTTCCCCACCTACCGTGAGCACGCCGTCGCCTGGTGCCGCGGGGTCGACCCCACCAATCTCCTCGGAATGTTCCGCGGTGTGAACAACGGTGGCTGGGATCCCAGCAGCAACAATTTCCACCTGTACACGATCGTTCTCGGCTCGCAGACCCTGCACGCCACCGGCTACGCCATGGGCATCGCCAAGGACGGCGCGGATTCCGCCGTGATCGCGTACTTCGGTGACGGCGCCTCAAGCCAGGGAGACGTGAACGAGTCGTTCGTCTTCTCCGCGGTGTACAACGCCCCGGTCGTGTTCTTCTGCCAGAACAACCAGTGGGCCATTTCCGAGCCCATCGAGAAGCAGACCCGCGTCCCGCTCTACCAGCGCGCCCGCGGCTTCGGCTTCCCCGGCGTCCGCGTCGACGGCAACGACGTCCTCGCGTGCCTGGCCGTGACCCGGTCGGCGCTGGAGCGCGCCCGCCGCGGCGAGGGCCCGACGCTCATCGAGGCGTACACCTACCGCATGGCCGCCCACACCACCTCCGACGACCCGACCCGCTACCGCCGTGACGCGGAGCGCGAGGAGTGGGAGGCGAAGGACCCGATCGCGCGCCTCAAGGCGTACATGGAGAACGAGGGCCACGCCGACGCGGCCTTCTTCGAGGAGCTCGAAGCCGAGAGCGAGGCGCTCGGCAAGCAGGTCCGCGAGGTCGTGCGCGCCATGCCCGTCCCGGAGCACATGGCGATCTTCGACAACGTGTACGCGGACGGGCACGCGCTCGTCGACGAGGAGCGCGCGCAGTTCGCCGCCTACCAGGCGTCCTTCGAGGGCGGAGAGGCCGAGTAACCATGGCTGTTCAGAAGCTTCCCCTCGCCAAGGCGCTCAACGAGTCGCTGCGCAAGGCCCTGGAGACCGACCCCAAGGTCCTGATCATGGGCCTGGACGTCGGCAAGCTCGGCGGTGTCTTCCGGATCACCGACGGTCTGCAGAAGGACTTCGGCGAGGACCGGGTCATCGACACCCCGCTCGCCGAGTCCGGCATCGTCGGCACCGCGATCGGTCTCGCGCTGCGCGGCTACCGCCCGGTCGTGGAGATCCAGTTCGACGGCTTCGTCTTCCCGGCGTACGACCAGATCGTGTCCCAGCTGGCGAAGATGCGGGCCCGTTCGCTCGGCACCGTGAAGATGCCGATCGTCATCCGCATCCCGTACGGCGGCGGCATCGGCGCCGTCGAGCACCACTCCGAGTCCCCCGAGTCGCTCTTCGCGCACGTCGCGGGCCTCAAGGTGGTCACCCCGGCGAACCCCTCCGACGCCTACTGGATGCTCCAGCAGGCGATCCAGAGCGACGACCCGGTCATCTTCTTCGAGCCCAAGCGCCGCTACTGGGACAAGGGCGAGCTCGACACCGAGGCCATCCCGGGCGAGCTGCACAAGGCCCGGGTCGCCCGCGAGGGCACGGACCTCACCCTGGTGGCCTACGGCCCGATGGTCAAGACCTGCCTGGAGGCGGCCGAGGCCGCCGCCGAGGAGGGCAAGTCGGTCGAGGTCGTGGACCTGCGCTCGATCTCCCCGCTCGACTTCGACACCATCCAGGCCTCGGTCGAGAAGACCCGCCGCCTGGTCGTCGTCCACGAGGCGCCGGTGTTCTTCGGCTCCGGCGCGGAGATCGCCGCCCGGATCACCGAGCGCTGCTTCTACCACCTGGAGGCCCCCGTCCTGCGGGTCGGCGGCTACCACGCGCCGTATCCGCCGGCGCGCCTGGAGGAGGAGTACCTGCCGGGTCTGGACCGCGTGCTCGACGCCGTCGACCGCTCGCTGGCGTACTGAGGAGAGCACCGTGACGATCCGCGAATTCAAGATGCCCGACGTGGGCGAGGGCCTGACCGAGGCCGAGATCCTCAAGTGGTACGTCCAGCCCGGTGACACCGTCACCGACGGCCAGGTCGTCATCGAGGTCGAGACGGCCAAGGCGGCCGTCGAGCTGCCGATCCCCTTCGACGGCACGGTCCACGAGCTGCTCTTCCCCGAGGGCACCACGGTCGACGTCGGCCAGGTCATCATCTCGGTGAACGTCGGCGGCGACGCACCGGCGCCGGAGGCCCCGGTGGCCGTCAGCGCCCCCGCGCCCGCCCCGGCTCCCGCCGAGGCGGAGCCGCAGGGCCGCCAGCCGGTCCTCGTCGGCTACGGCGTGGCCGCCAGCTCCA
Source organism: Streptomyces sp. NPDC037273 (assembly GCF_055603625.1). NCBI lineage: Bacteria > Bacillati > Actinomycetota > Actinomycetes > Kitasatosporales > Streptomycetaceae > Streptomyces > Streptomyces sp. NPDC037273. Next base: position 361,453 of record NZ_JBVJVO010000006.1, read on the forward strand.
CCAAGCGCCGGCCGCGCAAGGCGGAAGGCACGAGCGCCCCGGCGCCCGCGGCCACCGCCGCGCCCGTCGCCCCCGCGCCGGCCGCCCCCGCGCCCGTCGCCGTCTCCGTGCCGGAGCAGCTCAACGGGCACGCATCGGGGGCCGGACGGCCGCTGGCCAAGCCGCCGGTCCGGAAGCTCGCGAAGGACCTCGGCGTCGATCTGGCGACGGTCACCCCGACCGGTCCGGACGGCATCATCACCCGCGAGGACGTCCACGCGGCGGCCGCCCCGGCGCCCGCGCCGGTGGTCGAGGCCCCCGCTCCGGTCGCGGCCCCCGCGCCCGTGGCGGCTCCGGTCGCGGCTCCCGCCGTGGCGGCGGAGGCCCGGGAGACCCGTGTCCCCATCAAGGGGGTACGGAAGGCCACGGCGGCCGCGATGGTGGGTTCGGCCTTCACCGCGCCGCACGTCACCGAGTTCGTGACCTTCGACATCACGCGCACGATGAAGCTGGTCGAGGAGCTCAAGTCCGACAAGGACATGGCGGGCCTGCGGGTCAACCCGCTCCTCCTCATCGCCAAGGCCGTGCTCGTCGCGGTCAAGCGCAACCCGGAGATCAACGCTGCCTGGGACGAGGCGGCGCAGGAGATCGTCCTCAAGCACTACGTGAACCTGGGCATCGCCGCGGCCACCCCGCGCGGTCTGATCGTGCCGAACATCAAGGACGCGCACGCCCAGACCCTGCCCGAGCTCTCGAAGTCGCTGAGCGAGCTCGTCGCCACCGCCCGCGAGGGCAAGACCACCCCGGCGGCGATGCAGGGCGGCACCTTCACCATCACCAACGTCGGCGTCTTCGGCGTCGACACCGGTACGCCCATCCTGAACCCCGGCGAGTCCGCGATCCTCGCGGTCGGCGCGATCAAGCTCCAGCCGTGGGTCCACAAGGGCAAGGTGAAGCCGCGCCAGGTCACCACCCTCGCGCTCTCCTTCGACCACCGCCTGGTCGACGGCGAGCTCGGCTCCAAGTTCCTGGCGGACATCGCCGCGATCCTGGAGAACCCGAAGCGTCTCATCACCTGGGCGTAACGCCCTATGTGACCGTTTCACGTGAAACAGGCCCGTCCGTATCGCGGACGGGCCTGTTTGTTGCACCTCTGTTGTATCTAAGCTGTGTTCATGGCATCCGCACCCCCAGCAGCCGACCGTGTGTACATGCACGTCAAGCAGGCCGTCCTCGAACGGCGCTACGAAGGCGGGACGCTCCTCACCGAAGGCGAACTCGCCGAGGCCGTCGGCGTCTCCAGGACCCCCGTCCGCGAGGCACTCCTCAAGCTGGAGATGGAAGGGCTGCTCAAGCTCTACCCGAAGAAGGGCGCCCTCGTCCTCGCCGTCTCCGCCCAGGAGATCGCCGACGTCGTCGAGACCCGGCTGCTCGTCGAGGAGTTCGCCGTCCGCCGGGCCGTGCCCGCGCCCGCGACGCTGATCGCCCGCCTCGAAGAGCTCCTGGAGGAACAGAAGCGGCGCGCCGAGGCCGGCGACCTCGCCGAAGTCGCCGTCACCGACCGCTGCTTCCACGCCGAGATCGTCCGCCACGCCGGCAACCAGATCCTCTCCCGGCTCTACGACCAGCTCCGCGACCGCCAGCTCCGCATGGGCGTCGCCGTGATGCAGTCCCAGCCCGACCGGGTCGCCAAGAACATCACCGAACACGCCGAGATCCTCGACCGGATCCGCGCCGGCGACGTCGAGGGCGCCGCCCACTGCGTCCGCCAGCACCTCAGCTGGGTCAAGGTCCTGGTCCGGGGTGAGGACCGGTGAACAGGTCCTACGGATCGGCCGTCACCCTCCCGGGAGACCCGCCCGGCGGCCGCCGCGCCGCCCTCGTGTGGGGCGTCGGCGTCTCCGTCTACTTCGTCGCCGTCATCTTCCGCACGTCCCTGGGCGTCGCCGGCCTGGACGCCGCCGACCGCTTCGACGTCAACGCCTCCGCGCTCTCCACCTTCTCCATACTCCAGCTGCTGGTCTACGCGGGCATGCAGATACCCGTCGGCCTCATGGTCGACCGGCTCGGCACCAAGAAGGTGCTGGCCCTGGGCGTCGTCCTCTTCACCGTCGGCCAGCTCGGCTTCGCGCTCTCCCCCTCGTACGGCACCGCGCTCGCCTCCCGCGCCCTCCTCGGCTGCGGCGACGCCATGACGTTCATCAGCGTCCTGCGCCTCGGCAGCCGCTGGTTCCCGGCCCGCAGGGGCCCGCTGATCGCCCAGCTCGCCGGGCTCATCGGCATGGCGGGCAACCTCGTCTCCACCGTCTTCATCGCCCGCGCCCTGCACGGCCTCGGCTGGACGACCACCTTCGTCGGCAGCTCCCTCGCGGGCGTCCTCGTCCTCGTCCTGCTGCTGATCCTCCTCAAGGACCACCCCGAGGGCCACGAGCCCGAGCCCTCCTCGCACGCGGGCGCCGCCTTCGTGCGACGCCAGATCGCCGAGTCGTGGCGGGAACCCGGCACCCGGCTCGGCATGTGGGTGCACTTCACCACCCAGTTCCCCGCCATGGTGTTCCTGCTGCTCTGGGGGCTGCCGTACCTCGTCGAGGCGCAGGGCCTGTCCCGGTCCACGGCCGGGACGCTGCTCACCCTCGTGGTGCTCTCCAACATGGTCGTCGGCCTCGCGTACGGGCAGATCATCGCCCGCCACCACACGGCCCGCGCCCCGCTCGCCCTCGGCACCGTGGCGGCCACCGCCCTCCTGTGGGGGACCACCCTCGCGTACCCCGGCGACCACGCCCCGATGTGGCTGCTGATCACCCTGTGCGTGGTGCTCGGGGCCTGCGGACCGGCGTCGATGATCGGCTTCGACTTCGCCCGCCCGGCCAATCCGCCGGAGCGTCAGGGGACCGCGTCCGGCATCGTCAACATGGGTGGTTTCATCGCCTCGATGACGACGCTGCTCGCCGTGGGCGTGCTGCTCGACGCGACCGGCGACAACTACCGGATCGCGTTCTCGTCGGTCTTCGTCCTGGAGGCGGTCGGCGTGGTGCAGATCCTGCGCCTCAAGGCCCGCACCCACCGCAGGGAACGGGAACGGCTCGTCGCCAGCCGCGTGGAAGCCGTCCACGTACCGGCGTAGCCCGACGGCCCCGGAACTAACGCGGGGTCACCGAGAAGTTGTCCAGGATGGCCCGCGCCAGGTCCTCGTCGCCCTCCGCCTTGACGCGGTCGGCGACGTCGGCCGGACGGACCCGGCCGCAGGCGAGCCGGAAGTACGTCTCCCAGTCCATCGCCAGCGTCACCGCGGGGCCGAGGGACGGGGCGCCGTCGATCGAGCCGCGGCCCTCCGCGTCGACCCGCACGGTCCGCAGGAACTCCACCGGGCCGGTCACGTCGAGGACCACCGCCGACGACGGAGGAGCGCCCGCGTCCTTGGCGACCACCTTGGGCAGCGCGTCGAGGAGCAGGTCGCGGGTGACGTGCGCGCCGGCCGAGTCCAGGTTGCCCGGCACGTCGAGCGCCGTCCGCAGGTCCTGCTCGTGCACCCACACGTCGAAGGCGCGCAGCCGGTAGGCCAGTTCGAGGGACTGCTCGGCGCCGAGAGGGGCGCGGATCAGGTGCTCGGGGGAGCGGTTCTCGTTGCGGAGCTGGCGGGCCCGGCGGATCAGGATGTACTCCAGCTCGGAGGTCATCTCCGGCGCGGTGTGGTGCCGCCGCACATCGACCTGGACCTCCATGTAGCGCGCGAAGTCACTGCGTACGTGGTACAGATCGCGCGGCAGGGAGTGGATCGGGCGCGGGTCGCCCAGCATCTCGGTCTCCATGCCGATGACATGGGAGACGATGTCCCGCACCGACCAGCCGACGCAGGGCGTCGGCCGGTTCCATTCGCCCTCCACGAGCGGCTGCACCAGCTCGGCTATCGCCTCGATGGAGTGGGTCCAGGCGTCGGCGTAGTTCTGGAGGCTGGGATGGACGGTCACGGGACCCCTCGGCGGTTCTTCGGTGCGCGGGCTGAAAACACGACTGGACGGGCGGCTTGGACGCTAAGTTACGCTGCCCGGAGGCACCCCGGCAGTGCTTTCGTGTGACGATCGTAGGCCGGTGTTGACGGCTCGAATGCCAGGACGGTGGTAGTGTGCGCGCCTCGCTGATCCAGATCGCGGTAGACCCGGACGAACCGGTCGACGCCCGGCGCGCCCGCGTGGCACGTCTCGTACGGGAGGAATCCGGCCGCGCCGACCTCGTCGTCCTGCCGGAGCTGTGGACGGTCGGCGCGTTCGCGTCGGATCTGTTCGCCGCCGAGTCGGAGCCGCTGAACGGCCCGACGCACCGGGCGATGGCGGCGGCGGCCCGGGACGCCGGTGTGTGGCTGCACGCCGGTTCGTTCGTCGAGGCGGAGGGCGGCGCCCTCTACAACACCTCGCTGGTCCTCTCCCCGGACGGTGAACTCGCCGCCTCCTACCGGAAGATCCACCGCTTCGGCTTCGACAAGGGCGAGGCGGTGATGATGGCCGCCGGCGAGGACCTCGTCACCGTCGACCTGCCGCACCTCACCGTCGGCGTCGGCACCTGCTACGACCTGCGTTTCCCTGAGCTCTTCCGGGGCCTGGTCGACGCCGGGGCGCAGGCCTTCGTCGTCCCCGCCGGCTGGCCGGCCCTCCGCCGCGCCCACTGGACGCTGCTGGCCCGGGCCAGGGCCGTGGAGAACCAGGCGTACGTCCTGGCCTGCGGCACGGCGGGCACCCACGCGGGCGTCGAGCAGGCCGGTCACTCGATCGTCGTCGACCCCTGGGGCGAGGTGCTGGCCGAGGCGGGACCGGACGAGGAGACCCTCCGCGTGGTCCTGGACCCCGCCAAGGTCACCACGACCCGCGAGCAGTTCCCGGCCCTCAAGGACCGGGTCCTGGGCATCGCGGCACCCCGCAGGGCCTGAGCCCGCGCGCGGGCCGGTACCGCGACTCCGCTCGGAGCGGCGCCGAGCGGGGGAGCGGGGGCGGGATCGGCGACGTACCAATCGGCGGCGATTGGCTCTGGGAAGGCGGACGGGCGGTCCACACACTGGGGCCCATGAGCCATGCCGAACGGGACCACGCCGCCAACTCGCCGTCCGTCGCCGACCCGTCACCGCGCCCCGAGACGCTCGCCGTCCATCCGCCGCAGGTGGAGGTCGCGGGCAGCAGGCCGCTCGGTGTCCCGCTGCACCAGGGGCACGTGTTCGCCTTCGACTCGGCCGACGACCTCGCCACCGCCTTCACGTCCACGACCGCCTTCCTCTACAGCCGGCACGGCAACCCCACCGTGCGCACCCTGGAGAACGCCGTCGCCCGCCTCGAAGGGGGCAGTGCCGGGATCTCCTTCGCGTCGGGGATGGGCGCGATCAACTCCGTCCTCCATTCCCTGCTCGCCAGCGGCGGCCACGTCATCGCGCAGACCTGCCTGTACGGCGGCACGTACGCGGTGCTCGGCGACCTGGCCACCCGCTGGGGCGTCGACGTCACGTACGTCAGCGGCACGGACCCGGAGGAGGTGCGGGCGGCGCTGCGGCCCGAGACCCGGCTGCTCTACCTGGAGACCATCGCCAACCCGACGACCCGGGTCTCCGACATCCCCGCGCTCGCCGCCGTCGCCGCCGAGGCCGGGGTGCCGGTCGCCGTCGACAACACCTTCGCGTCGCCGCTGCTCTTCCGGCCCCTGGAACACGGTGCGGACATCGTCGTGCACTCGGCCACCAAGTACCTCGCCGGGCACGGGGACGTGCTCGGCGGTGTCGCCGTCTTCAAGGACGCGGAGCTGTACGGAAGGGTCCGGCGGCACGCCGTCGAACAGGGCGCGTCCACCGACCCGTTCGCCGCGTGGCTCACCCTGCGGGGGATGCAGACCCTGTCGCTGCGCGTGGAGCGGCAGTGCGCGAGTGCCGCCGAGATCGCCGCGCGGCTCGCCTCGCACCCGGCGGTCGCGGCCGTCCGGCACCCTTCCCTGGCGAGTCACCCGGACCGTGACATCGCGGCCCGCATGCTGACCGGCGGGGGCGGCGGCGTGATCTCGGTCGATCTGGCGGGCGGCCGGGACGCGGGCCGTACGTTCGTCGAGTCCGTACGGCTCGCCTCCCTGAGCGTCTCCCTCGGCGATGTGAAGACCCTGGTCATGCACCCGGCGTCGACCTCCCACCACCAGCTCGACGCGGCGGCCCTCGCGGCGGCCGGCATCGGTCCCGGCACGGTCCGTGTCTCGATCGGCATCGAGCACGTCGAGGACCTGTGGGAGGACCTGGACCAGGCGCTGGCGAAGGCCGTCTGAGCGGGGCTCAGTCCTCCCGTTCGCGCTCGGCCATCCGGATGACGCAGACGGCCACGGCGACGAGGAGGGCGGCGTCGGCGTCCTCGCGGACGACGTTCACGGCGTAGGTCTCGCGGACGTGGAACCACTGCCGGGAGATGTGGGCGAGGAGTTCGCCGTCGTACTCGACGGTGAACTCCCGGTCCAGGACGCGGCCGCTGACGTCCAGTTCGGTGCCTTCGACCAGGGTCACGCGGTAGTGGTTGCGGAGCAGGGAGAGGCGTTTGCGGCGGATGGTGGCGAGCGGCCGGTCGTCGCGCTCGATCGTCATCGCGTCGCGCAGGCTGAACATCTTCTGCCGCAGGGTGACGAGGACCTGCCCGTCGGGGTCCTTCAGCTCCAGGGTGTCGCGCAGCCGCATGGCCTTGCCGTCGACGAGGAAGGCGTGGCGGCCCTGCTCGTCCTCGATCCAGTAGTCGTCGCCGATCGCGAAGATCTTGTCCCGCACGAGATATTTCACGGCGTCATCCCTGCCCCGTAAGAACCGGTTTCACCCGAAGCGCCTCGCTCATCCGAAGTACCGGGTGAAGGCGTCGGGGGTCGCGCCGAGCATCTCGCCGAAGGGCGAGTCGAGCTGATGGATCAGCAGGACGGTGAACGCGATGAAGCCGGACAGGCCCATCACCATCACCACGTGGGTCGTGCTCCGCTTGATGCCGAAGAGGAACATGAACGCCAGGGTCAGCGCGCCGCCGATGAGCAGCCCCGTCCACAGCACGGGGGAGAGCCGTTCCTGCGCGGCCGCCTCCCGGCCGCGCCGGGCGTCGTCGACGTAGCCGAGCTGGGCGAGGACCTCCTGGGCGGCGATGTGTTCGGAGACCCGGTCGGAGTCGGTGACCTCGCCCGCCCGCCGCAGCTGTTCGAGGAGTTTCCAGCCGGAGGTGTCGAGCTGTTCGCGTGCGGCCATCACCGGCCACTCGACGTCGACGACGTGCCGCGCGTACGTCCGGGCCGCGTCCCGCAGGGGCTGCCGGTGGGACGCGGGGAGCGCGTCCGCGAGCAGATAGGTCTGGTGCAGGGCGCTGGCCTCGGCCTGTACGTGGTCGTCGGCGGCGGAGCGGGTGTCCCAGACGGACACCAGGCAGAGGCCGAGCACGACGGCGTAGAGGACCGACACCATCATGGCGATGTACTCGGCGACGTCCTCGCGTGGCTCCTCGTCCTCGCCGACGGGGAACAGCTTGGTCTTGGCGACGACGGCGAGCGCGGCGACGAAGGCGACCCCGAGCACCACGACGAGCGTTTCGAACAGGGCCACGGTCACTTCCCCCGGCTGCCGAGAAGGGCCGCCGCGACGGCCGCCGGAATCAGCAGCAGCAACAGCATCGCCACCACCCCGAACTCGTCCGCCTCCCGCGCCCGCCGCCGCACCCGCCCCAGGAACCCCTCGGAGTCGAGCCCCACCGCCTCCCCGATCTCCGCACGAGGAGGTACGGCTCCGACCCCTCCCGCCCCACCCCCGACTCCCCCACCCCCCACGCCGGAAAGCCCACCGGGGCCGGTGGCGCCGGTGGTGCCGGTGGTGCCAGCGGTGCCGGTGGTGCCGGTAGTGCCGGTAGTGCCTGCGGCGCCGGCGACACCAGGAGGACCGGCCGCGGCGGGAGCGCCGGGCGCGGCGGCGGCACCAGGCCCGCCGACCGCACCACGAGCACCGGGAGCACCGGGCGCGCCGGGAGCGCCAGCAGCCCCCGCAGCCCCCGCGTTCCCCCGTGGCCGCACCCGCGCCGGGGCAGCCGTACGCGCGAGCGTGAAGACGGCGGAGGCGCGGGCGGTGAGGGTGGGGGCGGGGAGGCGGCGGCCGCCGGGGCCGTAGGTGGGGACGCGGTCGCTGCCGGTGGCGACGCCGGTGCTCCGGTGGGTGCCGGGAGGCTTCCGTACCGTCGCCGTGCAGCGGGCGGACGCCCCGGGCGCGAGCAGGGGCACGGTTCCGGCCCGCCCGCCGCAGTCGAGGGGGGCCCCGGGCGCCGAACGCCCGGCCCGTGGCCGCGTGCCCAGGCCCAGCGCCGGGTCGGTGAGGCGGAGGGCGTGGAGGGGGCGGTTGCCGTGGTTGGTGAGGGTGTAGGTGACGGTGGCGGTGCCGCGGCCAGGGGGGCCGACGGTGACGTGTTCGGTGAGGCGGAGGGCGCCGGCGACGGCGGTGTAGCCGGTGCGGGTGGTGGCGGTGAGGCGGCGGTGGAGGGAGGGGACGTCGCCTTCGACGCGCACGGTGGCGCGGTGGGTGCCGGGGACGGCGGGGACGCGGGCGACGCACTCCAGCTCGCCGAGCGCGGCGAGGACCTCGCGGGGGCAGCGGACGACGCCGCCGGGGGCCGTGGGGTCGAGGACGCGGACGCCGTAGAGGTGGGCCTCGCCGCGGTTGACGAGCCGGTAGCGCTTCACGAGCGGGGCCCCGGTGCGTACGACCGGGGGGCGTACGCCGGTGTGGGGGCGTCCGTTCACGGTCACCGTGACGCGCAGGGCGCCGTCGCCGACGCCGCCGGCCCAGGCGGGGTGCCCGGGCAGGGCGAGGGTCCCCGGCAGGGCGAGGAGGGCGACCGCGAGGAAGCCGCCGCTCACTCGGTGGAAGCAATGGTCCGATGATCTGATCAAGCGCTCCGCCATGCCCGCCATGCTGACCAGCCGACCCCCGCGACCCGGCCCCCGGACACGCGCCCCCGCCCCACCCGGCCCCCACAATCCACCCGTACGGCACTCTTGAACCATGAACGACTCCGCGCACGCACCCGCGCCCCGCCGTGCCCGTGTCCGCGCCCCCGAGCTGATCGGCAAGGGCGGCTGGCTGAACACGGGTGGAGACGAACTGACCCTCGCCGATCTGCGAGGAAAGATCGTTCTGCTCGACTTCTGGACCTTCTGCTGTGTGAACTGCCTGCACGTCCTCGACGAGCTCCGCGACCTGGAGGAGAAGCACCGCGACACCCTGGTGATCGTCGGCGTCCACTCGCCCAAGTTCGTGCACGAGGCCGAGCACCAGGCCGTCGTCGACGCCGTCGAGCGGTACGAGGTCCACCACCCCGTCCTCGACGACCCGGAACTCGCGACCTGGAAGCAGTACGCCGTCCGCGCCTGGCCGACCCTCGTGGTGATCGACCCCGAGGGGTACGTCGTCGCCCAGCACGCCGGCGAGGGACACGCGAACGCGATCCGCACCCTCGTCGAGGAGCTGGAGGCCGAGCACGAGGCCAAGGGCACGCTGCGCCGCGGCGACGGCCCCTACGTGGCGCCGGAGCCGGTCGCGACCGACCTCCGCTTCCCCGGCAAGGCGGTCGTCCTCGCCAACGGGAACTTCCTGGTCTCCGACACCACCCGGCACCAGCTCGTCGAGCTCGCGGCGGACGGCGAGACCGTCGTACGGCGCATCGGCGAGGGCGTGTTCCGCGAGCCGCAGGGCCTCGCCACCCTCCCCGACGGCCGGATCGTCGTCGCCGACACCGTGAACCACTCGCTGCGCGTCCTCGACCCGGAGACCGGCGGGATCGAGCTGGTCGCCGGCACCGGCCGGCAGTGGTGGCAGGGTTCCCCCACCTCCGGCCCCGCCCTGGAGGTCGACCTGTCCTCGCCGTGGGACGTGGCCTGGTGGCAGGGCAAGGTGTGGATCGCCATGGCCGGCGTCCACCAGCTGTGGACGTACGACCCGGAGAGCGGGACCGTCGAGGTCGCCGCCGGCACCACCAACGAGGGGCTCGTCGACGGGCCCGCCGCCGAGGCCTGGTTCGCGCAGCCGTCCGGACTCGCCGCCACCGAGGACCGGCTGTGGATCGCCGACTCCGAGACCAGCGCCGTCCGCTGGATCGAGCGGGACGGCCAGGGGTACGCCGTGCGCACCGCCGTCGGCACCGGCCTCTTCGACTTCGGCCACCGCGACGGCGCCGCCGACCAGGCCCTGCTCCAGCACCCGCTGGGCGTCACCGCGCTCCCGGACGGCTCGGTCGCCGTCTCCGACACGTACAACCACGCCCTGCGCCGCTACGACCCCGCCACCGGCGAGGTCACCACGCTCGCCACCGACCTGCGCGAGCCGAGCGGCGCGGTCCTCGTCGACGGCGACATCGTGGTCGTCGAGTCCGCCCGGCACCGGCTGACCCGGCTGCGGCTGCCCGAGGAGGCCGTCCAGGTCGAGTCCGCCGCCTACCGCACCCGGCGCGAGGCCACCGAGGTCGCCCCCGGCCGCCTCCGCCTGGACGTCGTCTTCCAGGCCCCGACCGGCCAGAAGCTCGACGAGCGCTACGGCCCGTCGACCCGGCTCCTGGTCTCCTCGACCCCGCCGGAGCTGCTCCTCGCGGGCGAGGGCACGGGCACGGACCTCTTCCGGGAGCTCGACCTGAACCCGGAGCTCACCGAGGGCGTCCTGCACGTCTCCGCCATGGCCGCCTCCTGCGACGACGACCCGGCGAACGAGTACCCCGCCTGCCACGTCCACCAGCAGGACTGGGGCGTCCCCCTGAAGGTCACCGCGGAGGGCGTCGCCCGCCTGCCGCTGATCCTCGCGGGCATGGACGGCTGAGCGACCGCCTGACGCGCGACCCCCTGGTCAGCCTTCGAGGAAGGCGACCAGGGCGTTCGCGAGGAGGTACGGGTCCTCGGCGCCGCACAGCTCGCGGGCGCTGTGCATCGACAGGCAGGCGATGCCGATGTCGACGGTGCTGATGCCGTGGCGGGCCGCCGTGATCGGGCCGATCGTCGTGCCGCACGGCATGTCGTTGTTGGAGACGAACGACTGCCACGGCACGCCGGCCTTCTCGCAGGCGGCGGCGAACACGGCCCGCCCGGCGCCGTCGGTGGCGTAGCGCTGGTTGACGTTGACCTTGAGGATCGGGCCGCCGTTGGGACGCGGGTGGTGCGTCGGGTCGTGGCGCTCCGCGTAGTTCGGGTGCACGGCGTGGCCGACGTCCGACGACAGACAGATCGAGCCCGCCAGCGAGCGCGCGCGGTCCTCGTAGGCCCCGCCGCGGGCGTAGACCGAGCGCTCCAGGACGTTGCCGAGGAGGGGGCCCTGGGCGCCGGTGTCGGCCTCCGAGCCGTTCTCCTCGTGGTCGAAGGCGGCCATGACCGGGATGTACGGCAGGTCCTCGCGGCCCGCGACGGCGACGAGCGCGGCGACGGCCGCGTGCACCGAGATGAGGTTGTCCATCCGCGGCCCGGCCACCAGCTCGCGGTCCCGGCCCAGGTAGGCGGGCGGCTCGATGGCGCTGACCATCAGGTCCCAGCCGGCCACGTCCTCGGCGTCGACGCCCGCCTCCCCGGCGACGAAGGCGATCAGGTCGCCCTCGTGGACGTCGCCCAGGCCCCAGATCGGCTGCATGTGCCGCTGGCGCTCCAGCTTCATCCCGTCGTTGACCCCGCGGTCCAGGTGGACGGCGAGCTGCGGCACCCGCAGCAGCGGCCGGTCGATGTTCACCAGCGTCTGCGAACCGTCGCGCAGCGTCAGCCGCCCGGCCAGGCCCAGGTCGCGGTCGAGCCAGCTGTTCAGCAGCGGCCCGCCGTAGATCTCCACGGCCACCTGCCGCCAGCCCCGCGCCCCCATGTCGGGCTTCGGCTTCACCCGCAGGTTCGGCGAGTCCGTGTGCGCGCCCACGATCCGGTACGGGGTGTGCGGCGCGGCGCCCTGGGGCACGAACCACGCGATGATCGCGCCCCCGCGCACCAGGTACTTCCCGCCCGTCGTCCCGTCCCAGGCCGCGGTCTCCTCGACCCGCCGGAAACCGGCCTTGTCCAACCGCTCCGCGGCGTTCGCCACCGCGTGGTACGGCGTCGGCGATGCCGCCAGGAAGGCCATCAGGTCGTCGGTGTGCCCGCGGTCGAAGGTGCCTGCGGTGGGACGGGAAGCTGCGCTGCTCATGGGGTCACCTTACGAAATAAATACAGCCCGCCCCCCTCCCCGGGGACGGGCTGTATTCCTCAGGACGGGGCGCGTGTCACGCGGCCCGTCCAGGTCTGGGACGGGGTTGCGTCTTAGAACGCGGCCTCGTCCAGGTCCATGACCGCGTTGTCGACGGCCTCGGCGAGGGCGCGCTCGGCGCCGACGCCCGGGAGGATGGTGGCGGCGAAGAACTTCGCGGCCGCGATCTTGCCCTGGTAGAAGGGGACGTCCTTGGCGGAGGCGCCGGCGGCGAGCTTCTCGGCGGCGACGGCGGCACCGCGGAGCAGCAGGTAGCCGACGACGACGTCGCCGGAGGCGAGCAGCAGGCGGGTGGTGTTGAGGCCGACCTTGTAGATGTTGCGGACGTCCTCGCCGGTGGCGGTGAGGTCCGTGATCATCGTGCCGACGATCGCCTCCAGGTCGACGGCCGCCTTGGCGAGCGAGTCGCGGGCGCCGGCCAGCTCCTCGCCGCCGGTGCCGACCGCGAGGAACTTCTTGATCTCCTCGGACAGCGCGTTCAGGGAGGCGCCCTGGTCGCGGACGATCTTGCGGAAGAAGAAGTCCTGGCCCTGGATGGCCGTGGTGCCCTCGTAGAGGGTGTCGATCTTGGCGTCGCGGATGTACTGCTCGATCGGGTACTCCTGCAGGAAGCCGGAGCCGCCGAAGGTCTGGAGCGACTGCGCGAGCTGCTCGTAGCCCTTCTCGGAGCCGTAGCCCTTGACGATCGGGAGCAGCAGGTCGTTCAGGCCGTGCAGGGCCTTCGCGTCCTCGCCGGCCGCTTCCTTGACCGCGATCTCGTCCTGCACGGAGGCCGTGTAGAGGACGAGGGAGCGCATGCCCTCGGCGTACGCCTTCTGCGTCATGAGCGAGCGGCGGACGTCGGGGTGGTGCGTGATGGTGACCTTGGGCGCGGCCTTGTCCATGAAGTTGGCCAGGTCGGTGCCCTGGACGCGCTCCTTGGCGTACTCCAGGGCGTTGAGGTAGCCCGTGGAGAGGGTGGAGATCGCCTTCGTGCCGACCATCATGCGGGCGAACTCGATGATGAGGAACATCTGGCGGATGCCCTCGTGCTTGTCGCCGATGAGCCAGCCCTTGGCGGGGTGCTTGTCGCCGAAGGTCATCTCGCAGGTGTTGGAGGCCTTGAGGCCCATCTTGTGCTCGACGTTCGTCGCGTAGACGCCGTTGCGCGCGCCCAGCTCGCCGGTCTCCCAGTCGAACTCGTACTTCGGGACGAGGAAGAGGGAGAGGCCCTTGGTGCCGGGTCCGGCACCCTCGGGGCGGGCGAGGACGTAGTGGAGGATGTTCTCCTCCATGTCGTGCTCACCGGAGGTGATGAAGCGCTTGACGCCCTCGATGTGCCAGGAGCCGTCCTCCTGCTGGACGGCCTTGGTGCGGCCGGCGCCGACGTCGGAGCCGGCGTCGGGCTCGGTGAGGACCATGGTGGAGCCCCAGCGCTTCTCGACCGCGATCTGGGCGACCTTCTTCTGCGCCTCGTTGCCCTCGTTGTAGAGGACGCCGGCGAACGCCGGGCCGGAGGAGTACATCCAGACGGCCGGGTTCGAGCCGAGCAGCAGCTCCGCGTAGGCCCAGACGAGGGAGCGCGGGGAGACGGTGCCGCCGATGCCCTCGGGGATGCCGAGGCGCCAGTACTCCGAGTCCATGAAGGCCTTGTAGGACTTCTTGAAGGAGGCGGGCACGGGGGCGGTGTTGGTCTCCGGGTCGAAGACCGGCGGGTTGCGGTCGGCGTCGGCGAAGGACTCCGCGAGCTCGTTCTCGGCGAGGCGGCGGATCTCGTCGAGGATGCTCTTCGCGGTCTCGACGTCCATCTCCTCGAACGGACCGGTGCCGTACACCTTGTCGCGGCCGAGCACCTCGAAGAGGTTGAACTCGATGTCGCGGAGATTCGACTTGTAGTGCCCCATGGCGACGGCTCCGTAAGGCTCGGGGAGGCAGGTTCCTCGTACACGTACCAGCGAGTAGCAACACGCTCTCTCCGATGATGCTACCCACCGGTAATAAGAGCAACCCCTTTCGGGTCATCTGTGACGCAGTAGGCTCGTGGCCCATGTACGGCTACGAGCAGAATCCGGGTGCCCAGCAGCAGTACGCGCCGCCCCCGCAGGGGCAGTACGCGCCCCAGGGCGGCATGCAGGGCGGGTACGGACAGCAGCAGGCGCCGCTCTATCCGGAGCCGTCGCCGCCCTCGCTCGCGGACGCCGTGCGCGCGTTCACGACCGGCACCCTCGCGCCGGAGGACTTCCAGCAGATCTTCGCGACCTCGAAGGTCTACTGCCCGCGCGGTGACAACCCCGGCTTCCTGGCCCTGCACAACACCCAGCAGCCGGTCATCCCGATGTTCACCTCGCTCAAGGAGCTGCGGCGGTACGCGGGCAAGGAGTCCAAGTACTTCGTGATCACCGGCGCCGAGGTGATCGACCTGCTGCCGACCGGCTACGGCTTCGTCCTCGACATGGAGGGCGACCACCGCATGGTCTTCGACGCGAAGGCCGTGGAGCAGATGGTCGACTTCGCGATGCGACGCATGTACGGCTGACCGACGCTGGTAGTCATGGGGCGCCCGGGAGGAATTCCTCCCGGGCGTTCCGCGTTCCTGGTGGCAAGAAGTTCAGTCTTCAACTAAAGTGGTCGTACAAGGTCGCACCTAGGAGGTCCGGTCATGCCCGCTGTGACTGTCGAGAACCCGCTCACCCTGCCGCGCGTCGCCGCCCCGGCCGACGCCGTCTCCCGCCCCGTCCTCGCCGTCACCACGGCCCCCCAGGGGTTCGAGGGAGAGGGCTTCCCGGTCCGGCGCGCGTTCGCCGGCATCAACTACCGGTACCTCGACCCGTTCATCATGATGGACCAGATGGGCGAGGTGGAGTACGCCCCCGGCGAGCCCAAGGGCACGCCCTGGCACCCCCACCGCGGCTTCGAGACCGTCACCTACATCATCGACGGCACCTTCGACCACCAGGACTCCAACGGCGGCGGCGGCACCATCACCAACGGCGACACCCAGTGGATGACCGCCGGCCAGGGCCTCCTCCACATCGAGGCCCCGCCGGAGTCCCTCGTCGTCAGCGGCGGCCTCTTCCACGGCCTCCAGCTGTGGGTCAACCTCCCCGCCGCCGACAAGATGATGGCCCCCCGCTACCAGGACATCCGCGGCGGCCAGGTCCAGCTGCTCACCTCCCCCGACGGCGGCGCCCTGCTCCGCGTCATCGCCGGCGAGCTCGACGGCCACGAGGGCCCCGGCATCACCCACACCCCGATCACGATGATCCACGCCACCCTGCGCCCCGGCGCCGAGATCAACCTCCCGTGGCGCGAGGACTTCAACGGCCTCGCCTACGTCCTCGCCGGCCGCGGCAGCGTCGGCGCCGACCGGCGGCCCCTCCACATGGGCCAGACCGCCGTCTTCGGCCAGGGCGGCGCGCTCACCGTCCGCGCCGACGAGAAGCAGGACGGGCACACCCCCGACCTGGAGGTCGTCCTCCTCGGCGGACGCCCCATCCGCGAGCCCATGGCCCACTACGGCCCGTTCGTCATGAACACCCAGGACGAACTCCGCCAGGCCTTCGAGGACTTCCAGGCCGGCCGCCTCGGCACCATCCCTGCGGTCCACGGAATGGGCGAGTAGCCGGTACGGGTCTCCCCGCGGGTCCTACGGGTCCCGCGGGTTCCCGCTGGGCCTACGGGTCCTACCGGTCCCGCGGGTCCCCGCTGTTGACGGGCCGTCACCCGTACGGCCGTCAGCGCGCGACGACACACCGGCGGGCGTGATCCGGTGGAACGGTGCAGACGACCAGAGCGCCACTCCTCCCCGAACCCGCCCGTCGCTTCGCCGCCTGGTGCGTCGTCCTGCTGCTCGCCGCGGGGGTCGCCGCCGTCGGCATCTGGCTCTGCGTCGTCTTCAAGACCGCCGTCACCCCCGTCCTCCTCGCGATCCTCGGCACCGCACTCCTCGGACCGCTCTACCGCCGGCTCCAGCGCATGAAGGTCAAGAAGTCGCTGGCCGCCGCGCTCACCGTCGTCGCCGTCGTCGCGGTCGTCGGCGGAGCCACGTACATCGTCGTCCTCGCGCTCATCGAGACCGGCGACCAGATCATCTCCTCGCTGCGGCAGGCCGCCGCCGACATCGCCGAACACTTCGGCGCCGCCGGCACCTCACTCGACGACCTCGCCAAGAACGCCAAGACCCTCCTGGAGAAGTTCGGAGGCACCGCCGCCTCCGGAGTCATCAGCGGCATCAGCGTCGTCGGCGAGATGCTCGCCACCGCCGTCCTCGCCCTCCTCCTCATCTTCTTCTTCCTCAAGGACTCCGACCGGGCCGCCGGCGCCCTCCGCACCCTCGCCCCCCGCGCCACCGGCGACCTCCTCGAAGCCATGGCCCGCCGGGCCTTCGAGGCCGTCGAGGGCTTCATGCGCGGCACCACCTTCGTCGCCCTCGTCGACGCCGTCCTCATCGGCATCGGCCTCGTCGTCCTCGACGTCCCCGGCGCCGTCGGACTCGCCGCGCTCGTCTTCGTCACCGCCTACATCCCGTACCTCGGCGCCTTCCTCTCCGGGGCCGTCGCCGTCCTCGTCGCCCTCGCCGACCGCGGCTTCGCCATCGCCCTCTGGGTGCTCGGCATCGTCCTCGCCGTCCAGGTCCTGGAAGGCAACGTCCTCCAGCCCCTCGTCCAGAGCAAGACCGTCCAGATGCACCCCGCCGCCGTCATGCTCGCCATCACCGCCGGCGCCTCCGTCGCCGGCATCCTCGGCATGCTCCTCGCCGTCCCCCTCACCGCCGCCGCCACCGGCGTCCTCGGCGAACTCCGCGCCCGATACGGCGCTCCACACGAACCGGAGGACAGCGCCTAGGCCGCCGCCATCCCGCCCGGCTCGAACGAGGCCAAGAGCTGTTCCAGGGCCGCCTGGTCCGGGCCGACGAACGGGTCGGAGTCCGGGGCCACCGCGATCGTCTCCAGCATCCGGTCGGTCATCCGCACCGCCGGCGGCAGATGCGTGCACAGCACGATCTCCGGATTCATCTCCCGCAGCGGCGCGATCGTCGCCCGGTACTTCTCCGCGTCCACCAGATGCACCCACGGGCTGTCGAGCGTCGCCCACAGCAGCTGCGCCCGCCGCAGGTCCTCCGGCTTCAGGTCGCTCGCGTGCCCGCTCTCCGCGATCTCCCGGGTCGGCATCGGGCCGCCGAAGCAGTCGGAGCTGAAGCAGATCCGCGTCCGGTCGTCGTAGAAGCCGACGGTCGCCGGATTGTCGAACAGCGGCGGACGGAAGGCGTGCAGCGAACGGTCGCCGACGTCGAGCGACTGACCCGGGTTGAGGAAGTACACCCGGTCCATCGGCAGCGCCCGCTCGGTCGTCATGATCCCGAAGCCGACGAACGTCGTCACCACGCGCGCGTGCGGCGCCGCTTCGAGCAGGTCGAAGATGCCGCCCGTGTGGTCCCGGTCCGGGTGCGTCAGCCAGATCCAGCGCACGTCCGCCGGATCCATCACCCCGCCGAGCGCCGCGACGAAGTCACGGTCCTCGACCGAGAGACCCGTGTCGACGACGACCGGCTCCGCCGCGGTCAGCACGTACGCGTTCACCGGGATGTGCCCGATGCCCGGCACTTCGAGACTGTCGGCCAGCACCGTGGTGTCACTGCCGACCTTGTGGGTGTCCATGGCGCACTCCGTGGTCCCCCCGGCGGCCGTACCCTTCCAGTCTGCGACGCCCCCGCGCGGGGCGCGCGGCGAACGGGCCCCGTCCCGGTGGGGAGGGGCGGCCCCGGCCTGACGGGGAGGACCGGCCTGGGACAGGCCTCAGCCGCAGCAGCCGTTCTCCGACGGCGGCTCGTTCAGCTCGAACCAGATCGACTTGCCGTCGCCGCGCGGATCGACGCCCCAGGCGTGCGCCAGCATCTCCATGAGGACCAGACCGCGCCCGCTCGACGCCATCTCGCCCGGATGGCGCTTGTGCGGCAGCTCGTCGCTGGTGTCGGAGACCTCGACCCGCAGCCGGCGGGACTTCTCGGTGCAGGCGACCTCGGCGACCAGCAGCGCGTCGCCGTCGGTGTGGACCAGGACGTTCGTGACCATCTCCGAGACCATCAGGACCGCCGAGTCGAGCTGGTCCTCGTCCGCCCAGTCGTGCAGCAGCTGCCGCAGCTGCTCGCGCGCCTCCGCGATCCGCTCCGGCTCCGCCTGCGCGATCGTCATCAGGGTGCGGCGCGGGGCCTCCACCAGCGGGCCCGCGGGCCTGCGGGACAGCAACAGGACGGCGATGTCGTCCTCGCGGCGGTCGGCGAGCGGGCCCGTCGTGTGGTGCGAGCCGGGCCCGTGCACGGCCTCCACGAGGGTGTCGGCGAGCTGCTCCAGGTCCTCGCCGTCGTGGGACTCCAGGATCGCCCTGACCCGGTCCCAGCCGCTGTCCAGGTCGTGCCCGCCGGTCTCCAGGAGCCCGTCGGTGCAGATCATCAGCGTCTCGCCGGGGTCCAGGGTGAGCCGGGTCGTCGGATAGTCGGTGTCGGGGTCGATGCCCAGCGGCAGACCGCCGGCCGTCGGCCTCAGCAGAACCGTTCCGTCAACCATCCGTACCGCCGGGTCCGGATGGCCCGCCCGCGCGATGTCCACCGTCCCCGTCTCCAGGTCGACCTCCAGGTACAGGCAGGTCGCGAACCGGGGGCCGCCGTTCTCCACGCCGTCGTCCCCGTCCGTGATCCCGTACAGGAACCGCGAGGCCCGCGACAGGACCGCGTCCGGCCGGTGCCCCTCGGAGGCGTACGCGCGCAGGGCGATCCGCAACTGCCCCATCAGCCCCGCCGCCCGCACGTCGTGCCCCTGCACGTCGCCGATGACCAGGGCGATCCGCCCGGCGCCCCGCCCGCCCGTGCGGGACGTGCCGCCGGGCAGCCGGATCACGTCGTACCAGTCGCCGCCGACCTGCAGCCCGCCGCCCGTCGGCACATACCGCGCGGCCACCTGGATGCCCGGGATCCCCGGCCCCAGGACCGGCATCATCGTCCGCTGCAGGCCCAGCGACAGCTCCCGCTCCGACTCCGCCACGCCCGCGCGTGCGAGGGCCTGCGCCAGCATCCGCGCCACCGTCGTCAGCACCGAACGCTCGTCCGGCGTGAACGCCACCGGATGCTTGAACGCCGCCATCCAGGCGCCCATCGTCCGCCCCGCCACCACCAGCGGCACGAACGCCCACGAACGGCGCCCGAAGCGCTGCGCCAGCGGCCACGTCATCGGGAAGCGGCGCAGATACTCGTCCGGCGACGGCAGATAGATCGCCCGGCCCGTCCGTACGACCTCCGCCGCCGGATAGTCCGTGCCCACCGACATCGACGTGAACGGCCCCTCGTCGCCCTCGCTGTGCCCGTGGTGCCCGATGACCGTCAGCCGGTCGCCCGCCACACCGAAGACCGCGAGCCCGTCCGGCGAGAACCCCGGCATCGACAGCGAGGCCGCCACCCGCAGCACCTCGGCCGTCGACCGCGCCTCCGCCAGCGCCCGCCCCGCGTCGAGCAGGAACGCCTCGCGGGACCGTCGCCAGTCACCCGTGATCGGCGTCCGCGCCGCCGTGCCCGGCAGCTGCTCGGCGACCTCCTGGAGCGTGCCGACCAGCTGGTAGTCGTTCCCCTCGATCAGCGGCTTCGACCTGCTCCGGACGGTACGGATCACCCGCCCGTGCTCGTCCATGATCCGCAGCCGCGCCTCGGCGAGCGTGCCCTCCGCGACGGCGAGGTTCACCACCCCGTCGATCTCGTTCCAGTCGACCGGATGAAAACGCGACCGCACCGCCGCCTCGGTCAGCCGTACGGGTTCCGCGGGCAGCCCGAGCAGCCGGGCGGCCTCGCCGTCGAGGGAGACGATCCCGGACGCGTTGTCCCAGCGCCACAGGCCGGTCGCGATAGCGGCCAGGACGTCCTCGGTGCGCATTGCCCCACTTTATGAATATCGGACATCAAGTCGCCACCGAGAGTATTCGAAATCCGATCTCGGCCCGGCCGGTACCCTGGGTGGGTCTGCCCTCGTGTTCTGTGACGTCCGTGACGTCCATGACACAGGCCACAGGGCGGCGGCCCATCACCCACGATCCCGAAGACTGGATGAACGACGATGCATCGGTACAGGTCCCACACCTGCGGCGAGCTCCGCGCCTCTGACGTCGGCACCGACGTCCGGCTGAGCGGCTGGCTGCACAATCGGCGCGACCTGGGCGGCATCCTCTTCATCGATCTGCGCGACCACTACGGCATCACGCAGCTCGTCGCCCGCCCCGGCACCGCCGCCGCCGAGGTCCTCGACAAGCTCACCAAGGAGACCGTCGTCCGCGTCGACGGCAAGGTCGTCTCCCGTGGCGCCGAGAACGTCAACCCCGAGCTCGCCACCGGCGAGATCGAGATCGAGGCCGCCGAGGTCGAGGTCCTGGGCTCCGCCAAGCAGGTCCCCTTCACCATCAACACCGACGACGGTGTGAACGAGGAGCGGCGCCTCGAGTACCGCTTCCTCGACCTCCGCCGCGAGCGCATGCACCGCAACATCATGCTGCGCTCCGCCGTCATCGCCTCCATCCGCTCCAAGATGGTGGCCCTCGGCTTCAACGAGATGGCGACCCCGATCCTCGCCGCGACCTCCCCCGAGGGCGCCCGCGACTTCGTCGTCCCCTCCCGCCTCAACCCGGGTAAGTTCTACGCGCTCCCGCAGGCGCCCCAGCAGTTCAAGCAGCTGCTGATGATCTCCGGCTTCGACCGGTACTTCCAGATCGCGCCCTGCTTCCGCGACGAGGACGCCCGCGCCGACCGCTCGCCGGGCGAGTTCTACCAGCTCGACGTCGAGATGTCGTTCGTCGAGCAGGAGGACGTCTTCCAGCCCATCGAGAAGCTCATGACCGAGCTCTTCGAGGAGTTCGGCGGCGGCCGCCACGTCACCTCCCCCTTCCCGCGGATCCCGTTCCGCGAGTCGATGCTCAAGTACGGCAACGACAAGCCCGACCTCCGCACCGACCTCGAACTCGTCGACATCTCCGACGTCTTCGAGGCGTCCGAGTTCAAGGCCTTCGCCGGCAAGCACGTCCGCGCGCTCGCCGTCCCGAACACCGGCGACCAGCCCCGCAAGTTCTTCGACGGCCTCGGCGACTTCGCCGTCTCCCTCGGCGCCAAGGGCCTCGCCTGGGTCCGCGTCGGCGAGGACAACGCCCTCACCGGCCCGATCGCCAAGTTCCTCACCGAGGAGAACGTCAAGGTCCTCACCGAGCGCCTCGGCCTCGTCCCGGGCCACGCGATCTTCTTCGGCGCGGGCGAGTTCGACGAGGTATCCAAGATCATGGGCCCGGTCCGGGTCGAGGCCGCCAAGCGCGCCGGCCAGTTCGAGGAGAACGTCTTCCGCTTCGCCTGGATCGTCGACTTCCCGATGTACGAGCGGGACGAGGAGACCGGCAAGATCGACTTCTCGCACAACCCGTTCTCCATGCCCCAGGGCGGCCTCGAAGCCCTGGAGACCCAGGACCCGCTGGACGTCCTCGGCTGGCAGTACGACATCGTCTGCAACGGCATCGAGCTCTCCTCCGGCGCCATCCGGAACCACGAGCCCGAGATCATGTTCAAGGCCTTCGAGATCGCCGGCTACACCCGCGAGACCGTCGAGACCGAGTTCGCCGGCATGCTCCGCGCCTTCGAGTACGGCGCCCCCCCGCACGGCGGCATCGCCCCCGGCGTCGACCGCATCGTCATGCTCCTCGCCGACGAGCCCAACATCCGCGAGATCATCGCCTTCCCCCTCAACGGCAACGGCCAGGACCTCCTCATGGGCGCCCCCACCGAGCTCGACGAGACCCGCCTCCGCGAACTCAACATCCAGCTCCGCAAGCCCGTCGAAAAGAAGACCATCGACATCACCGACGCCGTCCACCCCGACGCCGCCCGGTAGCCACTCGCCTTGAGCGACACAGGGCCCGGAACCCCCAGGGGTTCCGGGCCCTTCGCGTTCCCCGCGACCGCGTCAGGCCGCGGCAAGATAAGGGCGTATCCGGGTCAAGCAGGACGCGGATGCCGCGAAACCCAGGTGTGCCCCTGCCCCCTCGACGGAGATCGTGAGGCCGGCGTCATCCGCGCCACGACTCAAAGCAACCGTCGCGTGGCGGGCACTGGAATCCCAACCGGCGATCCTGAGTCCCTCCACCCCGGTGAACTTCACGTAGAACTCAACCGTGTTGTACTCCTTGGCTGCCCATGCAGCGGGCGGGTTCGACGGCATGGCGGACGTCTCGAACCCCAACGTCACCGACGTTCTTCCCTCGTCGACCTGCACGTAAAAAAGCTCGCACGCCTCACCGCCCAGGCTCGGAGGCGTCGCGTAGATATCGGTGATCTTCTCGGCCGATTCGACGACCGACGTCCATTCAGAGGCGTCCATAAAAGCTCTTCTCCTCTGTTTCCGGGATGGTCGCGTAGCGCATGCCGTCGATCCTTCGAGAGAACAGATGGCGACCGCCGTCACCGCCGTCGGCCGAGGCCCTGAACGCGCTCACATGCCCCACCACTACGGAATCACTGCTGGTGAATCCGAGGTTCACCCCGGCCCCTGCCACCCGCACCCGCATCCTCCGCTTCTCCTCCTGGAGTTCCACGGTGCAGGCGGCACTGCGCACGGGCGGTTCCCACTCCAACAGCGAGAGATCCTCCACGGCCAGGAACTGCAGGTGGCACTGGACCGTGTCCACCCCGAACTCCTCCCATTCCGGAGAAACCGACACGGGAAACGAGGAAAGGTCCACGCGCAGAGTGACCGTCGGCCCCCTCCAGTCCACATTCAGAGAACGTAGCCGAAAGGTGTTCAGAGGCGGATTTACTCCGTACAGGCCCACGAGGACCTCGGAATTCACCAAGGTCAGACTATCGGTCATAGTAGTAATGCTCCTCCGTGCCCGGTATCTGACCGTTGCGGGTGTCCTCCCGGCAGAAGATCGGCTAGTGGTTTTCACGCTGGCCGTCGTGTTCGTAGCGGACGGACCCCGCGCCCGTGATGCGCGGGCGCATGCTGTCATGCGGGCGTTCACACGAGCAACGAACGGGTGGCCGACTGTCAGGTCGGTCTGTCGGGGTTTTTCGGGGTGGGTAGGGGGTGGCTGTCACACATGCCGGGGCGGCTCCGTCAGTGGGGTGTCCGGCTCGGTCGAGGCGGATATGGAGCAGGTTGAGGGAGCCGAAGAGATGGTCGCCGAGATGTCCACCACCGCCGTAGTCGTCACTGCTGTCGCCGCGTTCATGGCGGGGTTCTCGGGGGCGTCGATCTTCTTCAGGGCGAAGTTCGTGGTCGAGCCGCTGGCGGAGTACGGGGTGCCGCGGGCGTGGTGGAACTGGCTGGGGGCGGCGAAGGCGGCGGGGGCGGTCGGGCTGGTCGTCGGGTTGTGGGTGCCGGTGATCGGTGCGCTGGCGGCGATCGGGCTCGTGCTGTACTTCACCGGTGCCGTGATCACGGTGCTCCGGGCGAAGGCGTACGGGCACGCCGCCTTCCCGCTGATCTACATGGCGCCGGCCGCCGCGGCCCTGGTGCTGACCTGGTGACCCGGGAGGAAGACGAGAAGGCCGCCGCCCCGAGCACCGGGGCGGCGGCCTTCGCCGTACAGCAGAGGGATGTCAGTCCTTCTTGGGGTCTTCCAGGCGGGGGAAGAGGATGGCGCCCTTGGTGACGGTGGCGCCGGCGGGGAGCTGGCCCCAGGTGGCGGAGGACTGGACCGGCTGGGAGGCCAGGGTGCCGAGGGTGGGCTCGGCGCCGAGGGACTCCCAGAGGGACTGGGAGGTCTCCGGCATGATCGGGTTGAGGAGGACGGCGACGGCGCGGAGGGACTCGGCGGCCGTGTAGAGGATGGTCGCCAGGCGGGCCCGGCCCTCCTCCGACTCGTCCTTCGCGACCTTCCACGGCTCCTGCTCCGTGATGTAGCCGTTGACCTGCTTCACGAAGTCGAAGATCGCCAGGATGCCGCCCTGGAAGTCCAGCTCCTCGCCGATCTTGGCGTCGGCGGTCGCGACGGCCTTCGCCAGGCCCTCGTGGATCGCCTTCTCCGCGTCGCCGTCGGCCGTCGACGCCGGCAGCTCGCCGCCGAAGTACTTGCCGACCATCGCCGCCACGCGGGAGGCGAGGTTGCCGTAGTCGTTGGCCAGCTCGGACGTGTAGCGGGCGGAGAAGTCCTCCCACGAGAACGAGCCGTCGCTGCCGAAGGCGATGGCGCGCAGGAAGTACCAGCGGTACGCGTCCACGCCGAAGTGCGAGGTCAGGTCCTGCGGCTTGATGCCGGTCAGGTTCGACTTCGACATCTTCTCGCCGCCGACCATCAGCCAGCCGTTCGCCGCGACCCGGCCGGGGACCGGCAGGCCCTGCGCCATCAGCATCGCCGGCCAGATCACCGCGTGGAAGCGCAGGATGTCCTTGCCGACCAGGTGCACGTTCGCCGGGAACGTCTCCTCGAACTTCGCCGGGTTCTCGTTGTAGCCGACGGCCGTGGCGTAGTTCAGGAGCGCGTCGACCCACACGTAGATCACGTGCTTGTCGTCCCACGGGATCGGGATGCCCCAGTCGAACGTCGAGCGCGAGATGGAGAGGTCCTGCAGGCCCTGCTTGACGAAGTTCACGACCTCGTTGCGGGCCGACTCCGGCTGGATGAAGCCCGGGTTCGCCTCGTAGAACTCCAGCAGCTTCGGGCCGTACTCGCTCAGCTTGAAGAAGTAGTTCTCCTCCTTGAGGATCTCCACCGGCTTCTTGTGGATCGGGCACAGCTTCGTGCCGTCCTCGGCCTCGATGAGATCGCCCGGGAGCTTGTACTCCTCACAGCCCACGCAGTACGGGCCCTCGTAGCCGCCCTTGTAGATCTCGTCCTTGTCGTACAGGTCCTGCACGAACTCCTGGACGCGGTCCGTGTGACGCTTCTGCGTGGTGCGGATGAAGTCGTCGTTCGCGATGTTCAGGTGCTCCCAGAGGGGCTTCCAGGCCTCCTCGACGAGCTTGTCGCACCAGGCCTGGGGCGTGACGTTGTTCGCCTCGGCCGTGCGCATGATCTTCTGACCGTGCTCGTCCGTGCCGGTGAGGTACCACACCTTCTCGCCGCGCTGACGGTGCCAGCGCGTGAGCACGTCGCCTGCGACGGTCGTGTAGGCGTGGCCCAGGTGAGGAGCGTCGTTGACGTAGTAGATGGGGGTCGTGACGTAGAACGCCTTCGCCCCCTGCTTCTCGGATCCAGTGGCCGCCATGGCCGAAATCCTAACGGCCCGGGGATGCTCCCCTCACATCGATAACGCGCGGTGAGACGCGGCGGGGGTGGTGACCACGATCGTCACCACCCCCGCCGTCGCGCGTCCGCGCCGTCCGCCCGTGTCGCTAGAACTCCAGGCCGGTGAGCAGACCGCGGTAGAACGCGCCGTGCGGCGTCTCGACCGGGGCCGGGCCCGCGAAGTGCACGGCGGTACGGGGAGTGCCGTCGAGCTTCCTCAGGTAGTCGAAGGCCTTGTTGTCCTCCTCGCCCCACACCACGAAACGCCACGCCAGCGGGCGGTCCGCCGCCTCCGCCAGCGCCTGCGTCGCCGCCGTCTTCACGTCCGGCGCGCCGTCCGTCTGGAACACCACCAGCGCCGGGCGCGCCGGGTCCGCCTTCTCGTGGTGGGCCAGCACCTCCTCGACCGCGCGGTGGTAGTTCGTACGGCCCAGGCGGCCGAGCGTGCCGTTGACCTCCTCGACGCGGGTGGGCGTCAGGTCGGCCGGAGTCAGGTCCACGGTGCCGTCGACGTCCGTCGAGAAGAACACCGTCGTCACGGTCGCGTCCTCGTCCAGGTGCGCCGCCAGCGCGACGGTCTGCTCCGCCAGGCGCTGCACGGAGCCGTCCTTGAAGTACCCGCGCATCGAGCCCGAGCGGTCCACCACCAGGTACACCGCCGCGCGCGCCCCCGTCAGCCCCTCCTTCTTCAGGGCCGCCCCCGCCGCCTTGTACGCCTCCGCCAGGTGCGGCGCCACCGCCCGCACCTTCGCCGCGCTGACGGCCGGCCCCCGCGGGGCGTCGCCCTCCTGCGGCTCGTCGCTCCCCTGCGGCTCCGCCGCGGGTTCCGCCTCCGGGGCGTCGGCGGTGACGACCTCAACGGCGGGCTCCGCCGCCGGCGCCTGCGCCTCAGCGGCGGGCTCCGCGTGCGCGGCCTCTGCCGCGGGCGTCTCGGCGGGGGCGTCCGTGGCGGACGCCTCCGGCTCCGCGGCCTCCGCCGCGATCGGCGCCGCGACCGCCTCCGGCGCAGCCTCAGCGACCGGCTCGGCCGCAACCTCGGCCACGGCCTCCGGCGCAACGTCAGCGACCGGCTCAACGGCCACCTCAGCAACCGCCTCCGGCGTCACCTCGGCAACCGCCTCCGGCGCAGCCTCAGCAACCGGCTCAACCGCCACCTCAGCGACCGGCTCGGCCGCAACCTCGGCAACCGGCTCAACCGCCACCTCAGCAACCGGCTCAACCGCCACCTCAGCGACCGGCTCAACCGCCACCTCGGCAGCCGCCTCCGGCGCAACCTCAGCAGCCGCCTCAACCGCCACCTCAGTAACCGCCTCCGGCGTCACCTCGGCAACCGGCTCGACCGCAACCTCAGCAGCAGCCGCGTCCGTCGGCTCCGGCGTCGCGACCGGGCCCCGGGCCTTGGGGATCTGGGGGTTGTCGAAGGCTTCGGCGACGAGTTCGTCGGCTTTGCGGCGGGCGGCGGCTTCGGGGGTGTCGGGGGTGGGGGTCTCACGCGTTTGGGGAGGGACGGAGGTTGCCGGGGATTCCTCGCGGTCCCGGCCGAACACCTTGCGCAGCATGCTCCGAATACCCATGGGCGAACCCTTTCGCATGAGATGGGGTGCGGTGTGAATGTCCGTACTGGGCGTTTCGGGACGATCATCCCTGGCCAGGGCGGACACGTAAGGTTAGCGGCCAGTCCTGGGCTCCTCGGTGACCCGGTCGGACGCGGTTGCCGTGCATTCATTCGGCGTTCATGCGGCGGCCGTCCGGGTGAAGAGGTGCACACATAGCGTCGCGGCCGAAGGAATCCCGACAGCTTGTCGGCGCGGTATGCGCCGGAGGAGGACGAAGTGCGCAAACTGCTGCCGCTGCTGAGCATGAACGGCCATGGGGGTGGCCGTTCCGCCCTCACGTGCAAGTACCGGTGTGGGGACGCCTGTTTCCACGAGGTGCCGAACACGAGTGGGAACGAGTACGTCGGCGACGTCATAGCCGGGGTGTTCTCGCGGCGGTCGGCGCTGCGGGCGGCGGCCGTGGTGACGGTGGCGTCGGCCGCGGGCGGCGCGGTCGTGCTGGGCAACGCGCCGGAGGCCAGTGCCCGTACGGGGAAGGGCGAGCGTCCGGGCGGGGCGCGCGGTCTGCGCTTCGCGCCGGTGGCGCCGAACACGGCGGACCAGGTGACGGTCCCCGAGGGCTACGCGCAGAACGTGGTCATCCGCTGGGGCGAACCGATCCTGCGGGGCGCGCCGGCGTTCGACTCGGAGAAGCAGACGGCGAAGGCGCAGGCGGGCCAGTTCGGCTACAACAACGACTTCCTGTCGCTGCTGCCGCTGCGCGGCGAGCACGGCCGTCAGGTGCTCGTGGCGAACCACGAGTACACCGACGAGGTGCTGATGTTCCGCGGCTACGACGCCGCGAACCCGACCCGCGAGCAGGTGGAGATCGCCTGGGCCGCGCACGGTCTGTCGGTGGTGGTGGTCCAGGAGGAGTACCGGAGCGGGAAGCTGACGCCGGTCACGCGTCATCAGCTCAACCGGCGGCTGCACACGACGAGCGAGTTCGAGGTCACCGGTCCGGCGGCGGGCAGCGCCCTGCTGAGGACCTCGGCCGACCCGACGGGCCGCAAGGTCCTCGGGACGCTGAACAACTGCGCCGGCGGCACGACCCCGTGGGGTACGACGCTGCACGGCGAGGAGAACTTCAACCAGTACTTCGCGAACGGCAGCTCGGCGACCGACAAGCGCTACGGCGTCGGCACGGGGGCGACCGAGCGCAAGTGGGAGCGGTTCGACAAGCGCTTCGACCTGAAGCAGGAGCCGAACGAGGTCCATCGCTTCGGCTGGGTCGTCGAGCTCGACCCGTACGACCCGGAGTCGACGCCCCGCAAGCGCACCGCGCTCGGCCGCTTCAAGCACGAGGCCGCGCAGCCGCGTCTGACCGAGGACGGCCGTCCGGTCGTCTACATGGGTGACGACGAGCGCTTCGACTACTTCTACAAGTTCGTGTCGAGCAAGCGGATGAAGAAGGGCGGCTCGCGGTCGGCCCGCGAGCACAACCTGACGCTCCTCGACGAGGGCACCCTGTACGTCGCCAAGCTCACCGGCGACTCGCCGGGCGAGGTCGACGGCACGGGCAAGCTCCCGAACGACGGCGAGTTCGACGGTTCCGGCGTGTGGATCCCGCTGGCCACCGGCGACGTCTCGCACGTGCCCGGCATGACCGCCGAGGAGGTGTACGTCTTCACGCGCCTCGCCGGTGACAAGGTCGGCGCCACGAAGATGGACCGCCCGGAGGACGTCGAGCCGTCGCCGCGCAGCGGCCGTGTCTACGTCGCGCTGACGAACAACTCGAACCGCGGCAAGGCCGGTTACGCCCCCGCGGACGAGGCCAACCCGCGCAACTCCAACAAGCACGGGCAGATCCTGGAGCTCGCCGAGCACTGGGACGACCCGTCGAGCGACGGCTTCGCCTGGCGCCTCTTCCTGGTGGCCGGCGACCCGAACGACCCGGCCACCTACTTCGCGGGCTTCCCGAAGGAGAAGGTGTCGCCGATCTCGTGCCCGGACAACGTGGCCTTCGACCCGCACGGCAACCTGTGGATCTCCACGGACGGCAACCAGCTCGGTTCGCACGACGGTCTCTTCGGTGTCGCGACCCGCGGCGAGCGGCGCGGTGAGCTGAAGCAGTTCCTGACGGTCCCGCGCGGTGCCGAGACCTGTGGCCCGATCGTCCAGGACCGCCGTGTCGTGGTCGCCGTGCAGCATCCGGGCGAGATCGACGGCGCGTCGGTCGAGGCGCCGGCGTCGGTGTGGCCGGACGGGCCGGGGAAGATCGTCCGCCCGGCGGTGGTGTCGGTGTGGCGCAAGGACGGCGGTGACATCGGCGTCTGACCGCCGGTAGTAGCCGCTAGTGGCCGCTAGTGGCCGCTAGTGGCCGGTAGTGGCCGGTAGTAGCCGGTAGTGGTGGGTCGTGGGGGTGGGGTGGGTCCGGGGGGCTCAGCTCACCCCCAAGCCGTCTCTGAAGCGGGTGAACTGCTCTTCCGGGTCGCCGGTGTAGGCCCAGGGGACCCAGGCGGCGCGGGGGCCGAGGAGGGTGAGGAGTTCGCGGGCGATGTCGACCTGGCCGGCGTAGCAGGCGGCGTGGGCGAGGAAGTTGAGGTCGGCGACCTCTTCGGGGGCGACGGGGCGGTGGGGGTCGCGGCCGCCGATCCAGCGGGCGTGGGTGCGCCGGAGTTCGGTGACGGCGAGTTCGTGCTTCCAGTGCTGGTCGAAGCCGCGGACGGGGCCGCGGCCGAGGGCGCCGTCGGCGATGTAGCGGTACTCCTCGACGCGGGCGACCTGGACGAGGACGGGGAGCGGGGAGCCGGGCGGGGCGACGCCGGCGGCGTCGCGGGCGAAGTCGTACATGCTGCCGTGGGTGCCGTGCCAGCGCGCTGACCAGTAGCGGAGTACCTGGATGTGGCCCTCGGTGTTGTAGGGGTCGCGGCGGCGGAGTTCGTCGAACCAGTGGCGGAGTTCGCGCCGGGGCACGCCGCCTTCGTAGAGGCGGGCGACGGAGAGCAGCGAGACCCAGGGCATCGGGTCGGCGGGGGCGGCTTCGGCGGCGCCGCGGCAGGCGTCGACGGCGGTGTCGATGCGGCCGCGTTCGAGGGCGGCGCCGCGGCCGGCGGCGATGGCGGCGTCGAAGACGCGGACGACTTCGGTGGCGGCGCGGAGGACGGCGGCGTCGGGGTTGTGCGGTTCGGCGGCGCGCCAGGTCTCGACGGTGGAGCTGCCGGCGGCGGCGTGGGAGAGGAGCCGGAGGCGGTGGGTGCGGCGGGCCCAATCGGTTCCGGTGGCGGCGAGGAGGTCGCGTACGCCCTGCCAGCGGCCGATGACGATGTCGTGGCGGGCTTCGGTGAGGGCGCGGTCGCCGAAGTCCGGGTCGAAGTCGGGCGCGAAGCGCTCCGCTCGGGCCGGGCGCGCGGAGCGGCGGCGTACGGCCATCGGGGGCCTCCTTCGGGTTCGGCTGCCGTCAGAAGTCGCTGGGGGTGTCGCCAGAGAGGAGTGGCGTGGTGGGGGCGGGGGTTCAGAAGTCGGTGGCGTAGCTCTTCTCGCGGTCGCCGGTGCGGGCGCGGGGGGTGGCGGGTCCGGAGTCCTGGCTGGCGGCGAGGGCGCGGACGGCGTCGAGGCGGGCGGGGCGGTAGTAGTCGCTGCCCTTGCGCCAGTAGACGACGAGCGGGATCACACCGAGGAGGAGGCCGCCGAGGCCGATGGTGAGGGCGGTGGTGGAGAGTTCGCCGAGTGATTCGACGAAGGCCCACAGCATGAATCCGGAGCCGAGCAGGGGCCAGAGTCCGCCGAGGACGAAGTTGCCGACGGAGCGCAGCAGGAGGGATTTGTAGGCGACGACGGCGGCGATGCCGGCGAGGCCGTAGTAGAAGGCGATCTGGAGGCCGATGGCGGCGACGGCGTCGCTGAGGATGCGCTGGACGGAGCCGGCGGCCGCGGCGCCGGCGAAGAGGAGGAGGGCGGCGCCGCCGACGGTGGCGATGGCGACCCAGGGGGTGTTCCAGCGGCGGTGTACGGCTCCGAGGGCGGCCGGCAGGGTGCGGTCGCGGCCCATGGCGAAGAGGGAGCGGGTGACCTGGAGGAGGGTGGTCTCCAGGGTGGCGACGGTGGACAGGAGGACGGCGACGACGAGGAGTTTGCCGCCGACGCCGGGCCAGATCTCCTGGCCGAGGACGGCGAGGACGTTGGGTCCCGCGGTGCGGATCTCCTCGGCGGTGAGGAGGACGTTGACGGCGACGGTGAAGGCCTCGAAGAGGACGAAGACGAAGCCGACGCCGACGAGAGCGGCGAGTCCGGCGGTGCGGCGGCTGTCGCGGGTCTCCTCGCTGAGGTTGCTGGTGACGTCCCAGCCCCAGTAGTAGAAGGCGGCGATGAGGGCGCCGGCGGCGAAGCCCTGGGGGCCGTCGAAGCGGTCGAGGCTGAACCAGGACCAGTCGAAGGCGGTGGCCCGGCCGCGGTGGGCGACGGCGGCGAGGACGAAGCCGATGAGGATCAGCATCTCGACGCCGGACATGACGAGTTGGGCGCGGACGGTGAGGCGGGCGCCGCCGAGGACGACGAGCAGCATCATCAGGAACCAGCCGGCGCCGACGGCGGCCGCGAGCGGGGTGTTCGACGCGAGGTCGGGGTCGATCAGGGAGAGCGTGAGGGAGCCGGCGGGGAGTGAGCCGGCCACCATGAAGACGGTGGCGGCGAAGACGAGGGCCCAGCCGGAGAGGAAGCCGAGGAAGGGGTGGAGGGTGCGGCCCACCCAGGAGTAGCCGGCGCCGGCGTTGACGTCGATGCGGCCGAGGCGGGCGTAGGCGAGGACGATGCCGAGCATCGGTATCGCGCAGAAGAGGAGGGCGGCGGGGCCGGCGTAGCCGACGGCGCCGAAGAGGACGGCGGTGGTCGCGGCGAGCGAGTACGCGGGGGCGCTGCCGGCGACGGCCATGACGATGGTGTCGAAGGTGCCGAGGACGTTGGGCTGGAGCCCTCTGCTCGTGGTGGTGCGCATGGCGGGTCCTCGGGACGGGGAGGTGTCAGGCGGGGTGGTGCGGGGGCGGTGCCGGGGGCAGGGCGAAGTGGCCCGTGCGCCGGGCCGGTTGCCGACGGCGGTGGGCGCGGATCACGGTGAATCGAGCGCATCGTAGTCGCCCCGGTGCCTTCCGGTAACGGCGGTGGGGAAGGTTCCGTTCCGTGACCGCCGGTAAGTCCGCCGGTACGCCCCCTTGGCGAGGTTTACCGCAGGTCGGGACTGGCGATGGCGCGGGCCGCGCGGACCTCCTGGCGGAGCGGTTCGAGGACTCCGGTCTCGTCGCCGAGGAGTGCGGAGCGGACTTCGACGAGGGTGTCGGACGCCCGTAGCCCGTCGGCGAGTTCGCGCAGTTCGCGGGTGACGGCGGTGACTTCGGCGGGGTCGGGGGGCGGGGCGCCGTGGCTGACGCGGATGCGGGCGGCGGTGGTGGCGTCGACGATCCGTTCGACGGCGACGACGAGCGGCCACCAGGCGGCGGCCCGGGCGCCGGTGGGCGGCGGTTCGGTGAGGGCGCGCTGGAACTCGGAGCGGACGGTCGACAGGTCCCGGTAGAGCTTGCGGCGGGCGCGGTGGCGGTCGGCCTGGTCGGTGCGGGTGGCGTCGGTGCGGGCGGCGTCGCCGCCGAAGGCGGTCTCCACGTAGGCGGCGGTGTCGGCGACGGCGTCGGCGAGCCGGTCGCCGATCCGGGTGTGCCAGGACTCGGGCCACAGGAGGTAGCCGGCGACGAGGGC
This sequence comes from Streptomyces sp. NPDC037273, assembly GCF_055603625.1. Classification (NCBI taxonomy): domain Bacteria; kingdom Bacillati; phylum Actinomycetota; class Actinomycetes; order Kitasatosporales; family Streptomycetaceae; genus Streptomyces; species Streptomyces sp. NPDC037273. The sequence continues at coordinate 394,156 of NZ_JBVJVO010000006.1, forward strand.
GATGCCGCAGCCGATGAGGGAGTCGTAGAGCCGGGGCATGACGAGGTCGAAGCCCTGGTGGTTGAGGGTGTCGGAGAGCAGCAGGATGACCGGGGTGATGGCCGCGGTCTGGAAGGCGTACCCCTTCGCGGAGAAGGCGGGGATGAGGGCGGCGAGGACGATCATCACGGGCACGTCCCACCAGCCGCGGGGGACTTCGGAGAGGACGAAGGCGGCCAGGACGAGTCCGGCGGCGGTGCCGGCGGCGCGGAGCACGGCGCGGGAGAAGACCGAGCCGAAGTCGGGCTTCAGGACGAAGGTGACGGTGAGCGCGACCCAGTAGGAGCGGGGTACGGCGATCAGCGAGACGAGGGCCTGGGCGAGGCCGATGCAGAGCGCGAGCCGCAGGCCGTACCGCCAGGACGCCTCGGAGAGCAGGACGGCGCGGGTGGCGCGGCGGGCCCTGACCCGCAGGGCGGCGGGGCGGCCGAGCCGGTCGTCGACGTTGTACGGGTCCGGGTCGGCCTTGTGGACGACGGCGGCCGCGTGCCGCAGGGCGTGGTCCACGGCCTTCTCGGCGGGCCGTTCGGGCGCGGGCAGGTCGAGGGCGGGGGCTCCGGTGCGGCCTTCCTCGACGGCGTCGGCGAGTTCCCGTACGGCGGCGGGGACGGCGGCGGGCAGCGGTCCGACGAGCCGGGCGCGGAGGTGTGCGGCGGGCGCGGCTTCGAGGAGCGGGATGAGCACGTTGAGCTGTGACAGCAGTCTGACGAGGTTGGGCGCGCGGCCGTGCTGCCGGGTGCGGCGGGCGAGCACCAGGTCGTAGGACTGGTTGAGGGAGGCGGTGACGGCCTGCCTCTTCTCGTCGTACGCGGGCGTCCCCGTGGCCTCGTACAGCTCGGCGAGGGACCGGTAGGTGGCGGCGACGGCGGCGCGTTCGGGCGCGGCGCGGCGCAGCGGCCAGCCGAGCAGGGTGAGGAGGAGGACGAAGAGGCCGCCGAGGGTGAGGAGCAGCGGCGCCTTCCACCACGGTCCCGGCATCGGAAGGCCCGCCCCGACCACACAGTTGAGCAGCAGCAACAGCCCCGACACGGAGGCCACCGCCCCGATCGACGAGATCATCCCCGACACCAGCGCCACGAGCGTCAGCGCGGCCACGGCCACCCACCCGTGCCCGAACACGAGGGTGCCCAGGGTGACGCCGAGCGCCCCGAACAGCTGCGGCACCGCGATGTTGAAGATCCTCATCCGGTACGCGTCGGCGGTGTCCCCGATGACCCCCGACAGCGCCCCCATCGACACCAGCGCCCCGTACGCCGGCTCCCCCACCGCGAGCCCCACCGCCAGCGGCGCCGACAGCGCCACGGAGGCGCGCAGCACGGCGGCCCAGGGGATCGGCGTCGGAGCGGGCTTCAGCCCTGCGGTGAGCCAGGCGGGCGGGGCGAGCCGTACGGGACGGGTGGGGCGTGCCATGCGACCAAAAGTACTGTTCCCCGGCGGTATGCCCGTCGTGTGGTGTCAGTTGCGGTAGGACTCGACCTCGGAGGCGGGGCGGAGGGTGGCGGTGTCGGGGTCCTCGCCGAATTCGGACTTGGCGCGGCGTTGGCGGAGCAGGTCCCAGCATTGGTCGAGGCGTACTTCGAGGTCGGCGAGGCGGGCGCGTTCCTCCGGGGGGAGGCCGTCGGTGCCGGCGCGGCTGCGGAGGGCGCGCTCTTCCTCGACGAGGGCGCCGATGTCGTCAAGGATCTCCTCGTTGTCCATGCCTTCCAGCGTGGCGGATCAGCGCGCGGCCCGCAGGTCGAGATCGGTGAGGACGGCGCGGTGGTCGGAGCCGGCGAGGGCGGGGAAGCGGATGTCGCGGACGGTGAAGGCGGCGCTGACCAGGACGTGGTCGATCTGTACGAACGGCGGGAGGGGGGCGTCCGCGGGCCAGGTGGGGGTGCGGCTCGCGTCGGCCGTCCGGGCCGCGTCGCGGAGCCGGCCGCGGTCGAGGACGGCGCGGAAGGCGGCGTGGTCCTGGGAGGCGTTGAAGTCGCCGGCGACGAGGGACGGGCCCGTCTGGTGGGCGGCGGTGTCGGCGATGCGGCCGAGTTCCCGTTTCCACCGGGGCACCTGGTGGGCGAGCGGCGGTTCGGGGTGGGCGAGCTGGAGGCGTACGGGCACTCCGGCGATGTCGGCGGTGGCGCCGGGCATGCCCAGGGTGGCGGGGATCGTCCGCCGGTCGCGCAGCGGGTAGGCGCTGAGCAGCAGGGAGCCGGCGGATCCGGCGGCGTCCACGGTGGCGCGGTGGGGGAGCTCGGCGGCGAAGGCCGTGGTCAGGGTGTGGACGCAGGCGGGGTCGCATTCGGCGACGAACACGATCCGGGGGTGTTCGCGGCGGACGAGCTCGGTCAACGCGCGCGTGCCCCGGCCGAATTCCACGTTGGCGGACATGACTCTGAGTCGGGCGAGCGACGGACCCTGGGCGTCGGACGTCGGCGGTGTGTAGGGCAGGGAGGCCCAGGCGGTGGCGGCGAGGACGACGGCGGCGGCGAGGCAGAGGGCGCGGTGGCGGGCGGCGACGCCGAGCAGGACGGCGAGCGCGGCGGGGATGGCGAACCAGGGGAGGACGGCGAGGAGCTGGGGGACGGGCGTGACGGCGTCCGTGTCGAGGAGCCGGCAGCCGGTGACCACGGCGGGCGGGGCCGCGAGCAGCCCTCCGGCCCAGGCGGCGAGGCGGCGCCTGGGCCGGAGGGGCGGCGGCTCGGTGGGCCCGCCCGCCGTGGTCGTCACGTCTCGTCAGTGCCGCAGGGCCTGGGCGATCTCGGCCGTCGTGTCGCCGGTGAGGGTCCGATTGCTGCGGGCGGTACCGGACTTGGATTTTCCGGGCTCGACGCCGTCGATGTTCATCACGACGGAGTCGAGCAGGTTTCCGCCGCCGTCACGGAAGTTGACCATGATCGTGTAGTCGGCGTTCTTGTCCTTGGGGTTGGTCGCGGTGATCTCCGCGACCGTGCGGTCCCCGTCGGTGCTCGTCGGGCCTGCCTTGACGTCGCCGCCGGCGTTGACCCCGTCCTTGACCTCGTTCATCTTCTCCTCGGCGGCCGAGGCGACGGCCGCGGTGGCCGAGGAGATGACGTCACCGGCGGCGTCCTTGGCGGCGTCGCAGCCGGTGAGGGCGAGGGCGGTGGTCGCGGCGAGCGCGAGGGCGAGTCCCGTGGTGCGTCTCTGCACGGTCATGGGCGGGCCCTCTCAGTACTTCTCGCGGCCGTACGCGTCGTCCGTGGCCAGCGCCCAGATCACGAAGATCGAGATGGCCATGGAGAACAGCGCCCACCACGGCTGGTACGGCAGGAAGAGGAACTGGAAGAGGACGTTGAGCGAGGCCAGCGAGATGCCGGCGACCCGGCCCCACTCGGCGCCCTTGAGGATGCCGTAGCCGGCGACGGCGATGATGACGCCGAGGATCAGGTGGATCCAGCCCCAGGTGGTCAGGTTGAACTTGAAGACGTAGTCGCCGACGCGGGCGTAGACGTCGTCCTCGGCGATCCCTGCGATGCCCTGGAAGACGTCCATGAAGCCGGTGACCAGCATGAGGACGCCGGCGAAGAGGGTGCCGCCGGCGGCCCAGGCTCCGGCGGTGCTCGGCTGGGTACGCGGCGGGCGGGGTGCGGTGTTCTGGCTCATGGCCCCATCGTGGGAGCGTTCGTACGATTCCGAACTTTCAGTTGAGCCGAACGAGTGAGCGGAGGAACGCGTCGAGCGCCGCGTCGAACTCCTCGGGACGCTCCAGGTTCGGCAGGTGCGCCGCCCCCTCGACGACCACGAGCGTGGAGTCCGGCAGCAGCGCGTGCATCTCCTCCGCGTCGCTGACCGGCGTGTACGTGTCGTCCCGGCCCACCACGACCAGCGCGGGCACGTCCGCCCCCGCCAGCGTCTCCCGGTAGTCCGGACGTTCCGCCCGTCCGCGCAGGGCGGCGGCCGCCGCGACCGGGTCGGTGCCGCACATCATCCGGTGCACGTGCGGCGCCGCGTGCGTGTTGTACGGGGCGACCATCCGGTCCAGTACCTCGTCGGCGTACCCCCGCATGCCCTCCCGCAGGAGCCGGTCGGCCATGTCGTTCCTGGCCCTCTTGCCCTCCTCGGTCTCGGCGGCGGGGAAGGTGTCGGCGAGCACGAGCCCCCGCACGCGCTCGGGGTGCCGCCGGTACAGCTCCATGGCGATCTGGCCGCCCATCGAGAGGCCGGCCACCACGCACCGCTCGACGCCCAGTTCGTCGAGCAGGTCGACCAGGTCCTCGGCGAAGTCCGCCAGGCCCGTGGAGTCCGTCGTGGCGCCCAGCGGGGTGTCCCCGTACCCCCGGAGGTCCGGGGCGATCACGCGGTGGGTGCGGGAGAAACGGTCGATCTGCGGCTGCCACATGGTGTGGTCGAACGGGTGGCCGTGGACGAGGAGGAGGGCGGGGCCGGTGCCCCGGTCCTCGTAGAAGACGCGGGTGGCGAGGGTTTCGGCGATGGGCATGACCGCAGGCTAGGCAGGCCCCTTGACTCGGTGCAATAAAATCTTTGCTCTCGGTGCAATGGGGGCAGGGCCTCGGGGTCCGGCGGGAGGAGAGTGTGGTGGAGGAGTACCGGCGGATCGCCGACCGGGTCGAGGCGGCGGTGCGCGAGGGCCGGCTGAGGGCCGGCGACCGGTTGCCGCCGCAGCGGGTCTTCGCGCGGCGGCACGGGATCGCGAACTCGACGGCGATCAGGGTGTACGGGGAGCTGGCGCGCAGGGGCCTGGTCGTCGGGGAGGTCGGACGGGGGACGTTCGTCCGCGCCGCGCCGCCGCTGCCCGGGGCCGCGCTCGCCGAGGCCACCGGAGCCGCGCCCGTCGACCTCCAGCTCAACTACCCCGTCGCGGAACGGCAGTCGGAGCTGATGGCCCGGGCGCTCGCCGCCCTCGCCCGGCCCGACGTCCTCGCCGATGCCGTGTCGGGGCCGGCCGCCGCGACCGGCACCCCCGAGGCCCGGGAGGCGGCCGCCGCCGTGCTCGCGCGGCCCGGCTGGGCGCCGGACCCCGACCGGGTGCTCTTCGCGGGCAACGGCCGGCAGGCCATCGCCGCCGCGCTCTCCGCCCTCGTGCCGCCCGGCGGCCGACTGGGCGTCGAGGCCCTCACGTACCCGCTGGTCAAGGCGGTCGCCGAGCGGCTCGGCATCCGGCTGGTGCCGCTCGCCCTCGACGAGGAGGGCGTACGGCCCGAGGCGCTCGCGGCGGCTCACCGGGCCGCGCCGCTCGCCGCCGTGTACCTCCAGCCGACCCTGCACAATCCGCTCTCCGTCACGGCGGGCGAAGGACGGCGGGCCGAACTGGCCGAACTGCTCAGGGGCCTGGACCTGGCCGCCGTCGAGGACACCACCTGGGCCTTCCTCCACCCGGACGCGCCCGCCCCGCTCGCCGCGCACGCGCCCGAACGGGTCCTGCTCGTCGACAGCCTCTCCAAGCGGCTCGCCCCGGGCCTCACCTGCGGCTACCTCGTCGTCCCCAACCGGCTGAGGGACACCGTGGCGGACTCGCTGCGCTCCGGCGCCTGGACGGCCGGCGGGCTCGCGCTCGCCGCCGCCACCCGCTGGGCCTCCGACGGCACGATCACCGAGGCCGTCGGCGCCAAGCGCGCCGAGACCCGGGCCCGGCACGCCCTCGTCCTCGAACGCCTCGGCGGCCACGCCCTCCGCACCTCCCCGCACGCCTACTACTGCTGGTGGGAACTCCCCGCGCCCTGGCGGGCCGAGACCTTCACGGCCGCGGCCGCCGCACGCGCGGGCGTGGCCGTCACCCCGGGCAGCGCCTTCGCCGTCGGCCCCGGCACCGCCCCCGACGCCATCCGCGTCGGCCTCGCGTCGCCGCCCCGCGCGGTCCTCGGCGACGCGCTGATGCGCCTGGCGGCGCTGGCGGCGTCGACGGCACCGGAGGCCGAGCGGGGCTGAGGCCGCGGGGGCCTGAGGCCGAGCGGGCCTGAGGCCGCGGGGGCCGAACGCGAGGTGCCCCGCCCGGGGAAGGGCGGGGCACCGGTCTGCGGCAGCCGGACGGTGGGCAGGGATCAGGCGGCGATCCCGCGGCGGCCGGACGGGGGGCCAGGGATCAGGCGGCGATCCCGCGGCGGCGGAACAGGGCCAGGGCGACACCGGCGGCGCCCGCGCCGGCCAGGGCGGCGCCGCCCGCGAAGGCGAGGGTGTGGTCGGCGGCGACCGGCTCGGGGCCGGCGGCGACGGCGCCCTGGGGGACGACGGCGGTCTGGGCGGCGGCGCCGGTGCCCGTCTGGGCCGCGTGCTGGGCGGCGGGCGTGGCGGTGGAGCCCTTCTTGGTGCCGGTGGTGGTGCCGGTGCCGGTGCCGGAGTCCTTGGCCGGGGTCTCCTTCGCGGGGGTGAGGCAGTCCTTCGGGACGGCCGGGAAGCGCACGCCGTCCCACGGGATCGGGCCGCCGTGGACGCGCATCTGGAGCATCGGGAGCTCGGGGGCCGGGTCGAGCAGGCCCTTGATGCGGGCGCCGCCGTAGAGGGCGGTGTCGTGGGTGCGGTCGAGGACCGCGACCAGCTTGCCGTCGTCGTCGAGGAGCTTGCCGACCGGGCCCTTGGGGCTGTTCGAGAGGGCGAGCTGAATGCCCTGGAAGGGCGAGGAGGAGTAGCGGGTGACCGTGCAGCCCTTGCGGACGTCGCTGTAGTCGCCGCCGGTCAGCGGGTTGAGCCAGGACTTGACGGTGCCGTCGGCCTCCAGGACGACGAAGACGGAGCCGAACTGGTCGCCCGCGCCGCCGCCGTTCGCCTTCAGGCGGCCCGTGAGCTTGCCCTGCGGGGAGTAGAGGTCGGCGAGGTAGACGCCGGGGGCCTTGCGGTAGAGCTCGGCGTGACCGCCGTCGGCGAGCGGGCGGCGGCCGAGGCTGGTGCCGGCCGGGACCTCAGGGCCCTGCTCGCCGAGCTGTCCGTCCTGCGAACCGCCGGTCTTCGGGGCGCCGGTGGCGGGGGCGCCGGTGGCCGGGGTGCCGGTGGCGGCGGGAGTGGCCGGGGTGGCCGGGGTCGCCGGGGTGAGGGCAGCAGCCGTGGTGGACGCCGGGGCCGGGGTGCCGGTCGGGGCGGGGGTCGCGGCGAAGGCGCCGGCGGTCGGGGCGAGGACGGCACCGGCGAGGGCGGCGGTGACGATGGCGGTGCGGAGGGCGGTGCGCATGACGACTCCTGGAAGGCAGGTGTGGAAGAAGGAGAGCCGCATGCCGTCTTCTCGTCCGGGTGAGGCCGTTGGAGGTGTTCGGCTGGCTGCGAGAACAAAGTTACGGATCTTGTGCGACGGAAGCTTCGTCGTTGTGTCACGGGCGCGTGACAGGGGTCTCATCCCCTCCTTGCCCTCTCTATTCTGGATATGTAGAGTCCAGATTATGAAGATGAGTGAGGGCGTGGAATGGGCCCTGCACAGCTGCCTGAACCTGGCCTGGATCGGACCCGAGCGCGCGGTCCCCGCCGCGCGCCTCGCGGCCTACCACGAACTGCCGGCCGCCTACCTCAACAAGCAGCTCCAGGCCCTCGCCCGGGCCGGCATCGTCAGCTCCGTCTCCGGCCCCAAGGGCGGCTTCCGGCTGGCGCGCGGCCTGGACCGGATCACGCTGATGGACGTCGTCGCCGCGGTCGAAGGCCCTGACGAGGCCTTCCGCTGCACCGAGATCCGGCAGCAGGGCCCCGGCGCCGGCCCCTCCGGCTCGTACGCCGCCGAGTGCGCCATCGCCGGCGCCATGGGCCGGGCCGAACTGGCCTGGCGACGCGAGCTGATGGCCCAGACCCTCGACGACGTACGGGAACGGGCCGAGCTCCAGGCCCCGGAGGCGCCCGAGCGGATCCGCGACTGGTTCGCCGCCGCCTGACCCGACCGGCGCCCGCTATTCCGGATGCCGGACATCCAGTTCACGGACGTGTCACCGGCCGCCCCCGAGGCGGCCGCGATCCCCGGAAGGACGCCACCGGCGCCCCCGTCCCCGGCGACTTCGCCGCGCAGGTCGAGCTCTCCCTGACGCCTCAGCGGGGTCGCGGCGCTCGCGCTGCCGGGGATGCTCTTCGAGATCGACGCGGTGGCCGTGCGGCCCGTCGCCTGATCCACTTGCGGGGCGCCGGGCGGAGGTGTGCCCTTGAGGGTGCGGGAAGCAGCAGGGGGGCGACCCGAAGGAGCTCCTGCCATGGCGGCACACGCAGCGGTACCCGTCCGGCGCCAGATCAGTACCCACGGCTGGGGATGGGCGATCACGGTCGGCGTCCTGTACGGCCTCTACGCGGCCACCGTCGCCCGGCACGGCGGCCCCACCACGCTGGGCCAGCTGTGGCTCGGCCTGATCTCGGCGGCCGTCCTCGCCGTGGGCATCCAGATGCTCAGGCGCTACGGGCGCGCCCTGCCCCGTGAGCTCCGCGCCGTCGCCTGGGGCGCGTTCGCGGGCATCGCCCTCGGCTTCCTCTTCAGCCTGTCCGGCGCCAGCGTCCTGTCGTCGAGCGGGCTCGGACTGACCTTCGGCGCGCTCAACGGGGCCTGCGCCTACTACCTCTTCTACACCCACGAGGACGCCGCCGGGCGCCCCGCGCCGTACTGACGGCCCCCGCCCCGGGACTCGCCGCCGCGCCGGCGCCGCAGGTAGGCGACCGTCACGGCGGCGAGCAGCACCGGCCAGGCCGCGAGCGGCGCGTAGCAGGCGATCAGCAGGGCGTCCTGGGCCGGTGAGGCCGGGACGCCGGGGCCGAGGTCCGCGTACGCGGCGTACACGCCCCAGCCCGCGATGGCGCAGAGGCCCGCGACCCCGGCGAAGGCCGCGCCGGCCGCCGCGGACGGGTTCACCCGGCGTCCGCCGAGCAGGGGGAGCCGACGGGGGAAGACCTCGCCCCAGGACCGCACGAGGCCCAGGGTGAGGAAGGCGAGCAGCTCGGACACGACGCTGAGCGAGACGACGTACGCGGACATCCCGAAGTCCATCGCGCCGAACTCGGCGTCCTGCGTCACCGGAAGACCGGCGACGAGCGCGAGCCGCCACAGCCCCGACGGGAGGGTGACGAGCGGGACGGCATGGGCGGCGAGGACGGCCCAACGGGGCACGTCGGGCAGGGCCTTGGTCTTCATCATGCGTCCAGCCTCCGCCGCCCCCGGCCCCGGGTCGTCGCCCCGGAGTCCGGTCCGCCTCCGCCGCGCGGCGGAGACGGCCCTCGTCCGCGCGCACGGCGAGTACGGGTGGGGCCCCGCGCACGGCGGTGGCGCCGGCGGGGTGGCCGACGGAGACTGGGAGGAGCGCCCTCCCGGAGGAGACACGGTATGACCGACCTCGCCATCGAGACCGAGGGCCTGGTCAAGGTCTTCGGCGCGACCCGTGCCGTCGACGGCATCGACCTGCGCGTGCCGGCCGGGACCGTCTACGGGGTCCTCGGGCCCAACGGGGCCGGCAAGACGACCGCCGTGAAGATGCTCGCGACGCTGCTCCGCCCCGACGGCGGCCGGGCCAGGATCTTCGGCAGGGACGTCGTCGACGACGCCGACGCGGTACGCGGCCGGGTGAGCCTGACCGGGCAGTACGCCTCCGTCGACGAGGACCTGACCGGTACGGAGAACCTGGTGCTGCTCGGCCGGCTGCTCGGCCACTCCCGGCCCGCCGCCCGCGAGCGCTCCGCGCAGTTGCTCGCCGCGTTCGGGCTCGCGGAGGCCGCCGACAAGCAGGTCAAGAACTACTCGGGCGGCATGCGGCGCCGTATCGACATCGCCGCGTCCATCCTCAACACCCCCGACCTGCTCTTCCTCGACGAGCCGACGACCGGGCTCGATCCCCGCAGCCGCAACCAGGTCTGGGACATCGTCCGCGCGGTGGTCGCCCAGGGCACCACGGTGCTGCTGACCACCCAGTATCTGGACGAGGCGGACCAGCTGGCCGCCCGCATCGCCGTCATCGACCACGGGAAGGTGATCGCGGAGGGCACGAAGGGCGAGCTGAAGGCCTCGGTCGGCTCGGGTTCGGTGCACGTACGGCTCCGGGACGCGGAGCAGCGCCCGGAGGCGGCGCGGATCCTCGGGGAGGTGCTGAGGGCCACCGTCCAGCTCGATCAGGACCCGGTCGCGCTCACCGCCACGGTCGACGGCCACGGCACCGACCTGGGTGCCGCCGAGCAGGCCGCGCGGGCGCTCGCGGAGCTGGCGCGGGCCGGGATCACCGTCGACGACTTCGGGCTCGGGCAGCCCAGTCTCGACGAGGTGTTCCTGGCGCTGACGGACAGGAAGGGAACAGCGGCATGACCACGGTCGCCACCGGCAAGGACACCCAGGGCACGGACGCGCTCGACTTCGTCGCGCCGGACGCCGACGAGCTGGCGGCGCTGCTCGTGGGGCGCTCGCGCCCGCCGCGTCCCAGTGCGCTCTCGGCCTCGATGACCTTCGGCTGGCGGGCGATGCTGAAGATCAAGCACGTGCCGGAGCAGCTGTTCGACGTGACGGCGTTCCCGATCATGATGGTGCTGATGTACACGTACCTCTTCGGGGGCGCGCTGGCCGGTTCGGTCTCCTCGTACATCCAGTTCCTGCTGCCGGGCATCCTCGTGATGAGCGTCGTGATGATCACGATGTACACGGGGGTCTCGGTCAACACCGACATCGAGAAGGGCGTGTTCGACCGGTTCAGGACACTGCCGATCTGGCGGCCCGCGCCGATGGTCGGCTATCTCCTGGGCGACGTCGTGCGCTATCTGATCGCCTCGGCCGTGATGCTGACGGTGGGGATGCTCATCGGATACCGGCCGGACGGCGGGGTCCTGGGCGTGCTGCTGGGGGTGGCGCTGCTGCTGGTGTTCTCGTTCGCGTTCTCGTGGATCTGGACCATGTTCGGTCTGCTGCTGCGCAGCGAGAAGTCCGTCATGGGCGTCTCGATGATGGTGATCTTCCCGCTGACGTTCCTGTCGAACGTGTTCGTGGACCCGAAGACGATGCCGGGCTGGCTCCAGGCCTTCGTCAACAACAGCCCGGTGACGCATCTGGCGACGGCGGTCCGTGAACTGATGGCGGGTGAGTGGCCCGCGGCGGACATCGCCTGGTCGCTGGGGTGGTCGGCGCTGCTCGTCGTCGTCTTCGGGGCGGTCACGATGCGGCTCTACAACCGCAGGTAGCCGGTGCTTCCTGTCAGGCGGGCGGCTCGTCGTGGGCGGCGGTCTCGCCGCGGACGACGACGACCGGGCAGGGGGCGTGCTGGGTGACGTGGGAGGAGACGGAGCCGAGGACGGCGGCCTTGAAGCCGCTGTAGCCGCGGTCGCCGACGACCAGGAGCTCCGCGCCCTCGGCGGCGTCGAGCAGGGCCTGGGGGGCGTTGCCGCTGACGACGGTGCGGGTGGTGGCGGCGGCGACCTGCGGGTCGAGGGCCTTGGAGAGGGACTCGTCGAGGATCTGCTTGGCGAGCCGCTCGGGGTCGAACTCGGCCGGGACGCCCGGCATCAGCGTCGCCCAGGACGCCGGGTACTCCCAGCTGATCACCGCCTGGAGGGTGTCCCCGGTGAGGGCGGCCTGGGCGGCCGCCCACTTCAGCGCCTTGAGGGAGGGCGCCGATCCGTCGACGCCCACCACGATCCTGCCGGCCATCGCCGACCTCCGTTCGTTGTACGGCACATCTGAACGATCCGCCACCAACGTAACAAAAGGGGTCAGTCCAGGCGAAGGTCCGCCAGCTGGCGTTCGAACGGAACGACCTCGTCCTCGTCCTGCTGCCGGGCCGGCCGGGCCGCGACCGCGTCGGCCAGCTCCTGACCCGCCCGGGTGATCCGGGACGGCAGGCCGTCCGTCCACTCGTCGCCGCCCGAACCCCAGTCCTCCGAGGCCGCGTAGACGGCGGTCGGGATCGTGAGGGCCCGCAGATAGGCGAAGAGCGGCCGCAGCGCGTGGTCGAGGACCAGCGAGTGGCGGGCGGTGCCGCCGGTCGCGCCGATCAGGACCGGGGTGCCGGTCAGCGCCGCCGGGTCGATCAGGTCGAAGAAGGACTTGAACAGACCGCTGTAGGAGGCCGTGAAGACCGGGGTCACCGCGATGACCCCGTCGGCGCCCGTCACCTTGTCGATCGCCGCCCGGAGCTGCTCCGACGGGAAGCCCGTGACGAAGTTCTTCGCGATGTCGACGGCGAGGTCGCGCAGTTCCACCACCTCGACGTCCACGGCGTACTCCTGCTCGGCCAGCCGGTACCGGGCCGCCTGGAGCAGCCGGTCGGCGAGCAGCCGGGTGGAGGACGGGGCGCTGAGTCCGGCGGACACGGCGACCAGCTTCAACGTCTGCATGGCCTCAGACCTCCAGCTTCTTCTGTACGGACGGGTGGAGCGGGGCGGTCTCCGGCACGCCGGCGGGCCGCAGGTTCGCGAACTCCTTGCGCAGCACCGGGACGACCTCCTCGCCGAGGATGTCGAGCTGCTCCAGGACCGTCTTGAGCGGCAGCCCGGCGTGGTCGACCAGGAACAGCTGGCGCTGGTAGTCGCCCACGTAGTCGCGGAAGGACAGGGTGCGCTCGATGACCTCCTGCGGCGAGCCGACGGTCAGCGGGGTCTGGCTGCTGAACTCCTCCAGGGAGGGGCCGTGGCCGTAGACCGGCGCGTTGTCGAAGTACGGGCGGAACTCCCGTACCGCGTCCTGCGAGTTCTTCCGCAGGAAGACCTGGCCGCCGAGGCCGACGATGGCCTGCTCGGCGGTGCCGTGGCCGTAGTGCGCGTACCGCTGCCGGTAGAGGCGGACCATCTTCTCGGTGTGCTCCTTGGGCCAGAAGATGTGGTTCGCGAAGAACCCGTCGCCGTAGTAGGCGGCCTGCTCGGCGATCTCGGGGGAGCGGATCGAGCCGTGCCAGACGAACGGCGGGACGTCGTCGAGCGGGCGCGGGGTGGCGGTGAAGCCCTGGAGGGCGCTGCGGAACTTGCCCTCCCAGTCGACCACGTCCTCCCTCCACAGCTTGTGGAGGAGCGCGTAGTTCTCGATGGCGAGCGGGATGCCCTGGCGGATGTCCTGGCCGAACCACGGGTAGACCGGGCCGGTGTTGCCGCGGCCCATCATCAGGTCCACCCGGCCGTCGGCGAGGTGCTGGAGGGTCGCGTAGTCCTCGGCGATCTTCACCGGGTCGTTGGTGGTGATCAGCGTCGTGGACGTGGACAGGATCAGGTTCTCCGTGCGGGCCGCGATGTGCCCGAGGAGGGTGGTGGGGGAGGACGGCACGAACGGCGGGTTGTGATGCTCGCCGGTCGCGAAGACGTCGAGCCCGACCTCCTCCGCCTTGAGCGCGATGGCGACGGTGTTCTTGATCCGCTCGTGCTCGGTGGGGGTACGGCCGGTGGTGGGGTCGGTCGTCACGTCACCGACGGTGAAGATCCCGAACTGCATCGTGCTCACCTCTCGCTGGGCTCTTTGGTTGAATCTTAAACTGTCACGTCCAACGGCGCGACCCCCCGCCCTATTCCCGCCCGTACCCTGGACGCCATGACCGAGAAGACCCACGACAACGAGAACTGGAAGGAGCGGGGCGTCGCGCTCCGCGTCTTCGTCTACGTCTTCGCCACCCACGCCTTCGCCGGCTTCGTCTGGCTCCTCTTCTACGTCGGACAGAACGCCCAGAAGTGACCGTCCGGTAAGGCCCCGCACCGGCTCACGTAAAGTCCCGCACGTGAACGCTGCGATATCGGTGGTGTCGGTCGTCGGAATCGGCGCGGACGGCTGGGACGGGCTCCCCGAGAGGTCCCGCCGCGTCCTGCGCGCCGCCGACGTGCTGCTCGGAGCGCCCCGCCAGCTCGACCTGCTCCCCGCCGAGGGCCCCGCCGCATGCCCCGGCGAGCGCGTCGCCTGGCCCTCGCCGCTGCGGCCCGCCGTCCCCGGACTGATCGACGCCCACCAGGGCCGTACGATCGCCGTCCTCGCCAGCGGAGACCCCTCCTTCTACGGGATCGCCCGCACCCTCGCGGAGACCGTCGGCGCCGAGCGCCTCGACGTCCACCCGCACCCCTCCTCCGTCTCGTACGCCTGCGCCCGCCTCGGCTGGGCCCTGGAAACCGTCGAGACCGTGTCCCTGGTGGCCAGGCCGCTCGCCGCCCTCGCCGCCGCCCTCCACCCCGGACGGCGCCTCCTCGTCCTCGGCGAAGGCCCCGGCACCCCCGCCGACGTCGCCGCCTACCTGCGCGCCACCGGCTGGGGCGGCACCCGCGTCCGGGTCCTCGAACAGCTCGGCGGGCCCGCCGAGCGGCTCCTCGACGGCACCGCCGCCGACTGGCCGCACGAGCGGACCGACGCCCTCCACGTCCTCGCGCTCGACGCCGTACGGGACCCGGACACGCTCCGGCTCGGCGCCACGCCCGGACTCCCCGACGAGGCGTACGAACACGACGGCCAGCTCACCAAGCGGTACGTCCGCGCCGCCACCCTCGCCGCGCTCGCCCCCGCCCCCGGCGAACTCCTCTGGGACATCGGCGGCGGCTCGGGATCCATCGGCATCGAATGGATGCGCACCCACCGCTCCTGCCGGGCCGTCGCCGTCGAGAAGTCCCCCGAACGCGCCGCCCGCATCACCCGCAACGCCGACACCCTCGGCGTCCCCGCCCTGCGGGTCGTCACCGCGCAAGCGCCCGAAGGACTCGCCGCCCTCCCCACCCCCGACGCCGTCTTCATCGGCGGCGGCCTCACCGTCCCCGGCCTCCTCGACGCCTGCTGGAACGCCCTCCCGGCCGGCGGCCGGCTCGTCGCCAACACCGTCACCCTCGAATCAGAGGCGCTGCTCGCCGACCGCTACCGCCGCCACGGCGGCGAACTCGTCCGGCTCGCCGTCGCCGCCGCCGTGCCGGTGGGCGGGTTCACGGGATGGCGCCAGGCCATGCCCGTCACCCAGTGGTCCGTAACGAAGTAATCGAAGGGTTCACCACAGTCATGACCGTCTACTTCATCGGCGCGGGCCCCGGCGCGGCCGACCTCATCACCGTGCGCGGCGCGCGGACCCTCGCCCAGTGCGGCGTCTGCCTCTACGCCGGCTCCCTCGTCCCCACCGAACTGCTCGCCGAGTGCCCGCCGGACGCCCGGCTGATCGACACCGCCCAGCTCGACCTCGACCGGATCGTCGCCGAGATCGCCGCCGCCCACGAAGCCGGCCACGACGTCGCCCGCCTCCACTCCGGCGACCCCTCCGTCTTCAGCGCCGTCGCCGAGCAGATGCGGCGCCTCGACGCGCTCGACATCCCCTACGAGGTCGTCCCCGGCGTCCCCGCCTTCGCGGCCGCCGCGGCCGCGCTCAAGCGGGAGCTGACCGTGCCGACGGTCGGCCAGACGGTCATCCTCACCCGCATCGCCCAGCAGGCCACCCCCATGCCCGAGGGCGAGGACCTCGCCACCCTCGGCCGCAGCGGCGCCCTCCTCGTCCTGCACCTGGGCGCACGGTACGTCGACCGGATCGTCTCCGAACTCGTCCCCCACTACGGCGCGGACTGCCCGGCCGCGGTCGTCGCCATGGCCAGCCGCCCCGACGAGCTCGTCCTGCGCGGCACCCTGGAGGACATCGCCGACCAGGTGAAGGGGGCCGGCATCACCAAGACCGCCGTCATCATCGTCGGCCGCACCCTCGCCGCCTCCGAGTTCCGCGACAGCCACCTGTACGACCCCGCGCGGGAGCGGCACACCTGCTGAACCCTTTGCGGAGACGACGGAGGCCGGACCCCCACACGGGTCCGGCCTCCGTCATCACCACCACGGCTCAGGCGTTCGGCCGCTTGCCGTGATTCGCCTTCTTCTTCTTCCGCGCCCGCTTCTTGTTCCCGCGCTTCGCCATGGGAATGCCTCCCTTTCGTGGGGAATTTCGTGGGGGATCCTGCGTCGCTGTCGAGCCTAGGTTCGGGGCCGGGGGCCCGCATGTCGGTGCCACCGTCTTGAATGGGCCCGTGACCGTCTACGACGTCGCCCGGGCGCTGCCGGGCATCGAGGAACTGCGCGACCACAGCCGAGGGCTCGCGATGCTGGAAGCCGTGCTCTGCCCGGAGTGGGAGAGCCGGTACTACTCCTTCGACGCGCACTGGTCGGAGTACGAGCAGCTGGCGTCCATGAAGAACGGCCAGGGCGACGAGTACACGATCGTGCTCTCGCCGGCGGGCGCGTTCGCCCGCGTCTTCGACCACGAGTCGCCGCTGAGCCCGTTCGGGGAGCTCGCCGACGGGCAGACCTGGCCCGGCGTGCTCGACGGAGTGCCGGAGGCCTTCCGCGCCTACCTGACGGAACCCGCCTTCACCGACGAGGACGGCGTCCACGTCACCACCGCCTGCCTCTGGCGCGAGCCCGCGGACACGGCGTGGCGGACGGGCACGGTCGCGTACCCCGACGAGGCTTCGGCGGAGGACCCGGACGGCTCGGGCCGCCTGCTCCACCTCCTCGTGGACCGTTCGGCCGAGGCCTACGCGGAGTGGGCCTCGGACTACTACGAGACCGAGGTCGACGTGGCGGCCGTGCGCCAGGTCCTGGCGCTCACCCCGCTGACGGCCGAGCTCGTCGCGGCCCTCAACCCCGACGTCACCCTCGCCGACCTCGCCGAGGACATCGCGGAGACCGGCTACCCGGTCACCCCCGGCGACGCGTAGCCGCCCACTCCGGCGCCAGCAGCGACATCACCGTCGCGTCCACCCGCTCGCCCTCCCACAGGAGGGCGCCGCGGAGGGTGCCCTCCGCGGTGAAGCCGACCTTCTCGTAGACGCGGCGGGCGCGGGGGTTGAAGGCGTAGACCTCCAGGGAGACGCGGTAGAGGCCGAGGGTCTCGAAGCCGTAGCCGACGATGAGGCGGGTGGCCTCGGTGCCGAGGCCGCGGCCGGAGCCCTCGGCGGCGAACGCGATCCGGAAGGAACAGCTCTCGTTGTCGGCGTCCCACTCGTTGAGGACGGCCTCGCCGACGACCCGGCCCGTGGCCCGTTCGACGACGGCGAGGTCCAGCCGGTCGTCCTGGACGTTCCGGGAGCCGTACCACTTCCGGAGGGCCGGCTCGTCGAACTCGACATGGGAACCCGTCAGCCGGGCCACCTCGCGGTCCTCGAACAGGGGAAGCAGCGCGGGGACGTCGTCCTCGGTGAGCGGACGGAGGGTGACGAGCTCGCCCGTCAGGGTGGGCTTGTGGAGGAAGTCGGGCATGCGGCGATCCTCCACCGCGGGCCCGCCGCCTGTCGCCCGGATTACGCGCCGGGTCCGGCGGTCGCCGTCCGCCGTCCGCCGACCGCCGTCCGCCGTCCGGATCAGGCGCCCGGTCCCGCCGTCGACGAGCGGCCGACGACCGTTCCCGCGCGGTCGATGCAGATCACGTCGACGGCGACCGGGGCGCCCCGCAGGACCGCGAGGGCCTCGTCGCGGGCGCGGGCGGCCACCAGGTCGCCGAGCGGGACGCCGGCGGCCTCGCAGAGGCGGAGGGCGGCGAGGCCGGTGTTCGCGGCGGCGATCTCGGCCGCCAGGGACTCGGAGGCGCCGCCGGTGCGGGCCAGGGCGGCCAGGAAGCCCTTGTCGACCTGCGAGCGGGCGGAGTGGAGGTCGAGGTGGCCGGCGGCGAGCTTGGAGAGCTTGGCGAAGCCGCCGCAGAGGGTGAGGCGGTCGACGGGGTGGCGGCGGACGTACTTGAGGACGGCGCCCGCGAAGTCGCCCATGTCGAGGAGGGCGATCTCCGGAAGGTCGTAGAGCGTCGTCACCGTGCGCTCCGACGTCGAGCCCGTGCAGCCGGCCACATGGGTGAGGCCGCCGGCGCGGGCGACGTCGACGCCCCGGCGGATCGAGTCGATCCATGCCGAGCAGGAGTACGGGACGACGACACCGGTCGTGCCGAGGATCGACAGGCCGCCGAGGATGCCGATCCGGGGGTTCCAGGTGGAGCGGGCGATCTCGGCCCCGTTGTCGACGGAGACGGTGATCTCGACGTCGCCGCCGGCCCCGTGCCGGGCCGCGACCTCGGCGACGTGCTCGCGCATCAGCTGCCGGGGCACGGGGTTGATCGCGGGCTCGCCGACCTCCAGGGGGAGGCCCGGCAGCGTGACCGTGCCGACCCCCTCGCCGGCCCGGAACACGACGCCGGAGCCGGGCGGCAGCAGCCGGACCGTCGAACGGATCACCGCGCCGTGCGTGACGTCCGGATCGTCGCCGGCGTCCTTCACGACGGCGGCCATGGCCGTCCCCCCGCCCTCGCCCCCGGTGAGCAGCTCCGCGGTCAGCGCGAAGGACGGCGTCTGGCCCTTCGGCAGCGTGATCGTCACCGGGTCGGGAAATTCGCCGGTCAGCAGGGCCGTGTACGCGGCGGTCGTCGCCGCCGTCGCACAGGCACCCGTCGTCCAGCCCGGGCGGAGACCGGTGTGCTTGAGTTGGGCCTCACGCCCGCCGCCTGAAGTCACGAAGAGGCTCCTGTGCACATACTCATTCTCGGCGGGACCACCGAGGCCCGCGCCCTGGCCGCGCTGCTGGACGGCACCGCCGGGCTCCGGGTCACCAGCTCCCTCGCGGGACGGGTCGCGAGCCCCCGCCTTCCGGCCGGCGAGGTCCGCGTCGGCGGCTTCGGCGGGGTCGACGGTCTCGTCCGCTGGATGCGGGAGCACGCCGTGGACGCGGTCATCGACGCCACCCATCCCTTCGCCGAGCACATCAGCTTCAACGCCGCCCATGCGGCCGCCACCGCCCATGTTCCCCTGCTCGCCCTCCGCCGCCCCGGCTGGGTCCCCGGCGATGGCGACGACTGGCACTCCGTGGCCTCCCTCGACGAGGCGGCCCGCGCCCTGGACGGTCTCGGCCACCGCGTCTTCCTCACCACCGGCCGCCTCGGCCTCGCCACCTTCGCCCCCTGCCCCCAGTGGTTCCTCGTCCGCTCCGTCGACGCCCCCGACACCCCCATGCCCGCCCGCACCCACCTCCTCCTCGCCCGCGGCCCCTTCACCCTCGACGACGAGCGCCACCTCCTCGCCCACCACCACATCGACGTGCTGGTGACGAAGGACAGCGGCGGCGCGGCGACCGCCCCGAAACTGACCGCCGCCCGCGAGGCGGGCATCCCGGTCGTGGTGGTCCGCCGCCCGCCGGTCCCGGAGGGCGTCCCGGTGGCGACGACTCCTGAGGAGGCGGCCGCCTGGGTGGCCACTCGGTGACTTCGCTCGGCGCGACAGGGGATCTGGCGCGGCGTTGAATGGAGAGATGGATGCCGTCCGATGGCTGGTGACAGCGGGGGTCGTGTCCGTGTTGGGAGTGGCTTCGGGGACGGGGCCGAGTCCGACGCCTGAGCCGCCGGCGGCGCAGCCGCCGCCGTTGTTGGACCGGGCGGATGTGGACCGGGCGGTGGGGCGGGTGGATGCCGATGTCGCGGCGATGATGAAGCGGACGGGGCTGCCGGGGGTGGCGGTGGCGGTGGTGTACGAGGGGAAAGTGGTGCACCTCAAGGGGTATGGGGTGCGGGAGGTGGGGAAGAGCGCGCGGGTGGACGCGGACACGGTGTTCCAGCTGGCGTCGGTGTCGAAGCCGATCGCGTCGACGGTGGTGTCGGGGGCGGTCGGGGTGGAGGGCTGGACGAAGCCGGTGGCGCCGGAGCTGCCGGAGTTCCGGCTGAAGGACCCGTGGGTGACCTCGCACATGACGGTGGCGGATCTGTTCTCGCACCGGAGCGGGCTGCCGGACCACGCGGGGGACCTGCTGGAGGACCTGGGGTACGACCAGGAGTACATCCTGGCGCACCTGCGGTACGAGCCCTTGGCGCCGTTCAGGGCGAGTTACGCGTACACGAACTTCGGTCTGACGGGGGCGGCGGAGGCGGTCGCGGCGGAGAAGGGCGTGGCGTGGGAGAAGCTCGCGGAGGACACGCTGTACCGGCCGGCGGGGATGAACGACACGAGTTCGCGGTTCGAGGACTTCGCGGGGAACCCCGACCGGGCCGTCGGGCACGTGAAGGAGCCGGACGGCACGTGGAAGGCGCGGTACGTGCGGGATCCGGACGCGCAGTCGCCGGCGGGCGGGGTGAGTTCGTCGGCGCGGGACATGGCGGTGTGGCTGCGGCTGCAGTTGGGGAACGGGACGCTCGACGGGCGGGAGATCGTGGACGCCGAGGCGCTGGAACTGACGCACCACCCCGAGTCGGTGGCGTCGCCGGCGCGGGCCCCGGCCGGGCGGACCGGGTTCTACGGGCTCGGCTGGAACGTGTCGTACGACAACGAGGGAAGGCTGCGGCTCTCGCACACCGGCGCGTTCGCGGAGGGCGCGCACACCAACGTGACGATGCTGCCGGGCGAGGAGCTCGGGATCGTGGTGCTCACCAACGGGGCGCCGGTGGGTGTCGCGGACGCGGTGGCGCTGGACTTCTTCGACACCGCGCAGGACGGGAAGCCGAGCCGCGACTGGGTGCCGCTGCTGAACGCGCTCTACGAGCAGGAGGCGGAAGCGGGACGGTCGCCGACGGACTACGCGCATCCGCCGGCCGGTGCCGCGCCCGCGAAGGCGGCGGACGCGTACACGGGCACGTACACGAGTGACTACTACGGCCGGATGACGGTGGCGGAGGCCGACGGCGGTCTGGTGCTGCGGCTGGGTCCCGAGCCGCAGACGTACCGGCTGACGCACTACGCCGGTGACACCTTCAGCTTCCCGACGCGCGGGGAGAACGCCGTCGGGCTGACCGGCGTGACGTTCTCCCCGGACGGGAAGTCGGTGCGGGTGGAGTACCTGGACCAGGAGGGTCTGGGGACGTTCACCCGCGGTGGCTGAGTCAGCCGTAGCGGCGCGGGGTCCAGGCGATCGTGCGGCCGTCGGCGCGTTCGACGGCCCGCGTCTGGGAGGAGCCGATGAGCAGGAGGGTCCGCATGTCGACCTCGGAGGGCTCCAGGGTCTTGAGGGTGAGGACCCGGACGGACTGCTCGGGGCCGCCGACGTCGCGGGCGACGACCACCGGGGTCTCGGGGGCGCGCAGTTCGAGCAGGAGGTCGCGGGCGGCGGCCACCTGGTGGGTGCGGGACTTGGAGCCCGGGTTGTAGAGGGCGATGACGAGGTCGGCGGAGGCGGCGGCGCGCAGCCGGGCCTCGATGACGTCCCAGGGCTTGAGGCGGTCCGAGAGGGAGATGGTGGCGTAGTCGTGGCCGAGCGGGGCGCCGGCCGCGGCGGCGGCGGCGTTGGCCGCGGTCACGCCGGGGAGGACCCGTACGGGCACGTCCGCGTACTCCGGCTCGCAGGCGACCTCCAGGACGGCGGTGGCCATGGCGAAGACGCCGGGGTCGCCGCCGGAGACGACCGCGACCTTGCGGCCGCGGCGGGCCAGGTCGAGGGCGAACTCGGCGCGTTCGGACTCGACCTTGTTGTCGGAGCCGTGGCGGATCTGGCCGGGGCGCAGGACCGGGACGCGGTCGAGGTAGGTGGTGTAGCCGACGAGGACGTCGGCGTTGACGAGGGCGCCGCGTGATTCGGGGGTGAGCCAGGGCGCGCCGGCGGGGCCGGTGCCGACGACGGTGACCTCGCCGCGTTCCCGTGCGGGGGGCTCCTGGTCGATACGGGAGGGCAGGACGGCGACGGAGAAGTACGGGACGGTCGACGGGTCGACGTCCGTGAGCCGCTCGGTGCGCTCGCCGGCCATGAACGCCCGCTCCACGTACCGGGCGTCGTCGAGGCGTCCGGCACGCTCCAGGGCCCGCCGGACGGTGGGGAAGGTGCGGCCGAGCTTCATGACGACGGCCGAGTCGGTGCCGGCGAGCCGGGCCGTCAGCTCGTCCTCGGGGAGGGTGCCGGGGATGATCGTGAGGACTTCCTCGGCCTCGCAGAGCGGTTCGCCGAGGCGGGCGGCGGCGGCGCTGACGGAGGTGACGCCGGGGATGACGGTGGTGTCGTAGCGGTCGGCGAGCCGCTTGTGCATGTGCTGGTAGGAGCCGTAGAACAGCGGGTCGCCCTCGGCGAGGACGGCGACGGTGCGGCCGGCGTCGAGGTGGGCGGCGAGGCGGGCCGCGGCCTCCTCGTAGAAGTCGTCGAGGGCGCCGCGGTAGCCGCCGGGGTGGTCCGTGGTCTCCACCGTGAGCGGGTACATGAGCCGCTCCTCGATGTGGTCCTCGCGGAGGTGCTCGGCGGCGATGGAGCGGGCGATGGAGCGGCCGTGGCGGGCCGAGTGGTAGGCGACGACGTCGGCCTCGGCGATGGCCTTCACGGCGGCCACCGTCATGAGGTCCGGGTCGCCGGGGCCGAGCCCGACGCCGTACAGCTTGCCGGCCGCAGTGGTCATGCCTGGATCTCCGCTTCGTGGGCGAGGGCGTTGATCGCGGCGGCCGTCATGGCGCTGCCGCCGCGCCGGCCCCGTACGACGAGGTATTCGAGGCCGAGGTCGTTCTCGGCGAGGGCGTCCTTGGACTCGGCGGCGCCGATGAAGCCGACGGGTATGCCGAGGACGGCGGCGGGCTTGCCGGCGCCCTTGGCGACCATCTCCAGGAGGTGGAAGAGGGCGGTGGGGGCGTTGCCGATGGCGACGACGGAGCCTTCGAGGCGGTCGCGCCAGAGTTCGAGGGCGGCGGCGGAGCGGGTGGTGCCGAGGTCGGCGGCGAGGGCGGGGAGGGCCGGGTCGGAGAGCGCGCAGATCACCTCGTTGTCGGCGGGCAGCCGCTTGCGGGTGACGCCGCTGGCGACCATCTGGGCGTCGCAGAGGATCGGCGCGCCGGCCTGGAGGGCGGCGCGGGCGCGGGAGACGACCTGGGGCGAGTAGGCGATATCGCTGACGAGGTCGGTCATGCCGCAGGCGTGGATCATCCGGACCGCCACCTGGGCGACGTCGGCGGGCAGGCCCGCCAGATCCGCCTCGGCGCGGATCGTGGCAAAGGACCGGCGGTAGATCTCCGCCCCGTCCTTCTCGTAGTCGAACATGCTGGTGCTCTCGCTCATCTCGTCAGCGGGTGGGTGGCCGTGCGGGCCGTGGTGACTGCTTCGGGCAGGGCGGTACGGGGGGTGGGGACGCCGTCCACCAGGTAGGCGCCGTCGGCGGTGGCGACGACGTCGACCCAGGTGCCGTGCGGGTGGCCGCAGCGGCGCTCGCATCCGGAGTAGTGGACGGGGAGACCGCGTACGGGGCCCGGGGCGGCGTCGGCGCGGACGTCCGCGAGGGACTTGGCGCAGCCGGGGCGGCCGGTGCAGGCGGTGACGTTCACCCAGGGGGAGCCGGGGTCGGTGATGAGGCCGTGCTCGGCGAGTCCGGGGCGGTTCGGGGACGTTCCCACGATCACGGCGCCGCGCCACGGCGTCAGCCGTACCTCCTCGGCGGGCAGCAGTGCCCGCAGCTGGGCCGCGGTGAGGCGGCCGAGGGGTGCGAGGACGTAGTGGGCGGCGGGGCCGAGCGGGCCGGGGGCGGGCGGGGGCCCGTAGAGCAGCAGCGATTCCGCCGGGGTCACGGGCTGCGCCGTGATGCCCGCCCGGTCGAGGGCGTCCGCCAGGCCGGGGGCGTACCCCTCGGGGAGCTCCGCGACCCGCCAGGCGCCGGTTCCGGCCGTGCGTGCGGCGTCCAGGAAGGCCCCGGCGGCGGCGAGCGCGGCGCGGGGGGCGTCGGCTCCGGCGACCCGGAACGCCCGCCCGCCGACGTACAGGAGCGCCGACTCCCCCTCCACTGCGACCAAGGTCACATCTCCGCCGAGCCCGGCCACGTCCCCGCGCCCGTCGTCGAGGACGAAGAGGAAACGGCCGGAAAGCGTTGCCGCCCACGGTTCGGCGCAGAGGAGGGCGTCGAGTTCCCTGGCCCACAACTGGACCTCGGGACCGCCGAGTCCGTCGAGGCCGGCGGCGGGGGAGACGACGATGTTGCGGACGCGCTCGTGCGTGGACGAGGGCAGCAGGCCCGCGTCCGCGAGCAGCGCGGCGAGCTCCGCGCCGCAGCCGTCCGCGAGGCCGCGGAGCTCCGCGTTGCCCCGGGAGGTGATGCTGACCGACCCGTCGCCCAGGGACTCCGCCGCGTCCGCCAGCGCCTCGACCTGACGTGCGGTCAGTCTGCCTGCGGGGAGGCGCAGTCGGGCCAGGCCGCCGTCGTCGGCGGCGTGCAGGCGCAGCGCCCCGGGGCAGGCGTCGCCACGGTCCCTTGCGGGGGGTTCGTTCCGCTCGGGCGTCGAGGGTGGGGTGGGCGGCATGGCGGCGAGCATACCCACGGGGAACGGGCCGCTCACCGGGTGTGATCCGGCCGACTCCCCGGCTCTCTTCGGCCTGTCCGCGCCACGATCTAGGATGCAGATCGGCATGGGGTCCCAGGACCCCGGGGAGGAAGCCCGGTGAGAATCCGGCGCGGTCCCGCCACTGTGAGCCCGTACCGGCCGAGCCGGCACGGGTGAGTCAGGAACTCCTGCCATCCATACGACCACCCGGGGCGCGGACAACCCCGAGGAAGGCCTGCGCACGCCATGCTGCTCCTGCTGTCGCACTCCGACACCGACCTGCTCAGCGCCCGCGCGGCGAACGCCGCCGCGACCGGACCGGTGGAGTACCGCTTCGCCAACCCGGCCCGCCTTCCCCTCGCCGACCTCGCCGGCCTCCTCGACGAGGCCGAACTCGTCGTCGTCCGCCTCCTCGGCGGGCTCCGCTCCTGGCAGGAGGGGATCGACGCGATCCGCGCCGCCGGGAAGCCGGTCGTCGTCCTCAGCGGCGAACAGGCCCCCGACGCCCAGCTGATGGAGGCCTCCACCGTCCCCGTCGGCGTCGCCACCGAGGCCCACGCCTACCTGGCGCACGGCGGCCCGGCGAACCTGGAGCAGCTGGCCCGCTTCCTCTCCGACACCGTCCTGCTCACCGGCCACGGCTTCGAGGCCCCGGCGGCCGCCCCCACCTGGGGCCCGCTGGAGCGCACCCCGCGCCGCACCGAGGGCCCGACGGTGGCCGTGCTCTACTACCGCGCCCACCACATGAGCGGGAACACCGCCTTCGTCGGCGCCCTCTGCGACGCGATCGAGGACGCCGGCGCCCAGGCCCTGCCGCTGTACGTGGCGTCCCTGCGGGCCCCCGAGGCCGAGCTCGTCGCCACCCTCGGCGGCGCCGACGCGATCGTCACGACCGTCCTCGCGGCCGGCGGCACGAAGCCCGCCGAGGCGCAGGCCGGCGGCGACGAAGAAGCGTGGGACGCGGGGGCGCTGGCCGCGCTCGACGTGCCGATCCTCCAGGCGCTGTGCCTGACCGGCTCGCGCTCGGCGTGGGAGGAGAACGACGAGGGCCTGTCGCCGCTCGACGCCGCCAGCCAGGTCGCCGTGCCCGAGTTCGACGGCCGGCTCATCACCGTCCCGTTCTCCTTCAAGGAGATCGACGCCGACGGCCTGCCCGCGTACGTCGCCGACGCCGAGCGCGCGGCCCGCGTCGCCGGCATCGCCGTCCGGCACGCCCGGCTCCGCCACATCCCGAACGCCGAGAAGAAGCTGGCGCTCGTCCTCTCCGCGTACCCGACGAAGCACTCCCGCATCGGCAACGCGGTCGGCCTCGACACCCCCGCCTCCGCGGTCGCGCTGCTCCGCCGCCTGATCGCCGAGGGCTACGACTTCGGGCCCGAGGCCGAGCTGCCCGGTCTGGTCTCCGGCGACGGCGACGAGCTGATCTACGCCCTCATCGAGGCCGGCGGCCACGACCAGGACTGGCTCACCGAGGAGCAGCTCGCGAAGAACCCGGTCCGCATCCCGGCCGCCGACTACAAGCGCTGGTACGCCGAACTCCCCGCCGAGCTGCGCGAGCAGGTCGAGGAGCACTGGGGGCCGGCGCCCGGCGAGATGTTCCTCGACCGGTCCCGGAACCCGGAGGGGGACATCGTCCTGGCCGCGCTGCGGCGCGGGAACCTGCTGATCCTCATCCAGCCGCCGCGCGGCTTCGGCGAGAACCCGATCGCGATCTACCACGACCCCGATCTCCCGCCGTCCCACCACTACCTGGCCGCCTACCGCTGGATCGCCGCCCGCGCCGAGGACGGCGGCTTCGGCGCCGACGCCATGGTCCACCTGGGCAAGCACGGCAACCTGGAGTGGCTGCCCGGCAAGAACGCCGGCCTGTCCGCCGCCTGCGGCCCGGACGCGGCGCTCGGCGACATCCCGCTGGTCTACCCGTTCCTCGTCAACGACCCGGGCGAGGGCACCCAGGCGAAGCGCCGCGTGCACGCCACCCTCGTCGACCACCTCGTCCCGCCGATGGCCCGCGCCGACTCGTACGGCGACATCGCGCGGCTGGAGCAGCTGCTCGACGAGTACGCGCAGATCTCCTCCATGGACCCGGCGAAGCTGCCCGCGATCCGCGCCCAGATCTGGACGCTGATCCAGGCCGCCAAGCTCGACCACGACCTGGGCATGGAGGAGCGGCCGGAGGACGACGGCTTCGACGACTTCCTGCTGCACGTCGACGGCTGGCTGTGCGAGGTCAAGGACGCCCAGATCCGCGACGGTCTGCACGTCCTCGGCGGCGCCCCGGAGGGCGAGGCCCGGATCAACCTGGTCCTCTCCATCCTGCGCGCCCGCCAGATCTGGGGCGGCACGCAGGCGCTGCCGGGTCTGCGGGAGGCCCTCGGCCTCGACGAGTCGGCGCCCACGCGCACGGACGCCGACGCCGTCGAGGCCCAGGCACGTGCGCTGGTCGAGGCGATGGAGGCGGCGGGCTGGTCGCCGGAGGCCGTCGAGACGGTCGCCGAGGCGTACGGCTCCGAGGTCCGCGACGTCCTGTACTTCGCGGTCCACCAGGTCGTGCCGCGCCTCGCCGCCACCACCGACGAGCTGGCGCACGCCGTGCACGCCCTGAACGGCGGCTTCGTCCCGGCGGGCCCCTCGGGCTCCCCGCTCCGCGGCCTGGTCAACGTGCTTCCGACCGGCCGCAACTTCTACTCGGTCGACCCCAAGGCCGTCCCCTCCCGGCTCGCCTGGGAGACCGGCCAGGCCCTCGCCGACTCGCTCCTGGAGCGCTACCGCACCGACAACGGCGAGTGGCCGACCTCGGTCGGACTCTCCCTGTGGGGTACGAGCGCGATGCGCACCGCGGGCGACGACGTCGCCGAGGCGCTCGCCCTGCTCGGCGTCCGCCCGCTGTGGGACGAGGCCTCCCGCCGCGTCAACGGCCTGGAGCCGATCCCGCTCGCGGAGCTCGGCCGCCCGCGCGTCGACGTCACCCTGCGCATCTCCGGCTTCTTCCGTGACGCGTTCCCGCACGTCATCGGCCTTCTCGACGACGCCGTCCGGCTGGTCGCGGGCCTGGAGGGCGAGTCCGCCGAGGAGAACTTCGTCCGGGCGCACGCGCAGGCCGACCTCGCCGAGCACGGCGACGAGCGGCGCGCCACCACCCGCATCTTCGGCTCGCGGCCGGGGACGTACGGGGCGGGCATCCTCCAGCTGATCGACTCGCGCGACTGGCGCACCGACGCCGACCTCGCCGAGGTGTACACGGTGTGGGGCGGTTACGCGTACGGCCGCGGGCTCGAAGGCCGTCCGGCCCGTGCCGAGATGGAGACCGCGTACAAGCGGATCGCGGTCGCCGCGAAGAACACGGACACCCGCGAGCACGACATCGCGGACTCGGACGACTACTTCCAGTACCACGGCGGCATGGTCGCGACCGTCCGCGCGCTGAAGGGCACCGCCCCCGAGGCGTACATCGGCGACTCGACCCGCCCGGAGACCGTCCGCACCCGCACCCTCGTCGAGGAGACCTCCCGGGTGTTCCGCGCCCGGGTGGTCAACCCGCGCTGGATCGAGGCGATGCGCCGCCACGGCTACAAGGGCGCGTTCGAGCTGGCGGCGACCGTCGACTACCTCTTCGGCTACGACGCCACGACGGGTGTCGTCGCCGACTGGATGTACGACAAGCTCACCCAGGAGTACGTCCTCGACGCGGAGAACCAGGCCTTCCTGAAGGAGGCCAACCCGTGGGCGCTGCACGGCATCGCGGAGCGGCTCCTCGAAGCCGAGTCCCGTGGCATGTGGGAGAAGCCGGACCCGGAGACCCTGGCCGCCCTGCGCCAGGTGTTCCTGGAGACGGAGGGCGACCTCGAAGGCTCCGACGAGGACTGACGGCCGTTCATACGCCCACGAGTTCCGGGGCCAGCACCAGGTGGCGGCCCCGGAAGCCCTCCCGCAGCCGCCGGTCGTGGCTGACCACGACCAGCGTGCCCGGATAGCGCGCGAGCGCGGCGTCGAGCTCCTCCACCAGGCCGGGGGCCAGGTGGTTGGTCGGCTCGTCGAGGAGGAGCAGCTCGGCGGGTGAGGTCACGAGCCTGGCCAGCTCCAGCTTGCGGCGCTGGCCGGCCGACAGGAGACGCACCGGGGTCGTGAGGTCCCGGGCGGCGAAGAGCCCGAGGGCGAGCAGTTCGTCCTCGCGGCCTTCGCCGAAGGCCTCGCTCACCGTACGGGGGTCGGTGGGCGGGGCCGTCTCCTGGCGGAGCATCCCGACGCGGGCCGGCGCGCTCACCGTGCCGGCGTCCGGGACGAGTTCGCCCGCGAGGACCTTGAGGAGGGTCGTCTTCCCGGCGCCGTTCGGCCCGGTGACCAGGAGCCGTTCGCCCGCGTCGAGGTGGAGGGCGTCGAGCCGCAGCCGGCCGTCCACCCGCACGTCCGCCAGGTCGACGGGGGCGCCTGCGCCGCCGGTGAGGTCCGCGCGGAAGCGCAGCGGGTCGGCCGGGCGCGGTACGGGCCGGGCGGACAGCCGGGCGAGCTTCTCGCGGGCGGCCCTGATCCTGCTCATCGCCCCGTGCGCCCGCGAGCGGGCACGGAAGGCGCCCGCCCCGCTGAAGGCCGCCGGGGCTTTGCGCGGGATCGCGGAGAACCGGTCGATGTGGGTGTCGGCGAGGGCCCGGTACCGGGCGAGCTCCTCCTTCCACTCCTCGTACTCCCGCTGCCTGCGGGCCCGTTCGGCGGCCCGTCCGGCGAGGTAGCCGGCGTATCCGTCGCCGTAGCGGCGCACGGTGTGCCTGTCCTCGTCGACTTCGAGGACGGCGGTGGCGACCCGGTCGAGGAACATCCGGTCGTGCGAGACGGCGACGACCGTCCCCCGGTGGGCGCGCAGCCGCTCTTCCAGCCAGGCGACGGCCTCGTCGTCGAGGTCGTTCGTCGGCTCGTCGAGCAGCAGCAGTTCGGGTTCGGCGGCGAGGACGCCCGCGAGGGCGAGCCGGGAGCGCTGTCCGCCGGACAGGGTGCCGAGCGGCCGTTCCCGGTCGAGCGGTCCGCGCTCGCCGAGCCGCCGCAGCGTCGTCTCCACCCGCCGGTCGGCCCCGGCGCCGCCGCGCGCCTCGTAGGCGGCGAGCAGCTCGGCGTATCCGGCGAGGTCGCCGGTGGTGGCGAGGTCCGCCTCGGCGTCGCGGATCGCCCGCTCCAGGGCTCGTATGCCGGCGAGCGCGTGGTCGACGGCGTCGCCGACGGTGGCGGTCGGGGGGAGGTCCAGGGTCTGGGCGAGGTGGCCGAGGCCGCCGGGGGCGTCGACGGTGACCTCGCCGCTGTCGGGCGTCTCGATCCCGGCGAGCAGCCGGAGCAGGGTCGATTTCCCCGAGCCGTTGTCCCCGACGATCCCGAGCCGCTCGCCGGGGCGCACGGTGAAGGAGACCCGGTCGAGCACCGTGCGGTGCCGCACGTACCGGTCGTCGTAGCGCTTGCCGACCTCGGTGAATTGGGCACGGAACAAGGGGCACCTCCTGCCGTCAGAGACGCGAGACGGTACGTCTCGCTTCGGCGAAGGTACGCCACGGCGCCCAGCTTCGCAAGACGAGACGTCTCGTTTCGTTGAACTCCCCGGGTGGCGGCTCAGGCGGAGGCTATGCGCAGCACCAGCGCGGCCGCCGCGATCAGGGCGAGCGCCGCCGGCGGCGCCACCTGGAAGTCCTTCGCGCGCAGGTGGGTGACGACGGCCCCGGCGAAGTAGAGCACCAGGCCCACGGCCGCGGCCTCGCCGAGCAGCGGGACGAAGAGGCCCGCGACCAGGCCCGCGGCGCCCGCCGCCTTCGCGGTCGCGAGCCACGGAAGCCAGCCCTCGGGCACTCCCAGCTTGGTCATGCTGCCGGTGACCTGCGGGTTCTTGGTGAAGGTCAGGAAGGCGGAGGCGGTGGACGCGAGGGCGAGCAAGCCCGCGACGACGGCGTAGGCGATGGACATGGAGAGGCTCCAACGGTATGGGGACGACAACCGTTGAAGAGTAACAACGATTTCTGTCGCTCCACAATCGTGTTGTTGTTACGGTGGACGACATGGCAGCTCATCCGACCGACCGCCTCGGCTTCCTCCTCTCCTTCCGTGGCGAGCTCACCGGCGCGCGCATCCGCGCCGCCCTCGGTGTGGCCGGGCTGCACCCGCGCAACGCGATGACCCTGATGCAGCTGGCCCCCGGAGCCACCAGCCAGCGTGAACTCGCCCTCGCGATGGAGATCGACCCGAGCCAACTGGTCGCGATCCTCAACGAGTTGGAGGCCGCCGGGCTCGCCGAGCGCCGCCGCGACCCGGCCGACCGGCGCCGCCACATCGTCGAGATCACCCCCGCCGGCACCGCCGCCCTCGACCGCGTCGACCAGGCCGTCGGCGAAGCCGAGCGTGAACTCTTCGGCGACCTCACCGAGGCCGAACAGACCCTCCTGCGCGGGCTGTTGGACCGCGTCGCCGTCGACCCGGCCGCCCACGACTGCGGCGCCGAGTAGGCCCTTCCCCGCGCGGCTCACACCACGAGCCGCACCACGTCCTCGAACTCCACCGCCCCGCCCAGCCACACCACCGGGCCCGCCGGGCCCGGCCGTGTGGAGGAGGTGATCGTGGAGGGGCTGCCGAGGGAGTCCCCCATGTCGACGGCGATGTCGACCGTCATGTGGGTGGGGTCGGCCAGTTGAGCGGCGAGGCACCCCGTGCTGTTGGCGTTGGCGATGTCCTCCGGAACGCCGATCGACGGCGCGAACATCCGGGCCGCCCGCCGCCCCGAGGGTGTCGGCCCCGTGTGGACGTAACAGCCGAGGAGCCCCAGCCAGTCGCACGCGGCACGCAGCCGCCCGGTGTCGGGGGCGAGCCCGGCGAGCACCGCGGGGGAGGTCACCGGGACCAGCAGCCGCGGCCGCCCCGTCGAGGCGACCCGCACCCCGGGCCCGAGCGCGTCCCCCGGGACGCCGAGCGCGGGCAGTACGAGGCCGAGTTCGGCCGCCGTGGGTTCGCGCAGGTCCACCCCGCCGGCCTCGAAGGAGGCCCGGATCCGCCCGCCCTCCCGTACCCACCGGCCCGCGAAGTCCCGCCCCGCCGCCGTCCGCAGGGCGGTCCGGTGGGTGCCGGAGCCCGCACGCCCGGCCAGGAAGGCGAGCGCCGCGAGGGTGCCGTGACCGCAGGCCGGCAGCTCGCCTCCGGAGGTGAAGAAGCGCAGCGAGACCGCCGGGTCGCCGTCCCGCGCAGAGACGAAGACCGCGTGCGAGGTTCCGGCCAGGGCCGGCACCAGGCGCCGCCGCTCCTCGCTCAGCGGCACCTCGTCGAGCACCGCGGTGGGGCTGCCGCCGGCGCCGTCCTCGCGCACGCAGGCGCGGACGACCGTGACGGGCAGCTCGCCGCCTTCCCACCGGTCCCTGGTCACCCCGGAACCCTCCCGCTCCGGAAACGGAAGCACAAGGGGCCGGTGCGCCAAGGGTGTTACTTGTCCTTCGCCGCCTTGACCGCCGCGGCCGCGTCGACGTTCCCCAGGCCGAGCTTGGGGGCCTTGGCCGGGTTGGCGGCCGTGTCGCGGATGGTCTGCATGATCTCGGCGGGGGAGAGGCCCTGCTGGTGGAGGAGGGCGGCGACGGCGGAGACGTACGGGGAGGCCATGGAGGTGCCGGAGAGCTGGCCGTACCCGGTGGTGTTCTTGAGGGTCTCCTTGGTCGTGTACGTCGGGAGGGTCGAGAGGATGTTCACGCCCGGGGCCGACACGGCGTTCTGCGCGCCGAAGTTGGTGAAGGAGGCGGCCTGGCCGTTCCGGTCGGCGGCGTTGACGACGAGGACCGGGGTGTCGACCTTGTAGGGCTGGAGCGCGGTGGAGTCGTTGCCGGCGGCGGCGACGACGACGGCGCCCTTGCCGTTGGCGTGGGAGATGGCCTGGTTGAGGATGCCGCCCTTGAGGAGGCGGGCCATCAGGCCGGATTCGCCGAGGGAGAGGTTGATGACGTGGGCGCCGTGGTCGGCGGCCCAGACGATGCCCTTGGTGATGTTGGCGTCGCTGCCGCTGCCGTCCGCGCCGAGCACCCGGACCGGCATGATCTTGGCGCCGGGGGCGCCGCCCGCGACACCGATGCCGTTGTCGGTGTGGGCGGCGGCGATGCCGGAGACATGGGTGCCGTGACCGTTGAGGTCCTTGGGCTCGTCGTCGTTGTCGACGAAGTCGTAGCCGTCGACGAGGCGGCCCTTGAGGTCGGGGTGATCGAGGTCGACGCCGGTGTCGACGACGGCGATGACGGTGTCGTCGCCCTTGGAGGTGGACCAGGCGTCCGGCAGCTTCAGCGCGTCGATGCCCCACTGCTTGCCGCGCAGCGGGTCGGGTTCGCTGTCGTCGCCGCAGCCGGTGACGAGCCCCGCGGTGAGGGCGGCGAACGCGGTGAAGGCGGCAAGAGTGGCGGGCCGGCGGCGCATGAAGATCTCCCCATTCGTCTGCGTTTGACCCAGTGAACAACCGGTTCGGGCGCGTCGCATCTCGAGCGATCTTCTGGAGTGATCTTCTCGCGCGACCTCTCTCGCAACGCGCATTGTTCTAGTAGAGTGCGAACAAGGGAGGTTTTCATGTACCGTGCCACGCCTCGTCTCCGCGCGCTCGCCGCGCTGCCCTTCGACCTCGCGCTCGCCGCCTACCTGGTGGTGTTCGCCCTCTGGTACGACCGGCTTCCGGACCCCCTCGCCACGCACTTCGGCGGCGGGGGCGAAGCCGACGGCTTCACCGGCCGGGCGATGTACGGCCTCGTCGGTACCGGTCTGCTGGTCGGACTCCGGTTCGGCTGGATGTTCCTCGTCCGCCGCAACGCCCTGTGGGGAGCCTGGGCGACCGCCGGCTTCATCGGCCCGCTGCTCTTCCTCGTCGTACGGGACAACCTCGACACCGCCGACGCGGCCGGGGTCGAGTCGCCCCTGGCCAACCTCGTCGTCGCCGCGGCGGCGGGAGTCCTCTGCGCTCTCGTCGGCCTGTTCCTGACCAGGTTCGTCCCCGAGCCGGACACCGAGACCCCCGCCGGGCAGGGGCCACGGCTCCGGCTCGGGGCGAGCGAGGTGGCCGGCTGGACGCGGACCACCGGCTCCTGGCCGCTCGCCGGCGTCGCGCTGCTCGCCCTCGGGGCGGTGCCGTTCGTCCTGGCCTTCGTGCCCTGGCCCTGGAGCCTGTTCGCCTTCGTCGACTTCGCCGTCGTCGTCCCCGGGCTCGCCCTGGCCCGCATAAGGGTCAGCGTCGACCGCCGCGGCCTCACCGTCCGCCCGGCCGTCGCCTCCTGGCCCCGCATCCGGATCCCGCTCGACGAGGTCGCGGACGCCGACGTCCGGGACATCCACGCCGTCACCGACTTCGGCGGCTGGGGCTACCGGGTGCGGGCCCACCGGACGGGCGTGGTGCTGCGGTCCGGTGAGGCGCTCGTGGTGCGGCGGGACGGCGGGCGGGAGTTCGCGGTGACCGTGCCGGACGCGGGGACGGCGGCCGCCCTCCTCAACGCGCTGGCCGAGCGGCATGGGAAGGTCTGAGCGTGCTCTTCCGTGTCGACCAGGCCTCCTCCGTCCCCCTCGGCGACCAGATCGCCGCCTGCGTCCGGGGCGCGCTCGCCGACGGTTCGGCGGCGCCCGGCGAACGCCTCCCGGCCGCGCGCGAGCTCGCCGACTCGCTCGGCGTCAACGTCCACACCGTCCTGCGCGGCTACCAGCGCCTGCGCGAGGAGGGCCTCATCGAGCTCCGCCGGGGCCGCGGCGCCCTCATCGTCCCCGGCGCCACCGCCCCCGACCGCGCCCGGCTCGTCTCGCGTCTCCGCGAGGCCGCGGTGGAGGCCCGCGAGCTGGGCCTCAGCGACGAGGAGTTCGTGGAACTGGCCCGTACGAGCCTGGGCTAGCCGGAGCACGTCAGCCCAGCTCGCGTACCGGCGCGCCCGCGAGGAAGGCCTCGATGTCCTCGACGGCCTCGCCGAAGTAGACGCCGTAGTTGGCCTCGGTGACATAGCCGAGGTGCGGGAGGGCGAGGACGTTCGGCAGGGTGCGGAGCGGGTCGTCGGCGGGCAGGGGCTCGGTGTCGTACACGTCGAGGCCGGCGCCGGCGATCCACCCCTCGCGCAGCGCCCGCAGGAGCGCCTCGCCGTCGACCAGACCGGCCCGTGAGGTGTTCACGAGGTACGCGGAGGGGCGCATCGCGCGCAGTTCGGCCTCGCCGACCAGGCCGCGGCTGCGGTCGGAGAGCACCATGTGGAGCGAGACGAAGTCGGCGGCGGCGAAGAGTTCGCCCTTGTCCTTCGCGAGCCGCGCGCCGTGCCCGGCGGCCCGCTCCTCCGTCAGGTTCGGGCTCCAGGCGACGACGTCCATGCCGAAGGCGCGGCCGACCGCGGCGACCCTGGCGCCGATCTTGCCGAGGCCGACGAGGCCGAGGGTGCGGCCGGCCAGGTCGGTGCCGACGGTGGACTGCCAGGGCCCGCCCTCGCGCATCGCCTGCGCCTCGGTCCGTACGTGACGGGCGAGGCCGAGCAGCAGGGCCCAGGTCAGCTCGGTGGGCGGCTCGGACCCGCTGCCCGTGCCGCTGACGACGACGCCCCGGGCACGGGCGGCGGCGAGGTCGATAGAGGCGTTGCGCGGACCGGAGGTGACGAGGAGCCGGAGCCGCGGGAGGCGGGCGAGGAGCTCCGCGTCGAACCGGGTCCGCTCCCGCATGATCACGGCGATCTCGCAGTCCCCGATCGCGGCGGCGACCGCGTCCCGGTCGCCGAGGTGCTCGCGGAACACCCGGACGTCGACGCGGTCGGCGAGCGGGCTCCAGTCGGCGGAGGTGAGGGCGACGCCCTGGTAGTCGTCGAGTACGGCGCAGCGCAGCTTCATGTCGCCATGATCGCCGACGCCCCCGTGCGCCGCCCAGGGCGACAGAACGGCCCGCCTCTCGGAGAATTGCCCTGTTCTGTCTCGTTATGAGAGTGGGTGCCCATGGCCGTGGCCGGTGACAGTGCCGACGAACTCGCCGTACTCCGGGCCCGGGTGGCCGCCCTCGAAGCCGACAAGGCGGCCGCCCCGCCACCCCGCCACCGCCTCCGCTCCTTCTTCTCCGCCCTGCTGATCGTCCTGGGCTGCGTGTTCGTGCCGCTCGGCATCGTCGCCTCCTGGACGGCCGACATCGTCGGCGACACCGACCGCTACGTCCAGACGGTCACCCCGCTCGCCTCCGACCCGGACGTCCAGGCCGCCGTCGCCGACCGGGTCACCACCGCTGTGATGGACCACATCGACCTGGCCTCGCTCCTCGAAGGCGTCGCTCCCGACCAGCGGCCCCTGGTGGAGAAGGCCCTCGGCAAGCTGGGCGGTTCGCTGGAGAGCGCCGTCGGCAGCTTCGTCCACGACCGTGCGCAGGACGTCGTCGCCTCGCCCGCCTTCGAGACCATCTGGACCGATGCCAACCGCGCCATCCACACCTCCCTCGACCGGGCCCTGACCGGCAGCGACGACGGCGCCGTGAAGATCGACACGGACACCGTCTCCATCGACCTGGCGCCCGTCATCGACCGGGTGAAGGAACGGCTCGTCGACTCCGGGCTCACGGTCGCGGGCAAGATCCCCGAGGTCCACACCGACTTCACCGTCGTCAGGTCCGAGGACATCGGCAAGGTGAAGACCGGCTTCTCGCTCCTCCAGACCATGGGCGTGTGGCTGCCGGTCATCGCCGTCCTCCTGGTCGCGGGCGGGGTGCTGCTGGCCGCCCGCCGGCGCCGCACGCTGGTCGCCGGCGCCCTCGGCGTCGCCTTCGCCGCGATCGTCCTCGGCGTCGCCCTCACCGTCTTCCGCACGGTCTATCTGAACGCCCTGCCCGCCGGCGTCTCGCCCGCCGCCGCCGGATCGGTGTACGACACCCTCATCCGCTACCTCCGCACCTCCGTCCGGGTGTTCGCGGTCCTCGGCGTCCTCATCGCCCTCGCCGCCTGGCTCTCCGGACCGAGCCGCCCCGCCGTCCTCACCCGCGGCCTCTGGCACTCCGGCATCAGCGCCACCCGCGCCACCGCCGACCGCGCCGGCCTGCGCCTCGGCCCCGTCGGCCCGTTCGTCCACCGTCACCGCACCTGGATCACCTGGCTGCTCGTCGCCGCCGCGGCCGCCGCCTGCGTCTTCTGGCCCCACCCCACCGGCTGGGTCGTCGTCGGCCTCGCCCTCGCCCTGCTCTTCGCCCTGGCGATCGAGGCCTTCCTGGCGGAGGAGCCGGAGGACGGCGGCCCGAGCGAGCCGACCGGGAAGACCGCCTAGAGGTTCACGCCTAGACGTTCACGCAGGGAAGTCCTTCTCCAGGCGGGCCGGTACGAGCGCCGCCCCCGCGAGGAGGCCGACCGCGATCGTGGTGACGACGGTGACGAAGTCCATCAGGTCGTGGAAGCCGTGCAGCACGTGACCGCCGGCCAGGGAGGTCAGTGCCCGCAGGCCGAGGGAGCCGGCGGTGAGGGTGAAGAAGCCGCCGAGGAAGAGGACGAGCCGGGGCGGGCGCCCGGCGGGCCGGGAGAGCAGGTCCGCCGCGACCGCGAGGGCCGTCGCGGCGACGAACGTGCCGACGACCTCGCCGAGCAGCGCCGTGCCGGCCGCCTGCACGCCCAGCGACAGGTAGACGAGCGCCGTCACCCAGCCCGCGACCCGCCACGGCACCCCGAACGCCAGGATCAGGCCGACCGTGAACACCGCCCAGCTCCCGACGATCACCCACCGGGACAGGTCCGTGTCCCCCGCGGTGTCGAGGAGCGCGCTCGTCGGGGTGCCGGTGACGGCCACGCCGATCAGGACGCCCACGTACAACTGGAGGAGCAGGACGAGGGCGTAGACGAGCCGGACGGCACCGGTCGTCATGAAGCCGCCGACGAGTTCGGCGGCGGACGCGCTCAGCAAGTCGCCCGGCACGAAGAAGAACAGCGCCGGAAGCATGATCAGCACGGGTCCGCCGGCGCCGTCCCCCGGCCGCAGCACACCCAGGGTCACCAGGGACACCAGGGTGGCGGCGAGCAGCGGCAGCACGTGGGCGAGGCGCGGCCGCCGGTCCGACAGGACGGTCAGCGTCGCCACCAGGGCCGACAGGAGGGCGGTGGTGCCGATCTCGTACCAGGTCGGCTGGACGGCGGGCGCGAACCCCACCGAGAACAGGACGATGCCGAGGCCCCGGGCCCAGCGCGGCACCCGGGAGGGCAGCCGCTCGACCCGCCGCAGTCCGGCCGTCGCCTCGGACAGCGGCGGCCGGGTCTCCCGTACCCGCTCGACGAACTCCTTCAGGGCCACCACCCGGTCGAGCCGGGCGACGTCGGGGAACGCGGTGACCGTCGAGGTCAGGGTGCGGCCCCCGGCCGTAACGGAGACCACGGCCCCGTCCGCGACGAGCACGGTCTCGGCCTGCCCGCCGTACGTCCGGGCGAGCCCGCGGACGACCCGGTCGACGCCCTCGGCGCCCTCCCCGCTGAACCGCAGCATGAAGCGGGCGAGTTCGCGGAGGAAGGCGTGCAGGGCGTCGGGGTCGGGGGCGTCTCCGCGATCCGGGGACGTGGTCAAGCGGGGTTCCTCACCGGCGTACCGTGCTGTCCGTCTTCAGGTCGTCCACGGCGTCGTCGAACTCGTCGACCTTGTCCGGGCAGTAGACCTGGAGGACGATCCGCTCGGCCTCGACGGCCTTGGTGTCGGAGATGACGGGCCGCTGGCCGGGGCCCGCGGCGCCGTTGGACTGCTGGATCTTCCACAGCGCGGTCTTCAGGGCGTTGCCCGGTTCCTCGCAGACCTGGCCGCCGTCGGTGCCGAGGAGCCGCTCGACGGTGTCGGTGTCGGGGGAGGGGTAGCCGGCCTCGACCAGCTGCTCCTGGAGCTGGTTGGCCTTGGAGAGCGTCCGGCTGTTCGTCTTCACGCTCGCGTAGCGGATCACGCCGGTGACGGCGAGGCCGACGAGGATGACGATCGCGCCCCAGTAGATCCACTTGTGCTCGGTGGCGAAGCGGGTGGGGCTCATGACCGGTCTCCCTCGCTCGACGGGTCACCGGCGGCGGCCGTGCGCCACTCCGGCTTGCGGAACTTCAGGAACAGCCACGGGATCAGCAGGCCGAGGATGATCAGGCCGCCGCCGATGACGAGGACGTACGAGAGGACGCTGTTGCCGCCGAACTGCGAGGGCGGCACGAAGCCGATGGCGAGCGCCGCGAGCGAGGCGAGCAGGCCGACCGAGCACAGCAGGCCGAGCGCGGGCGCCCGGTAGCCGCGCGGGTGGTCGGGCTGGGTCTTCCGCAGCCGCATCGCGGCGGCGAACATCAGCAGGTAGACGATCAGGTACACCTGCGTGGTGATGGTCGAGAAGATCCAGTAGACGCTCGACACGTTCGGGATCAGCGCGTAGAGCAGGGCGATCACCGAGGTCACCACGCCCTGGGTGACCAGGATGTTCTGCTGGATGCCGAACTTGTTGAGCTTCTGCAGGAACGGCGGCAGGTAGCCCTCGTGGCGGGAGATCTCCAGGAGGCCCTTGGACGGCCCGGCGAGCCAGGTCAGCATGCCGCCGAGGGAGGCGGAGATCAGCATGACGGCGGCGATCGGCGTCATCCAGCCCACGTTGAAGTACGAGAAGAACGCGTCGAACGCCTGCATCACACCGGCCGTCAGGCTCAGCTGGTCGGACGGCACCACCCAGCTGATCGCCAGCGCGGGCAGGATGAAGATCAGCAGCACCAGGCCCATCGCCAGGAACATCGACTTCGGGTACTCCTTCGCCGGGTCCTTCAGCGAGGAGACGTGCACCGCGTTCATCTCCATGCCCGAGTACGACAGGAAGTTGTTGACGATCAGGACCAGGCTCGCGAGGCCCGTCCACTGCGGCAGCAGATGGCTCGAGTCCATCGGCGCCGCCGACGGGTTGCCCTCGCCGAGGAACACCATGCCGAGGACGACGAGGACCGTGCCCGGCACCAGCGTGCCGATGATCAGGCCCCAACTGGAAAGACCCGCGAGGGCCTTGGTCCCGCGCGAGGACACCCACACGCCGGTCCAGTACAGGACCATGATGACGATCGCCGTGTAGACGCCGTTCGACGCGAGCGAGGGGTCGATGACGTACGCGATCGTCGAGGCCACGAAGGCCAGCAGACTCGGGTAGTAGAAGATCGTCATCGCGAACTGGCACCACACGGCCAGGAACCCCAGCGGCTTCGACAGGCCCTCCGCGACCCACCGGTACACACCGCCGCTCCAGCCCGAGGCGAGCTCAGCCGAGACCAGCGCCGTCGGCAGCAGGAACACGATCGCCGGGATGAGATAGAGGAACACGCAGGCCAGGCCGTACACCGCCATCGTCGGCGCCGCCCGCAGACTCGCCACCGACGCCGTCGTCATCAGCGCCAGCGTCACCCACGTCATCGTCGTCGGCGCCGCAGGACGCGCCGCCGCACGCGGTCTGGGCACCTCCGCCGGAGTGTCGATGCTGCTCACGAGCCCTCCCTCACGTCACCCGTCACACGATCACCTCAGGCTCGAACGGCCCCGGAAGAGCGGCAACCGGTGTCGGCCGTACGGGGGACGGGCCCGCGCCCGGGCGCCTCGGGGCGTACGGGCGCCCGGTTCGCCGCCTTCAGGGCGCTCGTGCCTTCAGTGCGTACGGCTGAAGGAGCGGCGGTACGAGCGGGGCGGGACGCCGCGGCGGCGGACGAACTGGGCGCGGAGGACGGCGGCGCTGCCGAAACCGACGGCGTGGGCGATCTCCTCGACCGGGAGGTCGGTGGTCTCCAGGAGCTCCTCGGCGCGGCTGAGCCGCAGCCCGAGCAGCCAGGCGTGCGGGGTGGTGCCGGTGGAGGCGGCGAACCGGCGGGCGAAGGAGCGGCGGCTCATCAGGGCCCGGCGGGCCAGTTCCGCCACCGGGAGCGGCTCGTGCAGGTGCTCCCTCGCCCAGGCGAGGACCTCGGTGAGGCGCTCGTCCCTGCTGTCCTCCGGGACCGGGGTGGCCAGGTACTGCGCCTGGCCGCCGTCGCGGTGCGAGGGGAGCACCAGGTCGCGGGCGATGGCGTTCGCGGTGGCCGCCCCGTACTCCCGCCGCAGCAGGTGCAGGCAGAGGTCGAAGCCGGCGGCGGCGCCCGCGCCCGTGACGATCCGGCCCTCGTCGACATAGAGCGCGTCGGACTCGACCGCGATCCCGGGGTGGCGCTCGGCCAGGAGCCCGGCGAACCGCCAGTGCGTGGTGGCCCGCCGCCCGTCGAGCAGCCCGGCGGCCGCGAGCGCGAACGCGCCGACGCAGTGCGCCGCGACCAGGGCGCCCCGCGCGTGCGCGGCGGCCAGCGCGTCGAGCACCGCCGGGGCCGGGGGCGTGCGGAACCCGGCCCACGGCAGCGCGATCACCAGGTCGGCGGCGGCGAGGCGGTCGAGACCGTGCTCGACGAACAGCGGCAGCCCCACGTCCGTACGCACCCGGCCCGGCCGGTCCGTGCAGAGTGCGAAGTCGAACCGGGGCAGGTCCTCCCCGCGCGCGTCGAACACCTCCGACACGATCCCCGCCCCGAGCATGCCGACACCGGCCGGGGCATAGGCGGCGACGGTCGTGAACGGCGGCATGCGGGGAGTCTGGCACGCGGGGGACCGGCCGCCCACGGGGAGGTCCGGCGGCAGCCGTGGACGCGATGGCACGATTCCCGCGATCAGTGGCAGCACGGCCACTCGTGAACGAACCGGCCGCGCAGAAGACTTGGGGCCATGACGACGACACAGCGCAACGACGGCGACGCACCCCGCGGCCGCACCGCCGCCTACACGGTCCTGACCACCGGCTACACGCTCTCCACCGGCCCCGGAGTCGCCGCCACCGTCTCCTACGTGCACGACGGCGACCGGCACGTCATCGTCGACCCCGGCATGGTGGCCGGCCGGGACCGGATCCTGGGCCCGCTCGCCGCGCTCGGGCTCGGCCCGGAGGACATCACCGACGTGGTGCTCAG
This sequence comes from Streptomyces sp. NPDC037273, assembly GCF_055603625.1. Taxonomy (NCBI): domain Bacteria; kingdom Bacillati; phylum Actinomycetota; class Actinomycetes; order Kitasatosporales; family Streptomycetaceae; genus Streptomyces; species Streptomyces sp. NPDC037273. The sequence goes on from NZ_JBVJVO010000006.1 coordinate 435,153, forward strand.
CCACCACCACCCCGACAACACCATGAACGTCGGCCTCTTCGGCCACGCCCGCGTCCACGACCACAAGGCGATCTACGAGAACGACCAGTGGACCGACCGCGACGCCGAGGGCCACGAGATCACCCCGTCCCTGCGGCTCGTCCGCACCCCCGGCCACAGCCCCGAGGACATCACGCTCCTCGCCGGCACGGCGGACGGCGTCGTCGCCTTCGTCGGCGACCTGTGGTGGCGGCCCGACGGCCCCGTCGAGGACCCGGTCGCCCCCGACCACGGGATCCAGCGCGCCTCGCGCCTCCGCGTCCTCGCCACCGCCGACACCATCGTCCCCGGCCACGGCCCCGCTTTCCCGGCCGACGACACTGCACCCCGCTAGCAAGGGCGCCCGACGGGGGTGTGTCACGGCCCGGTCCGGCTCCCACCCGCGCGGCGGGCCGTACCGCACCCTAGAATCGGCTTCCATGTCGAAGCCTGACGAGCTGCTCGTTGACATCGCCGCCACGGTGGAGTCCGGGCGAAGCAATCAGATGTCCCTCACGGTGGTCACGGGGGGCGCGGTTCTCACCGGCCGGCTGGCCACCGAAGCCCTGTGGAGGCAGCGGGTGTCGGAGGTCCTGACGGACTCCGACCGCCTGGGCGAGTTCTCCCGGGTGTTCAGCCCGATCGCCCGCAAGGATGAGCCGCCCACCCATCTGCACTTCCATCTCGCCCGCATCCTGCAGGGCACCGTCGCCATCCCGGAGACCGGCGGCATGTACCGCGTCGCCATCGAGGACGTCAGCGCCTGGACCGTCGGCGACGTCAGCTACATCGACAACTGACCCGCACGGCCGCACCCGGCTCCTACTGCCAGCCGGCGGAGTCCGTGGAGGACGGGGCGGGCGTGGGGGTGGCGGTGGTGACGGTCGCCGTGTCGGCGGCGGTCACCGCGGAGTGCCGCGGCAGGGGCGCGTCGGCCTGCTGGGCGGTGCCCGCGGCGACCACGGCGACCACGGCGGCGACGGCGACGGCGGCGGTTCCGGCGAGCAGGGCGATTCGGCGCATGGCGAACTCCAGTCAGGAGGAGGAGGGGTGGTCGCCGAGCGGCGACCGGATGACTCCATCGTGGCGATGCCCGGGCGGGCTGGGCCAGCGTTCCGGCTGGCAGGCTGCTGCACGGGCCCGAGCCTGCCAACTCGGCCGTTTCTGGCAGCCAGTGGCCACTGTCACCTAGCTGAACCCCCAGGCCGTCGACAGGCCGGAGGACGAGCGGGCAGGGTGGGTGAGCGGGCCCCGGCGCAGCTGCGACGGGCGGCCCCGACCCCCTTCGTACGGCCCCGACGCGCGCCGCACGACCCCCCCCGTCCCGCCCGGTTCTCCCGGGCGCCCAGGAGTGTGACCGCGGTGCACCTGATCCACGTACTGTTCCGGGCCTGTCCCGGCCAGCCGTGCGGGCCGCCGCTGCCGGCCGGGCCCGAGCGCGCGGAGGTGTTCGCCGCCGCGGCGGTGGAGCACGCGACCGAGCACGAGGGCTGGGAGTCCGGCTCGGCGGCCGTCACCGTGTTCGTCCGGGCGGCGACGGTCGCCGAGGCCGAGGCGCGGGCCGGTGCCGTCTGCGTGGCGCTCGCCGGGTCCCCGTGGCAGGTGGTGGCCGTGTGGCCGGGTCTGGTCGATGCGTACTACGAAAAACTGGTCAAGTGGGATGAATCCTGAGTGAGTTGTCCCGAGCGCTGGCGCGAAATAGCCACAACGGAGCGTCAGCGCACGGACTTTCGACGTGACGGCAGGTCCCCTCGCGCACCGATTCCAGCATGATCGGCATCGGTGCCTAACGGGGAGGCCGTGGTGGAAGAGCTGGGACTCGGCCTGGACAGGCTCGCCGAGCACACCTATCAACTGATGCTCGCCGAGCCGGACATCACCGTGGAGGCCGTCGCCGCGCGCACCGGCTCCGACGCGGCCCAGGTCCGCGCGGCGATGGACCGGCTCGCCGCGCTCTCGCTGCTCCGCGCCCCCGCCGACGGCGGCGACCCGACGCTCGTCGTCGACCCCGAGTACGGCCTGGAGGCGCTGCTCGCAGGCCAGCAGGCCGAACTGCTCGAACACCAGCACAGGATCGAGCGGAACCGCGCGGCCGCGACGGCCCTCATCGCCAAGTTCGCCCACCTGCACGTGCCGCGCACCCACCCCGACGTCGAGCACCTCGGCGACCTGGAGGCCGTCCGCGCCCGGCTCGCCGAGGTCACCGCGAAGGTCGCCGACGAACTCCTCGCCTTCTGCCCCGGCGGCGCCCAGACCGAGGACAACCTGGAGGCGTCCAAGCCCCTGGACGCGGGGCTCCTCGAACGCGGCGTACGGCTCCGCACCCTGTACGTCGACAGCGTCCGCCACCACGCGCCCAGCGTCGCGTACGCGAAATGGCTCAACGCCCGCGGCGGACAGACCCGTACGGTCGCCGCCCTCCCGCTCCGCATGATCATCGCCGACCGCGAGCTGGCGCTCGTCCCGGTCAACCCCGAGGTCAGCGCCGAAGGCGCCGTCCTGATGCGCGGCCCGGGCACCGTCGCCGCCCTCTGCGCCCTCTTCGACCACCTCTGGATCACCGGCACCCCCCTCATCGAGGCCCTGCCGGGACCCGGCGACGACCTCGGCCGCCAGGAGCGCGAAGTCCTGCGGCTGCTCGCCCAGGGCCTCACCGACGAAGCCGTCGCCGTCCGCCTCGGCGTCTCCCTGCGCACCACCCGCCGCGTCACCGCCAAACTCATGGACCGCCTGGGCGCCAAGAGCCGCTTCCAGGCCGGCATGCGCGCGGTGGAACTCGGCTGGCTCTGACCGGCGCGCGTCCCTGTCCCGTACCCGGCTCTGATCCGCGCGCCCCTGACCCGTACCCGGCTCTGATCCGCGCCGCCCTGTCCCGTACCCGGCCTGACCCGCCCCGGCCCTTTCCGGGCATGGCCCGATGTGGCCACCGGCCGGGGCATTGGCAGCCCTGGGCCAGTGGCACCTAGCTGAACCCGGAAAGCCTCGACACCACTTCACCGGCTTGGCAGAGTCTTCTCACGAAGGGCATCCCTTCAATTCCGTCGGCCCTCCGCAGGAACGGATTCCGAAGTGGACAGGCTTCTCCAGGCCACGCATTTGATTTCCCAAACCGATATAGGTGAGACGGCGGAGCCGTGGCACCGCACCGCATTCGCAGAGGTCGCCTCGCGTCTTTCCGACCCGGATTTCCCGTGCGTCTTCTCGCGCAACGCCTTCCGGAAAGGACTCCTGAGGTTCGCCTTCGTGGAGGACGGCGAGGCCGGCGGCCTCGACCACCTGGCGGCGGCGCTCGCCGAGTACGTCGAGCTCTCCGAGGACTGGGACGGCCGGCTCGACACCGCGTATCCGCTGGTCGTGCTGTTCGCCCCGGAAGCGGTGGCGCCCGGCGGCTCCGTCGCCGACTACCAGGCCTTCGGATGGCAGGTCCTGCAGGAACTGCACCACCGCGACCCGGCGCCCTGGCCGGAGGACGTCGGCCGGGACCCGGACTCCGCCTCCTGGTCCATGTGCTTCGCCGGAATGCCGCTCTTCTGCAATATGAGCAGCCCCGCCCACGAAGTGCGCAGAAGCCGCAACCTCGGTTCCTTCTTCGCCCTCGTCATCAATCCGCGCGAACGCTTCGACGTCTTCGCGGGGGAGACGCCGAGCGGCCGGAAGGTGCGGGCGAACATCCGCGACCGCATCCACCGCTACGACGGCATTCCGCATTCCCCGCAGCTCGGCTCCTACGGTGTCGGCGCACTCGAATGGTTCCAGTACGGGCTCATCGAGGAGAACGCCGAACGCGCGGGCACCTGCCCCTTCTCCTTTTCGAATTCCTGACGGTTCACGTCCCCCCCCCCGATTTTCTCCCGAAAAAGAACAGGACGTTTCTCTCCGATGATCGAGCTCATCGTCTCCCAGGGCCGGGTGGCCGACCGCGAACCCCGCCTGATCGAGGGAGCCGCCCGTATCGCGCGGGCCCTGGAGCAGCGCCACGGCCTGGAAGGGCGCTATGTCGGCGAGCCCGGGCCGGCCGCCGACGACGACTGGAGCGTCAGCCTGCCGGAGGCCGAGGCGACGCTGAACGGCCTGGCGCGGGCGGTCACCGACAGCGTGCGGAGCGGCAGCCGTACGCTCCTGATCTCCAACACCTGCGGGGCGAGCATCGCCACGCTGCCGGTGGCGGCCAGGGAACACCCGGACGTCGTCGTCCTGTACGTCGACGCGCACGGCGACTTCAACACTCCGGCCACCACGGGCACCGGGTACCTGGGCGGCATGGTGCTCGCCGCCGCCTGCGGCCTCTGGGACAGCGGCCACGGCGCCGGGCTCGACCCGGCGCGGGCGATCCTGGTCGGGGCGCGCGACATCGACGAGGCCGAGGGCGAGCTCCTCGCGAAGGCCGGGGTGCGGATCATCCCGCCGGGCGAGGTGACCGCCGAGAAGGTGCGGGCTGCCGTCGGCGAGGCGCCGGTGTGGGTGCACGTCGACTGGGACGTCCTCGAACCCGGCTACGTACCCGCCGACTACACCGTCCCCGACGGCCTCTTCCCCGAACAGATCCGCGCGATCCTCGCCGCGATCCCGCCGGCGCAGCTGCGCGGCGTGGAGCTGGCCGAGTTCAACGCACCGCTCGACCCCGACCTCTGCGAGACCGCGGTCTCCGTGATCCTCGACGTGGTCGCCCCCGTCTTCGAGAACCCCGCCTTCGAGAGCCCCGTCTTCGAGAGCCCCGCCTTCGAGAGCCCCGCCTTCGAGAGCCCCGCCTTCGAGAGCCCCGCCTTCGAGAACGCCGTCTTCGAGAACTGAGCCTTCGAGACCGATCAGGAGGGACCCCCCATGCCCCTGTACGACAGCATCCTCGACACGGTCGGCCGCACGCCGATCGTCAGGCTCCACCGGATGAGCCCCGCCCACGCCACCGTCTACGTGAAGGTCGAGTCCTTCAACCCGGCCGGTTCGGTCAAGGACCGCCTCGCGCTCTCGGTCGTCAAGGACGCCGAACGCAAAGGGCTGTTGAAGCCCGGCGACACGATCGTCGAATGCACCTCCGGCAACGTCGGCATCGCGCTCGCGATGGTGGCCGCCGCGCGCGGCTACAAGTTCGTGGCCGTCATGGGCGACACGTACTCAGCCGAGCGCCGCAAGTTGATCCGCGCCTACGGCGGAAAGGTCATCCTCTTCCCGTCCGCCCTCGGCAGCCTCGGCGGCAATCGCATCGCGGACGAACTGGCCGCCCGGCACGGCTGGTTCAGGGCCAACCAGTTCGACAACCCGGCCAATCCCGCGTACCACCGGGAGACCACCGCCGGGGAGATCCTGGGCGACTTCGCGGGCAGGCGGCTCGACTACTTCGTCACCGGCTTCGGCACCAGCGGCACCCTGACCGGCGTCGGCCAGATGCTGAAGGTGGCCAGGCCCGACGTACGGATCATCGCCGCAGAACCGGACAACGCGGCGGTCCTCGCCGGCAAGGACTGGAACGTCCACCGCATCCAGGGCTGGTCGCCCAACTTCGTCCCGAGCGTCCTCGACGAGAACGTCATCGACGAACTCGTCACCGTCGACGAGGTGGTGGGCCGCGACACCGCCCGCCGGCTCGCCACCGAGGAGGGCATCTTCGCGGGCATCTCCGCCGGAGCCACCCTCGCCACCGCCCTCCGTGTCGCCGAGACCGCCCCCGAGGGCTCCGTCCTGCTCGCCATGCTGCCCGACACCGGCGAGCGCTATCTGTCGACCTTCCTCTTCGAGGGCGTCGAAGAGGGCTCGGACACCGACTGGCTGGCCTCCCTCGACGGAGCCGACGGTGTGCCGGACGCCGTGCTCACGGAAGCGGCGGGAGTCGGTCCATGAGGGAGTTCATCCCGCCGGCCGCCCGCTTCGCCGACCTCCCCGACGGCTTCCCGCTGCACCGCGGCGGCACCCTGAACGGCGCCCGCATCGCGTACGAGACGGTGGGGCGGCTCACCGAAGCGCGCGACAACGCGATCCTGATCCTCACCGGCCTCTCGCCCGACGCCCACGCCGCCTCGCACTCCGGCGACACCGCCCCCGGCTGGTGGGAGGCGATGGTCGGGCCGGGGAAGCCGGTGGACACCGACCGCTGGTACGTGATCTGCGTCAACGCGCTCGGCAGCTGCAAGGGCTCGACCGGGCCCGCGTCGGTCGACCCGGACTCGGGGGAACCGTACGGCCCCGACTTCCCCGAACTGTCCATCGAGGACATCGCCGACGCGGCGGCCCACACGGTCCGCGCGCTCGGCGTCGAACGCCTCGCCTGCGTCATCGGCACCTCCATGGGCGGCATGAGCGCGCTGTCCCTGCTCGCCCGGCACCCCGGCCTGGCCCGCGGCCACCTGAACATCTGCGGCGCCGCGCGCTCGCTGCCCTTCTCGATCGCCGTCCGCTCGCTGCAGCGCGAGGCGATCCGCTTCGACCCGCAGTGGAACCGCGGGCGGTACGACCCCGAGCGCTATCCGCAGCGCGGGATGCTCACCGCCCGCAAGCTCGGCATGATGACGTACCGCTCGCCCCGGGAATGGGACAGCCGCTTCGGCCGGGCCCGCATCGCGCCGGAACGCCGCGAGGACAAGGACCCCTTCGGCCCCGCCTTCGAGGTGGAGGGCTACCTGGAGTGCCACGCCCACCGTTTCTCCCGCCGCTTCGACCCCAACAGCTACCTCTATCTGAGCCGCTGCATGGACCAGTTCGACCTGGGCGACTCCTGCGGCGGAACCGTCGAGGAAGCGCTCGGCCGCCTGAGCCTGGAGCGCGCCCTCGTCATCGGCGTGGAGACCGACCTCCTCTTCCCGCTCCACCAGCAGCGCCAGATCGCCGACGGCCTGGCCGCCGGCGGCACCCCCACCGAGTTCCTCGCCCTCGACTCCGAGCAGGGCCACGACGCCTTCCTCACGGACACCGACCGGTTCGGCGTACCGGTCGCGAAGTTCCTCACCGCGCTCTAGCGCGCGCCCGTCCGCCCCCGTCCCGCCCCCGCTCCTGTTGCTGCCCGCAGGCCCACCGAACGGAGAACCACGTGTCCGACCACGCCCCCAGGCTCGCCCTCGTCACCGGCGCCAACCGCGGCATCGGCCGAGAGACGGCCCGCCGCCTCGCCGAGGCCGGCGTCCGCGTCCTGCTCGCGGGCCGCGACCGCGCGGCGGTCACGGCGGCGGCGCGGGAGCTGTGCGACGGCGGGTTGGCCGCCGAGCCCCTCGTCCTCGACGTGACGGACCCGGCGAGCGTCCGGGCCGCCGCCGACGAGGTCGGGAGCCGGCACGGCCGCCTCGACATCCTGGTCAACAACGCGGGCATCCGGACCGAGCGGTACGGCCTGCCGCCCTCGCGGCAGCCCATGGACCGGTGGCGCGAGACCTTCGACACCAACCTGTTCGGCGTCGTCGACGTGACCACGGCCTTCCTGCCGCTCCTGCACAGGTCGCCCGCCGGGCGGATCGTCAACGTCTCCAGCCTCCTCGGCTCGCTCACCACCCACAGCGACCCCGACTCGTACGCCTCCACCCCCATGTTCAAGTCCCTGCCGGCGTACAGCGCCGCCAAGAGCGCGGTGAACTCCTGGACCGTCCACCTCGCCTACGAACTCCGCGACACCCCGATCAAGGTCAACGCCGTCCACCCCGGCTACACCCGCACCGGCCTGAACGACGGCGCGGGCGACCTCGACGTCACCGAAGGCGCCGAGTCCAGCGTCCGGATGGCACTCGTCGGCGCCGACGGCCCCACCGGCACCTACACGCACCGGGGCACCACCGTCCCCTGGTGACGCCCCGCACCCGACTCCCCTCTTCTTCCCCTTCTTCTTCCGCACTCACTGGAGAGACACCTTGGGTAACTACCTGGCTCTGGTCACCGACCGGAGCAGCCTCCCCATCGACTACGACATGCCGCTCCTCCTCGAAGCCTGCCGGGACGCCGGCATCGTGGCCGAGGTCTGCTGCTGGGACGACCCCGACGTCGACTGGGCTCGCTTCGACGCCGTCCTGCTGCGCTCCCCGTGGAGCTACGTGGAGGACCTCCCGCGCTTCCTCGCCTGGTGCACCGGCGTCTCCGAGGCCACCCGCCTCCTGAACCCGCTGTCGGTGGTCCACTGGAACCTCGACAAGCGCTACCTGGCCGACCTGACCGCCGCCGGCGTGCCCGTCGTCCCCAGCGCCTTCCTCGCGCCCGGCGCCGACCCGGTGCCGGCCCTGCGGGCCTTCCTCGCCGAGCACCCCCGTACCGCCGAGATCGTGGTGAAGCCGACCGTCGGCGCCTACTCCCGGGACGTCCAGCGCTTCCCCCGCACCCAGGAGGCCGAGGCGGCGGGCTGGATCGCCGGCCTGCTCGGGCGGGGCCACCACGTGATCCTCCAGCCCTATCTGGACTCGGTGGACCAGGACGGCGAGACGAACCTCATCTACTTCGACGGCCAGTACAGCCACGCCATCCGCAAGCGCGCGCTCCTCGGGTCCGACGGCACCGTCGGCGTGCCGACCATGGACGCCCGCTCGGCCAAGCACGCCGCCGAGGACGAACGCGCGGTCGCCTTCACCGCGCTGGCCGCCGCCGCGAGGCTCCTCGACCTGCGCGGGCCGCTGCTCTACGGCCGCGCCGATCTCGTCAGGGGCGCCGACGGAGCGCCCGTCGTGCTCGAACTCGAGCTCTGTGAGCCGTCGTTGAGCATGCCCTTCTCCGCCTCGTCCGCCAACCGGTTCGCGCGGTCCATCGCCGCCCGGCTCGCGGACACCACCCACACCCCCCGCGTACGACAGGACGTGATGGCATGACGACCACGCAGACCCCGAACCCGGACACCCAGAGCCCGCCGGCCGCGCAGACCGCGCCGGCCAGGGTCCCCGCGCTGTCCGGCGGCACCCTCTTCGCCGCCCTCGGCGTGCTGAGCTTCTCCTTCAGCTTCCCGGGGACGGTGTGGGCGCTCGACGGCTTCGGCCCGTGGAGCGCGACCGGGGTGCGCGGCGTGCTCGCCGCCGTCATCGCGCTCGTCGCGCTGCTCGCCACCCGGGCGCCGCTGCCCGCGCGGTCGGACTGGCCGGCCCTGGCCGTAGTCGCCGGTGGCTGCGCGATCGGCTTCCCGCTGCTCACGACGCTCGCCCTGCAGACCTCGTCCACGGCGCACTCGGCGATCGTCATCGGCGCGCTGCCCATGGCCACGGCGGTGTTCTCGGCGATCCTGACCGGCCGGCGGCCCTCGAAGGTGTTCTGGGCGGCGGCCGGCACCGGCGCGGCGACCGTCATCGCGTTCACCCTCACCCGTAACCACGGCAAGCCGACCGTGGCCGACCTCTACCTCTTCGGGGCCCTGCTCGTCTGCGCCGCCGGCTACGCCTACGGCGGCCGTCTCTCCACCCGCATGCCGGGCTGGCGGGTCATCGCCTGGGGCGTCGTCCTCGCCGCCCCCGCCAACCTCGCCGTCGCCGCCTGGGCCCTCCCGCACGAGCCCGTCCACCTCACGGCGAAGGCCCTCCTCGGCATGGCGTACATCGCCGGCATCTCCCAGTTCGGCGGCTTCGTGGTCTGGTACAAGGGCATGGGCCTCATCGGCGTCGCCCGCGCCAGCCAGCTCCAGCTCGCCCAGCCCCTCCTCACCCTCGTCTGGGCGGTCCTCCTCCTCGGCGAGCACGTCGGCGCGGCCGTCCCCCTCACCGCCGCCATCGTCCTCGCCTGCATCGTCGTCACCCAGCGCGCCAGGTCGGCCTGACGACCACCGAGGGCGTTCACCCGATGAGCCTAATTTGGTGACTAGTCCCACTTTGTACGGTGTGGCTCGGGCGGTACGAGGCCGAGCCGCGCCTAGCGTCCAAGTGATCACCGGCGAACTCCATGGACGCGTGCCGGCGGGGTCGGCGCGCGCGCCGTGGGCCGTCGCGGGCGCAGATGAGGACTGAATTCATGCCCAGACGTCGGCCCCGGCTCCTCCGGCTCGCCGTGGGGATCACGACCGCGCTCAGCCTGCTCTACGCGTCCCCCGCGGCCGCCGTGGCATTCGCGGCGCCCGGGGATCCGAAGAGCGCGGTCGGCATCACGAAGACCAACGACACCGGCGGCAAGCCGCTGGAGCCGGGCGACGAGTTCGTCTACACGCTCAACGGCCAGTGCTCGGGCCTGACGGTCGACTGCGTGGACTTCACCGTCACCGACACCCTGCCCGCCGGTCTCGACGTCACCAGCCTCCCCAAGAGCACGACCACGCGGGACGTCAGCTACGACGAGGCGACCCGCAAGCTGGTCATCGTCTACAAGCAGGCCCTGCAGAACCCGGCGGGGGAGACCGGGCTGCGCGCGGGCCAGGCGGGGACGGTCGAGGTCGGGATGCGGCTGCCCGCCGACACCGACCTCAAGGACGGCGCCACCGTCACCAACACGGCGAAGGTCTCCGCCGACAACGCCGACCCGAAGAACGGCTCCACCGACGTCACCGTCTCCATCCCGCGCGTCGTCAAGCCGGTGGCGACGAAGACCTGGGAGGACGGCTCGGCCGTCGCGGGTACGGGCGAGAAGTCGACGGTCACCCTCGGCGTACGCAACAACTCCTCGTCCTCCGCCCAGGTCACCGAGGTCTCGGTGTCCGACGACAGCGCCGAGACCTTCGAGTACTTCGACTTCACCGGCGCCACCGTGACCCGCTTCCCGGCCGGCGCCGACCAGGCCCGCCTGGTGGTCACGACGGCGGACGGCGCCACCCACACCGGCCGCTGGATCTCCGCGCCCGGCCCGCTGCCGCTGCCCGTCGGGGTGGACCCGGCGGACGTCGTCGGGGTCGAGGTCGTCTTCTCCGACAGCGGCGGCGACCCGCTGCCGTACGACGCGACCGGCGGCACCGTCGAGATCGGGCTCGAACTGCGCGACACCAAGCGCTCCGACGACTCCCCGCTGCGGCCCACCGACAAGATCACCGTCGACAACTGCGCCACCCCGTCGGCGAAGGAGACCACGGACGGCACGGTGAAGGGCGCCGACGCCTGCGACACCTACGACATCCTGCCCGACATCCTCGTCCTGAACGGCACCAAGAAGTACGTCCCCGACACCGACGGCGACTTCGCGCAGGAGACCGGCGAACACGCCGTACTCGGCGAGAACTCGCCCGTCAGCACCCTCGTCGACGTCACGAACAACTCCCCGTTCCCGGTCAGGACCATCACCATCACCGAGCCGGACGCGACCGCCACCAGCGAGTTCACGAAACTCGACGTGGACGAGGTACGGCTCCGCCTCCCGAAGGGCGCGACCACCGCGCAGCTGACCGTCAGCTACGCCGACGGAACCAGCACCACGCACACGTACACCGAGAACACCACCGTCGACGTGGCCAAGGCGGGGACCACCGTCACCAAGGTCGAGGTCACCTACACCGGCGTCGACGCCGAAGGGAACCCGACCATCGAGCCGGGCGCCGACGCGGGCCTCGACCTGCACGGCACCCTCACCTCGGCCGTCACCGCCGACGACCTGCCCACCGGCTCCAGCCCCGGCGTCTCCAACTGCGCCGGTTTCACCGGCGACGCGGGCCGCACCGACGGCAGCGGCACGGCCTCCGGCACCGCCTGCCAGACCCTGCCCATCGAATCGCCGAACACCTCCGGCGAGGGCGAGAAGACCGTCGACCAGACCGACGTCCCGCCCGGCCAGCCCATCGGCATGCACCTCAAGGTCACCAACAACGGCAACAAGCCGCTCGTCGACCCCGTCCTCACCGACCCGCCCGCAGGCCCCGACGGCAAGCCGACCGGCGAGAGCCCCTTCGACGTCCTCCAGATCGACTCCGCGACCGTCTCGCCGTCCTCCGCGCCCGTCACCCTCGCCCTGTGGGACCCGACCGCGGGCGGCGGCGCCGGGGACTGGGTCCCGTACGACGCCTCCGACACCGCGCTGCTGCACCGCGCGCTCGGCATCCGCGCCTCGTACGACGGCGACATGCCGCCCCAGTCGACCTTCACCGTCGACCTCGTCACCGAGCGCCGCGAAGGCACCGAGAACGGCGTCGCCTTCTCCAACTGCTACTCGATCACCGCGGGCGGCGACTACGTCCCCGGCGCGAACATCTGCTCCCCGGGCATGAACACCGGCCCCGCCTCGGACTCGGCCTCCCTCAACAAGTCGATCAGCCCCGGCGAGCTCCCCGCGTACGTGCCCGGCCTGCCCCGCCAGACCGCCGACACCACCCTCACCATCCGCAACACCGGCAACATGAGCGCGAAGTACCTCGAAGTCACCGACCAGGACAGCGACTTCTTCGACGCCGTCGACCTCACCGCCATCAAGTCGAACCAGATGCCCGCCGGCGCCGACCGCGTCCGCGTCGACGCCTACGCCAACGGCGCCTGGACCGACGGCACCCCCGCCGGCTCCGCCGCCCTGCCCGCCGGAGTGGCAGCCGCCGACGTCACCGGACTGCGCGTCACCTACTCCTCCACCAGCTCCTTCAACGACGGCTACACCATCACCCCCTGCGCGCAGACGAGTTGCGACGGCGTGCTCGTCTTCACCGTCAGCCCCCGCCACGCCCTGCGGAGCAACGGCAAGCCCGTCCCCGCCCACCTGGAGGACACCGCGAGCGGCCGGTTCCTCACCAAGGTCGAGGACGCGGACAAGCCCAAGGACATCGCACCCGTCGACGCCACCCTCGACCTGGTCAAGGGCGACCCGGTGCTCTCCGTGAGCAAGGCCCCGAACACCGTCCTCGCCCCCGGCGAAGACGCGCCCTTCTACCTGAAGGTCACCAACACCGGCACCACCAACGTCCCGGACCTCGTCGTCAAGGACGCCCTCCCGCCCGGCATCGCCTTCCTCGACTCCTTCCAGGGCGACAACGGACAGCCCTACAAGGTCATCGACACGGCCGTGCCCGACGGCACCCCGCCGGTCCCCACCCCCGTCTTCGCCCAGACCACCGACGGCTCCCGCGTCTCCGGCCTCAGCTGGGACTTCTCCAAGGACGCCGACGGCAAGCCCTGGGTCCTCGCCCCCGGCGCCACCCTCACCATCGAGATCCACGTCAGCCTCGAAGCCGGCATCGGCGCCGGTGACGTCGCCACCAACACCATGGGCGCCACCTCCTCCGACCCCGACCTGGCCTGCGACGGCCCCTCCCAGAACGGCGGCACCTTCGGCGACGGCCTCTACTGCGTCGCCCAGGCCACCCTGACCGCCAAGTCCGGCGCCTCCTTCGCCGCCCGCAAATGGGTCTCCGGCAACGACGCCCTCGGCTGGTACGACCTCCGCTCGGGCAAGGTCGTCGACGTCGGCGACACCTCCTGCCTCACGGCCACCGACACCACCGGCCGCCGCTACACCACCAACCCCTGCGTCGCCCTGGTCAACCCGGGCGACCGCTACCACTACCTGATGCGCATCCAGAACTCCGGCACCGAACCCGGCACCGCCATGCGCGTCGTCGACCGCTTCCCCGTCCAGGGAGACCGGGGCGTCCTCCTCGACCAGCCCCGCGGCACCGCCTGGGACAAGCGCCCCACCCTCGCCACCCGGCCCCAGCTCACCGGCCCCGGCACCATGACCGTCTCGTACGAGAACGACGAACCCCTCTGCACCGACGACCTCGCCATGGGCGGCGCCGGCTCGAACGCCGCCCGCTGCGCCGCCGGCACCTGGGACGACACCTTCGGCCCGAAGGCCGTCGGCACCCGACTCGACCTCACCTTCCCCACCCCGCTCGCCCCCGGCGGGACCGTCGACGTCACCTTCGCCATGGACACCCCGCTCGACGTCACCCACGACGGCGACCCGACCATCGCCTGGAACTCGTACGCCCACAACGAGACCACCGACCGCGCCGGCTCCCCCCGCGTCCTCCAGCCCAACGAGCCCATCCAGGTCGGCGTCGCCCTCGCCTACGGCTCCCTGCGCCTGGTCAAATCCCTCGGCGACCACCCGGACAAGATCGGCCCGGCCCTCGCCAGGACCCCGTACCCCTTCCACGTCACCTGCGTCATCGACCCCCAGGGCCGGCCGCCCCGCACCGTCCTCGACCAGGACTACCGCGTCTCCGCCACCAAGCCCGTCACCCTCGACGGCATCCCGGCCGGCGCCGAGTGCGAGGTCTGGGAGACCTCGGCCCGCGGCGGCAGCTCCGACCACCCCACCGGCGACCCGGTGAAGGTCACCATCGCACCCGCCATCGGCACCCCCTCCGTACAGACCGCGGAGATCACCAACACCTACGTCTTCGGCGCCCTCAAGCTGATCAAGACCCTCGCCGGCCCCGGCGCCTCCTCCGCCGAGGACCTCACCTTCGACGTCGAGGTCTCCTGCGCCCTCCCCGACGCCTCCGGCAACCCGAGCGACCTCGTCCTCCACAAGACGTACCAGCTCACCGCCGGCGACCCGGTCGTCATCAGCCCCCTCCCGGTGAACACCCGCTGCTGGGCCGAGGAGACCGGCACCGGCGGCGCCGCCCAGACCGTCGTCGACCACCCCACCCCGGAGAACCCGGCCGTGATCACGGCCGACGGCGACGCCACCATCACCGTCACCAACACCTTCGACACCCCGCCCACCCCGACCCCGACCCCCACCCCTCCGGGCCCCGGCCCCGGCCCGGGACCCGGACCCGGCCCGAACCCGGACGATGACGGCGGCCTCCTCCCCGACACCGGTGCCGGCACCTGGACCCTCCTCGCCGGCCTCCTCGCCGCCGCGGCCCTCACCACCGGCCTCGCCCTCCGCCTGACCACCCGCCGCCGCCCCCGCTGACCACCCCCGCCCCACGACGAGAAGCCCCGGGCCCTCCGACCCGGGGCTTCCTCGTCGCCGCCGCTCAGGCAGCCTCGCCCTCCTGCTGACCACCCCCGAGCAGCGGCCTCTCGCGGATCAGCCAGGCGGTCGCGAAGGCGGCCGCCGCCGGCACGAGTGCCCCCAGGAGCAGGGCGTGGAGGCCGTCGGTGCCGGCGTGGGCGAAGACGGTGCGGACCGTGCCGGGCAGGGCCTGGAGGTCGACCGGGGGCAGGCCGGCGGGTACGCCGGAGGGGAGGCCGGCCTCCAGGCGTCCCGCGTAGAGGGCGCCGAGGACCGCGATGCCGAGCGAGCCGCCGACGGTACGCAGCAGGGTGACCGTGCCACCGGCGGCGCCCGCGTCGCGGGCGGGCGCGCTGTACGTGGTGATGAGCAGGCTGCATTGCATCAGCAGCCCGATCCCCGCCCCGGCGACGAGCGTCAGGCCGGCGGCCGGCGCCGCTGTCGTGTGCTCGTCCAGCAGCAGCAGGAGCGCCACGCCGACCGCCATCAGCGCGCCGCCGAGGACCGTCGGGGCCCGGTAGCGCCCGGTCCGCGCGATCCAGTGGCCGGCCGCGGTCTGCGCGCCCAGCATGCCGAGCATCAGCGGGAGCAGCAGCAGGCCGCCCGCGGTCGGCGAGGAGCCCCGGACGAACTGCGTGTACTGCGGCAGGTAGGTGGCGAGCGCGAGCATCACCGCGCCCGCGAGGAAGCTGATGACCTGCGCCACCCCGAAGTCGCGGTCGGCGAAGAGCCGGAGCGGGATGACCGGCTCGACGGCACGGCGCTCGGCGCGGACGAAGCCCGCCGTCGCCGCCGCCCCGGCCACCGCGAGGCCGAGGACCGTCGGCGAGGTCCACCCGTGGCGGGTGCCGGCCCAGCTGCCGAGCAGGGTGAACGCCACGATGGCGGTGGTGAGCAGGGCGGTACCGAGGACGTCGACCCGCGCCTTGACGCGGGCGGTGCGCAGCCGGACGGTCGCGGCGATGAGCAGCAGGGAGAGAGCGCCGAGCGGGAGGTTGACGTAGAACGTCCAGCGCCACCCGACCCGTTCGGTGAGGAACCCGCCGACCAAGGGGCCGCCGACGAACGCGACCGGCAGCACGACCGCGATCAGCGACTGGATCCGCGCACTGCGCCGGAGCGGCACGAGCACCCTGATCAGCGCGAGCGCCCCCACCATGAGCCCACCGGCCCCCAGCCCCTGCACCGCGCGGAACGCGATCAGCTGGTTCATGCTCTGCGAAAGCCCCGCGAGTACCGACCCGGCCAGGAACAGCCCGATCGCCGCCATGAACGTGCCCTTGCGGCCGTAGAGGTCACCGGCCTTCCCTCAGACGGGCGTGGCCGCGGCCCCCGCGAGCAGGTACGCGGTCACCACCCACGACAAGGCCTTCAGCCCGCCGAGCTCACCCACGATCGTCGGCAGCGCGGTGCCCACCACGAGCCCGTCGAGCATCGCCAGGAACATGCCGAGCAGCAGCCCGGTCACGGCGAGGCCGAGGGGGCCCCGGTACGGGGGAGCGGGGCCGGCCGTGGTCAACCCGCTTCTCGTTTCCTTGGTTTCCATGATCAGGCGGCGTACGGCTGGACGGACTTGGCGTACCGCAGGGTCCGCCCCCACCAGGCGAGCTGGTCGAGCATGGTCTTGGCGGCGGCCTCGGCGGCGGGGTCGCGGGGAGCGCCGTCCTCGTCGAACTGGGCCCACACGCCCTGGAATCCGACGGTGTCGCGCAGGGTCACGGTGTGCAGTTCGGCCAGGACGAGGCGGAGCTGCTCGACGGCGCGCAGTCCGGCGGAGAAGCCTCCGTAGGAGACGAAGGACACCGGCTTGGCGTGCCATTCGGTGCTGTGCCAGTCGATGGCGTTCTTCAGGACGGCCGGGAAGCTGTGGTTGTACTCGGGCGTGACGATGACGAAGGCGTCGGCGTCCGCCATCCGCGGTGACACGGCCTCCAGTTGGGCGCGTGCCTCCGCCGACTCCGGGGGCCGGCCGAGCTCGGGGAAGACCGTCGGAAGAGGCGTTTCGAGCAGGTCGATCAGGTCGGCGCTCATGTCCGGGCGCTCGGCGATCCTGCCGGTCACCCAGTCGGCCACGACGCGGCCGAAGCGGCCTTCGCGGGTGCTGCCGAGGATGACGGCGACGCGCAGTTGGTCGTTCACAGGAAACCTCCCGAAGAGAAACGCGATGTGTACGACGTACACCAGCGAGTACAACGTACACACGGCTGTGTACAGCGTCCACCCCCTCCCGTATACGATGTACACACCGACCCCCGAGGAGGCGCCGCCCGTGGCCACGCGCAAGCAGAACCCCGCCCAGCCGGACACCTCCCTCTGGCAGCGCCTGGAGAACCCGGCCCCCGCCCCCCGCCAGACCCTCACCCCCCGCCGCATCGCCACCACCGCCCTGGCCATCGCCGACGCGGACGGCCTCGACGCCATCACCATGCGCCGCCTCGCCACTGAACTCGGCGTCGTCCCCATGGCCGCGTACCGCTACGTCTCCGGCAAGGACGACGTCCTGGAGCTGATGGTCGACCTGGCCTACGAGGAACTGTCCGCCCAGGCGGAAGCCGCGGAGGCCACCACGGAAGCCGCGGAGGCCGCCACGGAAGCCGACGCGGCCCCCGGCTCCACGCCCGCCTGGCGCGAAAGCCTGCGCACCTTCGCGCTGCACACCCGCGCCCTGGTCCTCCGCCACCCCTGGCTCGCCCAGCTCCCGCCCCAGGCGGCCTACGCGCTGACCCCGAACCGGATGGCCGTCGCCGAACGGGCACTCGCGGCCCTCGACGGCGCGGGTCTGGACCCGGACACGACCATGGTCGCGGTCCGCACGGTCGAGGCGTACACGCACGGCACGGTCGGCTCCGA
Organism: Streptomyces sp. NPDC037273; assembly: GCF_055603625.1. NCBI lineage: Bacteria > Bacillati > Actinomycetota > Actinomycetes > Kitasatosporales > Streptomycetaceae > Streptomyces > Streptomyces sp. NPDC037273. Next base: position 452,775 of record NZ_JBVJVO010000006.1, read on the forward strand.
AGTCGCCCTCCGCCAACTCATGGAGGGCAAGGGCTGGACCGACGGCCACGCCGTCCGCACCGGCCTCGCCCCCCAGATGACCTACCTCCTGGGCACCGGCCGCTACCCCGCCTACCAGCGCTACATCGCCGGCGCCCGGCACAAGGACGACCCGGCCTGGCGCTTCGAGACCGGCCTCGACCTCGTCCTCGACGGCATCGAAGCGGGCCCGACCCCCTGAGGCACGGCCCGAAATGGCCCACTCGACGAGTACGGAATTGCCCTGTGTGCGGCCTCAACCGCGCACTACCGTAAGCCCAATGACGACAAGATCCACTTCTCCGGACCAGTCCACGACCGCCCCCGCCGCCGTCGTGTCCCTCGCCGACGCCCCGCTCCGCCAGGCCCGCAACTCGGCCGCGCTGTGGGCCGCGACCGGCCGCAGCAGAGGCCACGAGGTCATCCGCCATCGAGGCTTCGTCGCGGTGAGCGGCGACAAACGCACCGGCTCACGCGTCCTGATCCAGGAAGCCGACCTGGACGCGTCCGAAGTGGCCGAGCTGGGCGACGTGATCCACGAGTTGGCGGGCCCGGTGACGATCGAGGACCCCTTCAGCTCCACCGACCTCAGCCACATCCCGCTGCGTCACTGGCAGATGCCGGTCATGCTCCGGCAGCCGGGCCTGGTGGCGGAACCGTCCCTGGACGTCACGCCGGCCACGCGGCCCGAAGACCTCCAGGCCGCCGAACGCATCGTCATCGAGAGCTTCGACCTCACCGGCTTCGAGCCGTACACCCCCGGCGAACTCTTCCCCCCGGCCCTCGTCGAGGAACCCGGCGTCGACATCTCCGTCGCCCTGGTCGACGGCACCCCCGCCGGCGCCTGCCTGAGCGTCGTCGCCGACGGCATCGGCAGCCACTACTGGGTCGGCACCTCCTCCGCCTTCCGCTCCCGTGGCGTCGGCCGCGCCATCATGCTCGGCTCCCTCACCACCCTCTCCCACCTCCCCCTCACCCTCACCGCCTCCCAACTCGGCCGCCCCCTCTACGAATCCCTCGGGTACGCCGTCGCCGCCCCCTCCACCTGGTGGGCCTCCCTCCCCACGACCCCGTAGCCGGAGTCACGCACCACGACGAAGCCCCGGGTCCCTGACCCGGGGCTTCGTTCCCGCGTGGGTGGCCGGTGCCGAAAGCCCCTCAGGACCCGTGCTGCCGCCGCAGCGCGTCGGCGAGGGTCAGGAAGACCGGCAGGTTGGGGAAGCCGGGAGCCGGGAGCGTCGTCCACGGCTTGCGGTCGCCGTGACGGCGGATCTCCACGCGGCCCTGCCGCACACCGACCCGCTCCACCTCACGCCAGCCGATGCGGCGGTCGCCCTGCCCGACGCCGGACATGTCGATGTCGACCGGACCGAAGCCGATCCGTTCACCGGCCTCAAGCCGGGCCGCGTCCCTCGGCACCCGGGCGCGGCTGAACGCGTCGCCGAGACCGTCCGCGAACGGGACCATCCCGCCGAACTCGTCCCCCACCACGATCTCGGCGCCGTCCTCGGACCGAATGCTCAGGAGGTGCGTGGTGGCGCTCGTGACCCCGTTGGTCACCTTGACGTCCTGCCGGGTGACCGAGGCGATCTCGTCCCAGGTGTACGCCCACGTCTCCCCACGCTCGGCGTGCCGGACGGCGCCGTGCTCGTACCAGGCCACCCAGACCTGGGACGGGTGCGGACGGAGCAGCCAGACGAGGAGGAAGTATGCGACGAACCCCAGCGGGATCGCCGCGAGCACGAGCAGCGGAAGCGAGTAGTACCAGGCCCCCTGCTCCCGCTGGTCCTCGATCGCGAACGACACGGCCACCCACCCCAGGAACACCCCGAGCGCCCCCACGGGCAGCACGCCACCCCACGGAAAGCGCCTCGGCTCGTTCCACACGAGCCCCTTGCGCGCCCCCAGCCCCCGCTCCCGCGCCACGGCGCGTAACGCCTCCGGGACCCGCGTTCCCCGACCCTCCGACGACACCGAAGCCTCCCCCACCCGGAAAACCAGGGCCCCATTATGAAAGTGCGGCGTCCCGCGCGGTAGAGCCGCTCCGGACAACCACGGGAGGCAGCCCGACCGGCGTGTGATCGAGCGCACACCGGCGGGAGCGATGACTCTTCTCCGCGTCACCGGTCATACAGGCGACCACGACACAGCGAGGAAGGCCCCGCCATGACCGACACGCTCACCGCACCCCGCCACGTCCCTTCCACCGCACCCACCGCGCGGCCCATGGCGCGGCGGGCCCTGGCCGGCGGTGTCGTGGCGGGGCCGCTGTTCCTCGCGGCCGGACTCGCCCAGGGCTTCGCGCGGGACGGCTTCGACTTCACCCGGAACGCGATCAGCCAGCTCGCCCTCGGCGAGGCGGGCTGGATCCAGACGGCGAACTTCCTGCTCACCGGCGCTCTGCTGCTCGCCGCCGCGACCGGACTGCGCCGGGCGCTGCGCGGTGGCCCCGGGAGCACGTGGGGCCCGGCCCTCGTCGGCGTCTTCGGCGCCTCCTTCTGGGCCGCGGCGGCCTTCCCCGCCGATGCCGGCGCGGGCTTCCCCGCCGGGGCGCCCGACACGACCGTGATGAGCGGGCACGGCGCCGTCCACATGTTCGGCGGAATGATCGGCTACCTCGCCCTGTGCGCCGCCTTCTTCGTCCTGGCCCGCCCCCTCGCGGCCCGGGGCCTCCGCGGCTGGGCCCTCGCGTCCCGCGTCGTGCCCGCCGTCGTCCTCGCCGGCTTCATGGCCTCGGCCGCCTCGGTCCTGGCCTTCACCGCCGGCGCCGCCCTCGGCCTCCTGTGGCTGAGCACGGTGACGGCCCGTCTGGCCGCGGGGACGCCGGGCAACGACGACGCCCCGGGCCGCTGACCTGCGGAGCCCGGACCGGGCACGGCGGTGCTACAGCTTGCTCATCTTGGCGTACGGACTCAAGATCCGCTCCTGCGTCGAGCCGAAGTCCACGACCGCCGCGATCCCGTCCTCCATGCCGATCACCCGGCCGAGGCCGTACACGTCGTGCGTGACCTGGTCGCCTACGGCGAACTCCTTGGGCGGCGGCGCGACCGGGGCTTTGAAGGGACTGGTGGGCAAAAAGCGCTTCGGTGCACTGGGCTTTGTCATTGCTGCCAGTATGCGCCCCCGCGTACCCGCCACGGCCCTTCACGTCCGCATCCCCGTGAGAACCCGGCGGTGCACCTGCCGCAGGGTGGTGACCAGGGCGATGAGGATGGCGTCGAGGATCAGTACCGAGGCCAGCGGGGGGAGCCGGAGGGTGACGGCGCCGGCGAGGGCGAAGGCGAGGCAGGCGAGGAGGCGGGCGCCCCATGCCTGTCCGGTGGAGGCGCGATACCACCAGGCTTGGGTGATGACGTAGAGGATCGGGCCGCCGAAGAGGAGCAGGCTGAGGGTGGTGCCGCCGTGGCCGGTGGGGTGGCTGATGGCGAGTTCGGCGCCGACGGCGAGGGCGACGAGGCCGGCCAGGGTGGGGTACTGGCCGCTGACGGCGCGGCGGACCGGCAGCAGTTTGTCGGTGGTGGTGGCGACGTGCCGGGCGAGGATGTCCTCGCCGCCCTGGAAGTAGCTGGCGCACAGGCACACGAGGGCGACGAAGACGCCGAGGCCGGCCGTCACGGGCGCCGCGTCCACCGGGGCCCCCGAGATCGCCGTGCCGATGGTCAGGACCGTCTCGCCGAGCTGGATGATGATGAACAGGCGGATCCGTTCCACCATGTGTTCGGCGTCGAAGACCAGGCCTCGGGACGAGAGCCGGTCGCGCGGCAGGGGGTGGGCCAGCCAGACACCCAGCATGTCGACGGCGGCCGCCGCCGCCCACCAGGCCAGGCGCGGTCCGTGGTCCATGGCCGCGCCGGTCAGCCACAGCGGCACCGACACGACGGCCCAGGCCGTCACGCGGCGGTAGTGCCGGCGAAGGACGGGGGTCGGGGCGGTCACGGCGGCGAAGACGTCGACCAGGAGCAGGATGACGACCAGTGGAATCGCGAAGGCCCACGGCCGGTCGGCGAAGGCGTGCGGGATCTGGGCGTTCATGAACAGGCCCAGCCCCATCACCACCAGGACCAGCCACCGGGTCCGGGGCTTGGCGACGTCGAGGAAGGTGGCGTCGAAGCTGGTCAGGGCCCAGGTGCTGAGGACGGCGACGAGCATCACCGCGGTCTCGGCGGCCCCGCGCCAGGAGAGCTCGCCGTGCAGGTGGTGGGCGAGCTGGCCGACGGCGAAGACGAAGACCAGGTCGAAGAACAGCTCCAGCGGCGCGACGCTGCGGCGCACGGAGGCGAACGACGCGCTGCTCATGCCGGTGCGTCGCTCCGGGGTCCGGGACGGCTCTGCATGGTTTTCACCATCCGGTCCTCCGGCGCGGCGCGCAATCTCAGGGTCATTGTCACCTGCCTGACCTGCGGAAACGCACGCACCGGGCGGCGCGGTCCGTGACGGCATCGGCCCCCTGGTCGTTGTCGTCGGAGTGCATCCGTGTCGACCGAGGGGGCACATGCCCAAGGAACGTCTTGATCCCGCGCTGCTCAGGCTGTGCGGTGTGCTCGCCGTGGGGGCCTTCGCTCCGCTGCTCGACAGCACGATCGTCTCGGTCGCGGTCGACACCCTCGCCGACGACCTCGGTGCGTCGACGACGACCGTGCAGTGGGTGAGTACCGCCTATCTGTTGGCGTTCGCGATGGTCATGCCGGTGAGCGGCTGGGCAGGTGACCGGTTCGGGACGCGGCGGGTCTGGCTGGGCGCGCTGGTCCTGTTCCTCGTCGGCTCGCTGCTGTGTGCCTGTGCCTGGAGCGTCGGGTCGCTGGTCGTGTTCAGGAGTGTGCAGGGGGCCGGTGGGGGGCTGATGATGCCGGTCCTGCAGACCATCGTCATCCGGGCCAGCGGCGGCCGGCAGGTCGGGCGGCTCGTCGCGGTCGTCTCGCTGCCGGCTCTCCTCGGCCCGGTTCTGGGGCCGGTGTTCGGCGGGCTGCTGCTCGGGCATCTCGACTGGCGCTGGATCTTCTACGTCAACCTGCCCGTCTGCGCGCTCGCGCTGTTCCTCGCCTGGCGAGGTGTGCCCGCGGATCCCCGGCAGCGGGCCTCCCGCCTCGATGTCGTGGGGCTGGTGCTGGTCTGTCCGGGCCTGACCGCGCTCGTGTACGGGCTCGCGCAGTGCGGCGGCCAGGACGGTGGGGGAGGAGGGCGGGTGCTGCTGCCGATGGCGGCGGGGGCCGTCCTGGTCGCCGCGTTCGTCGGACGGAGCCTGAGGAGCGGCGCGCCCCTCATCGACATGGGTCTGTTCCGGCTGCGTTCCTTCGCCGCGTCGGCGGTGCTGATGTTCGTCGGCGGTTCGACCATGTACGGCGGGATGTTCCTGCTGCCGCTGTACTGCCAGCTCGTACTCGACAAGGGCGTCGTCGCCACCGGGCTCCTGCTGGTTCCGCAGGGCGTCGGGGCGCTGGCGGCGCGGGTGGCCGGCGTGCTCACCGACAGGATCGGGCCGCGTCCGGTCGTGGTGGCCGGCCTGCTGCTGAGCGCGGTCGCGACGTGGCCCTTCGCCGCCTCGGTGGCTGAGGGCTCGGTCATCGCCGTCGCCCTGTTCCTCCGCGGTTTCGGTACGAGCGCCGTCAACCTCGCCGTCACGGTCGGTGCCTACCAGGGATTGGCGGACTCCCAGGTCGCGGACGCCAGCACCATGACGCGCATCCTCCAGCAGCTCGGCGGCTCCTTCGGTATCGCCGCCCTCGCCGTCCTGCTCCAGCGCGGCGGCCACAGTGCCACGGCCTTCGCTCACGCCTTCGGCCTGACGGCCGCCCTCACGCTCTTCGCCGTCATCGCGGCGGCGCTGCTGACAGGGCGCCGAACGGCAGCCCCGGTGCCTCTGGCGACGGCCGGAGGGCGGCCCTGACGGGTTCCGGAAGGGTTACGGACGGGCCGCGGGTGGACAGGACCGGCGGCCGGTCAGATGATCACCCATCCCGTGTCCTATGCCCGCACGTCCCTGTTGACCGGGCATGAACATTGAGAGGATCCGTCACCTCACCTTCGACGGCTTCGGGTACCGGTGCCGGATCGTCGAGAACGCCGCTCCCGCCACCGAGCCCGTCGTCGTACTCGGCGGCGCTTTCCAGGACATGTACGCCTACCAGCGGCTCGAAGCGCGCTGGGCGGCGTCCGCGACCGTCATCAGCGTGGACCTGCCGGGATCGGGCGCGGCCGACGTGCTGCCCGCCTCGTACGACTTCGACTTCCTCACCGGTGCGCTGGTGGACCTGCTGGACCGGCTGGGCCTGGGACGGGTGAACGTCTTCGGGGCCTCCTACGCCATGCCGATCGCGTACGGCCTGGCCCAGAGACATCCCGAGCGCGTCGCCCGCCTGGCCCTGGTGGGCGCCGCTCCCGTCTACCCGCCGGACCAGCGCGCCGCGCTGCGGACGATGGCCGACGCCCTGGAGTCGGGTGACGCCGGCGCCTACGCCCGTATGAGCATCGCGGCCCTGTTGTCCCCCGCCGAGCGGGACGTCCACAAGCGCGCGGTCGTCACCCGTGTCCTCTCCCGCACGATGGGTTCGGTCACGCGGGCCGACATCCCCCGGCATCTCGCCTCGACGTACCGCGTCATCGACTGGCAGGGGCTACGGCCCGGGGGTGTCCGGGACGTTCCGGCGCTGGTCTTCACCGGTGAACACGACAGCCTCACCCACCCCGACCTGGGGCGCGAGGTCGCCGCGACCATCGCCGGAAGCGTCTTCACCCTGATCCGGGGCGCCGACCACCTCTGCCATCTCGAACGGCCGTCGGAGATGTCCGAGCTGCTGGATCGCTTCTTCACCGACCAGTCCCTCGACGACCTGCCGTACCTCACGCCCGTCGAACACCACGCCAGGCCGGCCGCCCTGGTCCCGTGACGGCCCCCCCGGCGCCCCACGACGACCAGCCCGCCCCCGCACTCATCCCGTCCCTCTCCCGAACTCCCGAAGGACACCGATGTCCGACCTCCGGCCCGAGACGGCCGTGACGCCCGACTCCGCCGACCACGGCTTCGTCACCTACACGGACGCCCTCCTCCACACCCTGGCGCGCCGGCCCGCCCTGCCCGTGATCATCTGCCCCGACCGCCGGCGGATCACCGGGGGCGAGCTGCGCGACAGCGTCCACCGGCTCGCCCGAGAGCTGATCGCGCGCGGCGTCCGGCCCGGCCAGACCGTCTCCCTGCTCACCGGCAACACCGCCGAGGCGCTCGTCGCGCGCTACGCGGCCAACCTGGCCGGGGCGCGCGTGACACCCCTGTACGACGGGCTGAACGCGGACGCCCTGGCGCACCTGGTGGACGTCGCCGACACCGAGCTGCTGCTGGCCGACCCGACCCGATACGCGGACCTGGACCGGCTGAAACCGCTGCTCCACGTGCCGATGCTGGCGACGCTGGGCCCGCATCCGCACGCCGACGACATCTGCGCGGCGGCGGCCGGGCAGCCGTCGGAGCCCGTCACCGTGCCCGTCGGACCCGCCGACGACTGGTGCATCCGCCACACCGGCGGCACCACGACCGGGCTGCCGAAGAGCCTGCAGATGAAGCACGGCCCGTACCGCCGCACCCTGGACCACCTGTGCTCCCCCACGGGCGCCCCGCCCCGCTATCTCGCGTGTACGCCGCTCACGCACATCGCGGGGCTCTGGGCGGACGTGGCGCTCCTCCAGGGCGGCTCCGTCGTCCTCCAGCCCGCCTTCGACCCCGGCGAGGCCCTCGCGGCGATCGAACGCGAGCGGATCACCCGGCTGTTCCTCCAGCCGCCCCTCCTGCACCGGCTCCTCGACCATCCCGCGCTGCCCGCCACCGACACCTCCAGCGTCCGGCAGGTCACCTACGGCGGCAGCCCCGCGTCGACGACCAGGCTGCGGCAGACCGAGAGCGTCTTCGGGAAGGTGCTGCACAGCTGGTACGGACAGAACGAGACGCTCGGGCTCACCGAGGTGGGCCCCGAAGAACACGACCGCGTCGGCCGGCACGGACAGATCACCGTCGGCCGCGCCATGCCCGGCGTCGAACTCCGCGTCGTCGACGGGCACGGCGACGTCCTCCCGAACGGCGGCGAAGGCGAGATCCACGCCCGCGCCCACAGCGCCATGAACGGCTACTGGAAGCAGCCCGAACTGACCGCCCGCGTGCTGAGCGACGGCTGGGTGCGCACCGGCGACATCGGCTACCTCGACGACGACGGCTACCTCTTCCTCGCCGACCGAGGCCACGACACGATCACCGTCGACGGAACCCGGGTCTATCCCAGCGAGATCGAGGAGGTCCTGACGGCCCACCCCGCCATCGCCCAGTGCGCCGTCTTCGGCATGCGCCACGACGACACGTCGGAGCACGTCCACGCCGCCATCGTCCCCGCCCGCGGCCACCACGCCGACCTCGACGACCTACGCCGCTTCGTCGCCGCCCGCAAGACCCCCCTCCACGTCCCCCACACCTTCCACGTCCTGCAGGCCATCCCCCTCAGCAGCATCGGCAAGCCCGACAAACACGCCCTCCGCCGAGCCCTCTCCTGAACGGCGGCCCCGCCCGCCGACCGTTGTTCACCGCTGCTCCTGGCACGTTGTGGCACGGCCGCCGACTTCAGGCGGCGGATTTCCTGGTGGGTGAGGGAGACCATCGCGGGGGTGTTGCCCGGTTCCCAGTCGACGGTGATCAGGTCCTCGCCGGCGAGGTAGGTGCAGGCGGCGGTTGGACCCGTTCGCGGTAGACCTGTCGCTCGCGGAGTGTCGCCATGACCGAGTCCTGCCCGGCATGGGGATCATCCGCGCGCCGATGAGCGGGTGTCGCGGGGGCGCCGGGTCCGCGCCGCCGTCGGTCTCCCAGGCGTCCTCGCTGCCGCGGGCGTCCCGGGTGTCCCGTATGCGTCGGCTGATCGCGGCCTCGTCGGACATCAGGGCGCCGGCGGCCAGGGCGCTGCCGGGGAGGGCGGCGGCGGTCATGAGCCGTGCTGCTGAGGCGGGTTCGGTTTCGGGCGGGATCACCAGGAGGTCGCAGCGGTCGACGGCGTACGAGAGCAGGATCATCTTGTCGGGATCCTGTTCGGTGAACCAGCCGACGTGCACGGTGTGCCCGGTGGCGGCGACCTTGTGCGGGACGACGGGCCAGCGGGTGGGGTTCACCGCGACGCGCGTGATGCGTCCGAAGTGCTCCTCCAGCGCGTCGACCAGAGGCGGAAGTTTCGACGGCCAGGTCATGCGAACGAGGCCACCAGGCACCGTCCAAGAGGCCGGCGAGTGTGGTCTTCGGCGTCAGCGAAAGGCGCGCCGAAAGCAGGGAATGCGACGGTGGTGGTCATGAACGCGGACCCGTCTCCGGGCCGCCCTGCAGGGCGGCCCAGTGTCTTGATCGCCGGAAACGACGTCCGCGTGGGAGCGGGTGCTCGACTTACTCCCGGTACCTTCAGCGTACTCCGCCCAGCGGCCGGACGAGCTGCTCTGACCAGGCCATTTCCCGCCGGGCGATTTCCGGAAGGTCATCCGCGCCACTCGACCAGGACCAGCGTGGCGTCGTCCGAAGTGGCGTCGCCCCGTGCCCGTTTGAGGGTGTGGGAGAGGTCCCGTGCCACCGCGCGTACCTCTCGGTCCGCCTTCTCCAGCTGGTTCACCCAGTCGATCAGCTGGTCCTCGCCGAACTCCTCCTGTCCGCTCTTGTGTTCCTCGATCAGTCCGTCGGTGAAGCAGAGGACGCGATCCCCTGGTGCGAGCGACACTTCGCTGACCTGTGGCTGTGCTCCTCCGAAGCCGACGGGCAGGGTCGTGGGGCTGTCCAGGCGGCCTACGACGCGGTGCCCGCGGATCAGCATGGGGGCGGGGTGCCCGGCGTTGACCCACTGGAGGCGGCCGGTGTTCGTGTCCAGCCGCATCATCTGCGCGGTCACGAAGTGGTCGGGTGCGAACTGCTCGGCCACGGCGCGGTCCATGAAGAGGTAGATCTCGGACAGTTCGATGCTGATCCGGCGGGCGTGCCGGTACGCGCCGATGGTCACGGTGGCCATCGTGGCCGCGTCCAGACCGTGGCCCATGGCGTCGATCATGGCGAGGTGGAAGGTGTCCCCGTTCAGGGCGTAGTCGAAGCTGTCGCCCGCCACGTCGTAGGCGGGTTCGAGGACGCCGGCGACGGTGACGCGCGGCGTCACCATCGACAGGGGCGGCAGCAGCGACCACTGGATCTCGGCGGCGACGCTCATCGGTTCGCTGCGACGGGTGCGGAAGAAGAGATCGGTATGGCTGTTCTTGGTCTGCAACATGGCGGCGATCAGCCCGGCGATCCTGCGCAGGAGGCGGCGGTCGTCGTCATCGACGGCGTCCAGGGTGACCGCCAGGACGCCTGCCTGGTCGCCGCCGTCCAGCAAGGGCAGCACGACCCGTACGCCGTCGGGCAGTACGAGTTCGACCGGGCGTGAGGTGAGGAAGCACCGGCCGGCCTCGGAGCCGTCGATGGCCTGCGGTTCGCCGTCCGCCAGCCCTTCGCCCGGCAGGGGGACCAGCCGCTGCTGTCCGTAGTCCTGGAGCAGGATCTGCGGTTCCCGTCCTCCCAGCCGCGCCACCGTGTCGGCGAGCACCGGCCCGACCTGATGCGGTGGCAGCTCGTGGGACCGGTCCAGGAGGCCACCCAGCAGCTCCTCCCCGAAGCTCTCCGAGCGATCGGGATCCCCGGGCGATCCGACTGTCATCCCGCTCCCTTCCGCAGGGCGGCGGACGGCCCGTGCAGCGCATGTGCCGCGCCCCGGCGGGCACGGGAGCCGGGCCCGCCACCGGCGATCTCGCCACCAGGATGCGCCTCGACGGCCGGGCCCGCCACACAGGACGCGGTCGCCGGTACAACGCTCGACGAGGCACGGAGCACGTGGGGGACCGGCGGGGGACGATGGCCGACTGGACGTCGCCGCAGGACAACGTCACCCAGGCAGCCGAAGTGCTTCCCGAACCGGTGACCGATGGCGGACATCCGCGAGTGGCGGACCCATGTCGTCGTGGACACGCGGGGCCACAGGATCGGTGAGCTGTTCAGGAGAGGACGGCGGGAACCCGTATCGAAGCAGGGCTCCGCGCGATCGACGGGTTCACTCGACTCATTCCGAGGCCGGCGGCGGGGATGATTCGGCGGCGCGGCGGTACTCGGCGTTGATGCGCTGGGCTTCTTCGAGCTGGTCTTCGAGGATGATGATGCGGCAGGCGGCCTCGATGGGGGTGCCCTGGTCGACCAGCTCCCGGGCGCGGGCGGCGATGCGCAGCTGGTAGCGGGAGTAGCGGCGGTGGCCGCCGCCGGAACGCAGCGGAGTGATGAGGCGCGCTTCGCCGAGGGCGCGCAGGAATCCCTGGGTGGTGCCGACCATCTCGGCGGCCCGGCCCATCGTGTAGGCGGGGTAGTCGTCGTCGTCGAGACGGCCGAAGGAGTCGTCTGCTGTCACTTGCACCTCTCTGGTGAACGCGTGGAGGGGCCCTGGTGCCGTACTGGCACCAGGGCCCCGAAGGAACTACTACACCATCTGCCGGTCCTGATACTGCACCGGCCTTCTGTTTCCGCCGACCCGACCGAGACACTGTCGGGCTCGCGGGGATCGCGATTGCTTGACCGGAGACCACCTCACTATCGATGTCCTGCGGTACCCGGGGTCGAGAGTTCCGCCCGGGCGATCCTGATGGCGCTCGGTCCCTCCGTTCTTCCCTCGGTTATCAACTGCTTCCCAACGGGGACTGCGTACTGCTGGTACTGGCGGCCCCTGATCACTGCGGGCCACCCGGTGCGGTCGTCAGTCCCGTCGCCGTCCTGCTGACGATCCTGGCTTCGGAACTCCACCACCGCACCGCCCTGCCAACCGCACTTGCGGGTACTGCTGCCCGGCAGTTCATCTCTGCCCGGCCTTCTTGTCTCTCTGGGCTACGAGAGAAACCATAACCACGTCACCACTCAATGTCTACTCTGGCCGAGATAGATTTTTGTGTGTCGAGAGGGGAAGTAGTCCTTTGTCGCAGCTCGGCCGGGAAGCCCGTCGTACGCGGGAGGGCCCGACCCGCACGTGTGCGGGTCGGGCCCTCCTCCGGCTGTTCCGGTGGCGGCGGCCATGGCCCTCAGGACTTCGCCGGAGCTCCGCCTTGTCCGGCCGCTCCGGGCAAGGCGGCGCTCCAGTGGTTCCTCGTGGGGTGTCCGGCCGGGGCGATCCGGGTGGGGGGCGAGGTGAACGGCCGGCGGTCGCCAGGGATGTCGCGCAGCCGGATGCGGTCCGTGTACGCGCTGCTGTCACGGACGGCGGCGAGCTGGGCCCGGGTGACCAGCCGGGTACACAGACCGTCGTCGTCGCAGATGAGCAGATGCTCCGAGCGGGCACTGATCACGACGGACAGGGCCACTTCCACGGTCATGTCGTCACCGACCCGCGGTGCGGCCGTTTCCGTGGGGTCGGCCACCTTCCTGTCCACGGGGTTGGCGTTCGCTGAGTGGGGCTGCGTCCGAACCAGCGTCAAAGTCTGGGCCAGCGTCAAAATGCCTCCTGGAGAGATGAGTCGGATTCCCCTTCACATGACCTGCGGACCGCCGGGCGGGCGGCGGACCGCCGCGGGCTCACGCGCCGGCCCGCTGTGAGCTCGCGCGGCGGGCCGCCGAGGCGGCGCTACGCCGACCGCGGGACACCGGGCCGCGCTTACGCGGCTCGGCCGTCGGCGCGGTGATGGTGACCGGGACGCCGGAGGGGGTCCGGGCGCCGGTGATCCGGTGGAGCGCTTCCTCGCCGGAGCGGACCTGGGTGGTCCGGGGCACGATGCCGGCGGTGGCCATGAGGCGGGTCAGGCCGCGCCTCTGGTTGGCGGTGACCAGGGT